>JAFQSS010000018.1 GCA_017409455.1 Clostridia bacterium | reverse complement strand
TTCGCCAACAACCATTAAACTTTCTCCTCTTTTTAAAGATTTTATTTCTATTTTTTCTTTTTCCGATAAATTAGAATATTGAGATAATAATTTAATATTTTCTTCTTCCAATGAAAAAAATGTTTTTATACTTGAATTATTTAAAATACTTTTTTATTAACAGAAAAATATTTTAAGAATTATTAAAAACTTTAATAAAATAAAAACAAAAAACGAAATATAAAATTAATAAAGAAGCAAACTGGAAATATATGGGACAGGGGTTTATTGGTTAAAATCAAATTAAATAATTTAAATTAATAAATTAAATAAAAAAATATATTTCTAAAATTTATTTTAAAGAATTGCTGAAATAAAAGTGGCCGGAAAACCTTGGAAATAAAAAAGAGACACCAGTGCACAAAGGTAAAAAATGTAAATGATAAAATTTTATAAAAAAATAAAATAAAAATTTAAAAATATAAGCAAAAAGTGGAATAAAATAGTTGTGTAAAAAAGATATTAAAAAGTATAAAAAGTTTAAACAGATTAAATATTGGTAATCTGAAAAAAATTTTAAACAAAATCAAAATTAG
Organism: Clostridia bacterium; assembly: GCA_017409455.1. Classification (GTDB taxonomy): domain Bacteria; phylum Bacillota; class Clostridia; order TANB77; family CAG-508; genus CAG-269. Next base: position 110,858 of record JAFQSS010000018.1, on the reverse strand, counting down.
TTAAAAGAAATTCAATTAATAAAAAACATTTAAATAAAAAATAAATGATAAAAACAAAAATAATTAAAATAATTATAAAAAATAAAAATAAAATTAATTAATAAATAATGATAAAAATATCTAATAAATAATAATAAAAATAATTAATAAAATCAAGTAAAAAATAAATAAAAAAATAATTTTTAATTAATAGAAAATATTTTAAAATTTGATTAAAAACTTTAATAAAATTAAAACAATAAACGAAATATAAAATTAACAAAGAAGCAAACTGGAAATAAATGGGACAGGATGTTATTGGTTAAAATCAAATTAAATTATTTAATTTGATAAATTAAATAAAAAAATATATTTCTAAAATATATTTTAAAGAATTACTGAAATAAAAGTGGCCGGAAAACCTTGGAAATAAAAAGAGACACCAGCACGCAAAGGTAAAAAATGTAAATGGTAAAATTTTATAAAAAAATAAAATAAAAATTTAAAAATATAAGCAAAAAGTTTGAATAAAATAGTTGTGTAAAAAAGATATTAAAAAGTACAAAAAGTTTAAACAAATTAAATGTGGTAATCTGAAAAAATTTTAAACAAAATCAAAATTAGTTAAAAGAAATTCAATTAATAAAAAACATATAAATAAAAAATAAAATATATAAAAAATAAAAAGAACAATTAAAATAATTAAAAAAATAAATAATTAAATTAATTATAAAAAATGACGCGCGAAAATCGAAAATAAAAAGATTTAATTTTTTATTAATATTATTCATTAAATAAAAAAATAATAAAAAATATAAATTAGAAAGGAAAACAAAAATGAATATACAAAACGAAATAAATAACAATATAAATCAAGAAAAAAATAATTTTTTAAACACTGTAATTGGACAAACAATTAATAATGCAATTGATATAGGATTAAAATCTGTTTTACCAGATTTGATAGAAAATCAAGTTATCGAAATAAAAGATGCATTATTAAAAAATGGATTAAAAGAAGGAATTCAAACTGCAGTTGATTCTGCAATTGATTTTGGAAAGAGTACGATAGGAATTTTTACAGGAAATTTTGAGAATGTGACACAAGTACGAACAGCTGTAGCAGATGGAGGAATTATAGATACAATGTCTAATTTACTAGACAAAGTTATTAATAAAACTTATGAATCCGGATATATAAATAGCTCTGTTACAAGATTAATTAGAAACGGAAAAGATATTTTATTAGAAAATATTTCGAGCAATATAAAAAATGAATTAGATGAACAAAATAATGTAGTTGAAAAACTAGGTAGGTATATCGATAACTGGAAAGAATATTATAATAATAAAGATTTTGAAGGTATGACTAAAGAATACAATAAAATAAAAAATAAAATAGACAATGTTATTCCTTTGGAAAATATTTTAAAAGAAACAAGAAAAGTGGAAATGTTACATAATCTAATAAAAAATAATGGACAAAATTTTGAAATTACTAATTTAGAAAATGAATTAATAGAAAAATTATCAATATAAAAAACTAAAAAAACGTATAAAAAATCAGTATAAAAAAACAAAAATAATTCGCTAAAAGCCTTGCAAAATAAGGATTGGTATAATATAATACACTTGTAAATGTAAAAAAGAAAGAGGTCGAAAACAATGGAAGAAAGACAAGACGGAAACATAATTAAAAGAGACATTGAACAAGAGATGAGAACTGCTTACATAGACTATGCAATGAGTGTAATTGTATCAAGAGCATTACCCGATGTAAGAGATGGGTTAAAACCAGTACATAGAAGAATATTATATGCTATGCATGAAGACGGAATTACTTCAGACAAGCCGTACAGAAAATGTGCAAATACAGTAGGTTCTGTATTAGGAAGATACCATCCTCATGGAGATGCATCTGTATATGATGCAATGGTAAGAATGGCCCAAGATTTTTCAATGAGATATATGCTAATTGATGGACATGGAAACTTTGGTTCTATAGACGGTGATGGAGCTGCAGCGATGAGGTATACTGAAGCAAGAATGTCAAAAATATCAGAGCAAATGCTTGTTGACATAGAAAAAAACACAGTAGATTTTATGCCAAACTATGATGATAGATTACAAGAACCAACAGTATTACCTGCAAAAATTCCAACACTATTAGTAAATGGTTCATCTGGTATAGCCGTAGGTATGGCGACAAATATACCACCACATAATTTAAAAGAAGTTATAAATGGTGTAATAAAAATAATTGATGACGACAATGTAACTGATGATGATTTAATGCAAATAATTAAAGGACCAGATTTCCCAACTGAAGGAATGATTCTCGGAATAGAAGGAATTAAAGAGGCATATAGAACGGGAAAAGGAAAAATCATAATGAGAGCTGAGGCAGAGATAGAGGAAATGAGTGGAAACAAACAAAGAATTATTGTTTCTTCATTACCATATCAAGTAAATAAAGCTCGTTTAATTGAAAATATTGCAAGATTAACTAGGGAAAAAAGAATTGAAGGAATTTCAGAGTTGCGTGATGAATCAGATAGAAATGACAAAGTAAGAATTGTAATGGAACTAAAAAGAGATGCAAATCCACAAGTAGTTCTAAATCAATTATATAAAAATACACAAATGCAAGATACATTTGGTGTAATCATGTTAGCACTAGTTGATGGAGAACCTAAAATATTAACATTAAGACAATGTTTAGATTGTTATATTGATCATAGAAAAACAGTAATTTTACGTAGAACACAATTTGAGTTAGATAAAGCTTTAGCAAGAGCACATATATTAGAAGGATTAAGAATAGCAATTGACAATATAGATGAAGTAATTGCAATAATCCGTAATTCTTATGATGATGCAAAAGAAAGATTGATGGAAAGATTTGGATTAACAGATATCCAAGCACAAGCAATTCTAGATATGAGATTAAAAACCTTATCAGGATTACAACGTGAAAAGATTGAAGAAGAATATAAACAATTAATGGAATTAATCGAAAGATTAAGAGCAATATTAAACAGTGAAAGATTAGTATTTGATATTATTAAAGAAGAACTTATTGAAATAAGAGATAAGTTTGGAGATGAAAGAAAAACAAAAATTGTTGCAGCAGAAGGTGAACTTGATGTTGAAGATTTAATTAAAGAAGAACAAACAGTTATAGCTTTAACACACTTCGGATATATTAAGAGAATGCCAATTGATACATATAGAAGCCAAAAACGTGGAGGAAAAGGAATTACAGGAATTGCAACAAGAGAGGAAGACTTTGTAAAACAAATATTTACAGCATCAACACATGATACAATTTTATTCTTTACAAATAAAGGTAAATTATATACATTAAGAGGATATGAAGTTCCAGAGGCAGGAAGAACTGCAAGAGGTACAGCAATAGTAAATCTATTAAGATTAGATGCTGGTGAAAAAATTTCTGCAGTCATTCCTATTCAAAACTTTGCAGAAGGAAAATATTTATTAATGTCAACAAAAAATGGATTAATAAAGAAAACAGCATTAGCTGAATATAATTCTTCACGTAAAACAGGTCTTCAAGGAATTACTCTTAAAGAAGACGATGAACTAATTGCTGTAAGATTAACTGATGGAGAAGACAATGTTGTTCTTGTAACAAGAAACGGTATGTGTATTACTTTTGATGAAAAAGATGTAAGACCAATAGGAAGAGTTTCTCAAGGTGTTATAGGAATTAGAATTGATGAAGACGATGAAGTTATAGGAATGGAATCAATCATTGCTGGCGGAAAAGCAACTTTACTTGCAATTACTGAAAATGGCTTTGGAAAGAGAACAGAACTTGATGAATATAGAGTGCAAATTCGTGGGGGAAAGGGTGTTGTAACATATAAAATAACACCAAAGACAGGTAAATTAGTTGGAGCAAGAATTGCAACAGATGATGAAGATGTAATGCTTATAACAGATACAGGGACAATTATTAGATTAAAAGTTAAAGATATTAGTATTTTAGGTCGTCCTACACAAGGTGTTACTTTAATGAGAACAACTGATGGAGGAAAGGTAGTAAGTATTGAAACTTTAACACCTGAAATTGCTGAAGTAGAAGAAAGTGAATAAAAAATAAAGGGAAGTTAAAAACTTCCCTTTGTTATTTTTTGTTTTTGAATCTTAAATCATCACCGAAAAAATAATAAATATCATAAAATCCCGCAATACGAGAACCTATACGTTCTTCGTAATTTTTAAAAATATTATTAATATTTAAATTGGTGGAAATTATTGTTTTTGTTACTTTATTATTTAAATTAAGTAAGCGAGTATTTAAAATTGTAAATAATTCACTTAATTTCATACTATTCAAACATTCTGTCCCTAAATCATCTATTATCAATAAATCACATTCTAAAACATTTTTATAAAAATCGTCTTGAGAAGATGTTTTATATTTATTCATTTTATTATCGATAACAGTTTCCAATAAGACTGGAGCTGTTTGATAAAGTACATTTTTCCCTTTTTTAATTAATTCATTTGCAATACAATTACTCATAAATGTTTTGCCAAGACCAGTATTACCTGTAAATAGTAAATTATGAGTTTCTGGATTGTCAAAATTTTCAATAAATTCGAAACATTTTGATTTTATCGTAATTATATTTTGGCGTGGTGAAACATTTAGTTTATATTTTTCAGATTCTACTTTATCTGAAAAAATATTAGGATTAAATGTTTCAAAGTTTTCTTTCCCTAGGTTAGATATGTTTGATTTATTATAAGAAATATCTAACAATTTTTGTTTCAAACAAGAGCATAAGCTAGATGCTGAATTTTCTACTTGAATATAACCAGTATCATTACATAAATTACACTCATAAGAGGGTTCTAAAAAATTGCTATCAATTTTATTTTCTTTTAACAATTTTTCTTTTTCTGCTTTCAATTCTACAACTTTGGCATTTAAATCATCTAAAGAAGAAGATGTTCCTTTTAAAATATTTTTTGCTGTATTAATTGCAAAATTATTTAATTCGTTTTCAATTTCTTGTAAGCGTGGAAACTTAGCATAAAGCTCTTGTTTACGAGTTTCTAATTCAAGTTCAGCTCTACGTTTTTTCTGGTCATATTCTAATAATAATGTAGATAAAATTTCACTAGACATGCATATCTCCTTCTATATTTACAAAATTTGAAGCTGCAAATTTTGGTTCACTTGCTACTAAATTATCTGGAATTTCTACAGCAGAAGTTCCTGAGTTTGCATACAAAAATGCTAAATTGTCATATTGCCTTTGATCAAAAGATGCTTTTGCAACTTGTTTTTCTAATTGTTTTGTATCTTTCTTTTGTTTATTTCTTTGTTCTATAAAAGCAAGAATTTCATTTGCTGTTTTTAAATTTCTATCATGCCAATCAGTAATTATATTATTAAAATATTCAAATGTTGGGTTTGCTTTAAATGTTGTTCTTTTTAAAGCAATTTCTATTATGTTCAACTCATAGCCAAAATCAATAACCCACTTTTCAATATAAGCTTCTTCATATTGAGTAAGTGTAGTTTTTCCAAGTTTTTTAGCAATAGTCTTTTTAATTTTAACTAATTTTTCTTGTTTTTGATAATATAAATCTAAGTCATTCCAAGTGTGGATTTTATTATTTCCCCACGCTTCTGCAACTGTTTGTACATATTTTTTGTGTAATGCGGAACGACTAAAACAATATTCAAAAAGAGCAATCATAACTTGTTCGTCAAAATTATATTTTGTGAACCATAAATCAATGTCATTATACCAAGAAGGACCCATTATTCCTTGGAAATAAGCATTATTAATATGTGTTATAACTTTAGCACGAGCTTGATTTTTAGCTACATCAGCAACTTTTTCTGGTGTTGCAGTTAAATTAGGTGTATATAATTTATGAAGAGTCATCTCTTGCAAATTGGATAAAATATAACCATTTTCTTTTTTGGTAATAAAGCCATTTGAATCTAAATAAGAGATAGCATCATTTAAATCTTTTAATGGTAGTGCTAACTTTTTTGACATATCATTTAATTTTATATCTTTTTTATATTTTGATAAAAATATCATATATAAATAAACTTTCACACTATTAGCTGGCATTTGTGACAAGTACTCTGCAAAAAAGATGTCAGGGACAACTGTTTCAGAGAATAATAAAGGCACTTCTGGCTGTTCTAATTGCATTTTCATTCCTCCCCCAAAAGGAACGAATCTAGTTCAAAAAAGAAATGAACTAGTTTCCCCTATAAGTTAAGTCAAATTATATCATGTTAGAAAATAAAATCAAGTCTAATTTTAAATTTTTTTAGGGGAAGATGTCTAAAACTTTTTATATAAGTATAGTTTGGGTCTAAAAAAATATTTTAGTAGATATTTAAAAACATAAACAATAGGTTCTCCATTAAAGCCAACAACACTAAATATGGTTATAGGGAAACAAAAAGAAATAAGTAAAAATATTTTAATATTCCAATTAGTGAGTAAAAAATTAAGAATAATAAAAACAATACCATACCATATAATATTAAAAAAAGCGGTTGAATAATCAATAATACCAAAAATTTTATTTTTAAAATTATAGTTTTGTGGAATTATAAATTTCATAAACACCTCCTAAGTTTATTTTCTAAAAAGGTTTTCCACATTCTGGGTGAAAGTTGTGGAAACTCCACCAACAAAATCACGAACAAAAGAATTTGATTTTATAAGTGCATAAATAGCACCTACATAAATAAATTTTGTCATTAAATTATTTGATGAGTAATCCATAGAGAATAAAATTAATAAAACAATAGAAACAATAATTTGTATAAATAATAAAGAAAATAAGTTTTTTAACCAAGATTTAAAAAACCAAGATGTTGAATCAAGCATTAGTGTTAGGATTGCAAAAGGGGTAAGCAAAATAAATATTTTAACCATTATATATCTAAAAGAATAAGTAAAAACTAGATTTAATAATGACATTGTAAGAGAAGCTTTTATTAAGCCATCTAAAGAAAAAACATCTAGAGAAAAGGAGCCTACAGAAATAGTATTATTAATTTCTAAAATTAATTGCGAAAAACATATATTTTTGTTAAACAATTCTTCGCCAATTCCTCTAATAGCAAGAGTTATATTAGATGTCAAGTCTAAAATAATGCCTATAAAAAAATATGAAAAGTTAATACAAATTCCAAAAATAATTGCTTTAAAAATAAACTGCATAGGACTTTCTGTTTGTTTATAAGTGAAATGGGCTAATAAATATTTAATTGAATAATATAAAATGAAACCAAAAATTAAGGAATTTGAGATAAGTAATATACCGTTAGAAGCAGATGTGCCTAAAATTTTTTCAAAATAAGAATCATAAATTATATCAGAACTTATAAACGTGATATCATCTAAAACTGTATATACATTATTATCTATTGAAGAAAATAAGTTGCCTAAAATAGTATTTATTGTTTCAAGAATTGTGGAGGTAACATTTGAATAATTTTCCATTTAATCACCTATCCAATTAGTGATTGAATTGCAGATAAAATCAAATCTATAGCTAAAATAAATCCATAAGAAAATAGTGAACCTGTAATCAATTTTTTTCCTGTCCTAATTTTTTCTTCATCACCAAAACTAAACTTTCTCATAAGAGCTCCTGAACAAACAGCGACAGCTGCAGCTGGTGTGGAAATTTTTATTATCCAACTTTCAATATCTTCAAAAGCGGAATTTAATTTATTAACTAATTTAGGTGTTGAACCAAACACAGTTGTTGATAAAACTAAAGTAATATAAAAAAATAAAATAAAAGTAAACAATATTTTTTTCATAAAATCATCCTTTCTGGTTTTTAAAATATGGAAACATTTTCAATTTTGAGGGTTTTAATATATGAGTTCCATTTGACAGGAATCCTAGAGCTGAAAATGTTTCTAAATCTTGTGTGAAAAAATTTGTATCATAGATAAAGTCTTTTTGGGTATAAGTATTAAAACTTTCTGTGATACTAGAATTTTGAGAATTTAAAGAATTGGTTATATAACTAAATTTTGTTTCTTTAGCACTTTCAGAAATACTTCTTGAAGTATGTGTTTTTTCTTCTTTTCCTAATTGTTTTTGGGTTTCTTCTATAGTAAAAATGTCATCTGTTCTAAACCATATTTTATTTATTAAATTTTGAATAATTACTTTTACAGAATTTTCATCTTTTAAAGCATTTTTTAAAGAAGAATAACTTTGAGTTGATACAATATTAATACATTTTGCTTCTCTACTAAGTGAAAAAAAATCACTGTCGGTTTTTGTTGCATATTCTGCATATTCATCACAAATAAAAGCTGAAGGGCGTACAATAGAATGTGATAAATTATACATTACTTCTGCTTGAAAGTCTAATTTTAAATATGCTGCAACGATTTTTGAAAGATTTTTATATTCTGCAATATTCATATTTAAAACAACAATTTTTCCTTTTTTCAACATTGAACTAAAACCTTTGAAATTTAAATCTTTTTTGTCTGGACAAAATACTTTTGAAATATTGTAATCTGAAGTAAAAACATTAGTTATTCGAGAGATTTCTGATTTTAAAATAGCTAAAGTACGGCTATCTAGTGAATTAAATTCTTTTTCAAAAAATTCTAAGGCGGTGTTTAAATCATAAATTTGCTTGTGAGAAAATTTAGACTCACAAAATAATTTTTTTAACACTTCTATTTTTGATTTATAATAATTGGGCTGTGTAATTAATTTGTGCAATTCAATAAACGTGACATAGCCATTATTATATAACCTACAAAGCTTAATACATTCTGCTAAAACTTGTTCTGCTTTATCAAGCCAAAAACTTTCACTATTATTTTCTGAAAATAAAAGTAAAATTGTTTTCAATCTATTTGCTAAAATAAGTGGATTTAAATTAGGTTTATATAATGGATTATACTTAGTTTTGGAATTTAAACCAATTTCTATAATATCTTTTTCCAATTTATATTTTGATGCAAATTTTTGAACTTGCTTGAAATAATTACCTTTTACATCTAATATTAAAATACCTAATTTGTTATTTGGATTTAGAGAATTATATTTAATTAATTGTTCTGTAAAAGGATACATTGCTGAACTTGTTTTTCCGGTACCAATAGTTCCTGTCACTAAAAAATTTTGATATAAGCCTGATTCGGGAATATAAATTTTTTTATTTGAAGAAATATCTTGGCCTATTAATAATTGTAAAGAGGAATTATTTTCATCTTCTATTTTTTTTATTTGGTAACATTTTTGGAAAAATTTAAATCTTAATATAATGGAGTTTATTATTATATAATTTGCAAATATGTAGAAAATAAAAAAACTAGATTTAATAAATTTCCAAATAGTGGGGTTGTCATAACATATATCAAATGGGTGAATCCCTAGTGAAATAATAATCTCTTCAGACTTAAATATAGGAAAGAAAAACTGCCATGCACAAAAACAAGTCATACACAAAAATATGATAGTAAATGTAAATCGTTTTATAATTATACCTCCGTTTTTTGTTTGATTTTTAATTTAGAACCTTGTAAATTATGAAATAATTTCATATCAAAAAATGTATAAATTGAATATAAAGTAATAAAAAAATTAATAATATAAATGATAAAAAAGATTGTTATTAATGTACTAAATGCCATCACCGCCTTTTTCGATAAACATAATACAATAATTTTTTTAAAATGTCTATACTTTTTTAAAATTTTATGATAAAATTTAAAAAACTATGAAAATATAGGAGGTTAATATGAAATTTAACAAAGATACAAAAATAGGAGAGATTCTACAAATTGCTCCAGAAAAAGCAGAAATATTGATGGAATGTGGAATGCATTGTATTGGATGTCCTGCTTCTCAAATGGAAACTTTAGAAGAAGCTTGTGAAGTACACGGGATAGATGTAGATGAAGTTCTTGCAAAATTAAATGCTTAAAACACAAAAAAATAAAAAAATTTCGAAAAATGTATTGACAATTAATTAAAAATGGTGTAATATATAAAAGCGTTGTGTGACACAAGCATATGGGCTATTAGCTCAGGTGGTAGAGCACTTGACTTTTAATCAAGTTGTCCCGCGTTCGAGTCGCGGATAGCTCACCAAGAATTCTAGTATAAAATATTAGAATTCTCCATATGGCCCCTTGGTCAAGCGGTTAAGACATCGCCCTTTCACGGCGGAGACATGGGTTCGATTCCCGTAGGGGTCACCACAACGCCACTTTAGCTCAGCTGGCCAGAGCACCGCACTTGTAATGCGGGGGTCCCCAGTTCGAATCTGGGAAGTGGCTCCATATAAGGTCAATAGTTTTGAGGTATCTCTTAATTATTGACTTTTTATTTTGCTTAAAATGAAAAAGGGACCTGGTCCCTTTTTAAACTTTTCGTTTGGAGGTAGTAATATGACAATACTTGTAACAGGTGCTTCAAGAGGAATAGGGAGAGAAATTGCAAAAAACTTAGCACAAAAAGGAAATATAGTAATTGCAAATTATAATAAATCAGAAGAACAAGCACAAAATTTACAAAAAGAAAATGCAAATATAGAAATATATAAAGCAGATGTATCAAAGAGAGAAGAAGTAAAACAGATGGTAGAATATGTTTTAAAGAAATATGGTAAAATTGATGTATTAGTTAACAATGCAGGAATATCTGAAAATAAATTATTTACAGATGTTACAGATGAAGATTGGCAAAAAATAATTAATACAAATTTATATTCTGCTTTCTGTGTAACACAAGAAGTATTACCAAATATGATACATAATAAATTTGGATGTATAATAAATATTTCATCAATTTGGGGAATGGTAGGAGCATCGTGTGAAACTGTTTATTCTATTGCAAAAGCTGGAATTGATGCAATGACTAAATCGTTAGCTAAAGAGTTAGGTCCTTCAAATATAAGGGTTAATTCTATTGCGCCAGGGATTATAGATACAGATATGAACAAAAATTTAACACAAGAAGATATTGAAAATATTAAAAATGAAATACCTTTACAAAAGGTTGGTAAAACAATTGATATTGCTAAATGTGTAGAATGGCTAATTAATGATCAATATACAACAGGCCAAATAATTTCAATTAATGGTGGCTGGGTAATAATTTAAAAATATAAAAACCGGAAACATTCAAAGTTCCGGTTTTATTAATTAATTTTCACTTGTTTCTGTTGAAGCTTTTTTTCTGTAATTTCCAGAAATTATTTTTGGTAGATATGTAATAATTTTATATACTGCCAAACGTATTTTTTTGCTCCAAATATAAGATTTTCTTAATTTTTTTGCACTTCCTAATGATACAGGTTCATCATCTAATACTATTAATTCTACAGGTTTTTTCTCGATTTGAAACACATAATTATTTCCAGAATTATTATCCCATTCTCCATTTTCATTATAAAAACAGAAATTAAATAAGTCACTAGAAATAAGATCGACTTCTATTTGAAAGCCAAGTTCTGTTTTCTCCATTTTTGCATCACTAACATTATCCCAATTAGCACCAAAGCCATAATGAATAGACACATCTGTAGATGCATTTTGGAATAAATCACCTGTATATGAAATTTTTACTTTACTATTTTCTACTAATTTATCTGTGTTAAAAAATATGTTTTTTGTCAACTCCATTTTATAAACTCCTTCATCTTTTGTTAGTGATATTATAATATTAAATTTTACAATATTCAAGTCTTTTTTTAAAAAAAATGTAAAAAATTTTGAAAAGTAATAATAAAACAAAAAAAGCATATATATTAATAAGAAAAAAAGTGAAAAAAATGTCAAAAAAATGCCAAAAAAAATTGTAAAAAAAACGAATATATGGTATTATATAATAAGAGGTAAAAGGAGTTAAAAATGGAAGAAAACAAGAATGATTTAAATGAACAAGAAAATAGTACTGTAAAAGTAATTGAAAAAGAAGAAATTAATATTAAAACATTAGAGAATGCAAAAGAAGAAAAACAAACAACCTCAAATGACAATAAAAAAAGTAAACTGAAAATTGTCTTAATAACACTGGTAATGATATTAGTATTAATTGCAATATTATCTACAATATTTGCAGCAATAAATCTCGGGAATAGTAATATAATAAAGGGGATAAAAATTGCACAAATTGATGTATCAAAAATGTCAGAAGAAGAAGCTAAAAAAACATTAGAAGAAATATACTTACAAAAGGACGAAAATGAAATATATTTCACATATGAAGAATTTGAAACAAGTGCTACATATAAAACACTTGAAGTTGAATATCAAATAGAAAAGGCAATAAAGCAAGCGCATGAAATTGGTAGAAGTGGAAATTTGTTAAAAGACAATTTTGATATACTAAAAGCTTGGATAAAAGGAACAAACATAGACTTAGAAGTGGCAGTAGATGTAGATATGATGAATCAGGTTATACAAAACATAAATAATAGCATAGAAGGACGACTAATTCAACCAAGTTATTATAGAGAAGAAGACAAACTCATTATTACATCTGGAAAAGAAGGGCTTAAAGTAGAAGAAAAACAAATAATAGAAGAAATATACAGAGTAGTAAAAGAAGAGAATAGAGAACAAAATATAATAATTCCTTTAATAACAGCAACACCAGATGAAATAAGTATCGAAAAAATACATAAAGAAGTTTATAAAAAAGTACAAGATGCTTATTATACAAAAGAACCATTTACAATATATCCTGAATCAGAAGGAATAGATTTTGATATAGAAAATGCAAAATTATTAATCACAGAGGAAAAAGAACAATATGAAATTCCATTAACAATTACAAAACCAAACAAAACAACAAAGGAGATTGGAACTGAAGCTTTTCCAGATTTATTAGCAACATTTTCGACAAAATATCAAGCAAGCAACACAAGCAGGACAACAAATTTAAAGTTGGCGGCTAACAAAATAAATGGAACGGTTTTATTACCTGGAGAAGAGTTTTCTTATAATAAAACTGTGGGAGAAAGAACAGTAGCTGCAGGATTTAAAATGGCAGCAACATTCTCTGCAGGAAAAGTTGTAGACGGTTTAGGCGGAGGAATATGTCAAATATCATCAACATTATATGATGCAGTTATAATGGCAAACTTAGATGTAACAGTAAGAAGAAATCATCAATTTGTAACATCTTATGTACCAGCAGGAAAAGATGCTACAGTTGTATGGGGATCACAAGATTTCAAATTTAAAAACACAAGAAAACATCCAATAAGAATTACCGCAACAGTACAAGGTGGTGTTGCAACAGTTCAAATTTGGGGAATAAAAGAAGAAGTTGAATATGACATAACAATTGAAACAAAGAAAGTTTCAACAATTGCATATACAACAGAATATGTTCAAGACCCAAGCTTACCTGCAGGACAACAAAAAGTAGTTCAATCAGGAAGTAATGGTAGAAAAGTGGAGGCATACAAAGTTACAAAACTAAATGGTAAAGTGGTTTCAACAACACTATTATCAAAAGATACATATAATGCAATGAAACAAATAATACATGTAGGAACTGGACAGTAAAAATAAGGAGGTAGAATAGAATGGAGAAGAAAGTAATAAAAAAGATATTGGCACTATTAATGATAATAACAATATTAACAACAGACTTCTTCGTATTAGGTTCAAGCTTGATAACATATGCAACAAATCAAATTGAGACAGCTACAGATGAGCCTAATATTGAATTTTCAGCATATTTTAAAGATAAAACAGGTCAAAAACTTAGCAATGTAGAGCAAAGTATAAAAAATGAAAACTTAAAATTATATGCTGAAATAAAAGTAAATAATGAAGGATATTTGTCAAATGGAACAATAGAAATTCTAGATGACAATTTTAGCGTAGAAAGCGAAATTTTATCAACAGAAATTGCAAGTATTAAAGGTAATGAAATTAGCTTAAAACAAATAAACGCAGGAGAGACTGTAGAAATTGAATTAGCTATTGAACCAATAATGTCTGATAAAATGCCAGTAGATATGCTATTAACAGCAATAGTTAAATTAACAGGTACTTATATAAGTTCAGAAAATGAAGAAGGAAAAGAAATTACACCTGTTAGCAGACAAGTTGGTGTAATTTATCAAGTAGATGAAAATGCACAAGCAGAATTAGAGACTAATATTATAACTAACAAAGTATTTTCGATTGGTGAGAAAAATCAACGAATAGTACAATTATTAATAAAATCAAAATTGTTAGATAATCAATATCCAGTAGAACAAACAACATTAAGTGTTTCTATTCCTGAATTAAGTGAAACTGAACCAGAAGTTAGTGTATTATCAGCAAACGGAAGAACAAATATAAGTAATTATACAACTAAAAATGGTGTGGTAGAAATTACTTTAAGTAATAAAGCAGATGGAAATGATCAAATAGCTTGGTATAAAAATGGTTGTGATGAAGTAGTAGTAACATTCATATATGATGAAGGTGTAGACGCAAGTAATGTAAATATAACAACAAATTCAGAAATGAAAGTATACAATTCTGAAAACACATATAAAGCACAACATATAAAAGGAATTGAAAATAAAGAACCAAATAATGTTATAATGGCAAATCCTGAAATTACTACAACAGAATTATATAAAGGGCAATTATATGCAAATACAGTTGTAAAAGAAGAAACAGAAAAACAAAAAATATCTTATGATACAACAACAACACTAGTAGTAACAAATGTAAATCTAGCAAGTGAAATAGTTATAAATGAAAGTTCAGATAAATTTGTTTTAACAGATGATACAATATTAGATACAGATGCAAAATATGTATCTATAGAAATTAACAAACAACAATTATTAAATCTATTAGGAACTAATGGAAGTATAACAATAAAAAATGGTGATGCACTATTAGGGGAAATAAAAAATATTTCACAAATCGAAAGTGAAAACATAGTAATAAATTATACAGATTCAGCAAAAGAATTGAAAATAGTAGCAAGTAAACCAGTGGCAGAAGGAATACTAGAAATAAAACATACAAAAACTATGACAGAAAATAACTACTCAAGAGCACAAATAAAAACAATAAAAGAAATTAAAACAACAAGTTCTATACAAGGAACAAGCTCAGTAGAAAATCCTGCGGAAGCAAGAGTTGAAATAAAAGAAACTGTTTCGAAGGCTGAATTAACAGTACTTAGCAAAGCTAATTTATCAACTACAGAAGTAAACAATGTGACTTTAGGAATTACACTAGTTACAGAAGGGGTTGAATACGATTTATATAAAAATCCAGTAATAGCTATTCAGATGCCATCAGCAGTAGAAAAAGTAGTGTTTAACACAATTCCAACTATACAAAACGTAATTAATAATGATGAAATAGTAATAGAAGATTATAATTATGAGGAAACAACAAAACAAATCAAGATTAAAGTAAATGGAGAACAAACAAAATATCCAGGAGGAACATTATCAGAATTATATATACCACTTGATTTAAGTATAACATTATCAAAATTAGTAGCAACACAAACTAGTGCAATAAAAATGATATATACAAATGAAAATGCTAGTGAATATTATGGTGGAACTACGGATGTAGGTGTATTTGAACAAAAGGTAAAAATACAAGCGCCAACAGGATTGATTAAATACTTTAATTTAAAATCAAATACAAATACATCAATAAGTGAAGAAATTTCACAACAACTTTTCAACAAAAATGCGGGAGAGGAACTTGAATTTGAAATTGCATTAGTAAATAATACAGAATCAGATATGAGTAATGTTGAAATACTAGGGAAACTTCCAACAACAGGAAATTCAGAAAACACTTTTGAAACAACTTTAAAAAGTTTAACAGCTCAAAATGCAACAATTTATTTTACAGAAAATTCAAATGCAACAGATGATACAACAGATGTAACAAATGGTTGGACAACAGAAACATTGCCAAATGCTAAATTATATTTAATACAATTAGATTCTTTAGCACAAGGAAACAATTATACAGCTTCAGTAAAAGTACAATTACCAAATGAAATAGTAAATGGATTAGAATCTTATACACAGTATGAAGTTATATATGAAATAGATGGTGAAACAAAAATAGAGGATTCAAGAAGAATTTGGTTAAAGATGGTTTCAGACTTTGAAATTGAATTAATAGCACAAGTTGGACAAGAAATATTAAGTAATGGTGATACTGTAAAAGAAGGAGAAGTAGTTAGATATACAACTATAGTAAAAAATAATACAGATCAAACATTTGAAAATCTTCAATTAAAAGCAGAAGTTCCAGAAGGAACTGTAGTAGTAGAACCTGTAAATGGATATGTTTATAGCACCAATCCGTTTTATTATGAAGAGAAAGCATATATGAATGAAATAGATATTACAATTCCAACTTTAGTAGAGGGAGAAACATATACAACACAATATGAAGTAAGAGTAGATATGGATGCTGTTACAACAGTTAAAGAAATATCAAACAAGGCAATATTAGTGCATAATGAAAAACAAATAGAAAGTCAAGAGATGAAAAACGTATTAGAAGAATCAGACATCAGACTAACAATGAAAAGAGCAAATGACCAATCTGCTCAATTACTTGCAGGCGGAACAGCAAATTATCATATATGTGTAGAAAACTTTTCAAATAAAGCTATAAAAAATCTCGAAATGCAAATTATATCAGATGTGTATAATGTTATAAATATAAAGAAGTATGAGGGAGAAAATATAAAAAATCAAGAAATATACGAAGAGAATAAAACATCTATAAGTACAATTCCTGCAAATGGAAACATAATATTTGAAGTTTATGGAAAAACAATAAATGATGTAGATGATTTAAGTATATATGTAAAAGTTGGTGATTCACAAGAAAATTATAGATCAAATATAGTGACAGAAGAATTTCCAAATATAGAAGCGGAAATCACTTTGACAAGTCCACAAAATAATGAAGCAATTAAGCAAGGAGAAGAAGTAACGTATAATGTAACTGTAAAAAATACAGGAGAAACTATTGATGGTAATATATTAATAGAAGGTATAATTTCAGAATATCTAGAAATTGAAACTATATATATAAATGGAAAGATAGATTTACAAACAACGGATGAAACAGATAAACTAACATATATTGAAACAATTCTAAATCATATAATACATTATGAAACAGTAACAATGCAATCTGGGGAAACTTTACAAATGACTATAGTGGCTAAAGCGAAGGAAATTCCAATTTCGGCAGATGGAAATATTATAACTAATAAATTTGACTTGAAAGTTTATAGTGTACTTGAAGATACTTCAGAAGAAGTGAAACATACTCTGGATTCAGGGAAAAAGAATGTAATAACTGGATTTGCATGGTTAGATTCAAATGCAAATGGAAGAAAAGATAATGATGAATCAACTTTATCAGGAATCACAGTAAAATTATATAATACCGTAAATAATAGTTATCTAAAGGATGATAATGGAAATATAATAACAACGCAAACAGGAACTAATGGAGAATATGGTTTTACAACTATTCCTAATGGCTCATATATTATTATATTTGATCATGGAATGGAAAATTATGAACCTACAATATATCAAGCAAATGGAACAGAATCATCAGAAAGTTCTAAAGCGAAATTAGAGAATATAATTGTAAATGGAAATACAATAACAGTTGCTGGAATTGAATTAAATAATATAGAAGATGAAATAATTGCTAATGCTAATATAGGGCTAAAAGATAAAGTAGTAATTCCTCCAGACGATGGTGGAGCAGAGGATTCAGAAAAACCAGAAGTTCCAGGAGATGGTGGAACAGAGGAACCAGAAAAACCTGTAGAAGAGAAAAAAGAAATAACTGGATTTGCATGGCTAGACTTAGATAGAGATGGAGAAAAAGATGATAAAGAAAAATCATTAGAAGGAATAAAAGTAAAAATTTATGATGTTTCAACAAAAGATTATTTTAAAAATAATGATGGAAACATAGTACAAACAAAAACAGATTCTGAAGGTAAATATAAATTTACAAATATCCCAAAAGGATCATACATAGTTATATTTGAATATGACACAGAAGAATATGAACCTACAACATATTTAGCAAATGGAGTAGATACAACTAAAAATTCAAAAGTTGTTCTTAAGAAGATAAATATAAATGGAGAAGAAAAAATAATAGCAGTAACAGATACAATAAATGTACAAGAAAATATATCTAATATTAATATCGGATTAAAAGAAAAATTAATATTTGATTTAGAAATTCAAAAATATATTAGCAGAATAGTTGTACAAGATAGTAAAGAAACAAAATCTTATGATTATGAGAATGACACATTTGCAAAAGTAGAAATACATAGAAAAAGAATAAATTGTTCACTTGTAGTATTAGAATATACTATAAAAGTTAAAAACGGTGGAGAAGCTGCAGGATATGCTAAAAACATTATAGATTATTTACCAAGTGGATTAACATTCAGCTCAGAATTAAATACAGACTGGTATTTATCAGGAAATTATTTATATACAAAGAGCTTAGAAAATGTTGAATTACAACCAGGTGAAGAAAAAGAAATTAAATTAATTTTAACAAAAACTATGACAGGTGAAAATACAGGATTAATTAATAATAGAGCAGAAATATATCAAGATTATAATGAATATGGAATTGCTGATATTGATTCAACACCAAACAACCAAAGCCAAGAGGAAGATGATTTAGGCTCAGCAGATGTTATTATTCTTGTATCAACAGGTGGAGGAAGTGTTGTAGCATATATTACGTTATTAATTACAAATATAATATTAATAGGTATAGCAGTAAAATTAATGATTAAAAACAAAATAATAAAAATATCAACTAAGAGGGGAAGGAGGTAGAGAACCATGAAAGAAACGATAAAGAAATTATCTATAGTTCTAGTTTCAATAATATTAATATTAGTAGCAGTAAGAGCAGGAATTTCTATAGCATCACCACTAAACGACCCACCATATTATGAGAACACAGAAACAGTACAAATAGGTGGAAAAGATGTGTATGTGGCAGATTTACTAGATGACCAATATAAGACAGAGGCAATTCTTAATAATAATGTACTTACTTATAATGCAAGAGATATAGCGACATATACTAATCTTTTCTGTATACAACATAGTCAGTCTTTGGACGAATTACTATATAAGGATTCAGATGGAATTAAATTTAAAGTTACTGCTGTAGCTGATATAAAAGGAAATAATGCAACATTCTATAGTATAAATTCTGAAGGACAATTAGTTCAGAATGGTACAGTAAATTCTAGTTACAATAATATATTTGCAGGAATTCTTACTGAAAAGGATCCAAACGCACTTGTTACTGCTGAAGAAATGAAACAAATAGCTGGCAGTGCGTATGATCCATCTGTTCATCAAATTTATAAAGGATATGGTTGTCTACCTGTAAAAACATCTAGTAATAATGGGTTGAGATATAGTCTTTCATACGCTGTAGTTCAATTGGCAGTGTATCAGTCTTATAATGACTGGGTCAGTGCTATTGGAGGCAAAGGTTTTTCGGCAGATGCTAATAATACATATACAGGAAATTTAGATGCGTGGAAAATAACAGCTACTAAGAGTTATATAAATAAAATAACATCAAAAACAAATAACACAACGTATAATGCAAAAATATATTTATTGGATGCAGGAATAAGTAACATACAAGACTTAATAATTGTTGAAATAGAAGATAAAATAGACATCCCAGTAACAAAAGTCTGGAAATATGATACAAATACTGGAAACAGACCAGATTCAATTACAGTAAAATTATATGCAAATAATAAAGATACAGGGAAAACTCTAACACTAAAAGGTGATAATGTGAGTGATAGTTGGAGTGGAACTTTTACTGAATTAGAAAAAACTGATGATAGTGGAAAAGAAATTACTTATACAGTTAAAGAAGAAGTGCCAATAGGATATGCAGCAGAACCTGAAATTACAGGAAATATGACAAGTGGATTTACTATTACAAATACTCTAAAATCAATTGATGTATCAGTAGAAAAATCTTGGGATGATGAAGATAACGTAGAGGGGCTAAGACCGACATCTATAACAGTAGCATTATATGAAAATGGAACTAGCGTAAGAACAGCAGTATTAAATGAAGGTAATCATTGGAAATATACATTCAGATCTCTTCCAGAATATAAAAATGGAAAAGAAGTTGCATACACAGTTAAAGAAACCAATAAACCAGAGGGATATACAACAGCTATAACAGGAAATGTAGAAAGTGGATTTACAATAACTAATATTCATATACCAGAAAAAAATGAAATAAAAGTAACTAAAGTGTGGAAAGACGATGATAATCTAGATGGTTTGCGTCCAACATCTATAACTGTAACTTTATATAAAAATGGAAGTGAAACAAATCAAAAACTTACATTAGATGAAAGCAACAATTGGACTGGTACATTTAAAGATTTATATAAATACGAAAATGGAAGTATTGTCAACTATACAGTTAAAGAAACAGGAATTCCAGAAGGGTATACATCCGAAATTACAGGAGATATGACAACAGGATATACAATAACAAATACACATAAACCACATTATGATGGATATATAGAAATTAACGGTAAAGTTTGGCTAGATGGAGTTGCAGGAAAAGCAAACGAAATAGATGGACAGTTTAAAGATGGAGAGAAAGGACTAGGCGGAATAAAAGTAATATTAAGAGATAGTAGTGGACAACAATTTAATGCAACATCTACAGCAACAACAGACAGCAATGGAAATTATACAATAAGAGTAAATTATGATGATAGTCAAAATGTGTACAAATTATATGAAAATTCTGCAACAGTAAATGAAAAATTGAAAACTGCATATGTAGAATTTGAATATGATGCAATGAAATATACAACTGTAGCAACAGCAACTACAGGAGCAAACACATCTAAAGCAAAAGAAAATGAAACAGTTAGAAATACATTTGATAGTAAATATCAAACAGTAACACAATCAACAAACCCTAATGTAGCAAATAACGAAAACATTACAGCAACGACAAAAGGTGTTATATCATTGGAAGCTAATTCAGAAGAAACTAGAAAAGAAGTTATAAAATACTGTAATGGAAATGGAACATATATACGTACAAATCCTAATGGGGCTTGGAATAATACAATAACAGGAAGTCATAGTTGTACTGGTTGTACAGGAAAAGGTCATTCTATTATAACATATGACATAAATGTAGGAATAATTAACAATGTAAACTTAGGCTTATTTGAAAGAGAACAACCAGATGTAGCAATATTCTCAGACATAAGTAAAGTTAAAGTAACAATGCAAGGTCAAGAATATACATATTTATATAATGTAAGAAGTAATGAGAAAAATAATGTTGGATTAAAAGTTAAATTTGAAAATAAAGATACATATACATATCAAAGACCAGTAAACCCAGCAGATATCGCGTATATAAATGAAACAAAAAATGACCTAATGACGGTAGATGTGACATATGAAGTAACATTAGCAAACTTATCAACAACATTACCAGTAACAATTCATAATATTACAACTTACTTTGATAATAGATATACATTAACAACAACAGGATGGACACAAAGTGCAGGAACAGAATTTAGTACTGCTAAGAATACTGCAGGATTAAATGTAACAATAAATCCAGGAGCAGAAAGTGAAAAAATAGAATTAACATATTCAATAAGTCTAGAGGCAATCAGAAATCTACTAAATGAAGATGCAACATTAAATCATGCAGTAGAAATAGAATCATATTCAACAAAATATGGAACAAATACATTGTATGCAGAACAACGTACAGGAGGAAGAAATAATCAACCATATGCAGGATATGATAGTGACTCACATCCTGGAAATGCTGGAATACATATTGATGATCAAGGTAGATTAGCAGCTACAAACCTAGAAGATGATACAGATATAGCACCATCATTTGTATTATTCAAAGATAAAGGATATTATAGAATATTATCAGGAAATGTATGGGAAGATTCAGATGCAAATGCAAAAGATGCTTATAGACTAGGAAATGGACATAAAGATAATACAGACAAAAATGTTGAAAATGTAAAAGTAGAACTATATAAAGTTAAAAATGATGGAACGTTAGAACCAGCTAAATTGTATTTCTTAAATACAGATACTGCAAAAGTTGAAATTAAAGATGCAATAACATATACAGACAGTAATGGAAATTATGCATTTGGAGATAAACAATATAGTGTAGTAACCGACAAATATGTAATTAAATTTACATATGGAGAAGGAATAGATGGTTCAAAAACATCAACAATAAACGGTTCAACGGTAAGTGCAAGAAACTATAAATCAACAATTATAAGTCAAGACAATATAAATGTATATGATTTATTTAAAGGAACAAGCACTAGTGAAGAATGGCATTTAAATGCATCTAAAGGATATTCAATTGCAGTTGATGCAATAGATGAAAGAACAGCAATTTCAGATTTACAATATAGCAATTTTGGAGAAAAATCACATATAACTGCATGGAGTAAACCATTTACAATGCAAGTAGAATTTGACCCAAGTACAACAAAATCATCATCAGTTGAAGCAGATGGTATTACAATATTCCACAATGAATTAGATATATTTGACTTTGGTATAATAGAAAGAGCAAGAGAAGATATATTTGTAGAAACAACCGTAGAATATTTAAAAATTACATTAGCTAATGGTCAAGTATTAACAGAAGGAAATCCTAGTGTAGATAAACTAAATTATGCAAAACCAATAGGATTTAATCAAGAAATTAATAATGGTACAGAAGCTAGAAAAGCTTTAGAAAAACAAGTTCTAATAGAAATGGATGCAGAGCTAATGCAAGGTGCACAATTGGAAGTTAAATATGCAATAAAAGTAACAAACAATAGTGAAAAAGATATTGATTATTATGTAGATGATCAATATAAAACCGAATTCTATTACTTTGGAACAAATCATGAAAGAGCTCCAGAAGTAAACACATCAATAAATTATGTTGTAGATTACTTAGATAGTCAACTTACATATACATGGGAAAACTCAAATGATTGGATACAAAAATCAGCGGATGAATTATTAGCTGAAGGACTTATAAGTGAAGCAACACATAATGCAATAAAAGAAAAAGAATATGCAACATATATAACTACAAAATTTAGCAACTTAAAACCAGGTGAATCAATTACAGATCATGTAAGTGCTAAAAAATTACTAGCAAATCAAGATGAAAATATATATGACAACCATGCAGAAATTTTACAAATTGATGCTAAAACAGCTAGAACAATAAAACAAACAGGTACAGCTAAAGAGTATAAGATGGGTAACTATGTACCAAGTCTAGCGGCTAGAGTAATAAATAAAGATGTAAATGCTGAAAAAGCAGGCTTACATGAACAAGATGATGATAGACTAAAAATAGTAATTACACCACCAACAGGAACAGCAAATTATATAACAACTTATGTAATAACAGGTTTAGTAGGATTAATAGTAATTGGTGCTGTAATAATATTCATCAAGAAAAAAGTTTTAACTAAATAGACTTAAAACAAATTACTGAAAAAAGAGCTCACTAATATTGACAAGTGGGCTCTTTAGTATTATAATAGTTATGTTATGGGTGATTAGCTCAGTTGGTAGAGCAGCTGACTCTTAATCAGAAGGTCCGGGGTTCGAACCCCCGATTGCCCACCATTAATACTTATATTAAACACATCTGCTAAATTAGTAGATTTGTATTAATATAAGTTTTTTTGCTTAAAAATATATTTTGAATATAAATAATTTGATTTGTATATAATAAATTTAATTGCCTTATTTGAGTTTTAATTGCCATATTTATGCGCAATTTATTGCAATTAAATTGCTAAATATTGTTGACAATTGCCACAAATAATGTTAAAATGTGGTATATAGAAAGGAGATGTGGCAATTGAGAAGCTTTAATTTAAAAAATCAAGCTGAAACAGTTTTAACTAATAATATAATAAATCTAGTATCTGCGATCCATGAATATAAAGGGAAACAAACTTTATATATTGAGGCAAATCATGATGTTTTAACTAGCTTATTAAATATTGCAAAAATCCAAAGTACAGAAAGTTCTAACAAGATTGAAGGCATCAAAACAACTGATGAAAGAATACAAGCATTAATAAATGAGAAAGCAAAACCAAAAAACAGAAATGAAGAAGAAATTGCAGGCTATAGAGATGTACTAGAATTAATTCATGAGAATTATGAAAATATGGATATAACTCCAAATGTAATACTTCAAATGCACAAATATTTATATAAATACAGTTCTAAAAGTATTGGTGGTAAATTTAAAGATTCCGAAAACATAATAGAAGAAACAGATGAAAATGGAAATAAGAAAGTCAGATTTAAACCATTATCAGCTTTTGAAACACCACAAGCAATGGAAGAACTTTGCTCATCTTATAATAGTGAAATTCGTACAAATGAAATTGACCCACTATTCCTAATACCTATATTTATTTTAGATTTTTTGTCTATACATCCGTTCAATGATGGTAATGGAAGAATGAGCAGATTATTGACTTTACTATTATTATATAAAAGTGGATATATTGTTGGTAAATATATAAGTATTGAGAAAATAGTAGAGAATACAAAAGAATCTTATTATGACACATTACAAGAAAGTTCAATAAAATGGCAGGATAATAAAAATAACTATGAATTCTTTGTTGAATATTATTTAGGTATTATATTATCTGCATATAAAGATTTTTCAAATAGAGTTGAATATATATCAAACAAAAAAATGACTATAAAAGAAAGAACTGAAACTATAATTAGAAATCATCTAGGTAAAATATCTAAAAAAGAAATTATAAATATGTGTCCTGATGTGAGTGTTGGAAGTATAGAAAGAGTTTTAAATGAACTATTAAAAGAAAACAAAATTTTAAAAGTTACAGGTGGAAGATATACTAAATATATTTATAATAATAAATAACTTAGAAAGGCTTAGAAATAAGTCTTTTTTTGTGCAAAAAGGGACCAGGTCCCTTTTTGACTTTTCACTTAGAATTGTATATTTTCGCCCATTATATTTTTTATTTTAGAAAGTTCTGCCTGTAAAGTAGAATAAGTAGCACTTCCAATAGAAGTATTTGTGCCATTATCATAATTTTCTATAGTTTTTTCGATATCAAGAACTTTATATCTTTTTGTATTGCCAGAAGGAGATTTATACATATAAATTGGTACATAAGAAACTGAATCTATGTTAGTTTTCCCAGTTTCTCCGCTTTTTGTAAAACTTATATTTAAAATAATAGAATTTTTGGCATTAGCTTTAGTTTGACCAGACATAAAATTTCCTAAAGAATATATAACAAAGCAATCTTTAGTTGTTCCATCTTCAAGGGTGACAGTTTTTTTCTCCATTGGTTGTAGTACATGCGGATGACTACCAAAAATAACATCAACACCATTTTTAAAAAGCAAATCAGCTAATCGTTCTTGTTCAGTACTTTGTTTTGTGTGAAATTCATAACCCCAATGCATATTTACGCAAATCAAATCTGGCTCTTCTTCTTTTGCAAGTGAAAGTTGTTGTAATATAAAATTATCATCAATTAAATTAACTGCAAAAGGTTTACTGCTCGGAATAGGAATGCCATTAGTACCATACGTAAATGCTAAAAATGCAATTTTAACACCATTTACCTCTTTAACTAAAATTTCATTTTGAGCCTCTGCAGTTGCATTTGTTCCAGTATGTGAAATTCCAGCATCATCTAAATAATTTAGAGTACTAATAACACCTTCAAAATTTGTATCCATACTATGATTATTAGCTGTTGAAAGAACATCAATTCCCAAATCTTTCAAATCATATGCTAATTGTTCAGGAGTATTAAATCTAGGATAATTGCTATAACCTTTAGCTTTTCCAGCAAAAGTAGTTTCAAGATTTCCTACAGAGATATCAGCTTCACTAATATAATTTCTTATATCTTCAAAAACATAAGAAAAATCATAAGTATCATTTGAAGAAACATAAGCATCTTTATATTGAGAATTATGGCACATAATGTCTCCTATAACACTCATTGTAAAATGTTGGTCTTCTACTACTATAGTCGGTTCCTCTTTTTCTGGCTCCTCTTGCATTATTTCGCCATTTGCAGGAAGTTCTTCCGTTGGAGAATGTTCTATTGCAAATAAAAATACTAAAGTTAATATAATAATTGAAATTAAAATAATAAATATTTTTTTCATGATATCACCTCTATTTGCATTTAAAATACCATAAAACGACAAAAAATGCAACAGTTTTACCATGGGGACGGAGATAATGGTAAATTTGCGCAAACAGTTTTTACCACCATCTCCGTCCCCGTGGTAAATTTCCTTGAAAGGGCTTGTTTAAATTGTAAAAATGTGGTATAGTATATAGGCGAGAAAAGAGAAGAAAGGAATGATTTAAATATGCTAACCGCAAATGGAGTAACAGTTAGATTTGGAAAAAGAGTATTATTTGAAGAAGTAAATATCAAATTTGGAAAAGGTAACTGTTATGGAATTATAGGAGCAAATGGAGCAGGAAAATCAACATTTTTAAAAGTATTATCAGGAGAAATCGAACCAAGCAAAGGAGATGTATCTTTAGAAAAAGGAGAAAGACTTTCTGTATTAAAACAAGATCACTTTGCATTTGAAGAATATACAGTAATAGATACAGTAATGATGGGAAATAAAGAATTATATGACATCATGAAAGAAAAAGATGCAATATATATGAAACCAGATTTTTCAGAAGAAGATGGAATGAAAGCTGCAAAACTTGAAGAAAGATTTGCAGAATTAGATGGTTGGAATGCAGAGTCAGATGCAGGGATACTTTTAAATGATTTAGGAATAATTCCAGATAATCATTACAAATTAATGAGTGAACTTGAAGCTAAAGAAAAAGTAAAAGTATTATTAGCACAAGCTTTATTTGGAAATCCAGATGTATTGCTATTGGATGAGCCTACAAACGACTTAGACTTAAAAAGTATTAACTGGTTACAAGAATTCCTTATAAACTTTGAAAATACTGTAATTGTAGTATCACATGATAGATATTTCTTAAATAAAGTATGTACACATATAGCAGATGTTGATTTTGGAAAAATAAAAGTATATCCAGGAAACTATGATTTCTGGTATGAATCAAGCCAATTAGCATTAAAACAAATGAAAGAACAAAACAAAAAGAAAGAAGAAAAAATTAAAGAATTGCAAGAATTTATTGCGAGATTTAGTGCTAATGCTTCAAAATCAAAACAAGCTACATCAAGGAAGAAAACATTAGAAAAAATTGAATTAGATGAAATTAAACCATCAAATAGAAAATATCCATATGTAGATTTCAAACCAGATAGAGAGCCAGGAAAAGAAATTTTACAAGTTAAAAATATATCTAAAACAATAAATGGAGAAAAAATCCTAGATAATGTATCATTTACAGTTAAAACTGGGGATAAGATAGCATTTTTGGCTGATAATGAAAATGCAAAAACCGTATTATTCCAAATCATTGCTGGAGAAATTGAACCAGATGAAGGTGAATTAATATGGGGAACAACAATAACACAATCATATTTCCCTAAGGATAATAACTATTTATTTGATACAGACGAAAATCTAACAGAATGGTTAAGAAAATATTCTAAAGATCCAGATGAAACCTATGTTAGAGGATTTTTAGGAAGAATGTTATTCTCTGGAGATGAATCATTAAAAGGTGCAAGAGTAATTTCAGGGGGAGAAAAAGTTAGATGTGTATTAGCAAAAATGATGCTTTCAGGAGCAAATTTCCTAATCTTTGATGAACCAACAAACCATTTAGATATGGAAAGTATTACATCTGTAAATGATGGAATGAGCAAATTTAAAGGTAATATTTTGTTTACTTCTCATGACCATCAGCTTACACAAACTGTTGCAAATAGAATTATTGATATTAAATTTGATAAAGTTATTGACAGAGAAGTTACTTATAATGAGTATCTTGGAGTAGAATAGTGAAAAAGGGACCAGGTCCCTTTTTGCGTTTATAAAAATAAGCCTAAAATTCCAATTAGCCCAAAGAAAATAAAAATAGCATTAGACAAAATTTCTATAGTGGAAGCAGAAATTTTTGTTCCTAACCATTTTCCAAAAAATATAGCAATAGAATTACTTGCAACCATACCACAAATTGAACCACAGATAAGAGGAATTTTAAACAAAGGATATTGTAAGCCAAGGCCAATTGAAGCTAAAAAGGTTTTATCTCCAAGTTCCCCTATTGCAATACTTGAAGCAACAATAAAAACACAATTTTTAGTCAATGAACCTAAAAATTTTATAATGTGTGAATTGGAATTCGTTTCTGTATTTTCTTCAACAGAAGCGAGTTTTTTGCGCTTTATAAAGCCTGTAATTCCAAAAAACAAGAATGTAAAATATGTAAAAATTTTCAAATAACATATAAAATTATTATTTCCAATCATCCCGATATGACTACCAAAAGCAATTGCTAATCCATGGCTAAGAAGTGTACCTAATGCAACACCTAACAATATGTTTGAAGCTCTATTTCTAGCAGAAAAAGATAAAACCAAAATTTGTGTTTTATCACCTAATTCAGAAAAGAAAATGAACATAAAAGCAATTATAAAAGGATATAAATACTGCATATACAACCTCCACTTTGTAAATATTATGAAGAAAGTGCGAAAAAATAACTATCAAACCGTTATTTCCCTAAAGAAATTTGTGAAAATTAAGTGAAAAATCTTTACAAAAGTAAAAGAAAATGGTAATATGTGCACAGATACAAATAAAGAGGAGGAAAAATCGTGATTCAAGTAGAAGATATTACAAAAAGATACGGAACCTTTACAGCCGTAGACAAAATCAATTTCGAGATTGAAGAAGGAGAAGTTGTAGGATTTTTAGGCCCAAATGGTGCAGGTAAAAGTACAACAATGAATATGATTACAGGATTTATTGAATCAACATCAGGAAGAATTCTTGTAGATGGGTATGATATATCTAAAAAACCTAAAAAAGCCAAAAGACAAATCGGATATATGCCAGAGGGAGTGCCATTATATGCAGACTTGACTGCAAAAGAGTTTGTAACATATATGGCAGAATTAAAAGGTGTAAAAAGAAAAGAAAGAAAAGCAATGGTTCAAAAAGCACTTGAAGATACTGGATTAGTAGAAGTACAAAATCAATTAACAAGAAAT
This sequence comes from Clostridia bacterium, assembly GCA_017409455.1. Taxonomy (GTDB): domain Bacteria; phylum Bacillota; class Clostridia; order TANB77; family CAG-508; genus CAG-269. The sequence continues at coordinate 81,525 of JAFQSS010000018.1, read as the reverse complement.
CTTTCAAGAGGTTATAAACAAAGAGTAAGTTTGGCAGGAGCGCTAGTAAGTAATCCAAAAGTAATAATACTTGATGAGCCAACAGTTGGTTTGGATCCAAAACAAGTAACAGAAATAAGAGCTTTAATTAAAGAATTAGAAAAAGACCATACTGTAATTTTAAGTTCTCACATATTATCAGAAGTAAGTCAAATTTGTAATAGAGTTATTATAATAAATAAAGGAAAAATTGTTGCAGTAGATACTCCAGAAAATCTAGAAAAGAAAGTTGTTAAAGACAATTCTGTATATGTAACTGTAGAAGATCTTGAAAACAAAATGAACTCAATAAAAGATAAATTAGAAAATGTACAAGAAATCAGACTTGTAAAAGAAAATGATGATAATACTAAAAAATATATTATAACTGCAGAAGAAGATGTAGATTTAAGAAAGCATATTTTTGAAACATTTGCAAAAGAAGGAATAACTATATTTGAAATGAAGAAAATAGATGCTACACTTGAAGATGCATTTATGCAATTAATTGGTTCTGAGGCAGAAATAGAACAAGAAGAAGTTGAAAATGAAGAAGTATTAGACAAAAAACAATTAAAAGAGAAAAAGAAACAAGAAAAAATGGAAAAGAAAGCTGAAAAGCAAAGATTAAAAGAAGAAAAGAAAAAAGAAAAAGAATTAAAAAAGGCTGAAAAGAAACAAAAAGGAGGACAAGAATAATGTGGACAGTATTTAAAAAAGAACTTAAAAGTTACTTCTTATCTCCAATAGGATATGTAGTAATTGGAATATTAATGTTAGTATTTACAATATTCTTTTATTTAACTACAGTAGCTTATGGTAGTGTAGATTTAGGTTCATTGTATTCTTATGGGGTACTTTATGGATTAATAATTACAGTACCAATATTAACAATGAGAATGTTTGCAGAAGAAAGAAAAAATGGAACAGAACAATTAATATTAACATCACCAGTTAGTATTACAGGTGTAGTATTAGGTAAATTTTTAGCAGCTGTTGGTGTAATTGTTATAGCATTATTAGCATCATTTATGTATTTTGGAATAATGTGCTATTTTGGAACACCAAGCTTAACTTTAGTATTAGTATATATGTTAGGATTTGTATTAGTAAGTGGAGCTGGAATTGCAGTAGGAATGTTTGCATCAAGTATAACAGAAAACCAAGTAATAGCTGGAATTATAACAATTTCATTTATGCTAATGTCAATATTCTTACCTAATTTAGGAGATGAATTTCCAGATATATCAATAATGAACTTTTATCAAAAGTTCCCATATGGATTAGTTTCATTAGCTGAAGTTGTAGGCGCTGTAGCATTTGCTGCTATGTTTATAGCTTTCACAATTATAGTAATGCAAAGAAGAAAATTGGTAAAATAGATAGGAGAGGGAAAGAGTGAAAAAGTTTTTTGGAAAGATAAAAAATGGAATGAAAAAGCTTTTCGAGCTTATTACAAATAAATGGCTATTAAAAGGTACAACAACAGTTGTATTGGTTGCTCTAGTAATAGCGGGTTATGTAGGAATCAATATGCTTGCAAAAAATCTAGAAATAGATGACTTAGACTTCACAACTAAAAAATTATATTCTTTAACAGAAGCAACAAAAAGCAAGCTTAAATCATTAGAAGATGAAATAACAATTCAATTAATAAATATGAAAGAATATACACAAGCAACTGACTATATTCAAAAATATGAAAATGCAACTGATAAAATAACAATTGAAAAAATTGAAGATATAACAACAAGAGTTGATTTACAAACAAAATATGAAATAACTGGTACAGATATGCTAGTAGTTGTAAAAAATGGTGAAACAGAAAAAGTATTAACAGTAGATGATTTATACACATATGATTATTCAACATATGAAACAATTGATACAGTAGAAGAAGCAGTGACAAATGCTATTATGGAAGTAACTATAGAGGAAAAACCACACATATATGTACTTACAGGCAAAACATATTATGCTCCTGAACAAATATTATCAGCTGTATTATATCAATTAGAAAGTGAAGCAAATGAGCTTGACCAATTAGATATATTATCAAAAGGAAATGTACCAGAAGATTGTGACTGTTTAGTTATTACAACTTTAAAACAAGATTTATCAGAATTAGAAAGAGATAAAATATTAGAATACATCAATAAAGGTGGAAAAATTTTAATGCTTTCATCTCAAAATATATTAGAAGTAGATACACCAAACTTGGACCAAGTATTAGCACAATACGGAATATCATTAGGATATGGTGCAATATTTGAACAAGATACAAGTAAAATGTTATCAGGATCTCCTGAATTAATAATTACAGATGCAGTAGCAAGTTATATGAGTGATATTGATATGTCATTACAAATGTGTCTTGTTGATGCAGGAAAAATAGAATTTGCAGATAAAACAAAATTAGAGGAACTTGGTGTAACATATGAAACAATAGCTACAACAAGTGAGAAAGCTTTTGTAAGAACAAATTTTGAAACAAATACAACATCAAGAACAGATAAAGATTCAGAAGAAGGTTCTAGCATAGTTGCTGCTAGAGTAGATAAAAAAATATCTGATGAAACAACTTCAGAATTAATAATATTTTCAAGTGAACTTATGGCATCAAATATGCAAGTTCTAATAGGTGGACAATATTATATTTATGCAATACAATTATATAACAATGAAGATGTTATATTAAATTCAATTTCTCATTTAACTGAGAGAACAGATACTATTACAATAAGAAAAACAGATGAAGTGCAATATTATACAGTTTCAGATCAAGAAGATGTTATGATTAAAACAATAATATTTGTTGTACCAGTTTTAATAATTGGTGCAGGTGTAGTTGTTTGGGCAGTTAGAAGAAGAAGTATATAAAAACAGCGACATGGGGCCATGTTCAATTTGCTAGCAGATTGAGCATGGCCCCAGATTGATGGTATAATTCGAAATAATATTAATATACTAATACAAGAGGTGTATATGAGAGAAATATTTTCAATTGTATTAGTTATAATAGGAGCGTTAATTGGTGCTGGGTTTGCATCAGGCCAAGAAATATATTCATTTTTTTATTCATATGGAGTAATAGGGTTAATGGGGATAATAATAACATGTTCATTGATAGCTATTACAATATATAAAAGTTTAAAAATAATATATCAAAATAAAATAAACAATTATGATGAATTTTTAAAGATATTTATAAAAAACGAGAAAGTTACTAAAGCAGTAAATATAGTTTTAAATATATTGCTATTAGTAACTTTTTATATAATGATAGCAGGATTTGGGGCATATTTTGAACAAGAAATTGGAATAAATCGAATTCTAGGAAGTGCTTTGCTTGCTGTTATGACAGCGATTGTATTTTTTACCAGTGTAAAAGGTGTGCTTAGAGTAAGTGAATACATTGTTCCAGTGTTAATTTTATTCATAATAGTAATAGGTGGAATGAACTTAATCAGTATACAGTCCGAAGTAGAACTTTCTACTATAAAAAAAGGGTGGTTGCTAAGTAGTGTAAGTTATTGCAGTTATAATATGATATTACTGATACCTGTTTTGATATCATTAAGAAAACAAATTACAAAAGAGCGAAACATCAAATATATTGCAATTATAAGTGGAATTTTAATGATAATAATGTCTATAATGATTTACATGTTACTAATAAAATCAGATGTAGAAATTTCAACATTAGAAATGCCAATTGTTTATATAATAAGAACCTTTTTCACAAAATTTAAAGCTATTTATGCATTTATTATTTTATCATCAATTTTCACAACTGCAATTTCAATCGGGATAGGGTTTTTACAAAATATCAGCAAAAATAAGAAAAGTTATACACAGTTTGTTATTTTTATGTGTATAACTAGTTTGATAATTTCGAAATTTGGGTTTTCAAAATTAGTCAATTTTGTATATCCGCTTTTTGGATATCTTGGTATTATACAAATTATTTTAATAATAAGGAAAAAAACTTATTGCAAAAAAAGAGTGTTATGATATAATATAAGCAAATATCAAAAGATAAGGAGAAAATAATGAAAGATTTTTGGGCTGAAGGGCTACAGAATCAACGAAAAGGAAAAGTACGAAAAGTCATAACATTAGTGTTTATATTGTTAATTATAATAGCAATAATGGTACTTATTGGAGTATATTTTTTCAATATGGAATTCAGAAGTTGGTGTGATGAAAAAATCTTTAGGAAAGAATTATTGCAAGAAGATACCAGATACATAGAGATAGACGGAGATGAAAATACACAAGTTTATGCATATGATAAATATATTTGTGTGTTTAGAAAAAAGAAATTAGAATTTTACAACAAAGTGGGAACAAAAGTTGATGAAATAGAATTAGACATTAACAAAGCTGTATTTATTTCTTCAGGAAGATATATGGCTATATGTGAAGAAGAGGGAAAGAAATTCTATTTAATTTGTGGCAAGGAAAAGATATTTGAAAATGAAGTAGAAGGAAATATAACCAAAATAGCGGTAAGCAGAAGTGGATATGTTTCGGTAGTATTTTCAAATGCTAGTTATAAATCAATAATAGATGTATATAACAGAAGCGGAAAAGAGATATTCAAAACAAATTTAGTAACTGCGAGAGTAGCGGATGTAAGCATTTCACAAGATAGTAAATACTTAGCAATTGCTGAAGTTGATATATCTGGAATAATTATCTCATCAAGTATACAAATAGTTTCAATGGAATTAGCGCAAACAAATGCAAAAGAAGCTATAATATATAAATATGAAGCTCCAACAGACAAATTAATAATGAATATTGAATACCAAGAACAAAATAAACTTGTTTGTATGTATAATGACACAATAGAAGTGCTACAAAATAAGCAAAGTACAGAAATATTGAAATTAGAAAATGCAAAATTAGATTTTGCAACAATAGAGCTTAATAACAGAATTGCACTGTTAGAAGAAGTATCAACAGGAGAATATACAGCAGATACAAAAGTGAGAATTATAAATCCAGAGACTTTAAAGGAAAAACAATATATCTCAGAAGATGTTGCAAAAGCTGTAAATACTTCAGAAAATAAAATTGCTATAAATTTTGGGACAGAATTACATATAATTAATAAATATGGAATATTATTAAAAAAATATATTTCTGAAGTAGAAATAAATAATGCAGTAATGGCTGAAGGTTTAATTGGAATTGTTTATAAAGATAAAATTCAAATAATAAATTTATAAGGAGAGGGAAATATGGGAATAATTTTAGATGTAATAATTGTTGCAATAATAGCATTAAATGTATATCTTTGCTATAGAAAAGGATTAGTTAATTTAGCAGTAGGATTAATTGCAGTAGTTGCTGCGATAATATTATCAGTAATATTCTATAAACCAATAACAAACTTAATAGTAGAAAATACAGAATTTGATGAAATGATAGAAAATACAATTGTTGAAACATTTGCACCAGAAGGAGTTAATGAAGGGCAAGTTAAATATGTGGGAATTTTAAGTATGCTAGAAACTGAAATTGGAAATGCTGTAAATGAGACGAAAAATGAAGTTGTTTATGAAACAGCAGGAGCAATGGCTACTAAAATTATAAATTTAATTGTATTTATTGGTATTTTTACAGCTGTAAGAGTTGCTCTATTTGCATTAACTTTTGTTGCTGATGCCATAACTTCATTACCTATTTTGAAACAACTTGATGATGTTGGTGGAATTTTATATGGTCTTGTAAAAGCATTACTAATAATATATGTTGTTCTTGCAATTGTAAGTGTTGTAGTAAGCTTTACAGCAAGTACATCTATTTCTGATATTATTGATAGCTCTTATGTAACAAAATTCTTCTACAACCATAACATCTTGTTGAATATTTTACTTTAAAAATTGAATTGTAATTAATAAAATAATATATAACTATTGAATTAAGTCAAGACCCCCGACGAAGACCCAGAATATGTTTTGACTATGAAATAGTTATATATTATTTTTTTTATTTACTAACAAAAGAGTAAAATATTTAACAAATGTGAATTTTTTGTAAAAAAATGATATTTTTATTGAAAAATACATGCAAATTTGTTATAGTTAAATGGTAACATTGGAAATAGGAGGAGAAAATGGCTAAACAACCAAATAACAAAAGAAAAGAAAATATTAATAAAAAAGATAAAAAAATAAAAAAGAAAAAGAAATCAAAAGTATGGGGAAAAATCCTAATTTTATTAATCTTAATATTGGTAGCGTTAATAGGATTATTTATATATAAATCAAAGCAAAATGGTGGAGGATTACAAGGAATGCTTTCAATATTAGTTGGGCATGATGAAGAAACACTTAAAAACCTAGAACCAATACAAGTATTGTTAATGGGAAAAAGTACTGACCAAGGTGCTGAATTAACAGACACAATAATTGTAGCAACATATAATCCACAAACTCAAAATGCATCATTATTATCAATTCCAAGAGACACATTTGTAGGAAAAAATCCAACAACAGGAACAGGAACTGATAAAATAAATGCGCTATATAGAAAAAGTCCGGAAAAAACACTAGAAGCTATTAACAAATTAACAGGACTAGAAGTTAAATATTATATGGTTATAGACAATCAAGCATTAATAGAATTAGTAGATATAATAGGTGGAGTAGAATTTGATGTTCCAATAAACATGAAATATGATGACAGAAGCCAAAACTTACATATTAACCTAAAAAAAGGTTTACAAGTGCTAGATGGAGACAAAGCAGAGCAATTAATAAGATTCAGAAAAAACAATGATGGTACAACATATCCAAAAGAATATGGTGGAGACGACTATGGAAGAATGAGAACACAAAGAGAATTTATAATGGCAACAGCAAAACAAACAATTCAAGCCAAAAATATCTTAAAGGTTAAAGACATAATTGACCTAGTATATGAATATGTAGAAACAAATATATCAATTTCAATAATAAAAGATTATGTGCCTTATGCTGTAAATATAGATATAAGCACAATTCAAAGTGCAGTAATTCCAGGCGGTTCATATGGACCACCAACATATCCATTGTGGTTCTTTATTCCTGATAAAGATGAAACAGAAGCATTAATGGAACAACTATATGGAACAGGGGAAGACGAGATAATAGATGAACCAGTAGATGGAGACGAGGAAAATGATGAACCAACAACAAATGAAACAACAACAGATATAAGCAAAACAGAAACATCACAAATAAAAGTAGAACTAATAAATGGTACTGAATCTGATAAAGCATTAACAGCAGTTAAAAAGTTATTAAAAGACAAAGGGTATCAAGTTACAACAAAAACCACAACAAGTACATCAAAAACAACAATTATTAATAAAACAGATGTAGATACAAAATTTACAGATAATATAAAGGAACTTCTTGAAGTAGGAATTGTTTCAACAAGTTCAGTAAGTTCAAGTGATGTAGATATTTCAATAATTTTAGGAAAAGACTACAATAAATAAATGGAAGCCTAGTTAGCTAGGCTTCCATAAAATTAAAATTTATAAATTGAATCATTAGATTTTTTATAGTTCATACGTTTTTTAGAATTATATTTTTTATTCTTATAATTTCTTTTTTTAGTTTTCTTTTTAGATAAAAACATCTTTGATAATATAAATAATACAAATAATGCTAAAGCTATTTGCATTAAAGTAGTTTTCAAATCAAATGCTTCTACACTATGGCTAGCAATTAAATCTGAAGAATATTCAATACCTTCAATAGTGTAAGTTATTTTTCCAAGTACAGTACCTTCTGAAACAGGAGCTTCAATTAATTCATTTAACTTTATTGTTGGATTTAAATTTGCTGATGTCATATTTTTAGGCATCAATGCAATTAAATCATCTTTTAAAAGTAAAGATAAGTTTTCTGTATCTTTGGTAGCACCATCAACTATAATTTCTTCAATTATATTATTTTTAGTAGCAATTTGTTGTGTTTTATAATTAGAAAAACCATATTCAAACATTTTAATTGTATCACGGTATCTTGAGTCATCCATTGTAGGTTGATCGCCAAGAATAACTGTTATTAATTCAAGGTTATCTTTTGAAGCTGTTGCAATTAAGCAACGCTTTGCTTGGCTTGTATAACCAGTTTTTGTTCCAATTGCATATTCGTAATAATAATTGCTTGAAGGATTAATTAATTCATTAGTATTTCTAAAATATCTTCTTTCATATTTATCTGTTGGTTCGATTGTACAAGAAACTTTTGAAACAGTATTTCTAAAAGTCTCATTTTTCATACAATATTGTGCTATAAGTGACATATCATAAGGTGTTGAATAATGTTCTACATCATGGATTCCGCTAGGATTTGTGAAATGTGTATTTTTACAACCAAGTGATGCAACTTTTTGATTCATTAATATTGCAAAATTTTCTACACTTCCAGAAATGTGTTCTGCAAGAATAGTTCCAATTTCATTTGCAGAATGTATTAGGAACATATCTAACAATTCTTGAAATGTAAGTGTTTCTCCTGGCTGTATTGCTGCATTTGCATATCCTGAAGGTAGAGACATTACGGCATCATAGCTTGCTGTTATTTTATCTGTTGGATTACAATGTTCAATTGCCAATATTGCTGTTAAGATTTTTGTTGTACTTGCTGGATATAATTTTTCGTTTTCATTTTTCCCATATAGGACTTTTCCTGTTTTTGAATCTATTAAAATTGCACCTTCTGCTGAAACTGTAAAGTTTGGCGTTGGTGAAGTGCTGTTTGTAGCTGTGCTGTTGGTGGCTTGGACTGGATTTGTATATATTAGTGTACTTATAAATATCGAAATTATCATTAAAGTTATTAATATCTGTTTTTTGATTTTCATTTGTTAATTCTCCTTGTTTGGTTAATGCATAAATATGATATCGTATTTGATAATTATTTTCAAGGATTTTTTTATATTTTGTGAGGTGATGTTTATGTGGAATTGTTGTTTTTTAGAATTTTTTGAAGGAGGTTTTTATGAGAAGATTAAGAAAAAATAAGTATGTTGTTCTTATAATTTGTGTTGCGCTTGTTTGTGTGCTGTATTTTATTGCTCAAAAAGCTATTGATGAGTATACTTTCAAAACAAATGGAGATATTATTAGGGAAGAAGATGGTTTAGCAGATAATGAGGATGGGAGTTCTGGTGAGGTTTCAGGAGATGGGGCAGAGGAAGGACTAGACACGGAGTCTGGGTTTGTGGCAGATGAAGAAACTGATTTAGTTCTTGAAGAGGCTGATGAAGCTTTGGATGAGGTAGAAGGTGGTGTGCCTGCTGGTGGAGAGTCTGGATTGGTAAACAGTAGTGGCGATGGCAGTGATGACGAATCTAAGATATATGTTTATATAACAGGAGAGGTTAATGTTCCTGGTGTGGTTATTTTGAATGAAAATAGTAGAATTGTTGATGCTATTAATTATGCTGGAGGTACTACTGCTAAAGCTGATATTTCTAAAGTTAATTTGGTTTATGTTTTGGAGGATGGTATGAAAATTAATATTCCTGATAGTGATGATTTGAAAAATAATCCTGATTTTGAGTATATTACAATGAGTTCTGGTGATGGGGCAAGTGCCGTTAGTGGTCGTGGTGATGGAGTGGGTAGTAGTTCCGTAGGCTCTAACGGAGGAAAGGGTAGCTCGGGTAGCGGTTTTTCTTCTGGATATAGTGTTGTTAATATTAATACTGCTACTCAGACTGAACTCGAGTCTTTACCTGGAATTGGACCTTCTCTTGCGTTAAAGATTATTAATTATAGAAATGAGAATGGTAAGTTTTCTTCTATTGATGAGATTAAAAATGTAAGTGGCATTGGTGATGCTAAGTTTGAAAATATGAAAAGTTTTATTACTGTTTAAAAAACAATTCCCATAATAGAAACTATTATGGGAATGAGGTCATTAGAACTGATTGCTTCTAATGATTGGAGTTTTGGAAAAAGGATCTAATGACAACCAAACCAATTTGGTTTTGTCTCTGGCAATTTTCCAAAGATAGTCATACCAGTCTTGATAATTTTTGGGCGTTTCTCCAGAAAGTAATTTGTGAGGAGTGCCACAAAGTGAGACGATAAATGGTTTATTCTGACTTGTACATGCCCTAATGATATGTTCAGTAGCATCACATGGTTCTTGGGCGATTATAAAGTCATATTCTGACAAATCGAATTTGCGGTAGTCAAATTTTGCTTTGATGGATGTGATTCCATTTAACAAAGATGTGTCTACCTTTGGGTCGATACATGTCATTATGAAGCCTTTTTCTGCTAAAATGCGGGATAACTTTGCGGTTCGACCACAGCCGACTTCTAAGACTTTTACGCCAGGTCTTTTGGGTAAATATTTCATAAGGTATTTGGCGAAAAGTTCTTGCCGTGATGGATGGCCGTTACACCAGAGTATAAAGTTTAAGTGTTGGTCAGAGTTGACGCCTGTATTGGGTCTATTAAGCTCTTTCTGCAGTTCTACTAGTTCTAGTGCTGTTAGTTCATTAGGATTTGCTTGTTTGTACCGCTCGAACTGATGCTGTAGTACGCTTGGCATTTTACTGCTCCTTTCTATGTTTTGATTTGTATATTATATATTAAAATTGGGATTATGTCAAGTTGGCGATTGGTGTAGTTTTTGGGGCGCGGAGGTTTGGATTTGAAATGCAATTAATTATAAAATTTATCTAAAAGTATTGACTTTTTATTGAATTTAGCATATACTATATTAGTATTACATCGCGGGGTGGAGCAGTTGGCAGCTCGTCGGGCTCATAACCCGAAGGTCGAAGGTTCGAGTCCTTCCCCCGCAACCAAAGAAATAAGAAGCATTTGCTAGATTTTAGCAAGTGCTTTTTTCTTGCACTTTTGAGCAAAATTGTCACAGTTTGGTCACACTTGGGACGAGACTTAGCACAGCTAGACACTTTTTTACGGGAAATGTATTTAAATAATTCACAGGTAGTGGTATAATTGTGGAAAAGAGGAGGGAAAAAAACAAGTGTTAGAAAAAGATAAATTAGAAAAAGTTGGATTAGAAGCAATATCATTAGAAGTTTGTAGAGGAAGAAATAAAGTAAGCTATATAGATAGTGATATAGAAGAATCTATAATAAGTCAAGAATATAATGAAAAATATATTATCGATATTTTTATAGATATATTAGGTATAAAAAAAGATACAGGAGAAGAAATAAACATTGGAAAATTAGAGGGAAACTTTTTTGAATCACAATTTGTAATGGATGATACAAGTTTTTTTGATGTTTGTGATTGTGTAGGTAGAGACTTAGAACCACTAGCAGAAGTGATAATAGATAGAGATGGGGATATAAAAGAAAATATATGTGATTATCATGAAAACTTGATGTATATAGATAGAATCTATGTTGAAGAAAAATATAGAAATATAGGAATAGCAAGTTTGGTTATTGAGTCTCTAAATGAATTGTTAGAGTATACGGTTAATTTAGAACCACATACTTTAATATTATTACCTAAACCTCAAGAAAAAGATAAAGATGGACATTTACACAATATTGAATATGAAGAGGAAAAAAACATATGCATGAAGAAACTAATTAAATTATATAGAAAATTAGGGTTTAAGAAGATAAGAAACAGTAATTATATGATGAAAAAAACAAGACTATGGGAATAAAATATAAAAGAATTAGGATGTGTTAGTATGAAAAAGAAAGTAATAATAGTGTTAATAGTTGCAATTTTATTGATTTTGCTATTTCCGATTAGATTACAATTAAAAGATGGTGGTACTGTAGAATATAAAGCTTTATTATATAAAGTTTCAAAAGTTAGTAGATTGATTTCAATAGAAGAAATGGGAGCAGAAGGAAAAGTTAAAGATTATGATAAGGGGATAATCTTTGAAATATTAGGCTTTGAAATATTCAATAATGTTGAATAAATAGTTGTTGGAATGTGAGATGTGTTTTATGAAAAAAAGAAATTTAATTATTATAGGAATTATAAGTGCAATTTTAGTAGTCGCAGGTTTAGTAACAAGTTATATAGATAGTGCAAGAGCTAGAAATTCAATAGAACCAAAGTTTGCAATAAAGATTACTACTGATGGTGTAAATAAAGTTACTTATTGGGGATTAGGATATAAAGTTATAAGATATCCAAGTGTAAGTCCAAATGAACCATATAAAAATAATTTAGGTGTTAAATATGGTAGTTGGTTTATGAGATATGAATTGTCAAATTATGAAAATATAGATATTGAATTACTTATGGATGGCAAGACAATACAACTTTCTAGAACAAGGGATATTGAATTTATAATAAGAATATTAGAAGATTCAAAATATATAAATGAGGTATGTGATGGTATTAATAGCCATAAAATAGTATTAGATAATGAAATATATTATATTAAAGATGGATGCGGGGAAATACAAAAAGGTAGAAAACAAGCAAAAATATCACAAGAAGATCTAAATAAATTTTTGAAAATAATAGATGATTATAATGAAATCTATGTAAACAATGAAGAAAACAATCCAAAAGAAGCACAAATTATAGAAACTATAAATACCTCATTTACAACATATTATAAAATGAGTGATGGAACATGGCAGTGTAATGGTAATTCATATAAATACAGATTGCAAATTACAGGTAAAATGTCAAGTGCTGCTAAATCTAGTACCTTTGTGTATTTAAGCAATATTGAAGATATACCATTCGAAAGAGCCTATAAGGCAGCGGGATTTAGTAGTAGTACAGCAGATTATTATTCTGTTGAAGATGCTATTTTTATTGATTGCTTTAATGGAGAATAACAAATAGACTAACTATATGAATGTCAAGAGTTTTTAGAAAAAATTAAAGAATAACTAGTAATTTTTTGTTGTGATAGGAGGAAAAATTATGTCTGAAAAAGATAAAATGTTAGCAGGAGAATTATACGATGCTAATTATGATAAAGAGTTGATAAAAGAAAGATTAAAAATTAAAGATATGTGTTATGAATATAATAATATAAAACCTTCTAATATAGAGGAAAGAACAATGATAATGAACAAAATATTAGGAAAACATAAAAATAGTTTTTATGTTGAACCACCTTTTTATTGTGATTATGGATATAATATTGAAGTTGGAGAAAACTTTTATTCAAATCATAATCTTGTGATATTAGATGGAAATAAAGTTATATTTGGAGATAATGTTTTTATAGCACCTAATTGTGGATTCTATACAGCAGGACATCCTTTGGATTATGAGAGAAGAAATAAAGGTTTAGAATATGCTAAACCTATAAAAGTAGGTAATAATGTTTGGATAGGTGGAAATGTTGTTGTATTGCCTGGTGTTACAATAGGAGATAATGTTGTTATAGGTGCAGGAAGTGTTGTTACAAAGGACATTCCATCAAATGTAGTAGCAGTAGGAAATCCTTGTAAAGTCATAAAAGAACTATAAAGAAAAATTACAAGTTGTGAGGTAAGAAGAACTATTTGGAAATTATTGCACGACAAATAAGCATTTGAAAAAATGCTTTTTAAAATTATTAGATTGCATAGATATTAAGCTACTTTATCAGCTTCATATTTATTATTTGTTTTTAATAAATAATAAATTATACGAACTAATTTCTTTGCAACATGCCCCATTGTAACCATATAATGCTTACCTTCAGACATTTTCTTGTTTTTAAAATTATTAAACACGGCATCGTTCATACAAACCATTCTAGAAGCATTCATTAATGCAAAACGAAGGTATTTAGAACCACGTTTAACCATTACAGAATGAGTTGAAAAGAACTTTCCGGACTGATACATAGATGGGTCTAATCCCGCAAAGGCTAAAAGCTTTGAAGGAGAATCGAACCTAGAAATATCTCCAATTTCAGCTAGAATAGAACCAGCTAATTTAAAAGAAATTCCAGGAATTGATAAAATAGGAGTATCTATTTCTTTTAGGATTTCTTTAATTCTCTTATCAATATTATCAATTTGTTTTTGCAAAAATTGAATAATACTAATGGTTTGTTTTAGTTCAAAAGCAACAGATTCACTTGGTGTACCTATTGATTTCCTTGCAATTTCTCTAATTTCGATAGCTTTATCTCTATCAAATTTTTTATTAGAATTATCAGATAAAAGATGAGTTAAATGTGTTAGATTACATTCAGCAATCTTTTTAGCATTTGGTAATTCAGAAAGTAAAGCTAAACAAGATTTTTGAGCAACAGAAGAAACTATTTTTGGAAGTTCAGGAAACACAATATCTACTAGTCGTACAAGAGAAGTTTTAAATTTAGAGTTTTCCTTAACTAAACGAAATCTATGTCTAGTTAGTGACTTTAATTCAGAAATATGATATGATACTGGTATGTAGGGTTTTAAGTTATCTGAAATAAGCATTGTAGCAATGATGTGAGCATCTAACTTATCTGTTTTAGTCTTTCTAAGGCTTTGACCTTTTACGTAAAGATTAGTTTGTAATGGATTAATAAGATAGATATTAAATCCCTTTTCGGTCAGAAAGTTTAGAATATTATTACTGTAATGACCAGTAGCTTCAAGCCCTACTTTAATATTGTCTAATGAATTAGAGAAATTCATTAAAGAAATGAAGAGAGTTTCAAAACCATCTAAATTGTTTGTTATGGTTAATTTTTCAATTAATATTTCGCCATTAGAGTCCATAGCGAAACAATCATGTTTATCTTTTGCAACATCGATTCCAACATAAATCATAATAAAACTCCTTTACAAAATATTTAGACAATGTGTTCCACGAAATGCTTGTCGAAAGTAAACTCGTTCAATATTAAACGTCAAGCGTTATCTAACTAATTAACAATTAAACAAACATCTGTGGTTAGAGTCTATTAATATAATCGTCAAAGCGATAGTAATTTGCACTAATCCACAGTGTCTATGTAGATATTATACAATGGATTAAAGAATAAAAAAATGTATAATGGACTACATGTTCATTATACGAGTAATTTGTATGTTAAAATATTTTTCATAAAAGTTACAAAGAAGTTACAAATAATTCAATGAATTTTCAATATTAAAATAGTAAAATTATTTTAATATTATTTTAATCTTTTTATTATAATATAAACTAAAAAAATATTTGGAGGTAAATGATGAAAAAAGAAACATTAGTACAAGTAATTATTATTATAATTCTAACTATCATATTATCAGGACTGATTTTCATAACTGCAAAAGAAATGAATAGTAGAGATAATAAAATGTTCGGAATGAATCCGATGGAAGAAGAAGTTGAAAAAGAAACCAAAAAAGAAGATGTAGATAGTGGAAATAAAGTAGAAGCTAACAACATAAATTTAAACGAACATACTACAAATATAAATATTAGTAATGGTGGAGAATACAATATAAGTGGAGAATTTAAAAATTCAATTATAGTTGATTCTACAGATAAAGTTATACTAAATCTAAATAATGTAACCATAGATAGTCAAATAACAGCAGCCATAGCAAATAAAAATTCAGGAGAATTAGTTATTAATTTAGTTGAAAATACTACTAATATTTTAAAAGATAATGGTTCAAGTGAATATGATGGATGTATTTATTCAGAAGGTAATCTAACAATTGAAGGTTCTGGAACATTAAAAGTATATGGCAGACAAGCAGAAGGAGAAGGAATAGCAACAGAAACAAAAGATATAACAATAAATGGTGGAGATATTTATATTGAATCTGCTGATGATGGATTAAATGCAGGAGGAGATGGAGGCATAATTACAATAAATAATGGTAGTATAGTTATTAAAGCTAGTGGAGATGGCATTGATTCCAATAAAGACTTAATTATAAATGGTGGAACGATTTACACAATGGGTTCTTCTATCGGTGGAGATGCAGGAATAGACACAGATGGTAAATTTGAAATAAATGGTGGAGAAGTAATTGCATTAGGTTCTGATATGCTACAAAATCCAGATAATGAATCAAAACAAAAATCTGTTAGCTTTACATTAAATTCTAAAATATTAAGTGGTTCAAAAATTAGTTTAAAAGATGCTAATGGAAATGAAATTATTTCATTTGAAGCAAAAGAAGATTTTAAAACATTAATAATAAGTAATTCTGATTTGACAAGTGAAAAATATTATTTATATATTAATGGAGAAAAAACTGAATATAGTAAAGAGATTAAATAAATGGAGGTAAATAGAAATGAAAAATAGAATTTTAACATTTATAATAGGAATTTTAGTAGGAGCAATTATAGCTACAGCAGGATTTTTAATTTATAGTAAATCAATAAATAAAAATATGAATCCAAATGAAAGAATGCCAATTGAACAGAATGGACAAATGCAAAGACCGGATGGCAATATGGGAGAACCACCAGCAAAACCAGATGGAGATTTTAGACCACAAATGCAAAATAATAATATATAAATTTAAATGTAAGGTTAAATACAAATTACAATTAGAAAGTAGGAAAAAATATGATTTTAGTAATAGAGAGTATTGTATTATGTGTCTTATTTACGATAATGGTATATATAATGTCAAGAGAGCCAATTAAAACATTATATAATTATCCACCAAAGATTCAAGAAAGAGTAAAATCTTTAGAAGAATATAAAGATAAAATACCAACACAAGAAAACAAAATAATCGCAAAAAGTTTAGCATCAATTTTTATTATAATTATTATAAGTTTAATTTTAAGATATGTGAATGGTTATACCACTTTTGTAGAAGGATTTGGTTATGGATTTTTACTATGGACAATAGTAAATATATATGATGCTGTTGTGATGGATATTATATGGTTTTGCCACGATCCATATTTCGTTTTTAAAGGAACAGAAGATATGATAGATGAATATCATAACTATTGGTTTCATATTAAAGGAAGTTTAATTGGAGAAGTTTTAGCATTAGTTATATGTGCAATAGTTGGATTAGTTATACAATTTATTTTATAAGATAAATTACAATTAATAGAGCAGATTTTTATTAATTTGCTCTATATTATTATAATTATATGGACAAACTTTAACAAACAAAATCGGGTATAATAAAACTTTTTAGGTTAAAATTTATATGAACAGAGGGGAGCGTAAGTCATGAATTGGAGTGAATCTATTAGTAGAGCTATTGAGTATATAGAAAATAATTTAACAAATGATATAACAATTGAAGAAATTTCAAGTTACTCATATATATCATCATTTTATTTTCAAAAAGGATTTTCAATGTTATGTGGATATTCAATAAGTGAATATGTAAGAAATAGAAGATTATCTCAAGCAGGTTATGAATTAATTCATACAGACAACAAAATAATAGATATTGCATTAAAATATGGATATGATTCGCCAGATAGTTTTACAAAAGCATTTACTAGATTTCATGGTGCTACTCCTACAGCGGTTCGTAATGGAGCAACAATAAAAGAATTTGCACCATTAAAATTAAATGTAATATTGAAAGGTGGTTATACTATGGAGTATAGGATTGAAGAAAAAGAGGCTTTTAGAGTTGTAGGATTAAAAGAAAGTTTCAAATATGAAACTGCAGAGCAAGAAGTACCAAAGATTTGGAAAAAGTTTTTTATGAAGAGTGTTTTCAGTAAAATAAATGCAAAATATGGAATTAATATTGACACAAATATGGGCTGTGACTCTTTTGAATATATTATTGGAGATGATTACAATTCTGAGTTAAAAGTTCCTAAAGATTTTGAAATAGTAGAAATACCAAAGTTTACTTGGGTAGTTTTCTCTTGTAGAGGCAAGGCAAGTGAAACAATTAAAGAAACAAATGAGAAAATCTTTAAAGAATGGTTACCAAATTCAAATGACTATGAAATTGCAGCTGGATATAATATTGAAATGTATTCAAATCCTAAAGATTACCAAAAGGGAGTAGAGGATGAAAAATATTATTGTGAAATTTGGATTCCTATCAAGAAAAAACAATAAATAACACAGGTAAAGCTAGAGACAAGTCTCTAGCTTTATCTATATGCTTCAAGATTAGTCAATACTTCCGCAGATAAGTTGTATAGCATCACAAAAACCATTTCTAAAATACTTTTCATTCAAATAACCAAGATGATCCATAAAGTTATCGTCAAGTTTATTTAATTGCTTTTGAACATAAGGTCTATTTTGCTTTGGAATGCTTTTCAAGATACTGTCACAGATACTGTCAAAGTAAATAAGATGTTTTCTATCCTCAGAAGTTCGAAGAGAGCTGATAGTTTCGTCTCTAAATATCATCCAATCTCTTAAAATGTCATCATTGACTTGTCTTAAATTACTCATAAATTACCTCCTTAAAAAATTTTGTTATTAATCACTTATTAAATTAGAAATGTCAAGTTTTATTTTATAGTTGACAATGAAAGTGAAAAAATATGTAATTACGAAACAAGTAGTTACTATTTTTTTTGTGTGATAATCGGTATAAAGTTATAAAAACACTTGAAATATAAGTGAAAAGTGTATACCCAAAAAACAAAAGACACCCCCGCCTCTAATCTCTACGAAGTAAAAAGGGGGAACGGCGAGGGGAGTGCCTTTAAAACTTTCGGGAAATACATAGGGGTGGGGGTAAATTATTTATTTAAAAATGTAGATAAATTAAAACAAATGTGATAGAATTACAAAAAAATGATAAAGAGGTACGAAAATGTCAGAAAAAATAAGACCATTTGTAAAATGGGCTGGAGGAAAAGGAAGTCTAATACCACAGCTAAACAATTTCTACCCATATGAATTAAAAAATGGAATAATAGAAAGATATATAGAACCATTTGTAGGTGGAGGAGCTGTACTAATAGATATATTGCAAAAATACGAAGTGCAAGAAGCGTATGCATTTGATATAAATATAGATTTGATAAATTCATATAATGTAATAAAAAATAATGTTAATGAATTAATTACTATTTTAAAAGAAATGGAAACACAATATTTACAATTAGGACACGAAGAAAGAAAAATATATTACTATAATAAAAGAGAAGAATATAATAAAAAAGAACTAAAAGAAAATGAGCAAAGTATAGAAAGAGCAGCTCAATTTATATACTTGAATAGAACATGTTTTAATGGATTATATAGAGTGAATAAAAATGGTAAATTTAATGTTCCTATGGGAAATTATAAAAATCCTACTATATGTGATGAAGAGAACCTTAGAAAATTATCAGAACTGATACAAAATGTACAATTTCAATATGGAGATTATAGAAGAAGTATGGGGTATGTAACAGAAAATACATTTGTGTACTTTGATCCACCATATAGACCATTAAATGTAACATCAGCATTTACATCATATACTAAAGAAGATTTTAATGATGATAATCAAAGAGAGTTAGCTACATTTTATAGAGAATTAAATGAAAGAGATGCAAAATTAATGCTGAGCAATTCAAATCCTAAGAATACAAATGAAGAAGATAATTTCTTCGATGATATATACAATGGATTTAATATTGATGAAATATACGCAAGTAGAATGATAAATGCTAATTCAAAGGGAAGAGGAAAAATATCAGAAATTTTAGTAACGAATTATAATGTATAAAGGCAATGGAGAGTAATAATGTATACAGGGAAATATTATTTTAATGAAGAACAATTTAAATTAATAAACGGTGATACATTTAAAGTATTGAAGAAAATTCAAGACAAATCTATTGATATGATATTTGCCGATCCACCATATTTCTTATCTAATTTTGGAATAACTTGCAGTGGTGGAAAGATGGTAACAGTAAACAAAGGAAAATGGGATGAATCAGATTCATTAAAACATAAACATACTTTTAATAAAAAGTGGATAAAGGAATGCTATAGAATTCTAAAGGATAATGGGACCATATGGACAAGTGGAACATTACACAATATTTATTCTATAGGTATGGCATTAGAAGAATGTGGTTTTAAAATAATCAATAATATAACCTGGCAAAAAACAAATCCACCACCTAATTTAGCTTGCAAGACATTTACACATTCTACGGAAACAATTTTATGGGCAAGAAAAGATATAAAAAAATGTAAATATAAATTTAATTACGATTTAATGAAAGAATTAAATAATGGAAAGCAAATGAAAGATGTTTGGACAACAAGTCTAACAAAGCCATCAGAAAAGAAATGCGGAAGACATCCTACACAAAAACCATTGGAAATAATGGAAAGAATAATATTAGCATCTACAGAAGAGAATGATATAATTTTAGATCCTTTTAGCGGAAGTGGAACAACAGGTATTGCAGCAAATAAGTTAGGAAGGAATTATATTGGAATAGAAAGAGAAAAAGAATATTTAGATTTATCAATAAAAAGATATGAACAAATTAAGGAGGAAATAAATGGCTAGAAATTTTGAAGAATGGTTAGAACAATTTGATGACAGTATAGCTAGTTGGAAGTATTATACTGATTTTGATAAAGTTTATGATAATGTAAATAAAATAAAAAATGAGCTTAATTTATTAAATGGGTTAATTGGAAGTAAAAGAATAGAAGAAGAATTTAAAGAACTAATTAATGAATATCCAAAGGTTTTACAAGTGATTCCAATATTAATTGCAAAAAGAGAAAATATAATTATAATAAAAGATGCAGAACAAGATTATTATTATAATTTTAAAAATATGAATTACTCAATAGATGATTATGTTCTTTTTATGAGAAAAACAGGTATATTCGATTTGCTAGAGAATCATCTAATTGGAAATGTATTTGACTATGTAACAGGTGTAGAAGTTGGAATGGATACAAACGGAAGAAAAGGAAGAACTGGAGATGCAATGGAAGATTTGGTGGAAAGTTATCTTTTAAAAGCAGGGTTTGTAAGGGATTTTAATTACTTTAAAGAATATACTAAGACAGATATAATGAATAAATGGGGAATTGATTTATCTCACATAGATCAAAAACTAAAAGGTGAATCTAGCAACAAAAATGCAGAGAAAAGATTCGATTTTGTTGTAAAAACAGATAAAATGTTATATGTTATAGAAACAAACTTTTATGGAACTCAAGGTTCAAAATTAAATGAAACTGCTAGAAGCTATAAAATGATAGAATCAGAATTCAAAAATATGAAGGATGTTACTTTTGTATGGTTTACAGATGGTAAAGGATGGAGAAGTGCAAGACATAATTTAGAAGAAACATTCAATGAAATGGAAAACATTTATAATATTTCGGATATGAAGAATGATATAATGAGTAAAATATTTAAATAAGAAAGAGAGTATTATGGAAATATTAGAAGGCAAAAAATATAGAAATAAAAACACAGAAAAGTCTATTATGGATATAAAAATAGATGAGACATATACGGTATATGTATTTAAAGGTAGTTTATCTAAAAATGATATAGTAATTAAATATAGTAAAGCTGGTAAGAGAATGAGAACACCAAAGCATATACATTGGGTTATAGATGTACTTTTGAAGGAACAAAAGAATCATAATGATGTAATTACTTTTATCAAATGTATGCAAAAAATGTGGGATAACATACAGGGGTTAAGTAGTAATGATTATATAAGCTTAAAAGATACATTGATCAAATATAAAAAACAAGTTGATAAAGAAATTGGGGAATTAACTTTGGAGGGGCGGAGAATATCCAATTGATTTTGTTTTAATTTTATTATTATTGCTTATGATTCAAGAAAAAACTAATAGAGCAGATGCATATATGTTTAAAAGAATATTAGATGAGCTATTAAAAGATAACATGGATATTTTTTCTATTGTTAGCACATCTACATTAGGTAGAAGATAAAAAATATAATATATAAAAAGATTGTTGGGGCAACTTTTAAAGTTGTCCCTTTATGTTTGTTAGGAGGAATGAATTTGAAATATCAACCAGAAAATTTTAGATTAGAAGATACAACAATATGGTCATTTAAAGAAAGAGGAAGTTGGGCAACCCATAAAGGAGATTATAGAGGAAATTGTCCACCAGAAGTTCCAAGAAATTTAATTTTAAAATATACAAAAGAAGGAGACATTGTATTAGACACATTTTGTGGAAGCGGGACAACCATGATAGAAACTAAGCTATTAAATAGAAAAGGGGTACGGTATAGATGTAAATGTAGAAGCTCTTAAAATCGCTAAAGAAAGATTAAATTTTAAATCTAACAACTTATATAAACCAAAGTTAATAAGGGCTAATTCTACAAATTTAAAAGGAATTGTGCCAGATAATTCGGTGGACTTCATATTTGCACATCCACCATATGCTAATATTATTAAATATAGCAAAGATATCAAAGAGGATTTATCTCGATTAGAATTAGAAGAATTTTTAGATCAAATGAATTTGTTTTCAAAAGAATGTTTTAGAATCTTAAAAGAAGATAAGTATTGTGCAGTTTTAATTGGCGACATTAGAAAAAATAAAAATGTTTTTCCTTTAGGTTTTTATATAATGAATATTTTTATTCAAACAGGTTTCACTTTAAAAGAAATTATTATTAAAGAACAACATAATTGTAAAAGAACTAGTTATTGGAGTCAGAATGTTAATAGAGATTTTTATTTGCTGGCTCATGAGTATATTTTTGTATTTAAAATATAATTATTCTACAAAAAACAAATGAACACACTTATAGACAAAACAAGACAGTATATGATATAATATAACAAAAATTACGAAAGAAAAGTGATCCAAAATAAAGGGGTCACTTTTTATCTATAATAATAAATGGGAAAGAAGAAATATGAATAATAAAATAGAAGAGTTAAAACATTATTATAAAAAAGTGTGTACACCGTTAGTTTTTGTGAATGAAACAAGATTAGAAAATGATAAAATAGCAAAAGTATATTTATATAATTTTTCGAACGAAGAAGAGTTAGAGAATTTTAAGAAAGTTTTTCAAGAATATCTACCGTTTTATGTTCTTAATTTTGACTTGATTGAATTATATGATTTGGATAATAATATCAGTATGCAATTAAAGAGTGACGCAAAACATATATATGAAAATGATATTACACCAAATCGAAAAACAGAGATAAATGGGATTTTTGGAGAATTGTTTAATGACTATTATATAAAAAATGTTATGAATGACGAAATATTGCTTACTTATTTGTCAAGACGAGATTTTAATAGTGGAAATTGGGAAAGTCAAGGGATTGATATTGTAGCATGCGAAGAAAAAAACAACAAGTTAAATATAATACTTTCAGAGGCAAAATTTGTCGGAACATTATCTCAAGCTAGGGACAATTTAAAAGGTGATATATCTGGAGAACACGAGCATTTAAATAAAGATTATATAAATGGATATATGGATTTCGTAATGCATAGACAACTAGGCCTAGATAAAGTAAGAAGTGAAAAAGTACAGACATTGATAAATGAATTTAATAAAAAAAGATGGCAGGAGAAACTACAATTTATAGATTGTATAAATAAAATGGGACATTCTTGCAAATTTATTTATTTTGCGATATTTAAACAATGCAAAAATAGAAAAATAGAAGATTTTAAAGAAGCTATAAATGAAATTATTAATGAATTTAATAATAAAATAAAAGAGACAGAAATAGAGAATTATAGTTTGGAAGTAGTTTTTATTCCGACATTTAATACTTCAATGAATCTAAAAAGAAAAATGGAGGAATGGGACTAATGGAATATATAGACATTTTGGAAAAAGTAAATAAAGTAATAGTAGAAGACGATGTTGAGAAGGCAATAGAATTGATTTGTGAGTTAATAGATGAGCCAAAGTATGGAAACTTAATGTATATACTGATTGATGCTTTTCAATTGTATGGTTTTGCTAGCGATGACAGAATTAAAGAATTTAAGGATAAATTTATGTATGAATCATTTGAAATAAAATTAAGTACATATAAAGGGCAATATTTAAAATATCTTAATAGTGGGCAGTTATCATTAATAAACGATATAAAGAAATGGCAAAAATCAATTATATCTGCACCAACTTCCTTTGGAAAGACGAGTTTAGTTATAGAGTATATTATACAGAATTTACAGCATTTAGATAATATAATTTTTATATTGCCAACAAAATCTTTAATAGAAGAATTGTATATAAAGCTATTACAGTTAAATAAAAAAATAGAATATAAATATTTAATTACAGTAAATATACTAAAGAGTCAAAGAAATACAATAAGAATATTAACTCCAGAGAAATTCTTAACATATTTTGAATACAGCAATGTGGACAATGTTGACTTAATAATTATGGATGAAGTATATAAGATAGAGAATGATGGTAAAAATGACGATGATACAGTTATCGATAATAGAGCCATGAAATTTAGAAAAGTATTAGAAATAATAAGCAAAGAAAATAAGAAGATCATAACATTATCTCCGTTTACATATAAGAAAGAAATATCTATGCAAGAATATATGAATAAATATAACATTAAAGAGTTAAATAGAATTATTAAATATGTAAAACATGAATATATTCAAGTCTCTACAGTAACACAGTTTAGAAAAGCATTTTCTAAATATCAGATTGCTGCTAATAATTATACTAATATAAGTAATAAAACAACAAATATTTTAAAATGTTTGTATGAAAACAGTAATGTAATATATGTTAGTGAGTATTCTAAAATAATAGATATAATAAAAGAAATAAAAAGGCAAGAATTAGATTTTTTAAATAAAAACGAATACTATGATAGATATAAAGACTTTATAAAGCATTTAAAAGAAACATATAATATTGAAAATGCGAAACCATGGTATATTATTGAAGGGCTAGAAAAAGGAATAGGAATATATATATCATCTATGCCTAGATATGTAAAAAAAGAGATTGTTAATTTATTTGAAAAGAATGTTTTAAAATGCCTAATTGTTACAACGGCATTTATAGAAGGGGTAAACTCATCTGCAGACAATATAATTATAACAAGTGGATATACAGCTAAAAGCATTAAATTGAATGATATGGCTTTGCTTAATATATCTGGAAGAGCCGGAAGATTTGGAAAGAAATATTTTGGAAATGTATATTTTTTAGACGAGAATACATATGAAAAGGTTAAAGAGAATTCTGTAAGAGGAGTTTCAATAGCAAATCCTAACTATATAAAAAATAACAATCAAAAGATACGAGATGATTTTGAATTAGAAATAATAGATAAAAGGTTTTTAAATGATAAGGAAAAGGAAAGAATAGAGGAGATAAATGAATTAACTAAGTCATATGAATTAAACTATGAAGAGCTAAGTGGAATATCCATAAGTGCACCAAATACATGGAAAATTTTGATATATGATTTTTTGAACAAAGAAGATGATGTAAAAAAGTACAAAGAAATCTTAGATAAAATAACTGGAGAAGAAGACACTGGAATACTGGAAGGTATAGAAAAAATTTTTGAAGTACTAAAAAATGCAGATATTCCGTTTAAATGGTCTTATAATATGGTGGGTGCATTTAGTAAAAATGGAGAGTTCATATGGGGAGAAATGTATAAATCACATATAAGTGGTAATATAAAGAAAGTGTTATATAATAAAAAAGAATATATATTAAAGAAAAGAAAGACATTGACGTTTTTTGAATTTAACCAACATTGGATTAAAGAATATTTTAAAAATAATGAATTTAATGATAACAAACTATACGAAGAGACTTTTAAATTTATAGCGAATATTATAGAATATAAAATACCATATTATATTTCATTATTTGCTAGTGTATATTATTTTTTTATAAATAAAAATGGAATAAGATTTGATGAAAATGAAGAACTTAACATTAAGGAAATTATTGAAAAATTAGAAAATTTAGGAATGGATAAAGAATATGTTGAATATTATGATTATGGATTTTCTAAAGATATGGTAGAAAAATTAAAAAGTATTGATTGCAATCTAGCTAATTATAATATCGAAAGTTCAAGTATTTTTGACGATTATGAAAAATTGATGTTAAGAGAATATAAATTATTAATGGGAATATAGAAAAAGAGCCACAAGGCTCTTTTTTCTATACTATATTTATATCTTTAACTAATATGTTCTCCAACAACTCCGCACTAGC
The DNA here is from genome assembly GCA_017409455.1 of Clostridia bacterium. GTDB lineage: Bacteria > Bacillota > Clostridia > TANB77 > CAG-508 > CAG-269. Next base: position 55,415 of record JAFQSS010000018.1, on the reverse strand, counting down.
CTTACTTGCAGACTCAAGACTATGAACATAATAATTCATTGTAGTAGAAGTCTGAGCATGACCTAAAGTAGAAGAAACAGTTTTTATATCAACATTATTCCCAACAAGCAAAGTAGCAAAAGTATGTCTCAAATCATGGAATCGGATATGAGGAAAATTATTCTTTTCTAAAAAGCTAGAAAACCACTTAGGGCCAGTAGATGGATTCATAATATTACCATCATCAGTAGTAAAAATATTTTTTGAACCTAACCACTTATTGCCAAGTGCTAATCGCATTTTGGCTTGTTCAACTCGCCATTGTTTAAGTAGATCAAAACATATACCAGGAACACTGATGGTTCTATTACTTGTTTCAGACTTAGGAGCTTTTTCATTAGTTCCATTACCACTTAAATAATATGCACTTCTATTAACAGTAATAGTGTTATTTTTAAAATCTATATCATCCCAATGTAAGCCTACAACTTCTCCTCGTCTAAAACCAGTTAATATTGCTAAAATAACAAAACATTTATATTTTAAAGGTGCTTTTTCTAGTAAGCAGTTTATCAATCTTCTTGATGTATTTTCGTCATAGCAACTCATTTTTGTTCTTCTAAATTTAGGTTGAACAACTTTAGTACAAGGATTATAAGGTACTAAATCCCATCTAAGAGCATTGTTAAAAATACTAGAGAGGATTTCATGTACTCTATGTACACTAGCAGGAGAAAGAGTTTTAAAATTACCTAGTTCATCTTTTCTATTTGTAGGTTTTGTCAACAAAAAATTATATAGATTATCTAAATCTAAAGGCTTAATTTTATCAAGTCTTTTACTACCTAAATAAGGTAATATATGCATATTCAATTTTTCATTATAACTTTGATAGGTAGTAGGGGAAAGATTAGGTTTTACATATGTTTCTAACCACATTTGACTATACTCATTAAGAGTAGTTTTACTTGCGGAATATGTACAGCCACCTTCTATGGAAGTAACAAATCTAGCCAGTTCTTTTTCGGCCTCTCGTTTTGAAGGACAAGAAACAGTTTTATTATAATATTTTCTTTTGCCATTTAAATCAAAACCATTACTAACACGAAGTCTGTACTTTCCATTACCCATATCAATAATATTGCCTGCCAAAACACACCTCCTACTTACCAATCCAATCTTGATGTTCTTTTAGCCATTTATTAAATTCATCAAGTGCAATTTTATTATCCTTACATAGTTTGTACATTTCTTTAGCTTCAGCTGCCCAATTAAAAAATTTATCATCTATATTATGAACAAATTTATTTCTTTGCTTTTTGGCATTTTGTGTTTTATATGCGTTTCTATATGCCTTAGATATTTCATCAGATTGTACAGAATTTTCATATCCAATATCTCTGCATGTTTTATTGTTCCTAAAAGTACGAGTACAATAAATTTCATTACTTTTTGCAGTAGGCACAAAATACTTACCACAATTTTTACACTTATTAAATTTAATATCTAAAGATAAAACTTTAAAGATAGTAAATAAAATAAATGTCTTATAAGAACTAAATGAATACACTTCTAAAGGCATAGATAAATCTTTTTCTAACTTAATATTTGAAACTATAGAATAATCAATAGGATCCATATTAGATAATGCATTTCCAAAAGTTTTATATAAGTCTTTAGAGTTAGAAAGTAATGCATCAACAAAATCTTTTAATGAATCATAATTGTATTTTGGGTCTATATGTAGTTCGTTATGAATTAAATAGTTTTCTACATCATTGACTTTTTTAAAGTTAGCTGAAAGATTAACCGAAGTTTTTATTGTATGATTTTCAAAATCATCTTCATACAAACTAATTAAGAAATCGCTTAGATTAAAGTCTTTTATAACATTTTTTTTCTTAATATCTAAAAAGTAATATTTATTATCGTGTATAAAAACATTAATTTTGTTTATTTCGTTATTCATATATCCTCCAATAGACATTTTAAAATAAAATTTGAAAATGTCTTGACTAAAATTTAAATCTATTGTAACATATAGACATATTAAAAGTCAAGAATAATCTGTCAATTATTTCGAATAATTCCAAGGAGGTGAATTTATGGAAGAAGAGCAAAAATACTTTACAATGCAAGATATAATTCAGAAATATGCTCCAATGTTTACAATGTGGTCTTTATCAAAATTGATTAGAGAAAAGAGAATAAAAACAATCAAAATAGGGAGAAGGATATTTATTAGTAAAGATGCAGTAGAAGAATTTATAACTAAGCAAGAAGAAAAAAGTATTATGAAAGAAAGAGGTGATTTATACATTGTATAAAATAAAAAATTGTCCTTTCAACTGGCACTTGAAAGAACAATATAAGTGAATATAAAGGCTAACCTATATACTCAAACTATACTGATATTATATATGATTAGCCTAAAATATGCAATACATTAAGGAAAAGAGGTAATAAATTTGAATATTTATGATGAAATAAAAAGTAGGCTAACGAATCAAGATGTTGCAAGATACTATTTAGGACCACCTAAAAGAACATCAGGTAACACATTAATGTATTTGTCTCCATTTAGAAATGAAAGACACCCATCGTTTGCAGTAAATGATAAAGGATTTATAGATTTTGCAAGTGGAGAACATGGTAGTGATATGATAGAATTTATACGTCAATTAAAAGGTTTTACACATCCTCATGAAGCGGCACAAGAGCTGATAGAAACATTTAATTTAGGTATAGAAGCACCATGTAATTCTAGAAATTTAAAACAAAAAAAGATAAATGTAAAAGCTAATGAAATAGTATTTAGTAAAGGGAATACAACAAATAATATTATTTGTATGTTTGACAGTATCGAGTATAGATCAAAGCCTCAAAAAGAGCAGATAGGCTATATAAAAAATAGAATACCTAACTTAAAAATGCAGGAATATTCTTTAGATGAAATTAAAGAATATATAATAAAGGGAAAGACAATAATACCAAGCGGAATTAAAGGGAATGCAACAAGTTGCTGGGAGAGACAACAAGTATTCCTAGTTGATTTTGATAATACATATAAGAATGAAAAATATTATAAAGGAAATCCAAAGCATGTAACTGTAGATGATATAGTAAATTATTGTAGACAAATAAATTTTGAACCGACATTCATTTATAATACTTTTAGTAATTCAGAAGAACAAAGCAAATTTAGATTAGTATATGTATTGGAAAATCCAATAACTGAATATTTAATTGCATCTCAAATACCTAGTAAATTATTAGAAATTTTTGAACAGTTCAATCCAGATGTATCAAAGCAAAATCTTTCAGATATGTTCTTTGGAGGTACAAAGATAGTGTATAGTTCTGAAATTTGCTATAATGTAGACTTGCATGAAGCGGAAATTGATAAAATAGAATATGAAGAAGTTAAAAAAGATGAAAAGATGTCACATGATATGATTGCCAATATATTATTACGAGAAAACAATATTTGTGTTTATGAAAATACATTGTATATATATGAGCAAGGTGTATATAGGCAAAATGAAAAATATATAAATAAGAAGATTATAGAAATATATCCAAAAGCTACTTTAAGGCTAAGAAAAGAAGTAATGGCGTATTTGTTAACAATAGCACCAGAAAGAAATTTAGAAGCAAGTTCAAATATAATCAATTTCAAAAATAATTTATTTAATATAAGTAATAATGAAATTATACCACATTCACCTAATTATTTTACTATAAATCAAATCAATGCAAACATTAATGCAAATAAAAAGATAAAAATAAACTATGCTATTGATAATTTTCTGAATAGAATTACTTGTGACAATGAAGAAAGAAAAAAGGCTATTTTAGAGATGATAGGATATTCAATGACTAATAGTGTAGATCTACAAAGAGCATTTGTGCTATATGGTAAAACAGCAGGAAATGGAAAGTCAACATTATTAGAAATTATAGAGCAGTTAATAGGAAAAGAAAATATTAGTCATGTTACATTACAAGACCTAGTGAGTAATAGGTTTAGCGTATCAGAATTGAAAGGAAAACTTGTGAATATAGTATCTGAAATGACTAAAGAGTTCTTAAAAGATAGTAGTTTGTTTAAGCAAGTTGTTACAGGAGATACAATTACTGTAGAAGAAAAGTTTAAAGAAAGATATTCTATTAAGCCTTATGCAAAGCATATTTTTACAGCAAATGAATTGCCCAAAATTGCAGATACAAGTAATGGATATTTCAGAAGATTATTTATAATTCCATTTGAAGCAACTTTTACTGAAGAAGAGAAAAGGAATTTTAATTTCAAAGAATTAATAACGCAAGAGGCTCTTGATTATCTTGCAGCAATTTCAATAAATCAATTTAGTATAATGAAGCATTTTAACCAATTCTCAAATAATAAAGAAAGTAATACAATAATAGAAAACTATAAATTAGATACAAATTCAGTTCTATCTTATTTAAAAGATAAAGATAGAATGTGTAATTTGTTGAGAAGCGGATGCGTAAGAAAAAGGAATGAAGTGTTTGCAGATTATATAAATTATTGTAAGGATTCAGGATATATTCATAAGGGAAGAAATAAATTCTATGAAGAGGTAATGGCAACAGGATTAGTTGAAGAAGGAATGTATAATGGATATGCTACATATAAATTTGATAAATCACTAATTTCTAAAAAAGTCACTAAGATATAAACTAGGTATAACAGTACCTTGAGAAGTTCTTGGTGAACTTTTTTGGTTTTTAATATTTAACTATATAATATTTTATTTTAAATGTTATAGTAAAGAAGTAAATAGGGAATTAAATATGAATATTTGAAAAAACATCACTAAATTTTACTAATATAATGTTATATATATATTAGATATAAAAATAAAAAAAAATTATATTATCAATCTTGCTAATATAGGAAAAAAGTATTATAATAAACAAAATAATCTAGGAGGTGAATTATGGAAGAAACGATTATTGATATTTTTTGTGATGAAAGTTGCCATTTAAAGAATAAAGACTTTACAGTGACAGTTATGGGAGCCGTTTATTGCGAAAAGAAGAATAAGCCAATTATATACGAAGAAATAAGAAAAATTAAAAGAAAATATAAAATAGGAATGCAAAGTGAAATAAAATGGACAAAAGTATGTAATTCAAAAATTAATTTCTACAAAGAGTTAACAGAGTATTTCTTTAAAAGTAAATTGCTGTCTTTTAGAAGTATAGTTATTTCAAATAAAGATAAAGTAAATGACAAAAAATACAATAATGGAGATCCTAATTTACTTTACTATAAAATGTATTATTTATTATTAGATGGAATAATAGATATTAAAAATAAATATAGAATTTTTTTAGATGTAGAAAATGCAAAACAAACAAAAAAACTTGAAAAGTTGCAAGAAGTATTATGCAATAATAAATATGATTTTATGCAAGATAAAATTGATGGGATATGGCAAATAGATTCTAAAAGTTCAGAATTGGTTCAGTTAGCAGACTTCTTTTCTGGAGCATTAGCTTTTTATCATAGAGGATTGTACGACAAAGAAGATAGCAGTAAAGCTAAGAAAGAAATTATTGATATTATATCAGATAATATAGGGCCAAGCTTAAAGCGTGGAACTCCAAGAAATGAAGAACTTTTTAATATATTTTTATTTAAATTAAGGGATGAATAATAAAAATATGCAAGAAAGTAAAGTGTCCCAAGAACCATATTTTGAAAAAAATGAAGAAATATTTAATAATGCATATAGCAAACTAGAAAAATTCTTATATAAAAATAAAACGGAAGAAAATATAGAATTTAATGATTTAAAAATTAACGGAAAAAGATTATTTATAGATGGTAGAAGTTCAACTAACGGAAAGATAGATGCATTTTGGCATTTGGCTAGTCAAGCAAAAGATGAACTAAAATATGATATGTATCCATGTGAAAATCATGAAACTAAAAAATATTGTTTGCAAAAATGTATTTTTGATACAGAGAGAAACTTTTTAAAAGATATATATAGAATACCATGTATATATAGAGCTAGCAAGATACAAACATTTATAGATGTAATAAATTTGTATAATCAAAATCCTGCTGATCCAAGAATAAAGCAATGGACTATTAAAGAAAATGATGGAAAACATCTTAAAATTAGATTTACAGATGATGAAAGGGATATTGATTATATTATTATTTTGAAAGTTAATTATAATAAAACAAAAACAGATATATCGCAATATATGCTCATAACAGCATATCCAGTTATAATGAAATCATACAAAAGGCGATTTGATAGAGAATATCAAGAGCATGGAAAAAAATAAAGCCGGCTTTCTGTCAGAAAGTCGGATTCTCATTCCACAACTAGGTAGATGAGCTAAAAGCATATAAAATATATTTTATAATATATATTATGATTAACTATTATAAAAGTATACAAATATTTTTATTATTGCTAAATTAATTATAATAATTTTATGAAGAAAAGTCAACAATTTTTATGAAAAAAGTTCGCATTATACTACTTTTTTTGCAAAAAGTCAATGCTTTTAACAAAAAATAATAAAAAATACTGTATATACTAGAAGTTAATTATATATAAATTAAAAGAAAACTATTATAATAATAAAATATTTTATAAAATACCGGTAAAAAAACACAAAAGTTTTCCGGTATTTTTGCTACAACGAAAGAAAATCGAAAAAAATCCAGTATTTATAAGCAATATTTTTTACAAAATTAGATGAGAAAATAAATTAAAAAGTAAAAATAAAGTTATAAAAAATTTAATAAAATAAATTTGACTAGATATAAAAATATTCACAATACTAAAGGAATGGTTTCTTTGTCACACCTTGGTCACACTTCCTTCAAAATTAGCCAATTTTCAACACAATTTAACACAATCAAACCAAAACATAAATCACCCATAAACTTACTCTAACAACACCTAACACAATTCGACTAAACCCAGCAATATCAACATATTCACGCTCATAACCCGAAGGCCCACTTTATAAAATCCTCATAAAAAAAGAAACAAGCTCCCTTCAAATTTTCATGCTCTATCCAAAAAACACCCCAAAAAACGTCCCAAAATCAAAACATTTAGAAAAAATACATTTAAAAAAATATATATGTTATAATAAAAGAAAAAAGCAATTCAAAGGAGAAAGAAAACAATGGCAAAAAGAATGAACAAAGAAGAATTAATAAAACTAATAGAAAGCTTAAAAATAGACAAAGAGGAATACTGGATTTTATCAAGCGGAGCATTAGTCATACGAGGAATATATCCAGATGCAGGAGATTTAGACATTGCTGTCACAGAAAAAGGACTAAAAGAACTAAAAAGCAACTATAATTTAAAAGAAAAGGCAAAAGGATGGTATATAATAAACGAGCAAATAGAATGCGTTGTAGACACAAAAGAGCCATGGAAAATTGAAAAATATGGAAAATACAATCTACAAAGTATAGAGAAATATTATGAGTTTTTGAAACAAAGCAACAGAGAAAAAGACAAAAAAAGAATACCATTAATTGAAGAATATATAAAAGCTAAAACAAAACATACAACACAACTCAACTAATAGTATGTCTCCACTCAACGATTAGTATGTTTACATTTAAAAGTACAGACATTACAATAATATCAAGGAGGGAAATTTATGAATCAAGTAAAAATAGGAAAATTCATTGCTGAATGCAGGAAAAACAAAAAACTAACACAAGCAGAACTAGCAGAAAAGCTAAATATTACAGACAGAGCAATATCAAAATGGGAAACAGGCAAAGGAATGCCAGACACATCTATAATGCTTGATTTGTGTAATGAACTTGAAATAACTGTAAATGAATTATTATGTGGGGAGATGATCGAAATGAAAAATTATAATGAAAATGTAGAAAAAAACTTATTAGAAATGATAAAACAAAAAGAAGAAAGTGATAAAAGATTGCTTCGTGCAGAAATTTTAATAGGTATATTAGGTCTTTTGCCATTTTTCATTTCTTTAATAATCATTATGATTGTTGCAATGGAAGAATGGATGGAGACAGTAATTACTTTAACTAGTATAATTCCATTTTTAATTGTGACACCATTTATGCTTAAAATTGAACAAATTGCAGGATACTATGAATGTGAAGAGTGTGGGGAGAGATATGTCCCTACATATAAAAGTGTTTTTTGGTCAAGACATATTGGCAGAACAAGACATATGAAATGTCTAAAATGTAATCAGAAATCATGGAATAAAAAGAGAACAAGTAAATAACCAATACAATAAATCCCCATAAATGTTGAAAAAAAAACAAAACTATGATATTGTATAGAAAGCCGTAGCGAAAAAACGCAATAGGGGGAAAACACAATAGGAGGAAAACGAAACATGAACGAAAACAACAATGAAAATATAGAAATACAATTACAAGTATTAGAAGAAGCAAGAAAATATATAGAAAACGGAAAAGACATACCAAACGACTTTTGTAGAATACTATTTCCACCAGAAAAAAGAGAATATGAATTAATGTATTACGGAAAAGAAAGTGAAGAATCAATAATATCAAATGTAATGCCAGTGCCACTACAAGAAGACAGAATATTCCCAGTAAATGCAAAAGTAGAAGAAGGGGAATGGGTAAATAAACTAATATCTGGGCAAAACCTACAAGTATTAAAAACACTATTAAAAATGAAAGAAGACGGAAAACTAAAAAATGCAGATGGAACAGATGGTGTAAGATTAATATATATAGATCCGCCATTCTCTACAAGAAAAGACTTCAATGCAAAAGGAGACGAACAAAAAGCATATTCTGACAAACTTGCAGGAGTAAGCTTTTTGGAATGGCTAAGAAAAAGACTAGTATTACTAAAAGAATTATTAGCAAAAGATGGAACAATATATATTCATTTAGATTATCGTAAAGGTCATTATGTTAAAGTCCTAATGGACGAAATATTTGGAGAAGGCAACTTTAAAAATGAAATTATTTGGAGTTATGACCAAGGGGCAAGAGGAAAAACTGACTTTGGAAAAAAACATGATGCAATTTTTAGATATACAAAAAGTAAAGAAGACTTTATATTTAATTATGAAGATGTACTTGTTCCTTTTGAATCAAAAATGACAGAATGGCGTTATACAAAAGGTGGACAAGCGGGAAAAGAAATGCCTGCAGGTAAGGTGCCATCTGATGTTTGGAACATAAAATTAAATGCAATGAGTAAAGAACATATAGGTTATCCTACACAAAAACCAGAAGAATTACTTGAAAGAATCATAAAAGCATCTTCAAAAGAAGGAGATATAGTGCTAGACTGCTTTGCTGGAAGCGGAACTACACCAGCAGTTGCAGAAAAATTAAACAGAAGATGGATTGCAGTTGATATCGGAAAACTATCAATATATACAATTCAAAAAAGATTATTAAACATAAAAAACATAAAACCATTTATAAAATATTCTGCAGGCCTATATGATACTGAAAAATTAAACAATTTCGATGAAGAAAACTGGAAAATGTTTGCAATGGAATTGTGGGGATGTAATCCTAATGAAAAAACTATAAAAGGATTCACATTTGACGGTCAAAAAAGCAGTAGTTTAGTAAAAGTTTATACACCACATGAATTAAAGAAATTACAAGCAAAAATTTCTATTGAAACAATAGAAGCAATAGATAATACAATTCGTGATTCAGCTGGAAATGAAATTTTTATAATAGCACCACAAGGACAATTTGCTTTCGCAGAAGATGATGTAGAAGTAAAAGATAGAATATATCATGCTTTAAGAATACCATATTCTATTCTTGCTAAATTTACTGAAGATTTTACAATGCAATTACAACCTAAAGATTCTAGCAATGTAAATGAAGCTGTAGAATCTGTTGGTTTTGACTTTATACAACCACCTACAGTAGAATATGAAATAAAAGATGATGAATTAATAATCAAGAAATTCAGAAGCAACAGTAGAATAAAAGGTGAAGAAGAAACAGAATTATCAATGGTTTTAATAGATTATGATTATAAAAACGACACATTTGATTTAGATGAAGTATTATTCAATAAAGAACATTTTAAGGATGGTAAAGCCAAAATAGATACTAAAAAATTCAAAAAGAAAGCTATGCTTATATTTGTAGATAGTGCAGGCAACGAGAAAAAGGTGATATATAATGAGTAAGATAAGTTTAAAAGAACAAGACTTAGTACTAAAGGTAAATAAAAATGTAGATACAGATAAATGGGATGAAAGTAAATATTATGAATTTATACAACAATTAACCAATGGAAGAAAATATCAAGAGGAAGCAATCCTTGCGGCTTTAAGGTTTATGTGTGGAGGCCAATATAATAATACTAAAGAATTGGCAGAAGAAAACTTTAGAAATAATAGTCATATACAAGAAAAATTCACAACACAACAAAATTTTCTTAAAAGCTTATATTTTTCTGATAGATACACAGCAAATATAGATTTAGCAACAGGAACAGGAAAAAGTTGGGTATTATATGGAATAGCAAGAATTATGCTTGAAGAAAATTTGGTCGATCAAGTTTTAGTATTGGTACCTAGTTTAACTATTGAAACTGAATTAACAAACAAATTCAAAATGTTTTCTACAAATACAGATTTAAATAATACTTTAAAAAATGCTCCTCCAAAAATAATTAACGGGACTGAAAGTATAGTAAAAGGAACAATTTGTATTGAAAATAGAGATGCAATATATAATAATACAAGAAGTTCAATAATAGATAGTTTAACAAATAAAGGAGATAGAACTTTAGTTTTATCTGACGAAGCTCACCATATATATTATTCTGAAAAAAATAAATGGAAAGATTTTATTGAAAAAATAAACTTCAAATATAATATTGGAGTATCAGGAACATGCTATTATAGTGATAATGATTATTTTTCTGATGTTATTTATAGGTATTCTTTAAAAACAGCAATTGAAGAACAAAAAGTAAAATCAGTTGAATATATTGCTGAAGACAATGTGCCTAACAAGAAAGATGAAAGATGGCAAGTAATAATAAATTCTCATAATGATATTAAAAGAAAATTAGAAATATTGCCTATTACTATAGTTATACTAGACAAGACTACAACTTGTGATAATAGAGCAAATGAGTTTAAAGAATATTTAAAAAAATCTCAGAACCTTACTGATGAAGAGATTAAAGAGAAAGTTTTAGTAATACATTCTAATTCATCAACTGCAGGTGATAGATTAAGATTAAGAAATGTTGATGATAGTAATTCTAAAGTTGAATGGATATTTTCTGTATCTATGCTAACAGAAGGATGGGATGTAAAAAGAGTATTTCAAATCGTACCAGATGAACAACGTGCATTTAATTCAAAATTATTAATTGCACAAGTATTAGGAAGAGGTCTAAGAATACCAAAAAATTGGGATTATAGTACATTTTCACAACCAAAAGTAATTGTATTTAACCATGCAAAATGGGCATCAGGGGTTGAAACATTAGTAAATGAGGTTCTTGAAATAGAAAAAAGAATTTCTACTAAAATAATTGAACAATCTCCATCACATTTGGAATTATTAAATGTAGATTATAAAAAAAGAACAAAAACTACTAAATCTACAATGAATGGAAAAACATATAAATTATTTGAAAAAGGATATATTGAATTACCAACAGATAGTGAAAATGAAAAAATAGAGGTGAATTTTAAAGACATTAAAAATAACCAAAGAGACTGGAAAACAAATGTAAAACACAAGACTTTCACAGTTGATCAAATGGCTCTAAAAATGTGGGATAGATTTACAGATGTACCAGATGACAATAACGAGGGATTGGCAGAAAAATATCAAGATTTATATCCAATAGAAAAACTAAAAGAAGTAATAGAAGAATCTTTAAGGCGCTCTGGAAACACAGTAATTACAGAAAAATTATCAAATAGATTCATGTCAGCTCTTGGAACACTTTGGAGACAAGGTAACTCTTATGTTGATTATAACGTTAAACCAGACAACTACTCTTTAGTAGATAGCAAAACAAATATGAGATCAGAAAGTACAAGTGCAAGCTTGTTGAAAAATAACCATACATTGTTTTGGACAGATGATACAATCAAATATTTAACAGATGAGGAAAAAGTATTTTTTGATGATATCATAGATACTGGTGCTGGATATAAACAAGTAAAAATAGATAATAAAAATTTATTGAAAACTCCTACATCCCTAGTAATTGCAACATCAGAACCTGAAAGAAAGTTTATATCTAAATTAATTAAAAAAGAAAATGCAGATATGATAGATTGTTGGATAAAATCACCATCTACAGGATTTTATTCACTAGAATATGCATGGAAAAAGAATCCAAGACATGGTGAAGCTATTAGATATGATAAATTCAATCCAGATTTCTTTATAAAAGTAAAAAATAAAATGATAGTAGTAGAGATTAAAGATGATAGCGAAATACAAGATCCATCTCCTGAAAATATTGGAAAATATAGATCAGCAGTAGAGCATTTCCAAGTAATAAATAATTATTTAAAAACAAATACACAAGATAATGGAATAGAAAGTTATCATTTTACAATGCTAACTCCTAAAAATTATGAAATATTTTTTGAATGCATTAAAAATGGTAATATTGATAATTTTAATAGTGAATTAAATGTTGCGATAGACCTAAAACAAAAAGATGCATAAATATAAAAGTAATTGCAAAAACTAATACCAGAAAAAATTTTGGAGGTATTGGATGAAAGCAATTGTATATGATGGAATACAAAAAGTACAATGTAGAGAAGTACCAGATCCAAAAATAGAAAAAGATGATGATATTATAATAAAAGTAACATCAACTGCTATTTGCGGATCTGATTTACATTTAGTACATGGATTAGTAAAAGGAATGTATGATGGTTTTGTGCTAGGACATGAAACAATGGGAATTGTAGAAGAAGTTGGAAAAGGTGTAACAAAACTAAAAAAAGGCGATAGAGTAATAGTGCCTTTCCCAGTAGCTTGTGGGCATTGCTTTTTCTGCGAACATCAGGAATTTAGCCAATGTGACAATACAAATGAATATGGAGAAGCAGGAGGATTATTTGGATATAGCAAATCTTATGGAGATTATGCAGGAGGGCAAGCTGAATATTTAAGAGTGCCACATGCAAATGTTGGACCAGTAAAAGTTCCAGATGAATTAACTGATGAACAAGTTTTATTTTTAACAGATATTTTACCAACATCATTATGGGGAACAGAAATTGCAAATGTTAAAAAAGATGATACTGTTGTAGTTTTAGGTTGTGGTCCAGTAGGCCTGCTTACTATAAAATGGTGTATCTTAAAAGGGGCAAAAAGAGTAATCGCGGTAGATAGAGTAGGATATAGATTACAACATGCTAAAGGATATGGGGCAGAAATAGTAAATTTTGAACAATATGAAGAAACAGGTGCATATTTAAAAGAAATAACATCAGGTGGAGCAGACTGTGTAATTGACTGTGTAGGGCTTGATGGAAAAATGTCGTTAATGGAAAAAGTAGAAACAGCATTAAAATTACAAGGCGGTTCAAAATCTGCAATAGAAATTGCTTCACAAGCGGTTAGAAAATGTGGACATGTTGCTTTGGTTGGGGTTTATGGAACTAAATATAATAATTTCCCGTTAGGAAATTTCTTTACTAGAAATATTACTTTAAAAATGGGACAATGCCCAGCTATAAGATATGTACAACTTATTTTAGAAAAAATCAAGAATGGTGAATTTGATGCAACAGATATTATTACACATAAATTGTCCTTAGAACAAGGTAGACATGCTTATGAAATTTTTGATGCTAAACAAGATAATTGTATAAAAGTTGTATTAAAACCATAATTATTAAACAAAAGCACTTGCTATATTGCAAGTGCTCTTACTATTCAAGTTCGATTCCTCGTTCTTTTAAAATATCAATCATCCTATAAACTTCTTCAGCATGATTTTTTAGAAATAGACCATCATCTATTAATTGTTTAATTCTAGAAGTAGAATCCCATTCAACAAAATCAACTTCTTCTTTTTGAAGAACTAAATCTCTAATATCAATATCTCTTTTCAAATAATAGATATCAAAAAACACTCTATGTTCATCTTGTCTACCTGAATATATTAATTCTAAATCTTTTTCATCAACTGTTAATCCAATTTCTTCAGCGATTTCTGTACACATACCTTGAATACTGGTTTCTCCTGATTTTGGGTGTCCTCCGGTTGAAGCATATTTACCATCTTTTTGAAGACTTCTTTTTTGAATTAAAAATTCTCCTTTTGAATTTTGTATAAATACTAGTACTACAACTATATATCTATTTGGTGGTATAGCTTCTCCTTTATAAATTGTTTCACCTGTTAAATTTCTATTAATATCATATAAATCTCTTTTTTCCATATCTATTACTCCAATTAATAATTTCAAAATAATTATAACATTTTTATATTGTGTTAGCAAACTTTTTGTGATATATTTAATAAAAAATAAGGAGGATTCACATGAATCAAGAGAACATAAATTACATCGGAAAAGAAGTTTTTGTGGAAATTGATAGACCTATGAATAGTAAACATCCTAAACATGGATTTGTATATCCTGTTAATTATGGATATGTACCAAATACAGTAAGTGGAGATGGAGAAGAATTAGATTGCTATGTTTTAGGTGTGAATGAACCTATCGAGACTTTTAAAGGAATATGTATAGCTATAATACATAGAACAAATGATAATGATGATAAACTTATAATAGTACCAAATGGAATGAATTTTACTGATGAAGAAATAAGATATTATACAAATTTCCAAGAACAGTATTTTGAAAATGAAATAATTAGATAAAAAGAAAAGCCCCCTTGTGCAGGGGGCTTTAGTGTGGCAGCCAGTTTGCAAAAAGATCATTTTTACCAAGTGCAAGCAAAATTCCGTAATGGAAATAAAACTTCATTTGCATTTTTCCCTCTATGCTATCAAGGATAATCCGAATATCATTTGAATAAATGCCTGGATTATATGTGTTAACAAAAGGTCCAATTGCAATATGAACTGTTTCTTGGTTTTCAAGCATTTCTGCAACTTTCTCTTTGAAATGGCTAACGAATTGTTCGACATCAATTTCTTCAGGAGCAAATCCCATTTTATCGGGATTTATTGTTCCAGCAACAAGCTGTGCAGCTTGTGTTATTAGTTCTTCCTGTGAACGCCGAACGGTTTCTGCTCTTGCCACTTGTTTCACCTCTTTCATTGTTTAGAGTGATTATATAAATAAATATAATATAATTATAACTCACTTTACATAAAATGTCAAATTAGCTATCTTTTTTTGATAAATAAAGATAATTTTTCAATAACGCCAAGAGCTTCAACAATTTCTTCTTCAGAATGATTTTTTAAAAGTTTCTTAGTTTTACTTATTGAATCATCATCAACTCCAAATAATATATAATCAGAAGAATGCCCGCTAACTTCACGAAGTTTTCTAAGGCTATAATAAACTAAATTTCCTTTTCCATCTTCTACTAATCCTAAAAATTGACTCGAGGTTCCAATTTTATTTGCGAGTTGAGTTTTTGTCATTTTTAGTTCATCTTCTCTGATGTGTTTTATTCTTTGACCTCTTTCATATTGTTCTTGTCTTTCTACTTCTATTGCTACATTTGATCTTTTTCTTCCCATAATTATTACTCCTTCCTTTCAAACTAATTTTATAGTATAAAAATTACATATACATAGTAAAAAGATGTCGTTAAATATAGTATTTTGTGATATTTTATGGTATCATAAATAATAATGTCGAAAGGGAGGAATTGTATGGAATCTAAGCCTATGAAAATATTAATAATAGAAGATGATGTTGAAGATTGTAATAATTTTATAAATTGTATTAAACAAAGAAAAGATATAGAATTAGTTGGAGTTACAGATTCAGATATAGATGGTTTGAAATATGTAAAAACAAAACAACCAGAAGGAATAGTGTTAGATTTAGAATTGAATAATAGTACATCAGGAAATACAGATTCCTTAGAATTTTTATCAAATTTGAAGAAATTAAAGTTGAACTATGAACCTATAGTAATAGTTACAACTCATGTGAATTCGAAAAGAACTTATGATATTCTTCATAGAAAAGGAGTTGATTTAATACTTTATAAAGACCATCCCAAATATTCATGCAACCATGTTTTAAATCAATTTATTAATTTGAGAAAAGAGACTGTAACAACCACAACGAGCTCTATTGAAGAAATTTTTGAAGATAATGAAAAGAAGATTTCTCGTTGTATACATCATGAGTTAGACCTTATTGGTGTAACTTCAAAACTTAAAGGTAGACAATATATTCATGACGCAATTTTATATTTGATTCAAAATGAAAAGAGTGACTTGAATGTGATTCAATATTTAACAAAAGTGCATAAAAAGTCAGAAACTACAATTACTAATGGGATTAAAAATGCTATTATTCATGCTTGGAGAGTTTCTGCTGTTGAAGATTTGTTGGAACATTATACTAATAGGATTGATCCTGAAACAGGTTTACCAACACCTATGGAATTTATTTATTATTATAGAGATAAAATTAAGAGAATGATTTAATTATGAATCGTCATACAAAATTTTAAATTTTGATGACGATTTTTCTTGACAAATTTAAAAATACATAGTAAAATAGTATCAATTGATACCAAAGAAAAGTAAAGGAGAGTGCTTTAATGTAGAGACGAAAGGGGCTAGATAAATGCCAGAAATAAAAGGAATGTGATTGGTATGAGTAAAGGATTTTGTGAAAATTGTAATAAACTAGTAGAATATAAAATACAAGAAATAAATGATTGCTATGAAATAAGAGGAAAAAAATATAACTATAAAGAAGTAAAGGGGTATTGTAAAAATTGCAACGAAGAAGTGAGTGATAGTAAAATTACTGATGAAAATTTAAATAGAATAGATAATGCATATAGAACAGAGGAAAATATTATAAAGATAAGAGAAATTGATGAAATTCTAAAAAAATATAAAATTGGAAAAAAGCCGTTAGCAAAGTTGTTGGGATGGGGAGAAGTTACTCTAATTAGGTATCTTAATGGGGATATACCAACTAGACCCTATTCAGATGAATTATATAAATTATTAAATGATTCTAATTATATGGAAGAGTTACTAGAAAAAAATAAAAATAGCATAACAGATAAAGCTTATAATAACGTAAAAAATGCAATAAAAAAATTAAATGAAATTACTTTCAAAACAGATTTAGAAAGTGAAATAGAATTAATTGCTGAATATATAATTTTAATTGGAAAAGAAATAACGCCACTAGCATTACAGAAAGTTTTATATTATGCTCAGGGTTTTTATAAAGCTTTTTTTGGTGAGTTTTTATTTGATGATGATTGTGAAGCTTGGGTTCACGGGCCGGTATATACAAAAATATATGATAAATATAAAATTTTTAAATCTGGAAACATACAAATTTCCATAGATTATGATGTCTCAGACATAATAGATGATGAAAAGAAAAAATTACTGGATGTAATTATAAAATGTTTTGGTTACTATAATGGAAAAGCACTAGAAAAAATGTCTCATTATGAAACTCCTTGGATGAATGCTAGAAATGGATTACGTGTTAATGAAAATTCAAATAATGTTATTGAAAAGGACGATATAGAAGAATATTTTTATAGAGTTAAGGAAAAGTATGATATGTTAAATATACTAGAAATCAAGAAATATAGTGATAATCAATTTAATAGAGTTATTGGAATATAATATTTATTAATTAACGAATTTTTTTTCTTTAAAGACACTGTACAAAGTAAAATTGTACAGTGTTTTTTTTGTGTGTCCTATTTTTCGTCAAAATTCGTCAAAATTCTCCATTTTTTTCTATCGCTGAATACCGCCGTTCCGTAAGTAACTGGTGGTATTTTTATTATAGCAATAGGGAACGGACAAAATGTGGAAAAGGTGGTGGAGAAGTATGAGTTTATACGATGCATTTTGGGAATGGGTTCGTTACTGGATGGGATAATACATAAAGTAAATAAAAGATAATCATGCGATATAATTTTTTATTCATATTGATTATCTTTTATTTTTTTTATATAATACTTATGAAATAAAAAAAGAGGAGAATTATTATGAATTTTATAGCCCAAACACAAAATGTAAATGCCATAACATATATGCTAAAAATATTTTCAATAATTCTATATACATATTATATAGAACTAAAAATTTTAAATAATGATAAGTATGATAAAACCAAATTAATAAAAATGTTATTAGAGATAATGGTAATTTCAGTATTTTATGTAAGTATAAAGATGTTATCAAATTTTTTGTTGAGTACAATATTTTTGATTATAGTTATTTCAGTATTAATGTCCAAGAGAACACAAAATGATATAGGATTTTCATTTATTACAACTATAATTGCACTAAGTGTTAACTATGTTATATTTTTTGCTTCAGTTGTTATAAGCTTTGTCCCCAATTTCCTCTTAAAAATAAATAATAATTTTATAGGATTAATTATTTTACTAATAATATATTCAATATTAATTTTTATATTTTTAAGAACAAAAAGATTTAACAGAGGATTTGGCTTTTTAAAGAATAATTCTCAAAATCAAAATCTACAATTATTGGTTTTAAATATAAGTTTGATTGTATTATTTTTGATAGTGATGTTTCAAAATTATGATAAATTGAAAACAGACTTTATTGGATATTGTTTGATAATATTTTCGGTTATAATGTTCATCACCATCCAAAAATGCTTACAACTATACTACAAACAAAAACTACTAGAAAGAGACCTAAAAGAAACAAAAGAAGAATTGGCAAAGAAAATAAAAGAAGTTGAAGAACTAGAAGCAGAAAACTTAAGCATAAGTAAGAAAAGTCATACACTAACACATAAGCAAAAATCATTAGAATATAAATTACAAGAAATAATGAACAAAACAGAAATAAGTACAGAAGAAGCGGCAGAAGCAAGAGAAAGATTAAAAGAAATTGAAAAAGACTTATATAAAGAGAAAAACACAGTAAAGTTAGATAAAACGGGAATACCACAAATAGATGACATGTTAGAATATATGCAATCAGAATGTAAGAAAAATAAAATAGACTTCGAGTTACAAATAAACGGAAACATCCATTACATGACAAACAACTTAATTCCAAAAGAAGATTTAGAAACATTATTAGCAGACCATATAAAAAATGCAATTATAGCAATAAATCACATAGACAATATTAATAGAAGTATATTAGTCAGACTTGGAGAGATTGATGGAAATTATAGTTTATACATATATGATTCTGGTATTGAATTCGAAAAAGAAACACTAGAAAATTTAGGAAAGAAACCAAGTACTACACATGAAAATGAAGGCGGTACAGGAATGGGATTTATGAACACATTTGATACATTAAGAAAATGTGAGGCAAGTTTAACAATAAACGAATTCAATAAACCAACTAAAGACAATTATACAAAAGCAATAATCATAAAATTTGATAAAAAGAATGAATTTAAAGTAATATCATATCGCTAAAGATATGATATTATTTTTTTGCTAGAAAATAACTTGAATTATCCACAAAAAATGGTATAATTGTGGAAAATAAAAAAGAAAGTAGAGGTAAAAAAGAATTATGGATTTAAGTATAAATGTAGAAGACTACAAATTAAATGTAAGAGCTACAGGGATCATAATACATAATAACAAATTACTAGTACACAACAGCAGTAAGCAAGACCATTATGCATTAATGGGAGGAAGAATTGCAATAGGAGAAAGTTCAAAAGAAACAGTCAAAAGAGAATTTAAAGAAGAAATAGGAAAAGAAGTAGAAGTAACAGGCTATGTTGGAACAGTAGAAAACTTTTTTACAGTAGACTCGCAAAAATACCATGAGATAATGTTCATTTATCAACTTGAATTTGTAGATGAAGAAGATAAAAAAATAGAACATACTTTAAAAAATATAGAAGGAGAGGAGCATTTGCAATATAATTGGATTGATATTGACAATTTAGAAAATGAACCACTTAGACCAGAAGGAATAATATCAATTATAAAAAATGGCAAATTTCCACAACATATAATATATAAAGACTAAGCGGAGATAATAAAAATGAAAATATTAATGGGAACAAAAAATCCGGGAAAAATAGAAGGAGCAAGGCTGGCATTTGAAAAATATTTTGATAATATAGAAATACAAGGAATTTCAGTAGAATCAGAAGTAAGTGCACAACCAGCAAATGAAGAAATATTCCAAGGAGCTAAAAACAGAGTCAAAAATGTAAAAAAATATGCTATAGAAAATAATATAAAAGCAGATTATTATATAGCAAGTGAAGCTGGAATAACAAATTTGTTAGGAGAATGGATAGATATAAATGCAGTAGTTATAGAAAATGCGCAAGGATTTCAAAGTGTTGGAACAAGCCAGGGCTTTCAAATACCAGAAAAATATGTAAAAGAAATCAAAGAATCAGAATTAGGAAAAGTAATGGACAAAATTTTTGAAAAACATCAATTAGGTCAAGGAAAAGGTGGAATCAATCTATTAACTAAAGGCGAAGTTTCAAGAATAGATTTAACAAAAAATGCATTTTTAATGGCTTTAATTAGTCATATAAATGGCGAAATTTGGAAATAGTACATATTAAAAATAATTATAAATAAACGGGAAATAATATTATCGATACTACAAAATAGGAGGTAATATTATGCAAAATAATGGTGATCAAGATAAAAAAGAAAGACAATTAGATAATTTAACAAATCTAGTGGAAAATCACACAAGAACAAAAAGACATTTAGAACAATATTCAGAAATTGGTGACCCACAATTCAAAGAAATGGCAAGAGAAAAACAAGAAAAAAGAGAAGAAAATATGTACAAATTAAAACAAGAAATATTAGACGAAGATGAAAATCAAACAGTAGAAAAACAAATTGAAAATTTACATGATAATTATGAAGCTGCACAAAGATATATTGAAGCAAATCAAGATACAATGGCGCCACAAGATTTACAAAATTTACAAGCTAAACAACAACACAGAAAAGAACAAATGGACAATTTATAAAAAAAGTTACCACGGGGACGGAGATAATGGTAAATTTCTATTTATCCCCGTGGCTTTTTTCATAATACATTCCTTGATACAAGTTTTGTTCACGAAGCAATTTATCTAGCCCATTGACAATCCATTTTTTATGACAATTCCATTCTGGTGCAAGAAGCAAATATTTTGGGGCATCACCTGAAACTCTATGAATAACAATATCAGGGCTAATATGTGTTAAAACATAAGCTACACATTCCAAATAATAATCTAAAGAAATTGGTTCATAATCTCCATTTTTATACATATCAGCTAAAATAGTATTTTCTACAACATAAGTACAATGTATTTTCAAACCTTGTATATTATGAGAATTAATAAAATCAACAGTATTTTTTAAATCTTCAAAATTTTCGCCAGGCAATCCAATCATAATATGTGTAACGACATCAATATTATATTTATTAAGCAAAGCTACAGCCTCAGAAAATTGTTCATTTGAATAACATCTATTTATTAATTTACCAGTAGAATTGTTAGCTGTTTGTAATCCAAGTTCAACCCAAACATGATATTTGTTTGTATATGATTTTAATAATTTACAAATATCTTCATTAATACAATCAGGGCGAGTTGCAATCGCTAAAGCTACAATTCTGTCATCAATTAAAGCTGAATCATATTTCTCCTTCAATAAATCAACAGGTGCATAAGTATTAGTAAAATTTTGAAAATATGCAATAAATTTATTTGCTCTTTCGGCCTTATAACTGGCAAAATAATTTTGAATTTGTTTAAAAATAGAAGAACATTCTATATGTTCACCTGAACCTCTTTCACTACAAAAAATACATCCGTTTAAACCGGAGGTCCCATCTCTATTAGGACAAGTGAAACCTCCATCAATACAGATTTTTAGAGTTCTTTCTCCAAATTTATTTTTCAAATATTTATTTAAATGTTTATATCTTTCTATATTTTCCATAATGCTATAATTATAGCATAAAATCTTGAAAATTCAAACAAAATATAATATATTATGATAAGGAGGGACAAAAATGAAAATATTAATAATATCAGATATACATGGTTCAAGCTATTATGCTGAAAAAATAAAAGAAATAGATGAAAGAGAAAATCCAGACCAAATAATTTTATTAGGAGATTTATATTATCATGGTCCAAGAAATGATTTAACACAAGAATACAATCCAATGAAAGTAGCAGGAATATTAAATGATTTTGGTGAAAAGTTAAGAACTGTAAGAGGAAATTGTGATGCAGAAGTAGATGAAATGATATCATATTTCAAATTTGACCAAAACTTAGAAATGCAAGTAAATGGCAAAAATGTATTTTTTACACATGGTCATGTATACAACAGGGATAATTTACCAGAAAAACAAATAGATATAATGTTTTATGGACATTATCATACTGGATTCATTGAAAAAGAAAATGGTATTATTTTTGCAAATCCAGGCTCTATTTCATTGCCTAAAAATAATACACAACATAGTTATATAATATTTGATGAGAATAAAATTATATTAAAAGATGTGGAAGGAAAAATTATATATGAAAAATTATTATGAGATATTAGAAGTAGATAGAAATGCATCACAAGAAGTAATTGAAAAAGCATATAGAACACTTGCTAAAAAATATCATCCAGATTTACAACAAGGTGCAGACAAACAAGATTCTACAGAAAAAATGAAAATAATAAATGATGCATATGATATATTATCAGATAGTTTTAAAAGAGCACAATATAATGAAAGATTAAAAACTGAAGAATTGAAAAATCAAACAATATCAATAGAAGAACAAGAAAGAATTTTACAAGAGAATTATGCTCTAAAACAAGAAATAAATAGAATGGAAAATATACAATTAAATCAAGTTGTAGACGAAGGCTCAATTGGGAATATGGGTAGAGTATTAAGTGAACAAATAAAAGCTGCAAGACAGCAAGCTTATTATGATGCATATATACAAGATATGCAAAATAGAGGATATAAAATTAGATATAAACGTAGTTTTAAATATTACTTAAAATTACTAGTAGCAATAATAATAACTGCTTTAATATGTTTTTTAATATATCAAATTCCACCTGTCAAACAGTTTTTTCAACAACTGTATAATGAAAATTATGTTTTTAAAGCGATAGTTGATATATTAAAAAATACCTTTTCAACAGGATTTTAAAAAGTAAGGGGGCTCGCTAAATGAAAGCATTAATAACAGGAGCATCTTCTGGAATAGGAAGAGATATCGCTAGGCAATTAGCAAAAAAAGGATATGATTTAGTTTTAGTTGCGAGAGATTTTGATAAACTAAGTGAAGTAAAACAAGAATTAAAAACCAATGTAGAGATTATAAGTATGGATATATCAAAAGTTGAAAATTGTAAAAAGTTATACGAACAATATAAAGATATAGATATACTTGTAAACAATGCTGGATTTGGTGATTGCGGATATTTTACAAAAACAAATCTTGAAAAAGAAGTATCAATGATAAATACTAATATAGTTGCATATCATGTTTTGACAAAACTATATTTGCAAGATATGAAAGAAAAAGATAATGGAAAAATCTTAAATGTTGCATCAATTGCTGGATTTATGCCGGGACCATTAATGGCTACATATTATGCTACCAAAAATTATGTTGTAAGATTATCAGAGGCAATAAAGGAAGAGTTAAGAAAACAAAAATCTAAAGTACAAATTAGTATCTTATGCCCAGGACCAGTAGATACAAACTTCAATAAAGTTGCAGACGTGCAATTCGCATTAAAAGGACTATCAAGCGAATATGTAGCAAAATATGCGGTAGAAAAAATGCTAAAAGGTAAATTTTATATCGTACCAGGTTGGAAAATTAAATTGGCAAAAATAGGTTGCAAAATTGCTCCAACAAATTTAGTTGCAAAAGTTAGTTATAATATGCAAAAAAGAAAAAAAGGGACCGGGTCTGATTTTACGTAAAAAGGGACCAGGTCCCTTTTTACGTTTTTTCAAAAATAGGTATGAAATTTTCATATTTAAATAAACTAATAGGGGGAGGAATTGCCATGATAAAAATGAAAGAATTACCATATCCATTAGATGCATTAGAACCATATTATGATAGACAAACATTAGACATACACTATAATACTTTATATAAAGGATATGTAGATAATACAAACAAAACACAAGAAAAACTATCAAAAGCACGAGAAAAAGGAAACTTTGAAAATATAAAATGCTTAGAAAAAGATTTAAGCTTTTTTGGTTCAGGAGTAATATTACATGAATTGTTTTTTGAAAACATGGGGCCTGCACTACCAACAAGTCCCAGTACAAGCCTAATGGAACAAATAATAAAAGACTTTGGAAGTTATGAGAAATTTAAAGAACAATTTACAGAAAGTAGTAAAGTAGTAGAAGCATCTGGATGGAATTTGTTAGTATGGGTACCAGAATTCAAAAAATTAGAGATATTACAATGTGAGAAACATCAAAATTTAACATTATGGGGTTGTAAACCGCTACTTGTTCTAGATATGTGGGAACATTCATATTTCTTACAATACAAAACTAAAAGACCAGAATATATAAATGCATTTTGGAACATAGTAAATTGGAATGAGGTTAATAGGCGATTCGCTATTGCCATTTTGTAAAAAACATGTTAAAATGGTTGCATAAAGGGAGTGAAGAGATGCAGCAAATAGAACAAGAAATGATAACAAAAATACACATACCAAGATGGAATGAATTACCAGAAATAGATTTGTATTTAGATCAAGTAGTAAATTATCTTGAAAAATATTTAGCGCAATATAATGTAAATAAAGAAGATAAAATAATAACAAAAACAATGATAAATAATTACGTAAAACTTGGAATAATGCCAGCACCTGAAAAGAAAAAATATTCGAGAGAACATATAGCTTATTTAATAGTAATTTGTGTGTTAAAACAAGTTTATAGTATAAGCGATATTGGTAAATTAATTTCTTTAACTATACAATATTTTGAATTAAGCAAAGCGTATAACCGATTTTGTGCCAATCTAGAGGTTTCGGTAAAAAATGTATTTACAAGAAAAGAATTTCCCAATACAGATAAAATGACAGAAGAACAATATTTGCTAAAAAATGTTGTTCAATCAGTTGCTGATAAAGTATATGTTGAATTTACTTTTTTAAATAAAGATAAATAATAAAAACCTATCACAATAAGTGATAGGTTTTTTGATGTGCTTTAAATTATTAAGTTGGAATGCGTAATTCATGCATATCATTCTCTCCGGTACAAACACAAATTGAAGTATGGTGAATTTCCATGTCAGCATGAATTGGAAAATATGTGATGGGGACCTTAGATTGTTTTGCTACTCCTAAAAGTATTGGGTCTGGAGTATAACAGCACCACAAACATAAATAATGAAATTTTTGAAGACTTTTTTGAATTTCATTAACTAAGTCTTTTTCAAAGCGAGTTAATTCTTCAGCAAAAAAATCATCAGTAATAACAAAACCATTTCTATCTTTAATTATCCGTGTAGGATATAGAATAGTACATCTCTTTTTCATTTGTTCAATCCACCACTCGGCTGCAACTTTAGCAATTTTGTCACACATACGATTATACCTCCTAAAAGTTTTTGGGATGGTTACATATATGCTTAATATTAAAGCATAAGTGAATGCTAATTCATTATATCCAAATTAAAAAAATTGTCAATAATTATCATAATAATTTAAAATGAAAATATAATGTTAAATGAAGGAGAGGAAAAATGAATGATAATGTAATAATTGAAACTTTAGAATTTACTGAGGATATGTATAAAAAAACACTTGAAGAAAATTTATTTGAAGACGATGAGATCCATGGAATGGGAGATGATGCTAATGGAAATAGTCAATATGTTAGTACCAAAGAGTAAATATTCAATAAAATGTCCATATGAAATGAATCCAGAATTTATAATAATTCATAATACAGCAAATGATGCGTCAGCTATAAATGAAGTTACATATATGATAGGAAATGATAATAAGGTTTCGTTTCATTGCGCTATAGATGATTATAGAATTGTTCAAGGGATACCTTTTACTAGAAATACTTGGAATGCAACAGATGGAGCAAATGGGGAAGGTAATAGGAAGGGGATATCTTTAGAAATTTGTTATTCTAAGACAGGAGGAGAACGCTTTAAAGAAGCGGAAAGGTTAACTGCAGAATATGTGGCATATTTATTAAAACAATATGGATGGGGGATAGATAAAGTCAAAAAACATGATGACTTTTATCCAGAAAAGGGATGTCCATATAGGACAATTAGCTTGGGGTGGCAAAGATTTTTAAATATGGTTAAATCATATATGACAGATAAGCCAATAGATAATAATATAGAAAGTGGGAGTGATGAGCCTGTGAGAATATATCAAAATGGCAGTACAAGTGAAAATGTGTATGCAGATTCAAATTGTACAATTAAAATAGGAAGTTTAAATCCAAGAGAAAAGTGTGATTGTTTTGGAATATTCAACGATAGAGCAATGGTTAGATATGCTGTTGATGGAACTAAAAATTATAAAATGGGATTCTGCAAATGGACTGGCGGAGTAAAATGAAAAGCTAAGAATTAAAAATTCTTAGCTTTATTCACAATATTTAAACGACCTGTAACTAAATTCAAACCTTTACTTTCACTTTGTAACAAACCGGCAATATTACTTTTTAAATAATCGCTCCTATTAAATGGATTATTTCTTCTATTTTCCATATTGTACCTCTTTTTATTTATTATAATAAAATTATAATTGATATTAAATGTATTGTCAAATAAATTTTTTAATGATATCATAAATAATAAACATACGAAAAAAGGATGGTTTTGATATGGAAGATTTTTTAACAAAGTTAAATTTAGTCAAAAAAAATAACTACATAAACCAGTTAGAAAGAGACAATCAAAAAAATCAAGAACGAATAGAGAAATATGTATCTAACTTTAAAAAAGAGATTACAGAACAAGAATTAGAAAAGAGACAAAATCTCCAAACAATTAAAGAATTAACTGAAAGCAACAAAAAACTTCAAGATGAAAATAATAATTATAAATATATTTTAAGCAAAATTCCAAATTGGATAATCAAACTTTTTGCAGGGAATAAGAATATTGGAGGATACTTGAATGGTTCAAAATAAAAAAAAGATAAAAGTATCTGTTCCAATGTTTGATAAGCTAGAAAAAGAAAATAGTAGAAGGCAAAAGAGAAAGCCTATATTTAAAATGTCTAAGAAAACCAAAACAAAAATAAAAGTATTACTTGCTACTGCTGCAATTGTAGTAGGAGGTGTTGAAACAGCAAGAAATGTTTATGCAACATCAAATAATAATAAGTTTGATACTGAAAAAACATTTGTAATTGGTATAGCAAATGATAATGCTGAAATTAAAGATGATGGGCAAAGATATAAAATAGATTCAAATTCATTTGTAATTGTTTCCGAAACTGATGCACTTGCTTATGACGAAAATGGAAATATTCAAAAAGGGCAAGTAAGTGGCGATATTGAACAAGTATTTACAATGACAGAGGATGAAATGTCTAAATACAACATTTACCAAGTAATCTCTAAAGAGGGGGTAAATGTAAGAGAGGAAGGAACAATTGAAGATAATAACATAATATCAACAGTTGCTTATCAAGATTATGTTTTAGGATATCCTGAAAATAAAGATGAAAATGATGTTAAATGGATTTCAACATTATCTGTAAATGGAGATAATATTTACAAAGGATATATTAGAGAAGATTTAATTCAAGAAGTTGGAAAATTTAACTTAATATATGAAAATGCAAATGAAATTTTGATGAAGGTTGATACTTCAAAAGATGGAAATGTTAATTTGAACTTAAGAACGCAACCAGAAGATTTCGACAAAAGAGCTATAATGACAACAATACCGAATGGTTCTATTGTACGTAAAATAGATCAAACTATATCAGAAAATAGTAGAGAATGGTCTTACATAGAATATGAAACACAAGACGGATATAAACTTAAAGGTTGGGTAGCAAGTGAGTATTTAACATCTTATTTCAACCAAGAACGAGCTGAAAAAGTTGAAGAAAACGCTATAAATATAAAGACTAATGAAACGGGAAATGTAACAGGGATTGATATTTCATCAATATCGCCTAATGCATTACGAGAACTTTTACAAAATGGAATCCCGGAAAATGTTGCTACAAATTATGGAAGCATTGATACAAGTAGATTTGCAGGAAACATCAACTTTGCATATATAAAATTAGGAGCAAGTCCGTATGGAAAAGGTGATTTTGAACCAGTAGAATATGATTCATATAAAGAGCAAGTTAAAGTATGTGAACAAATGGGTGTCCCTTATGGATTTTATTACTATTCAACTTCTACAACAATAGAAGAAGCCAATATTGAACTGGAAAATATTACACACAAAATTAAAGACTTACGAGAAGAAGTTGACATGAAAAACAATAAACTAGAAATAGTTGTAGATATAGAACTATCAGGAAAAAATGACAGACAATATCAAGGAGATATAGAGGAACAAACAAGAGCTAAAGCAACTTTAATAAATGGAATTCAAGAAGCGGGATTAAGTAATAATGTACTAATTTATGGACCTATGAGAGTTATGAGACCTGATTTAGACCAAATTATTAGTTTGTCAGATTTACATTCTATGCTTTCTAATCCCAACAATGTTGATTTATGGTTGTGCACACCTGCAAATCCAGATGGTCAAATATCATCAAATTTTGAAAATGAAAAGGCATATGGTAAACAACAAGGATTTGATACAGTGGTATCTCAAGTAGTATTAGATGGAAATGTAGTAGGAAAAATTGATATTAATAACATGAATTTAGAACACTACCAAAGTTTAATGCAACAAACTAATGAAATTATCCAAAATCAAAATATTTCTAATGAAATTGATGAAAGGTAATAAATTAATATAAAAACTAATGAGGAGATAAAAATGAAAGAAAAAGGGATACTTCTTCCAATATTTTCGTTACCTAGTAAATATGGGATAGGAGATTTTGGAAAAGAAGCTTATGAATTTATAGATATATTAAGTGAAAATGGTATGAAATATTGGGAAATCTTGCCAATAAATGCATGTGATAGATTACCATATTCACCGATAAGTTATTATGCTTTAGAAGAAGATTATATATCTTTAGATAAACTAAAAGAGTATGGTTTGATAGAAGATGTAGAAGAAAGAGAAACAAGAGATAGAGTTATATATGATGATTTTAAAGAAAAATATTATAAACAAGCATTTAGCAAGTTTACAAAAGACAAAGAATATAAAGAGTTCATAAAACGTAAAGAAATTAATGAATATGCTAAATTTATGAGCAATCAAAAAGGGCAAAGTAAGGAATACTATTTATTTTTACAATATATATTATATAAACAATGGATGGAACTTAAAGAATATGCAAATTCTAAGGATATTAAAATAATAGGGGATATGCCAGTATATCCAACTTTTAATTCTGTAGAAACTAAATGTAACCCAAAATGTTTCGAAATGAAAAATGGAAAATTTACATTTGAAGCAGGGACTCCGCCTGATTATTTTAATAGTGATGGACAAAAATGGAATAGTCCTGTATATAATGTAAAAAATATGGAAAAAGATAACTACAAGTATTTAGTAAAAAGATTTAAATATCATTTAAAATTATTTGATAAAGTTAGAGTAGATTATTTTAGGGGATATGATTCTTTTTTCAAAATACCGATTGGAAAATCTGGAAAAGAAGGTTTTTACACAGATGGCGTAAGTTATGGTTTTTTTGATGAATTATTTAAAGATGAAAATATAAGGATAGAAGATTTGATAATAGAAGATTTGGGTGATATTAGAGAAGAAACGGTTGAATTAAGAAAACATTATGGTTTTACAAGACAAAAAATATTACAATTTTCAATTGATTTAAATAATTTTTATGATAAAGATAATGAAGATGAAAATGTTCTTGTATTTCCAGGAAATCATGATTGTCAAACAATTCATGGTTGGTATAAAACATTAAATGATGAGTATAAAGAGAGATTAAAAGAATTTTTAAGAAGAAATGAATGTTATGATATTAATGTGAATATTGGTATTATGCAATATTGTGCAAAATGTAAAGCTAAAATTGCTATTATTACTGTTCAAGATATTTTGGGTTTAGATGATAGTGCTAGAATTAATGTTCCAGGTGTTCAAATGGATGAAAATTGGTCTTGGAAACTTGTTGATTTTAATGATTTTAGAGAGAGGATAAAGGATTTTAAATAACAGCAATAAGACAAACGCTATTCGTTTTGAATAGCGTTTAATTATTTTATATACCTATTTTTGATTAAAAATATCTGCAGATACTTTAAATATTTTAGCAAAAGCAAATAACTCAAAATCTTGTACTAATCTTTTATTATTTTCGATTTTAGAGATTTCTTTAGCAGTTAAATCAATACCTTCTAATTGCAATTTTTCAGCTAAATCTTGTTGTGATATTTTACTTGCTTTTCTTAATTCACGTAATTTATTTCCTGATATATTTCTAAATTCATTATATTTTGTAATTTTCATTATTACACCTCGTTCGCTTTATTAACGATTTAATTGTACTATTATTGCCAGAAAAAATATCGCTAATAAAGCGAAAAATATTGACACAGAATAAAATGTTGTGATAAAATGTCGCTAATAAAGCGAGTGGCAAAATAAAATAATTTTATGTACGGAGGAAAAATTATGGGTGATGGATGGAAAATTGCGCAAGAATTAATAAGGAAAAATCAAAATAATAGTTTTGGTAGAAATGATTATTCTATAGGAACAGGAGATCCTAGAGATTACAGACCTAGAAAATTAACAAAAAAAGAATTAAGAGATAAAAAATGGAGAAAACTGGATTCTGATATAATATTTTATCCACTAGTTAAGGATAAAGAATCTCCATATTATGAGCATAATCTTGAAAGTGATAATATTAAGGACATAAAAGATTTTATTCAAGAATGTAGAAAAAAGGACAAACCAGTTGTTATGCAGATAGGAGAGATAACAATTAGTGTAGATGAAAAGAAACCAGAAAGAATCACATTTTCTTCTTCAGGAAAATTAGGTTCATTTGAAAGAAAAGCTCGTCAGAGATATCCATATAGAATAACAATTAAGGGGGAAGACATGTATTCTGAAGTAGATATTATTGATTCTTCGGATTACAGTCTAGAGGCAGTATATAAAGAAAAAGGTCATCAAGATGTTCATGTTCCTGTAAAAGTCTCTCAAAGAGTAACAATTATAGATGGCGAAGAAATAAGTGAAAGCTTTTATGTACGTGCTCTAGAAAAGGGAATAGAATCAAGTCATATTATTTCAAAATTATTAGAAGCTAATCCCGAATATCAGGAAGGTAATGGAAATGAAATATATAGAGAAAACATAAATCCTGAAGAACAAATAAGTACATTAGTGTCAAGCGAAAGTGAATTAAAACAACATCTACCTCCAAATTCGTTAAATTATTTAGGAGATAACATTCCGACAGGATTATATGAAACTTACGGGCAGTATTATTATAGAAATAAATATAATCCACATTATGCAAAGAATGTATTGCCACTTAATTCGTATGCAGAAGGTATTGCAATTGCAAAAGATATTGAAAAACATTGCAAATATATTTATTCTTTAATTATGCAAGCATATAAGGGAGAACATGAGAAGACAGAAAGCTCAGAAATTACTTTACAACAACCTGATGAGGGTGAAACAATTGAAAATGCAGAAGAGTCAATTTACCATGGTGCCAATGCAGATAAAGATGAATGGGTATATGATGAAAATACAGGAGACTCTTATGATCAGGAAGGATATAACAGGAATGGATTTAATAGGGAAGGCATACATAGGGAAACAAAATCCGTATATGGACCAGATGGATATGATATGTATGGATTTAATAAAGATGGGTTAAATATGTATGGTGAAACAAGAGAAGAAGAGGCAAGAGAAGCTGAATCACAAGCAAAATATGAAACAATACACGAATTAGGTTATGACCCCGAAAATAGAGACGAAGAATGGAGAATAGAAGAAAATAATGATGAAATAAAACAATCATTAATCGAAAGAGTTATAGAGCAACAAGAAATTATTGCTGAACAAGGAAAAGAAATAGATAGGTTAAAAACACAAAAGGAGTTATAAAATGAGTAATAAATACTTAATAGAGTACAAACCAAGTTTTATATTAAAAATTAAAAATTTTTTAAAAAAATTATTTCGAAAGCAAATTCGAGAAGAAGAAAATGAAACATATAACCAAATTGAAACTCTAAAAAATATAAAACAAGATAATTTTTTAAATGGACTTAAAATTGATATAGATGTATCAACTCAAGTAAAAGAAAAAATAAAGTTTTTAGAAGAGATTGATGGTAATGCCGAAATGTTAAGTAAGTTGTCTATAGATAGATTAAAAAAATTAGAGCAATATTACAATGGAATTATTGAAGAAAATGATAAAATAATAAAAAAATTAAAAGCTTCTGCTTAAATCAAAAATACCCTAGCAAATGGGATAGGGGGATTGTGAAAGTTTTATAAATAGTTGGAAGGTAAAGAAGTATTATGAATGAGAAAGAATTTCAAAGAATAATGCAGCAAAAGATAAAGGAATTTTTAGAATATGGAAAAGAATTAGGATTTTTTAATGCAAGCAATGCTAGTAGATTAAAGGAGAGATTACAGCGAGTACAATTTGTTCAAAACAATACAATACCAGGTGACGCACATACAGGATTTGATTCTGGAATTACCAC
This sequence comes from Clostridia bacterium, assembly GCA_017409455.1. Classification (GTDB taxonomy): domain Bacteria; phylum Bacillota; class Clostridia; order TANB77; family CAG-508; genus CAG-269. The sequence continues at coordinate 22,374 of JAFQSS010000018.1, read as the reverse complement.
TATAACAGTCAATGCTGATAGAACATTTTCAAAAGATGATTGGTATGTTGATGAAGTATTATTTCACGAATTAACTCATTCAGTAAGTGGACTAACTGAAAATGAATTTGAAACTTATTATTCTTGGTTTATTGATAAAAACATACAAAAATTTATGACAGAAGAAGAAAAACAAAGTTTTTGTGAATATTCAAAAGAAAGACCATTTCAATATGCTGCTGGTTATGGAGTGGCACTTTTGGATGATTTTGTTGCTCAATATATGTCACAAAGTATGGTAGAGAAAAAATATGAAAGAGACCCAAGATATAAAGGCGGAATATATAAAAGAGAACTACAAGAAAAGAGAAAATATTGTCCAGATTTTAACTTTTATTCAAGCTTTAATGACTATTCAATTTATGAGGGCTTCGGAAGAAAGTTTGTCGAAGCATTATATGGAAAAGGGGATATACAAAGATTTTGTGTAGAATCAATGCAATCTAATATTGTTGATAATATTTTTGATATTTATCAACAAAGAAAAGGTGGAATGGAAAATCTATATAAAATATTTATGCATTTAGGAACTGTTAATTTTGCTGAAAACGTAAATATGGGACATTTTAATACTAAGACACTATCACAAGATCCAGAAAAATATACTCAGAATCCAGGTAAAATGCAAAATACTATAGGAAAATTGCAGACATTATTGAACTATGAAATAAATAGATCTAAAATATTTAGTGATTTTGGAAACAGATAGAAGCATAAAAAGGAACTTTTATGTTCGAGGCGACTTCGAATAAATTTGGAAGTTTTCTGTGTATGATTTAAGATAGAATTGCATTGAAAGTATTTGACAATTTTTAAAAATCATTGTATAATGAAAACAGGAAATGGAGAAACCACAAACGTGGTTGCCTCGTTTAAATATGTAAAAAACACATCGCACTTGGCAAAGTATACAGATGTGTTTTTTTATTGGCTTATTTTGGAATGAGTTTTAATAAATTGTGAAAATTGTCAAATAATTTATGAAAGACATTGCAAATTCAATCATAACTTAGTATAATATATACAGTTTTATTCTTTATGATTATATTTATTCAAACATGTAGTTTAAATTTGAAAAATAATCCAGAAAAAATCATCAATTCATAGTAATAAATAAGCAAATAACCTTTAGACTTAATCTAAAGGTTATCTGTAAATCAACTTGACTGTCTTTCAGGTCTAAATATCTTCTTAAATTGAGTGTATTTCAACTCGTGTTAATATTATTGTAATCAATTTATTAAGAAAAATCAACAATAAATTTAGAAACAAAAGGAAATGATGTAAATGAAGGAAGTAACATATAGAATTTAGCAGATGAATCTGTAAGCAATGGCAAATATTATAGTAATTTCTACGGTCGGAGCATTAATTAATTTATCAGATGTTAATTTAATTGAAAAGGCACTTAATAGCAAAAAAGAAGACTAAATTTAAAGAGCGAAATAAAGTGGACTAAAGTTACAGATAATTATTTAGATAAATACATAGAAATAATAAATTTGTTTTTTGAACTTATAAAAGATGAAAAAATAAAAGTAAGAATTATGTTTGCACAAAATGCTTTTGTTTCTGATGGATTAACAAAAGAGCAAACAGACAACGAATATAGTATATTGTATTATTACTTTTTGAAAGATGCTTTTGGATTAAAATTCAGTAATGATACACCATTTAAAAACAAGGTGAATTTTTCTTTATATTTAGATGACTTACCTTGTTCAGAAGAACAGAAAAATGGTTTAAAAAATAGTATGTTCATGTATAATTATGAATTAAAACAAAGTAATATTGAAATAACGGAAATAGTTGAAATAGATTCTAAAAAGCATGTTATTCAGCAATGTATGGATATTATATTAGGCTCTATGAATTTTAAATTAAATGATTTTGATAAAATAAAAGATGAAGAAACGGGAAAAAGGTCTAAAAGAACAATTGCAAAAGAAAAATTATATAAAGTTATAAATAAGAATATAAGAGATATTAGAAAAGGATTTAATGTAGGTGTATCAACAAGTAACGATGGAGATGTGACTAATGTATGGAAACATCAATATAGACATTGGAATTTTATTTCTAAATATTCTCATTTTGATAAAACGCTTACTAAAAAGGGAAGTCAAAGAGAAAAAACAAATAAAAGTAAAGCTCCGTTAATCCTAGACCGCGAATAAATCGTAGCCGTTAAAACGAATTGACAGAGCTTTTTATAATTAAATATCGTAAGATATTTATTAACAATATTTTATGATTATTGTCTGTATATTATACATGTTTTTTTCTTCATTGCCAATTTTATTGTATAATTAAATGTGAAAAAAGTCAACATTTTTTACATAGATAGTAAAAATATGGCTTAAGAATAGGAAAGGAAGAATCATTATGAAAATAAAATGTTTAAAATGTAATGATATAATAGAATCTTTGAGTAAACACGATTTTAAGTATTGCAAATGCAAAGCTTGTTTTATTGATGGTGGTAGTGAATATACAAGAATTGGTGGAGACTTTAAAGTTATTTGTATTGTAAAAGAAGACGGGACTGAAGAAGTATTACAAAAAGTTTAATGTTATAGCCTAAAACATAAAAAATAGAGACTGTAAAAGTCTCTAAATATGGTCGAGGCGACAGGGATCGAACCTGCGACCTCATGGTCCCAAACCACGCGCGCTACCAACTGCGCTACGCCTCGATTAAAATGCATTTTGTTAAACGCTTATATATAATAGCACAAAAATAAAATAAATTCAAGAGTTTTTTAGAAAAAAATTAAAAATATAAAAAAATAGAAAAGGCAACAGAAAAATCTGTTGCCTTTCGCTAGGTAAAAAGTTTAGCCATTCATCAGTTCTGCGAACTGAGCTTTGGCCTTTTTGGAATCGCTGTTATCAATGGTATAGACCTTGACACCATAGCTTTCCATGACTTCCAGCACAGGAAGGGTCTGGTCCCGATAGACCTCCAGCCGGTTTGCGACAACCTCGGGGTCGTCATCAGGCCGTCTGACAAGATGACAACCACACTTGTCGCAGATACCTTCTACGACAGGAGGTTTGAAATCGTTTGTGGTGTAGGTTTCGCCACACTTTTTGTTCTCACAAACGATTCTGTCCCGGGCTCTCTGAATCACGACGTCATCTTCAACTTGGAAATCGATGACAATGGGCAGAATGCCTGCATCGAGCATTGCCTGAGCCTGCCCCACAGTTCTGGGGAATCCATCACTGATGATGGGCTCTGCAGATGCTTTGATACCTTCGATGACAATACCGTTAATGATATCGTCAGGTACGAGAGCGCCGGCATCCATATACTGAGCGGCTTTTTGACCCAGCTCAGTGTTATCGGCTCTGGCTTGCCGGAGCATATTTCCGACAGAAAGAATGTTGTACTTTCTGTCTGTCGTCTCCAGGAATTCGCTCAGCCGTGTGCCTTTTCCGGCACCAGGTTTGCCAAACAAAACAATAACGTCCTGCATGGTTAATTTACCTCGCTTTCAAAATGTCTTTTCAAAGAAAAGCGTATTAATTATATCATAGTTTCCATAAAATTGCAATATTTTTGATATATTTAGTTTAATCCATATAAATTACTATCAATTAAAAGCTGAGCACGTTTTCTAGTTTTTTCATCAGCATTTAAGGAATGTTCTAAAAACTCTGGATGATTAATTAAAAATTGTTTCATAGACTCATCTGGATTTTCAAAAAAATCATTAAGCATAGAAACTTGGGCTTCATTAATAATATTTAAATCAAGAGCTCTTTCAAATAAGTTTTTATCTACTTGAACTAAAGACAAAGATTTGACTCCTTCAGCTTCAATTTTTTCTTTACCACCTTGCATTCTATCAACAACAACACAAGACCAGCAAATTTGAGCACCTAGATTTGTAACTGCAGGAATCCAGGCACGAATATAGCTGGATGCAACAGTAATTAAATCAGCTATATGTAAAACTCTTTTTCCTGATAAAGAAGAAATAGAATTAGTAATCATAAAATTACAATCACTTTCAACAACAGATAAATCTTTGTAAATACTTAAATGAGGTTTATTTAAAATATAGGCAATCATATTAGAAAAGAACCAATCTCTTCTTTCGCCACCAGAAATATAGTCAATTTCAGAAATATCAATATTATCTTGAATATATTGAACCATTGTATCAATAACAGTTTTATAAATTTCATTAGTTTGATACTGTTTTAAAACTTTTTCAAAAACTCTCTCTGGTAAAGTTAATTTATCAGCTAAACATTCATCAATAAATGATAATAATTGTGTAGCATCTTTTTCATTTCCATAAACAAAATGCGTATTAATAAAATAAGGACCGATTTTTCCGGAAGTATACCAAAATGGCTTATTTTCTTCACAAAATCTAATTGCATTTGTCTCAAATAAATATGACATTAAATCAGACATATTAATTCCTCCTTTAAATTTTTCTAAAAATATTCTAATTTGAAAAAAGAAAAATGTCAATAAATATGTTGAAAATGTATCATACGAATGATAGAATGAAAAAGAAAGAGAGGGTTACAATGATAAATCAAATTGATAGATTAATAGAAAAAATAAAACAAACAAAAAATCCAACAGTAATGGGACTTGACCCAAGATATGAGATGTTACCTAAATGTGTAATAGAAAAATATCCACAGACTCTAGAAGGAGCAGCACAAGCAATAATTGAATATAATAAAGCACTAATAGATGCGACATATGACATTATACCAGCTGTAAAACCACAAATAGCATTTTATGAAATGTTTGGAATACCAGGAATGCAGGCATTTAAAGAAACATGTGAGTATGCTAAAGAAAAAGGGATGATTGTAATTGCAGATATAAAAAGGGGAGATATTGGTTCAACTGCGCAAGGATATTCAAATGCATATTTAGGAAAAACAAAAATTGGGGATATAGAACAATCAATTTTTGATGTTGATTTTATAACAGTAAATCCTTATATGGGCACAGATTGTGTAAAACCATTTATAGATGATTGCAAAAAATATAATAAAGGATTATTTATTTTAGTAAAAACATCAAATCCATCATCTGGGGAATTACAAGACCTTAAATTTGAAAATGGAAAAGAGGTATATAAAGAAGTTGCAGAACTGGTTGAAAGATGGGGGCAAGAATTAATTGGAACAAATGGATATAGCAGTATTGCTGCTGTAGTTGGAGCAACATATCCTGAACAATTACAACAAATAAGAGAAATTGCACCACATACATATTTTCTAATACCTGGATATGGTGCGCAAGGAGGAACTGCCAGAGATATTGCTTATGGATTTGATAAAAATGGATTAGGCGGAATTGTTAATGCCTCAAGAAGTTTGATGTGTGCTTATAAATCAGAAAAATGGAAAGACAAATTTGAAGAAAAAGATTATGCTCAAGCCACAAGAGCAGAAGCAATTAGAATGAGAGAGGAATTAAATCAAGTTATATAAGGAGAAATAAAAATGCTGGGATTTACTATACATATAGCTATAGCAAAAAAATATATTGAAAAACATGAAAATGAGATAAAAAATGAAGAGGAATTTATAAAAGGTGTAATTGCACCAGATATGAATGAAAATTTAGATGGACCTGCTGTAGATAAAAGTAAAAATCATTATGGGAAATGGAGGAAATATGAAGTAACAACCTATATAGACGAATTTTTGAAAGATTCTATAATAGACATGAAAAAAGACTTTTGGAAAGGATATTTTCTACATTTATTAACAGACCATTATTTTTATAAGATGTATTTTAAGAAAGAACATGAAGAAATAGTAAAAAATAATGACAGATTTTATTATGATTATGATTGCTTAAACAAGTCATTAATTGAAAGATACCAAATACATGTATTAGATAATATAAAAAAATATATGAATATGTTTGATGATAAACCTAAATATTTGACAGAGTCAAAAGTTATAGATTTTATAGAAGAAATTTCAAGTATGGATATACAAGATAAAACTGAAATAATAAGTCAAAAAGGAATGAGTAGTCTTTAAAGTTTCATAAATTTTATGAAACTACTTGAAAAAACTAAAAAAACGCGTTATAATAAATAATGCATGTGCCCGTAGTTTAGCTGGATAGAATGCAAGGCTACGAACTTTGAGATCGGGGGTTCGAATCCCTCCGGGCACACCAGTAAAAAGGGACCGGGTCTTAAATTACGCAATTTGGGACCAGGTCCTTTTTTGCGCAAAAAGAGACCCGGTCCCTTTTTATCCCTTTTTATCTATTAGCAAGTACAATATCAAAACTTCTAGTAATATACCCGCGGCTAACATCAATAGAAACAGTATCACCAGGGCGTTTAGTATAAATATACTCTTTAAGTTCAATCATATTATTAACAGAATGACCATCAACAGAAGTAATAATATCGCCAACTTGGATACCGCTAGAAATAGCAGGGCTATTTTCCGAAATATGAACAACATAAATTCCAGAAGAAAAATTAGGAGAAGTAACCATATAAGGAACAACATCTTTATCATAAGCATAAATACCAAGAAAAGCCTCATCAAAACTATTTTTAGTAACAAAATTTTCAATTACAGGTTGAACAACATTAATAGGAACAGCGAAACCTATACCCTCAGCAGAAGTAATTTTAACAGTATTAACACCAATAACTTCTCCAGAAGGAGTAATTAAAGGACCGCCACTATTACCGGGGTTAATAGACGCATCTGTTTGAATCAAATCAGTCATGTAAGAAACTTGATTATTTTCTTCAATTCTAATAGTTCTATTAAGAGCACTAATAATGCCAGAAGTAATAGTTTTTCTAAATTCATATCCAATAGGATTTCCGATTGCATAAACAGTTTGCCCAGACTTAATATTAGATGAATTACCAATAGTTGCATAAGGTAAATTAGATGCATCAATTTTAGTTATAGATAAATCTAAGTCAACATCACACCAAACAACAGAGCCCTCATAAGTATAACCATTTTCTAAAGTAACATAGCAAGTAGCAAGGGTTTCTCCAGTAACATGGCAATTGCTTAAAATATAGCCATTACTAGAAACAATGATTCCAGTTCCAAGGCCAAGTTCTTGAACAGAGCCACTAGAAGAAAAAATAGAATTAGAATGAGACTTAATTCTAGAAATACCAACAACACTTTGTGAAACTTCTTCTAAAACATCTGCAATAGTTTGACTTTGTTGTTCAATGTTTTCCACAGTTTCTACTGGAATTGTGGATTCTGTTCGTACAATTTCATATTCTCCGGAAATATCTATTTCTAAATATGTATTATAAATATAATAAGAAATACCGATAAGAGCACAAACAATTAAAGTTAAAATAGAAAAATTTCTAATTTTTTTTGCCATAAAATCATCTCCAAAAACATTTTTATTAATTATGAACATAAAAACTAAAAATATACGTGACAATAAAAAACAAATAGGATATAATTAGGGAAGAAAAAAAGGAGATAAAAATGGAAAACTTGTCAAAAGAAAAATTTATAAAAATAAAAGATGTAATAGTATTTACATTACTATTCTTGTGGATGGCATTGCCAATATTTCAAACGCTTAAGCCAATATATGAAGTAATAGATTTAATTGAATGTTATTTTGCATTAATGCAAATTATAGGTGTAGTAGGAATCGCGACGGGGATATATATGATTTATGATAAAATACGATATTCTGAAAATAAAAAACAAACATTAAAAGAATTAATACCTATATTTTTATTTGTCATATATATGATTTGGACATTAATATCATGCCTTTCAGCATCAAGTACACGAAAAGCATTTTATGGAACATCATACAGAAGAGAAGGTTACTATAGATATTTAATGTATGCAGGATATTTCCTATGTGCATTTTTACTTGATTCGAAAAAATTAAGAAAAATACTATTAAATACATTTATAATAGCTTCAATATTTTTGATAATTATAAGTAGAGTAACTTTAAGTGGAACAAGATATACAGATATTTTTGTAAATAGCAAAATAGAAACAACAATATTTGGACAATTTAATCATTACTGCTATTATATAATGATGACATTGATGTGTGCATTAGGACTATTTTTAACAGAAAAAAACAAAGTTCTAAAAACACTATATGTAATAGCTTATGCGGTAATCGCTTATGCAATGATATATAATGATACATTTGGATGTTATTTAGCAACAATAGGAACATTAATTTTATATACAATATATGCAATTATAAAGAAAAAAGATAGAATAGCAATTTCTATAGCAATTGTAATTTTTATTTTATTATCTATCTTTACGACAAAAGATGGAAGGAATGTAGTGGCTATAAATGTTGAAAACTTTATGACAGATATAAGTGCAGTACTTGCTAAATTTGGGATATCAACAGAAATCGGAAATGGAGAATCAACACCTAAACCTGAGTGGGAAATCAGAAATGATTTTATGTCAGCAGGAACAAACAGAGGAGAATTGTGGCATAATGCATTTAATTTCATATTAAGAAAACCAATCATAGGATATGGTGCAGATAATTTAGGAGAACAATATGAAAATGTATTAATGTATGGTAGAGACAGACCACATAACTTAATCTTATATCTTGCTTGTGTATCAGGGATACCAGGAATGTTACTATATCTAACAGCAGTAGGAATTATTGTTGTAAAAGGAATAATAAAATTGATGAAGGATAATGACAATGGAATAATATCATTACTTATAGTAGTAGCATATCTAATTTCATCTATGTTTGGAAATTCAATGTTTTACACATCACCATTTTTCTTTATATTTTTAGGAAATTTGATGAATAGTAATTTGAATAAAAAAGAAGAATAAAAAGGATGTTGGGGAAATGGGAAATTTAACAAACTCTCAAAAATCAATTTGGGTAACAGAACAATACTACAAAGGAAGTAGTGTAAACAATATTTGTGGGTCAGCAATAATTGAAGAACAAATTGATTTTGAAAAACTAAAAAAAGCAGTTGAAATCGTAAATAAAAAACACGATAATTTTAGATTGCAAATAAAAATTGAAGACGGAGAAGTAAAACAAGTTCTATCTGAAAAAAAGGACACAAAGATAGACATCATTAGTGTTGCAACTCCAAAAGAACTAGAAAAAGAAACTCAAAAAATTGTTAGAACACCATTTAAATTAGAAGATTCAGAATTATATAGATTTTATATATTTAAATTTGAAAACGGACAAGGTGGATTTATGCTTAACATCCACCACTTGATAGCAGACGCATGGACACTTGCGTTTATTAGTAATGACATAATAAAAACGTATTCAGAATTAAAACAAGAAAAACCAGTAGAGACAGAGGCTATATATTCTTATATAGACTATATTCAAGCTGAACAAGAATATTTAGAAAGTGAGAAATATCAAAAGGATAAAGCTTACTGGGAAGAAAAATTTGCTCAAATACCTGAAGTCGCAACAATACCAGGAAGCAAAACAAATGGGGATGAAAGCAATCCTGCAGGAGAAAGAAAACAATTCAATTTAGATGCTTCAAAGGTTGAAAAAATAAAAGAATATTGTAAAGAAAATAAAATATCATTATATAATTTCTTTATGGCAATATATGCAATATATATAGGAGAGATATCAAATTTAGATGAATTTGTAATAGGAACCCCAATCCTTAATAGAACAAATTTTAAAGAAAAAAATGCAGCTGGAATGTTTATAAATATGGCTCCATTTAAAATCAATATGGACCAAACAAGTAATTTCAAAGCATTTGTAAAAAACATAGCTATAGATTCAATGGGTATGTTAAAACATCAAAAATATTCATACCAAAGCTTACTAGAAGATCTAAGAACTAAAAATAAAACAATACCAAGTTTGTATAATGTTTTATTATCATATCAAATAACAAATGCACACCAAACAGGTGAAGATATGACATATACAACACAATGGACTTTCAATGGATGTTGTGCAGAAAATATGGATATCCAAATTTATGATTTAAATGATACTGGATGCCTAAATATTGCCTATGATTATAAAACTAGTATTTATGATGTAGAGGATATTGAAAAATTACATAAGAGAATTTTAAATATTATTTCACAAGTAATTAGTAAAGAAAATATTGATTTGAAAGATATCCAAATTGTTACTCCTGAAGAGAAACAACAATTAGTGATAGATTTTAATAAAACAGAGTTGGAATATGATGAAAATATTCCTATAATAAAATATTTTGAAGAACAAGTTTTAAAAACACCAGATAATGTTGCTATAGTATTTGAAAATAAAGAAATGACATATAAAGAACTAAATGAAAAAGCAAATAGTTTAGCATATGAACTAAGAAAAAATGGAGTAACAAACAACACAATAGTAGGAATAATGCAAGACCGCTCATTTGAAATGATGATAGCCATATTAGCAGTTTTAAAAGCAGGTGGAAGCTATATTCCAATTGCTCCAGATTATCCAAATGAAAGAATAGAATATATGTTAGAAGATAGTAAAGCAACAATTCTTTTAACAACAAATCAAGATAGAATAAAAATAGACAAAAAAATAATAGATATAAATCTGAACGAAGAGTTTTATAAAGCCAATAAAGAAAATTTAGAAAATATATCAAAACCAGAGGATTTATCTTATTTAATATATACATCAGGTTCAACTGGAACGCCAAAAGGAGTAATGCTAAAACAAAAGAATTTAAGCAACTTCTATAATGCAATGAAAGATACAATAAAATATCTAAAAGATGGAAAACTACACAAAATAATTTCAATAACAACAGTTTCATTTGACATATTTATATTTGAAACTTTAATGTCTTTAACAAAAGGTTTAACATTATATATGACAAATGAAAATCAACAAAAAATAACATCACAATTAGAGAAAGTAATAAAAGAAAATGAAATAGAAATTCTTCAAACAACACCATCTGTAATGAAATTCCATTTAGATAATTTAGAAAATAAGGAAGATATTAAAAGTTTAAAATATATAATGCTTGCAGGTGAACCATTACCAAAAACTCTTGTTGATAAATTAAAAGAAACTATTCCAGGGGTGACAGTATACAATGGTTATGGACCATCTGAAACAACAATATTTTCAACTACAAGAGATGTAACAGATTTAGATATAGTTACAATTGGTAGACCTGTTGCAAATACACAAATTTACATATTAAATAAAAACAAAAAACTTATGCCACAAGGTACTATAGGTGAATTATACATTGCAGGAGATGGTGTAGGAAAAGGGTATATGAATAAAAAGGAACAAACAGAAAGTAGTTTTATACAAAATCCGTTTGTTGCAAATAGTATCATGTACAAAGTTGGAGATTTAGGCGCTTTTGATGTACATGGGGAAATTACATGCTATGGAAGAGTTGATAATCAAGTTAAAATTAGAGGGTTAAGAGTAGAACTTCCTGAAATCGAAAAACAGATGTTATCAGCAAATAATGTACAAAATACAGTAGTTGTAAAAAAAGAAATAAATGGAAGAGAAGTATTATGTGCATATTATGTTCCAAATGGACCGGTTAATGAAAATGCAATGAAATCAATTTTAAAAGATAAATTGCCACAATACATGATTCCGCAATATTTTGTAAGATTAAAAGAGATGCCATATACTCCAAATGGAAAAATAGATAAAAGAGCATTACCAATGCCAAATATTGAAGAAAAGACTAAAGAAAAAATAGAAATAAGAAATGAAATAGATAAAGAATTATTACAAATAATTCAAAAAATGATGAGCAACAAAAATATAGATTTATCAGATACATTAATAGATATTGGAGGAGATTCATTAACAGCTATAACATTATTAACTAAAATATCTTCAAAGTTTGATGTTCAATTATATATAAAAGATATAATGTCAAATAAAACAATAAAAGAAATATCAGACCTGATAACACAAAACAAAGAAAAAGGTACTTCAAAAATAAAAATAGAAAAAGCACCAAAACAAGATGTGTATCCATTATCATCAGCACAAAAAAGAATGTATTATAATTCAAAAATGATAGGAGAAGATAATATAGTTTATAATATTTCAGGTGGAATATTAGTTGATGATATTTTAGATAAAGAAAAAGTTCGTAATGCTTTTGAAAAAATAATTGAAAGACATAGTGTATTAAGAACGGTATTTGTATTACAAGAAAATAATGTAATGCAAAAAGTAAATGAAAAAATAGATTTTAATATACAGGTATATAACAATACAGAAAGTGAAATACAAAAAATTATAAATAATTTTTCAAAACCATTTGATTTAGAAAAAGATTTATTACTAAGAGTAGAATTACATTATATAGATAACAATAAAACTCTGTTATTGATAGAATCTCATCATGCAGCAATGGACGGAACTTCACTTAATAATTTAATTATAGAATTTGAAAGACTATATAATGGTGAAAATTTAAAAACAATACCTATTCAATATACAGATTACGCGGTTTGGGAAAATAAATTTAATGAAAGTGAAGCAATAAAAAATGTTGAAAATTATTGGGTAAATAAATTCAAAGAAGCGGAATTTGCACAATTGAATTTACCTTATGATTATAAAGCAACAGCTAATAGAAGTTATAAAGGTAATAGAATTAGCAATATAATAGATGAAAACCAATTTAGACAAATAGAAAAATATGCAGAAAAAATTGGAGTATCTCCATATATGTTATTTATATCAGCATTTTTCATCTTGTTATATAAATATACTGGACAAGAAGAAATTATGGTGGGAAGTCCAATTGCTAACAGAGATATTAATGAAACAAAAAGAATGATAGGAATGTTTGTAAATAACATTGTTGTTAAAGGAAATATCAATTCTGAAGAAACTTTCCAAGAATTTTTAAATAACATAAAAGAACAGATTTTAGATGATTTATCAAATCAACCATATCCTTTTGATATGCTAATTAAAAAACTTGGAATAAAATCAGATAATTCTAGAAACCCAATATTTGATGTAATGTTTACATATCAAAATCAAGAAGAAAACTTAATAAATTTGGATAACCATGAAGCGGAAATCATTGAAATTAACAATAATATAGCTAAATTTAATTTGTCTTTAGAAATAAAACCTAAAACACATACTATTAATATTGAATACTGTACAGAATTGTTTAAAAAACAAACAATTGAGATAATGTTTGAACATTATATGAATGTGCTTGATGCGATTATTGTAGATAATAATGTGAAGATTATGGATATTTCGGTGATTTCTGAACAAGAGAAAAATAAGATTTTATATGAATTTAATGATACTAAAATGGAATACTTTATGAACAAATCTGTGGCTCAGTTGTTTGAAGAACAAGTTGAAAAAACGCCTGATAATATTGCAGTAATTTTTGAAGAGAAAAAATTAACTTATAGAGAATTAAATGAAAAAGCAAATCAGTTGGCTAATTATTTGAGAAATATTAAAATTAAGTCAAATGATACAATAGGTGTTATGCTACCAAGATCTTTAGAAATAGCAATTGCATTTTTAGGAATTTCAAAAGCAGGAGCAACATATATACCAATCGATCCAGTATATCCAGAAAAAAGGGTAGAATATATGTTAGAAAATAGTCAAGCAAGATTATTAATAACAACACAGGATTTGTATGAAAAACTAAATGTTGTAAATAAAATAAGTATAGAGAATAAAGAGATTGTAAAACAATGCAAAAATAATATAGATACAGCTAATTCTCCAGATGACTTGGCATATATTATTTATACTTCAGGATCAACAGGATTGCCTAAAGGTGTAAAAATAACAAATAAAAACCTTGTAAATTTCATATTTGGAACAAAACAAGTTATTGACCTTAATGAAAAGAAAATAATGGTATCTGTAACAACAATATGTTTTGATATATTTGGATTAGAACTATGGTGCTCATTAACATCTGGAATGACAGTAGTTATAGCAAACGAAGAAGAACAACATAATACTATGGAATTAAATAAATTATGCATAAAAAATAATGTAAATGTAATACAAACAACTCCATCAAGATATGCAATAATGTTGGAAGATAAAGAAAATATAGAATTCTTAAAAAATATGACAGATATTCTAGTTGGAGGAGAACCTATAAGTGAACAAATTCTGAAAGAAATGAAAGAAAATTCAAATGCTAGAATCTTTAATATGTATGGACCAACAGAAACGACAATATGGTCAACAATAAAAGAATTGACAAATGCAAAAAATATTACAATTGGTAAACCTATTTCTAATACACAAGTATATGTATTAGACAAATATATGAAAGTATTACCTATAGGAGTTGCCGGAGAATTATATATATCAGGAGATGGTGTAGGAAAAGGATATTTAAATAGAGAAGACATAACAAAAGAAAGATATGTAAAAAACCCATTTGTAGAAAACGGTATAATGTACAACACAGGAGATATTTGCAAATTTGCTGATAATGGAGAACTATATTGTTTAGGTAGACTAGATAATCAAATAAAGATAAGAGGATTAAGAATAGAATTAGAAGAAATTGAAAATAAAATATTAGAATTTCCATTTATAAATAATGTAAAAGTTATAAAACAAACCATAGGAAACAGAGAAATAATTTCTGCATACTACATATCAAATAGAAGAATAAGAATTGCAGAACTAAGAAAATTCTTACAAGAGGCATTGCCTAATTATATGGTACCATCATATTTTACAGCTTTAGATAAATTTCCATATACCCCAAATGGGAAAATAGATAAAAATGCTTTGCCTGTACCAAGTGGAATATTACAAAATGAAAAAGTGGGATATGTTGCTCCTAAAACAGATTTGGAAGTTAAATTAGCAAGTATATGGGAAGAGGTATTAAATACTAAACCAATAGGGGTAAAAGACAATTTCTTTGAATTAGGGGGAGACTCAATATTGGCTATGAACTTGAATATTAAACTCTTAAGCGTAACCGATAAAATAAAATATTCAGATATATTTTCATATCCTACAATTGCAGAACTTGCGGAAAAAATCAATTCGGACTTACAACAGCAAAACCAAGAAAAATTAGATATATTAAATGATAAATATGAAAGCATATTAAAAAATAATATGAATTTACCACAACTAAGACAAGCCAACGAATTTAATAATATTCTATTAACTGGTGTGACAGGATATTTGGGGATTCATATAATGCAAGAATTTTTAGAGAAAGAAAAAGGAAAGATATTTGTAATAGTAAGAAAAGATCCAGGAGCAACAGTTGAAGAAAAATTATTAAACAAAATGCACTATTATTTTGGAGATGTTTATGATAAATATATAGGAGATAGGATAAATATTGTGGAAGGTGATATAGCCAAAGATGGATTTGGACTAAATCAAGAGGATTTATTCAAGCTGGGAAATTCTGTAGACCTTATTGTAAATTCAGCTGCAAAAGTGTCACACTATGGCAGCTATTTAGACTTCTATAATACTAATGTAAAAAGTGTTGAAAAAATAATAAATTTTGCTAACACATTTAAACAAAAAATATTTCATATATCAACATTAAGTGTTTCGGGAAATGCTTTTGTAGACCAATACTATATAGAACAAGATATTGAAGAAAAAATAGAATTTTGTGAAAACAATCTTTTTGTAGGACAAAAATTAGAAAATGTATATATAAGAAGCAAGTTTGAAGCTGAGAAGAGAATATTAGACGCAATCTTAAATGGAACAGATGCTTATATTTTCAGGATTGGAAATTTAATGCCTAGAATATTTGATGGTAAATTCCAAGAAAATATTAATGAAAATGCATATATAAGCAGACTAAAGACATTTATACGAATCGGTTACATGCCAGATTATTTGGTAGACGGATATTTAGAATTTACACCAATAGATAGTATATCTCAAGCTATATTAAAAATAATGAAATTCACAAATAAGGAAAATAGGATATATCATTTATTTAACCATAATCATGTTTTTATAAAAGATTTGTTAGAGCTTATAAAAAATGATATACAGATTATTACAAGTGAAGAATTCAAGAAAAATATTAGAAAAATATTAAAAAATTCAAATTCAGATTTATTAAATACACTAATAAATGACCTTGACAAAGATTTGAATTTAAATTATGATAGTAAAATAACATTAAATTCTAAACATACCATAGAATTATTAAAATTATATGGATTTAAATGGCCAAAGATAGATGAAAAATATATAAGAAATATACTAAAGCTAATAAAAGGAGAGTAAAATATGATAACAAATACTCAAGCATTAATTGCATTAATAATCACTACAATTATAAATTTTGTATTAACGATATATTTAGCGAAAGGAAAAAACAAAAATCAATTGAGTCAAATGTTTACATGTGCATTGGGACTTTTGATATTATGGTCAATAGGGCTTATTATGCAAATGACATTATCAGGCCCGCTAAATATAGATGCAATTTATTTTGACTATTTTGTTTATATTCCAATATGTTTTGTACCAATAACTGTATTTTTTATTGGATTGATATTTGCAAATACAAAAATTAAATTTAAGAAAAAACATTTACTATTGTTTATAGTACCAATAATATCTTTATTGGTACTATGGACAAATGATTTTCACCATTTGTTTTATAAGCAATATTCAACTAGTATTGCAGAAACAATATATGGACCATATATGACAATACATAATATATATTCATATATCTTACTTGGGATAGGTATAATATATTTGTTAAGGTTCTCAATAAAAAATTCAGGATTTTTCTCGAAGCAATCATTATTGATACTTTTAGGAATTAGTGTGCCAGTAATAGTAAACATATTAGGAACATTTAAAATAATACCAATGTCAATATATATAACACCTATAACATTTACTGCAACGGTAGTTTTAAGTGCAATATCAATATTCAAATTTCAATTTTTAGGTGTTGCACCAATAGCATTACAAAAAATTGTAGATAGAATATCAGATAGTTATGTTGTATTAAGTGAAGATAATAAAGTTACAGACTTTAACAAAACATTTTTAGATACATTTAAATTAAAATCAGAAGATGTAAGAAGCAAGAGTATTTTAGAAGTACTAGGAGATAATAAAAATTATAAAGCTAATATAGATAAACTATTAAAATCAATTGAAAAAACTAAAAATTCTAAAAAAACAATATCTTATGAGCAGAAATTTGAAAAAATAAATAAATATTTTACAATAGAAATTGCTTCAATAAGCTCAGAAAATGCATCATTAGGAACACTTGTTATGTTTAAAGACATAACACAACATAAAGAGGACATGGAAACAATAAAAAGTAACCAAGATGTATTAATGGAACAAGAACGTTTAGCATCACTAGGGCAATTAATAGGTGGAATAGCGCATAACTTAAAGACACCAATAATGTCAATTGCAGGAGCGGCAGAGGGATTAGATCAGTTAATAAAAGAATATGATGAATCAATAGATGACCCACTTGTAAATTCGCAAGACCATCATGAAATAGCAAAAGAAATGCTAAGCTGGATACCAAAAATAAGAATGCATACAGAATATATGTCAGATGTAATAACAACAGTAAAAGGACAAGCTGTTGCATTATCTAATGATGAAGATGTATATTTTACAGTTGGAGAACTTGTTAAAAAAGTCAATATATTAATGAAGCATGAGCTTAAAAATGCATATACATATTTAAATGTAATGATGAAAACAGATGAAAATTTAACTTTAAAAGGAGATGTTAACAGCTTAGTACAAGTTGTTAATAATATGATTTCAAATTCAATCCAAGCTTATAATGGTGCTCGTGATAAAAATATTGATTTAGAAGTTAACAAAAAAGGTAGTGAAGTTATATTTTCTGTTAGAGATTATGCAGGAGGATTACCTAAAGAGGTTCAAGATAAATTATTTAAAGAAATGATTACAACTAAAGGAAAAAATGGTACAGGACTAGGTCTATATATGTCTTATTCAAATATTAAAGCTCGTTTTGGAGGAGACATTACTTTTGATGTTAGTTCAGGTAAAGGAACAACATTTAATATAATAATACCAATAAAGAAATAAAATAAAAGCCAGCACATGCTGGCTTAAATAATATAAGTTATTTTTTGATAAAATTGTTAATGGAAGTGTATTAAAAAAATAATGGTGGTGATGAAAATGAATATAGAATTTCATGAAATAAATGATTTAAATAAACCAAGTATAGTTGTAATATATGCAAAGTACAAGGATAAAATAGTTATGTGTAGACACGAGAAAAGAGAAACATGGGAAATTCCAGGAGGGCATATAGAAAATAATGAGACCCCGGAAATGGCGGCTAGGAGGGAAATGTACGAAGAAACTGGAGCAACAGATTTCACTTTGACGCCAGTTTGTAAATATTCTTTTAAAATAAATGAAAAGAAAATATTTGGCATAATGTATAAAAGTACAATTAATATAATAAAAGAATTATCCAAATTCGAAATTAAAGAGGTAAGATTTTTTGATGAATTACCAGAAAATGTTACATATCCAGAAATATATGCAGAAATATTAAAAAAATGAGTGGAATAATCAAGAACAATTATTATCTGAAATAAGCAATGAAAGCAATATAGATGAAATACAGGAGTATATAAAATAAGTAAAGAAGAAAAATCTGATTATACATATTATAGAATTTTAGATAAAATACAAAAGGCAATAACTATTTTGATTAATGAAATTGACATAAAAAGGAAAATGTGGTACAATTATAAAGGAATATTATGTATAAGGAGCCTATTATATGGAAGATGAAATAAAACAAATAAATGAAATTATTAACAAACTAGACATTATACAAGATAATGAATGGATACAAAAAGAAGGAGAGACTGAAGAAGAATATAATAATAGAATAGAAAGCATAGAAGAAGAATTAGAAGAAGAACTATTGGATTATATTTCAGATAGTTTGTTAGATGAGCAAAAAATAAATGAAGAAGAAGCAATCAAAGAGGCTCAAGAAAAAATAAAAAGTGATTATGAATTGTTTAGTGATGCTTTTACCAAAAATGAAGATGGTACAATTACTCTAAAAAGTGATGAGGAATTAGCATCATTACGTTATGATACTCCTGAAGAAATAGAAAAACTTAAAGAGATAGAAAACAATATGAATAATCCTGAACAATATCTTAACAAAATAAAAGAAAGTATAAAAGCAAGTAAAGATATTGATTCAGAAATTGACAGAAAAATGGAACTTGCAAAATCTATCATTACAGCTAAAAAAAGAGGAGAAACTATTACAAGTAGCTTAAATCCAAATTTAGAAAAAGATAAATTTGAAAAAGCAAATGAATATATTGCTAATACAACTACTTTGAAAAGAATTCCAACAATTCAACATGAATATATAAGCAATAATTATATTGCGGAAAGAAGATATAATAATGTTGTAAGAAATGTAAATAATACTGTTAATAGAAACAATTCAAATAGTAGAATTACAACATCAAGTACTACACAAACAGCAACACCAGTAGTATCTACACCAGCACAAAAAATAGTAACTAAAAAAATTCCAGAAAGAAAAAATACAATTTATACAAATTTTGAAAAAAAGTTAGATAAAGATAATGATTTAACTAAACAAAAAATAAAAGCAAGAACAGAATTAAAAAGTATATTTAAAGAAATTGAAGATAAGGAGTTGTCAAAAGAAGAATTAGAAGAATTAAATTCAAAAATAGAAAGTATTAAGAAGAAATATCCTAATACTGTAACAGACAAAACTTTAGACAAACTTTATGATACTTTTAAAGTAAAATTGCCAGCAGAAAAACCTGGACAACAATCTCAAAATATAGAAAGCGAAAAACAAGATGGTGAAAGTGAGTTGCTAGAAGTACAAGAAAGACTAGAGGAAGAATTAGAAAAAATGGAAACAGCAACTGTAACAGAGCCTAAAGAAGAACAAAAAGAAACTGCTGAATTACAACAACAGGCAAAAGAAGTTATTGATTCAATAGCATCAATAAGTGCAACAAAACCTGAGGATATTAAAACTGAACCTAAAGTAGATATTAAAGTGGAACCATCTACATCAAAAATAAGACAAAAGGCAACTGATGTTGCTTTAGGAGCTTTACAGATAGGTGGAGCAATAGGTGCAACAATAGGAACATTAAGACAAAAAAGCGGAGAAATAATAGACAATATTGTACAACAACAGAAAGATACAAGAAAGAAAAGAGAAACAAAACCTAAAAAAGAGACACCAAAAAAAGCAGACAAAGTAGAAACACCAAAAGTACAAGTGGTTTCAACACCAATCAAAACAGAACCTTCAAAAAGTGAAGAAAATAAAGCAGAAAAAAAAGAAGAAATAGCTCAAACAGAAGTAACTTCTAAAAATGTTTCTAAAAACTCTCATATGTCAAGAGAAGAACTAGTAGAATCATTAAAAAGGGCTGAAGCACATAGTGTTGAATATACACACGCTAAGGGAATTAATTTATTGATTATAAATAAATTAATTTCATACTTAAAAGATAATGATGATCCAGAAATCCAAGAAAGATTAAATAAAGAAATAGTAAAATTACAAACAGATAGATTTGAAAATAAAAATCAGGACAAATTGTTTATCTATGAACCCGAGCATACTTATCTTGAAACTTTAAATTATATGTATGAATGTTATAAAAACGGTAAAAAATCAGCTGATGGAAGTAGAGATATAATTCCTGCTAATCAAAATGCTGCATCATATTATTTATATTTAGCAAATAATGTAGTGCAAGAACTTGGTGAAAATGGAAAAAACATTCATATCGATACTGCCAAAGATATTAGTTGCGACTTTAATACTAATAAAGAAGAAACGTGTTATAGATATTTTAAGTTTCTTAAAGAAAAATATAATATAGATAAACTTAAAGGAGTTGAACGACTAAAAGCCGAACATTATTTTATAAGCGAGTTAAGTCAAGCAAAAAAAATTAAATGTAAGACGGAATATCTTGATTTGGCAATTGCTAAAGAATTGGCTGTACTACCAAGCGAAACACTAGGGCTAAGAAATTCAGAAGAATTATATTTGATGAGTATGTTACAAATTTTTGAAGAAAAAATAAAAAATGGTGAAAAAATAGATTCAAAGATTTTGAAATTATGGGGAGATATATATTATAAAGGTTTAAAAAAACCTTCAGAAAAAGATATAATAGTAAAAGATTATAGAAAAGCTACAAAAATATATGAGCAAATAATTAATGGAAAAGAAACAAGTAATGATGCTGAAATATACAATAATTTAATTGATATATATAGTGATGTTACCACACCATTATATAATAAAACAAAAGCAACTAAATTGATGCAAGCTGTTACAAAAAAAAGATTACGAATGCAAAAAAAATCTACAGTGCCTGAAAAGAAAGAGCCATCTACTTTTGTATGTAGTGATTTACATGGAGAATATTTATTTTATAAAGCTATTACAAGCCAATTAAAAGAAAGCGATAAGCTATATATATTAGGAGATGTGATAGATAGAGGAGAAGATGGAATTAAAATTTTACGAGATGTCATGAAAAGAAAAGAACAAGGACAAGTCGAATTTTTAATTGGTAATCATGAGTTTATGATGATACAATCACTATTCTTAGGAGATGAGGAAAGAAAACGCGTTTGGACCACAGGAAGTAATGGTGGAGATAAAACTTTAAAAGCATTTGAAGAATTAAAATCTGATGAGCAAAATAAAATAAAAGAGTTTCTTTTGGATTCATATGTATATAAAAATATTAATGTGAATTCACAAAATATCCACTTAGTGCATTCTAAGTCTATTCAAGATAAAAATGATAATGGAGATAAAACCGTAAGAGAAATGATTGCAGAAGGAAAAGAAAAACTAATAAATGATGCTGTTTGGGGAAGAGGGAATGATGGGAATCCACATCCAGAAAGTGCTAAACCTGGAACATTTACTGTAATTGGGCATTCACCAACCGAAAACAACAGGATAAAGTATAAAAATGGTTTTATGGATATTGATTGTGGAGGAGGCTATCACTATGCTTCTTTGGTAAATTTAACAAAAGGAACAGTAAAGTACTTCGGAGCACATTATGAACAAGAAAAAGAAAATAATAAGCCAAAAGAAAGGTAACTAAAAAATATGACTCTATGTCAATAGTTGGGGTGGAAAACTTCTAAAGTTTTCTGCCTCAGCTTTTTTAATACAATTTAATGTTTTAACTAAAAAATACCTAAAATTATGTAATTATTTGCTCAGTTAATAAACCAATCATAATAATTGG
>JAFQSS010000017.1 GCA_017409455.1 Clostridia bacterium | reverse complement strand
TCTCTCCTTTCATGATTTATATTGGCTTGAACACCTAATATTATATCATGGAGAGATGCCTTGCTTAAAGCCTTTAATCTCACGCGCATAGCGCGTGGTTTTTGTTTCACTCCGTTTCACAAAGCTAAAGCATAATAAAAAAATTCTCAGCAATTTATTGCCAAGAATTTTTCTCATAATTTTTATTTAATTGTTTCATTAAGCATCCACAATTTTTTAGAGTAATTTGCTAAATAATTATCTATTAATGCAGATGTTGCATAATCTGATTGTTTTTCCGCTTTTTCTTTTATTTTTACTGCTTTTTGTTTTAGTACTTCGAAATCTTGTATTAGATTTTTTACTATTGGAATAGTTTTTATTTTCTCATTTTTTGCTTCTTCAATTTCAGAATTTTTCATAAAATCTTGCATTGTTCCTAATGGTTGATATCCTAAGGCTAGTATATGTTCTGCTATTTGATCTATTTCTACTCTTATTTCATCATAATATTCTTCTAATTTTTCATGT
This sequence comes from Clostridia bacterium, assembly GCA_017409455.1. GTDB lineage: Bacteria > Bacillota > Clostridia > TANB77 > CAG-508 > CAG-269. The sequence goes on along the minus strand of JAFQSS010000017.1, from coordinate 23,364 downwards.
GTTATGAAAAATCCTTTTCCTTCAACATTCCAATGATAGTTTTGTAACTTAACATTGATTACTTCTAAGTCACATAAAAATTCATTTAAATTTCTTACTATTTCTTCCATAACGTACCTCTCTTTCAAGTACATTATGTGCAAAATTTGTAGTTATTATTCACTATCTTTCTTGCTCATCTCTTTCTTTATCTAACTGTAAAATTTCATTTCTTACATTTGCAAAAAACTGCGCTAATCTTGTTTTTGTATCATATAGGATTTTTGAATAGTTCTACATCCTACCCAATTCGTATCTTCTATGTATGTAGTTATATCGCTATTTTTCGATTTTACTCTTTTTTCTATCATCTTTGAACATCCCTATACTTTTATAATTGTTATTTCAATTTTTTTATATCCTCGCCTATGATTTCTAAATAATCTTTTTCAGCTTGTGTCAAATGGTTTTGCATATATTTATCATATTCTTCATGAGCTTTTTTCAATGCATCTTCATGTGATACAGTTCCTTTATTCTTTAATATATCATTATGAGTCATAGTTAGAAAACTATCTAACTCCTTTACCCAATCTTTCATTGTCATTGGATGCATATTTAAAGCATTAATTTCTGCAACATCAAGATATGCAGATACTAGTCTATTTAATATTTGTAATTCTTTTTCAGATAAATAATTTTTAGCAACTTCTGTTTCTGACCTTGTTGGAATACTACCTTTAAAATTAGTTAATCCTATATTTTCTTTATTACTATCAACTCTATTGAATATTACTTCTGCAGCTGTATTACCGTGAACTGCATAATGCATTTTATTTTGTACTGTTTTAAAAAATTCCTTTGTCAATTCATTTTTAGCATCATAATCTATGCTTGTTGCATATATATCTAATATTTTTCTCCAGAAGACTTTCTCTGATGAACGAATATCACGAATTTTTTCTAATAATTCTTCAAAATATACTCCTCCACCGTTATTTTTCATCCTGTCAGTATTTAGGTTGTATCCTTTTATTAAATATTCTTTGATTAATTTATTTGCCCATATTCTAAATTGTGTACCACGAATTGATTTTACACGATAACCTACTGATATTATTACATCTAAGTTATAAAATTTAGTTTTATAATTTTTGCCATCTTTTGCAGTTAGTAAGGATTCCTTACTAACTGAATTTTCTTGTAATTCACCATCTTCAAAAACGTTCTTTATATGCATTGTTATATTGTTTCTTGTTGTATCAAACAACTCTGCCATTGCATTTTGTGTAAGCCAAACATTTTCATCTTCAAGTCTTACTTCTATTTTTACTTGTCCATCATCTGATATATATATAATTATTTTATTATTCTCACTATTACTTAATTCTTTTTTCACTCATGACATCCTTTCTCAATTGTCAAGAATTTCTTGACAGTTGTTTTTTAGTTAGTAAGGATTACTTACTAACTAAATTTTATTTGCATTACTCAAACTTTGCTCCAACTTCAATATTATTTCCTCTCAAGAAATCTTGTGAACTCATTCTTTTTGCATTTTCACCTTGAATTTCAAGAACTTTAATAATTCCACCTTTAGCTTTAATATATAATCCATCTTTACTATCCGCTTTTATAACAGTTCCATTTTCTGAATTTAAACTATCATTTGGAAGAACATCAACTTTCCATATTTTTATTTTCTTTCCATCTAAATATGAATATGTTCCCATAATTGGATCTAAGCCTCTTACGAGATTTTTGATTTCTGTAGCAGTTTTATTGTTCCAATCTATTTTAGACATTTCTTTATCTAGCATTGGAGCCATTGTAAAATCATCACTTTGTGGAATTCTTGGAGCAGTTCCATTTTCAATTTGTTCTAATGTTTTTACTAGAAGGTCTCCTCCAGCTTTAGATAATTTGTTCCATAATTCACCTGTTGTTTCATCTGGTCCTATTTCAACTTCTTCTTTTAAAATCATATCTCCTGTATCCATTCCAACATCCATATACATAGTTGTAATACCTGTTATTTTATCTCCATTAAGTACAGCCCATTGAATAGGTGCTGCACCTCTATATTTAGGCAATAATGATCCATGAACATTTATACATCCTAATCTTGGAATATCTAATATTTCTTGTGGCAATATTTTCCCATACGCAACAACACATATTACATCAGGATTTAATGATTTCATTTCTTCTATAAATTCTACATTATTTCTTACTTTTTCAGGTTGATATATTTTTAAATTTTTAGATATTGCAAATTCTTTTACAGGTGATGCAACTAATTTCATCCCTCTACCTTTTGGTCTGTCAGGATTTGTTACAACTCCTAATATCTCATATCCAGCATTATTTACTGCTTCCAATGATTCTTTTGCAAAATCTGGTGTTCCCATAAATAATATTTTCATTATTTTCCTCCTTGAATTAATCGAGCTATATTAGCAAAATCCTCTATGCTTAATTTTTCAGCTCTAACATTTTCTCCTAAATTTAATTTATTCAAAATTTCTATTCCTTCTTGTTTGCTCAAAAACACTTTAGTATTTGTTAATGCATTTAGTAATGTTTTTCTTCTTTGCATAAAAGCACTTTTTATAATCATAAACATTACTTTTGGATTTTCAAGTTCCACAACAGGCTTATCTCTTAAAGTCATTTTAATTACTTCTGATGTAACTTCTGGCTCAGGTATAAAAGAACTGTTTGGTACTTCCATTATTTTTTCTGATTCACAATAATAATATACCGAATATGTTATTGCTCCTGTATCTTTTCCTCCAGGAGTTTCAACTAATCTATCTGCAACTTCTTTTTGTATCATTACTGTAATACTTTTTATATCCAGTTTATCTTCTAATAATTTCATTATTATTGGTGTTGTTATATAATATGGTAAATTTGCAACTACTTTAACATTTTTGATTTTTCCATCTTCTTTGTTTTCTTTTATGATTTCATTTAAATTTACTTTCAGAACATCTTGATTTATTACTTCAAAATTGTCATAGTTACCAAATCTATCTTCTAAGATTTCTATCATTCTTGTGTCTAGCTCTATACACAATACTTTTCCAGCTTTTTCTAGTAGATATTTTGTAAGTGTTCCTAATCCAGGCCCTATTTCTATAACCATATCTTCTTCACTTATTTCACTACTATTTACAATACTTTCTACTACTTCGCTGTTTATTAAAAAGTTTTGCCCTAGGCTCTTATTTGCTCTTATTCCATACTTTCTCATTATAAATCTTGTTTCTTCTAATATATTTTCCATAATCTTCCCTTTCTCGTACTTATATATTATACTCTGTTTTAGCGTTTTTGGCAAGTTTTTTACATTATCCCTTCTATATGATTAATCTTACACTTACCATTATTTATAAAAACTTCCACAACATCAAATCTAATTTCAAAACTATTAAGATTATTCAAAAATATATACACTTTAGCAACAGATTTAATATGTTGCTTTTTATTAGAATTAACAGCCATAGCAGGAGTTCCAAACTTCAAGCTAGTTCTAGTTTTCACTTCCACAAAAATAATGCAATTATCTTTTTTGCAAATAATGTCTATTTCACCTCTTTTGGTGTAATAATTTGTTTCTATAATCTTATAGCCTTTATTAACCAAATAACCTTGAACAATTTTTTCTCCAATAATTCCAAATTTCCTTTTATTCACACTTACCTCCTCTCTAAGTGTCTTCATCTTCTTTTATAATAAATCTTTGACCTGACAATTCAGTAATTCTATCTTCAAGTTGAAGCATCATTACTTTGTAATTTACATCACTTATTGAAAGTTTCGTTTTTCTAGCTATTTCATTAACATCTTGTGGTACATTATTTATCACTTTATAGACATCTATTAAGTCAGTTGGAATATCAAGATATACTTTTTTTGTATCTGTTCTTCTTGGAGAAAAAGTTATGTTAGGATAATATATTAATATATCTTCTGTCTCTGTAACAAGTTTAGCTCCGTTTTGAATAAGTTCATTTGTAGTTTTTCCTTTTATATTTTCTAGACTACTTGGAATACAAAATACAGGCTTTCCAGTTTCTTCAGTATATCTTGCAGTAACACTTGTACCGCTTCTATGACCTGCTTCAACAACTAATGTTCCAATTCCAAGACCAGCTACAATTCGATTTCTTTCTAAAAACTTTTTCGAATCAGCTTTTACATTATTCTCATATTCAGAAACTACAGCTCCTCCATTATCTATTATTGCTTCAGCCAATTGCTTATTCTCTTTAGGATAAATATTTTCTAATCCAGATGGCAGAACAGCTATAGTCTTACCCACATTTTTCAAACACGTTTTATGTGCAATACTATCAATTCCATAAGCTAATCCGCTAATTATATTCACATTATATTCAACCAGTTTTTTCACAAATTTTTTGCACATTTTTTCACCATATTGTGTATTTGTTCGTGAACCAATTACAGCAATTCCAACTTCATTTAAAATCTCCGGATTACCTTCTACATATAATCTTGAAGGAGGTTTTTTTATATATCTTAGTCTTTCTGGATACATATTGCTTGAATATTCTATTAATGTTTTTATTATTAACACCTACTTTCTATTTTATAAATTTATCTAAACTTCTATATTGAATTGCTTCAGCAATATGTTTATATTCAATATTAGATTTTGCTTCTAAATCAGCAATAGTTCTAGCTACTTTTAAGATTCTTTCATATGCTCTAACACTTAACTTTAATTTTTTAAACGCATTTTCTAGTAGCTCTTTACCTTTTTCATCTAAACTACAAAATTGTGAAATCATTTTTGTTGTCAATTCTGCATTTGAATATATTTTATATTTTTTATATCTCTCTACTTGAATCCTTCTTGCTTTATTTACTCTTTCTCTTATTTCTTCAGAATTTTCTATTTTTTCTTTAGAACTTATCTTTTCAAATCTAGGTCTTTTAACTTCTATCTGAATATCAATTCTATCAAATAAAGGTCCACTAATTTTGTTTAAATATCTATGTATCTCTTGGGGTGTGCAATTACATTCTTTTTCATCATCTCCATAATATCCACAGGGACACGGATTTGTGCTAGCAACAAACATAAAATTACATGGAAATCTATAATTTCCGTTTAGTCTATTGATTATAATCTCTCGATTTTCTAATGGTTCTCTTAAAGATTCTAATATAGTCCTATTAAATTCAGGTAATTCATCTAGAAAAAGTACTCCTAAATGAGCCAAACTTATTTCTCCTGGTTTTGGTATTACCCCTCCACCTATTATTGTTCTTATTGGAACTGTATGATGTGGCATTCTAAATGGCCTATTTGTTATAAGTCCATCTTTTTTCAATTCACCTGATATACTATGAATTTTAGTAATCTCCATTGCTTCATTTATTGTTAATTCTGGTAATATTGTAATAAGCCTTTTTGCCATCATGGTTTTTCCAGCACCAGGACTTCCTATCATTATACAATTATGCCCTCCTGCAGCTGCAATTTCTAAAGCCCTTTTTACATTCTCCTGTCCTTTTACTTCTGAAAAGTCAATGTTGTAATTTTTATTAAATATGAACTTTTTTATTTTAAAACCATTTATATCTTTTTCCCTATTTAAGTATTTTATTAATTCTTCTATATTACCAACAGGTATAATGTCTAGTTGAGTAATTGCAGCAGCTTCATTTGCATTTGCTTTTGGTAAAATCACTGTTTTTATTCCAAGTTCTTTAGCTTCAATACACATAGGTAATACGCCATTGGTTCTATTTATTTTTCCGTCTAAAGATAATTCACCAATTAATATTGTATTTGCCAACTTATTTTCATCTATATTAGGTATTTGCCCTTGTGCAATTAATATTCCAACTGCCATTGCTAAGTCAAAACTACTTCCTTCTTTTCTAATATTAGCTGGTGCTAAATTTATCAAAATTTTTTTGCTGGGAAATTCTATATTTGAATTTTTTATTGCTGCTATAATTCTTTTTTTGGCTTCCTTTACACTTACATCTGGTAACCCAACTATTTCAAATTCTGGAATACCATTACTTATATCTGTTTGGATCTCTACAAGATTTCCATCTAATCCATTTAGTGCTATTGATTTTATTTTTGATAACATATGTCTCCTTTCAAAATACTTTTTATTTTTATTGATTTTTAAATTCATTTATTATACAATATATTTAAATTTTAACAAAAGAATGGTGAAATTATGAATAAGAAGAAAAATACAAGAACAAAAAGTGATATTAATGTAAAAAATAACATCCCACCAATAAAGGCAATATTTCTCTTAGTATTTATTTTTATACTTATGATTGCTTTGTTAGGACGTGTTGGATATTTGCAAATTGTTGATGGAAATAGACTGCAAACTCTTGCAACTTCTCAGCAAACTTTAACTGAAACAATCTCTGCGAAACGTGGTAATATATATGATTCTACCGGCACTAAAGCTTTAGCTATTAGTTATGATACAGACAAAGTATATATAAATCCATCTGAAATAGAAGATAAATATAAAGAATCTATTGCCCAAAATTTATCTGCTATTTTAGATGTAGATTCTTCAAATTTACTTGCAAAATTAAATGAATCAACAAACAGATTCTTAGTCGCAAAAAATGTTGAAAAAGAAAAAATCGATAAGTTAAAAGAATGGAAAAGTAATTTAAAATACAAAACAGGAATTAGTATAGAAAATTCCCCTTCTCGCTCTTATCCTCACTCAAGTTTAGCATCTACTATTTTAGGATTTGTTAATTCTGAAAATCAAGGTTCATACGGAATAGAACTTTCTTGGAATTCTTTCCTTAGTGGTACTGCTGGAAAATCTGTTAGTTTAAAAGATGCTGGCCAATCCGAAATCGCAAATTCAAATGAAACCTATATTGCTGCAGAAAATGGATATGATTTAAATTTAACTATAGATGTAAACATTCAAGACATTGTTGAAAAACATTTGGCTACTGCTGTTGAAGAATATAAATGTGAAAGTGGTATAACAATTGCAATGGACCCATCTACTGGAAAAATATTAGCATTAGCTGATTATCCAAATTTTGACTGTAATAATAAAGATACTCCAAATTCAAAATTAGCAGAAAAATGGGACACCTTATCTAGTGAAGAAAAAAATACTGAATTACTTAGAATGTGGGCTCCAAAAGCTATTACAGATACTTATGAACCTGGTTCTGTATTTAAAATAATTACATCAGCAATTGCACTTGAAGAAAATATTATAGAAGTTGATACGCCTAGAGTTTACACTTGTAATGGTAAATATTATATAGAAGGTGAAAAAAAGCCAATAAAATGTCACAAAACAGCTGGTCATGGTGCCGAGTCTTTAAGAGATGCATTAGCAAACTCTTGTAATCCATTTTTTATAAATTTAGGCTTAAAAATTGGTTCTGAAACTTCTTATAAATATTATGAAGCCTTTGGTTTTTTTGGTAAAACTGGTATTTCTATTTCAGGAGAACCAAAAAGTGGTATCTTCTATCCTTTATCAGAAATTAAACAGCATGAACTTGGAACTATGTCATTTGGGCAACGTTTTACTATAACTCCTATTCAAATGATTACAGCAGCATCTGCTATAGCTAATGATGGTATTCTAGTTCAGCCTCAAATAGTAGAAAGCATTACAAATACAGATACAGGCGAAGTTACAACATTTCAAACTCAAGAAGTCCGTCAAGTTGTTTCTAAAGAAACTGCTGATACAGTTGCTTCAATGATGGAAACAGTTGTAACTCAAGGAACTGGTAAAATGGTTGTATATGGTATTGAAGGAATGGAACAATATTCTGTAGGCGGAAAAACTGGTACTTCTGAACCAATCTATGCATCTAAAGATGATGGATATGTAGCTTCATTTTTAGCAATTTCTCCTGTTGAAAATACTAAAATTGTATTATTGGTAATTTTAGATAATCCAGGTGAAGGAGTAAACCATAATGGTGGTCAAATTGCAGCTCCTACAGCAGGAAATATGCTTAAAGAAATTTTACCTTATCTAGGAGTAGAAACAGGAAATAAAGATACTGGAAATAATTCTACTGCTATAGAAGATTTATATTAAAATTAAAATCTAGGAAATAAATTGCATTTCCTAGATTTTTTTAATGCAATTTAAATGACACTAATTTTTCATTCTATTCATTTTTATCCCAACAAGTAGCACATCACTACTTTCTCTTTCAAAATATTGATAAAGTTTTTCATATTCATTTTTTTCATTTTTTTGTTCATTAATATAATCCATTATTTCTATAAAATTCACTTCTGTACCTGTTTCTAAAATTTGTGTCCTATTATTTTCTATTGTTAAAAATATTCTTTTTTGATATTTGGATTTGTCTAACTCTGAAATTAAAACTTTATTTATGAAAACATCTATATTTTCTAATTCTTTTGATTTTAAAAATTCCTCTTCATATATTGAACACCAGTAACAAAATATTGATTCTTTAATTCTAGTATTTTTTATCATTTTAAGATACATCTCGACTTCTTCATCTGATTGTAAAATTGCCTTTACTTTTACTAATTCAAATTCATATTCTGATATATTATTTAACTCAACATTTTTATCATACTTTATTTCTTTTATTTCAAGTTGTAATAAGTCATTAAGTATTTGCTTAATCTTTATATTATCCTCACTTTCAACTAATTGTTTTAATTTTAATACTTTGTTTTCGATAATAATTCCTCCTTTTTGAATTCAATAAATAAGAATAATAGCATAAATCGCTTATTATTTTATTTTAATTTGATTTAATTAATTTGATTTAAAGTTATAACTTTTTAGATAAAACGTAACTGATTTAAATTCCTTAGAAAAAATTTATGTTACAGAAATTATATAATTTAATAAAAGTATAATTTGTTTTTAATTTTTTGTCAATAGTTTTCCCAAAAAATCCCGAACTTTCTTTCGACAAAATTCGACCAGCATGAAGTGCACCCCAAAAGTTGCACAATCTGGGGCCATGTTCATTTTGCTAGCACGTTGAGCATGGCCCCAGATACTAGCAAAAAAGAACCGGCTTATAAGATAAACCGATTCCTAGTAATTAAATTTCTATTTATTTGGAATATAATATCCAACACCTCTTTTAGTAATCAATATCTGTGGATTAGAAGTATCTTTTTCAATTCTTTCTCTAATTCTTCTAACGGTTACATCAACTGTACGAATATCTCCATAATATTCATATCCCCAAACCCTTTCAAGCAAAGATTCTCTTGTTACTACTTGACCTGGTTGTTGCGCTAAAAATTTCAAAACTTCAAATTCTCTTAATGTTAGATTAATTACTTTTCCATCTATATGTACTTCATATTTTTCTAAATCTAAAATAAGTGAACCAACTTTAATTGTACTTTCTTTTTTCTGATCCTTCTTCTCTTGATTCTTCTGTGCAGCTACTTGTTCTTCTATATTGGCTTCAACTTTTCTTAAATTTGCCTTTACTCTTGCTACAACTTCTCTTACACTAAATGGTTTTGTTATATAGTCATCTGCTCCTAATTCTAATCCAACGATTTTGTCTAATTCGTCATCTTTAGCAGATATCATTAATATAGGAACATTGTATGCATTTTTTATTTTTTTACATACTGATAGCCCATCTACTCTTGGAAGCATTACATCTAATAATATTAAATTTGGTCTTTTTTCTAATGCTATTTCAATAGCTGTTTGTCCATCATTTGCTTCAATTGTTTCATATCCTTCTTTTTTTAAGTTATGAACTAACAAATCTACTATTTTCTGTTCATCATCTACGATTAATATTGTCTTTTTCTCATATTCATAATTATCTTCCATATTTGACCTCCAGTACTTTTATAATTTTATTTATATCATAATTTCCCCTAAGATACAAGGCTTTTTTTATAATTTATACTAAATTATAAAATCGAAAGAGCTTTTAAAATCCCAAGTTTTCCATATTCATAAGTTAGACCACCTTGCATATATGCAATATATGGTTCACGAATTGGTCCATCACAACTAAGTTCTATTGTTGAACCTTCTGTAAATGTTCCCGCAGCCATAATAACTTTGTCATCATATCCTGCCATCCCACTTGGTTCAGGAATTACATTGCTATCAATTGGAGAACCCATTTGAATTCCTTGGCAGAACTTAATTAGTTTATTTGCATCTCCTAATTCTATAGTTTGAACTATATCAGCTCTTGGTTCATCATATTTAGGACTTACATTATATCCTAATCTTTCTAGTATTCGGCTTGCAAATACGGCTGTTTTTACTGCACTTGCTACAACACTTGGTGCAAAAAATAAACCTTTTATAAATGATGTATTTTGATTTAAAGATGGACCTATTTCTTTACCAACTCCTGGAGCTGTTAATCTTTCAGCACATAATTCTATTAAATCTTTTTTACCAGCTATATATGCCCCACTTGTAGCAATTCCTGCACCTAAGTTTTTCATTAAAGAGCCTACTATAATATCTGCACCAACTTCTGTCGGTTCTTTTTCTTCAACAAATTCTCCATAACAATTATCTACCATAATCATCACATCTGCATTTACTTCTCTTATTGCCTTTATTGCCCTTTCTATTTTCGCAATTGTTAAACTTTTTCTTGTTGAATAACCCTTTGACCTTTGAATTTCAATTAATTTAATATCTTTTTTTGATGCTCTTTCTTTTATTGCTTCAATATTAAAGTCATCATTTATCAAATCTATTTGTTCATATTTTACTCCAAACTCTTTTAAAGAGCTTTTACTTTGATCTTTACTAATTCCAATAGCTGTTTGTAATGTATCATATGGCGCCCCTGTTATACTTAACATTATATCTCCAGGTCTTAACAAACCAAATAGTGTTACTGCTAATGCATGTGTTCCCGAAATTAGTTGTGCTCTAACCAAGGCATCTTCTGTTTTAAAAATTTCAGCATATATTTCTTCTATTTTATTTCTTCCAATTTCATCAATCCCATACCCTGTTGAAGAATGTAGATGCATTTCAGCTAATCCACATTTTTGAAAAGCAGATAATACTTTTAAACTATTTAATTCTTGTATTTTTTCTATTCTATTAAATTGTTCTTGTATTTCTTTTTCAACATCTTTTGATAAATCTAATATTTCTTCTTTTATTCCAAATTCTCTGTACATTTTTATTCTCCTTAAATTATTTTACTTCTATATTATACTAGAAAATCTACAATTTTGCAACTAACATTTGGGGCCATGCTCATCGTGCTAGCACGGTGAGCATGGCCCCAGCCGCTAGCAAATGGGGACAGCTTCATTCTACTATTTAGCCAGTCTTGCTCATAATATCTTTTTTCATTTTACTAATTATTTTTTTCTCTAATCTAGAAATATAGCTTTGCGAAATTCCAAGTTCATCTGCAACCTCTTTTTGTGTTTTTTCCTTTCCACTTATAAAACCAAATCTCATTTCCATTATGTTTTTTTCTCTATCACTAAGCTTTCTAATGGCTTCTTTTAATAATCTCATATCTACTTCATCTTCTAATTTTCTATATGTTATGTCAGGATCTGTTCCCAGTATATCTGACAGCAATAACTCATTCCCATCACTATCTTTATTTAGCGGTTCATCAATTGATACTTCTGACTTTAATTTATTGTTTCTTCGCAGATACATTAAAATTTCGTTTTCTATACACCTTGATGCATATGTTGCAAGTTTTATTTTCTTATCTGAATTAAATGTATTTACCCCTTTCATTAGACCAATAGTTCCAATTGATATTAAATCTTCTATCCCTATACCTGTGTTTTCAAATTTTTTTGCAATATATACTACTAATCTTAAATTTCTTTCAACTAAAGTTTTTCTTGCTTCGATATTTTCATCTGTATCTAATTTAGTAATTATTTCTGCCTCTTCTTCCGGAGATAGTGGTGGTGGTAACGTTTGACTTCCTGCCACATAAAATATTGGAAGCATTTCATCTTCATCATACATATTTCCTTCTATATATTTGGCGCAAATATTATTTATGCTATTTCTTATTAATTCAATTAAATTCATTCTTCCCTTCCTTTCTTATTCTTTCACTTCACCTCACTTTCGGAATTTAATTGTACAACTTTTACTACGCAAATACTGTCTTTTCTTATTGTAGAAAAAAAGAAATAATCGCTATTTTGCGATTATTTCTTACATGTTTTTAGGTTAAAAAGGAACCCTCCCCTTTTTGACCTATATTAACTCAATCCCAATTAATGCCCTATATTCACCTCTTTTTGTTAAGGATTTATCATATATTCCAATGATTACATTATTGGTAGTTTTTTTCTCATCATCTGTTTCTATTTCTACTTCTTCTGCCCTAATGCCTAGTAACATCCCATTTTGCTTACCTAAAGATGAAAATGGAATGCATCTTAATTTTGATATGTATTTTTCTTGCATTTCTTCTGAAATTTGACTTAAATCTCCACCTAATATATTTTCTAAATTATTTAAAATTTTATTTGGCAAAATATCCTCTAATAAGCTACTTTCTACAATCACTACAGGAGCATTAGTTATAGGTTCTTTTGCAAGATTTCCTGTATCTATCATTGCTTTTGTTTCAATTTTTTGTCCTTGTAATTTAATTTTTATTTTACAGTACATATCTTTAGGATTTATTTTTGTTTTTATTATTTTTAAAGAAATTTTTATTGTTATAAATGCAACTATTGCACCAAGCATTATTACTTTTAATACATATTCTCCTACAAATACTGCGTTTTTCATAAATACTTCTTGTGGTTTTATATAATAAATTAAATATAATGCAACTCCTCCAAACACAAATGAGGTTAAATAGAAAATTGCCACTTGTTTCCACATTCTTTTTATGTTTTGTGGATTAAATGCTACATATACCATGATTATAGCTAATATCGCTTTCAATATAACTGAGGTAAAAATATATATTTCTGTTACATATGTAATTATAGCATATATACTGCCTATTGTACTTGATGCTATGACCCTTAATGTTTTTGGCTTAATTTTTAATATTACTGCTGTTGCATATAATATTATCGAATTCATTATTAAATTTTCTAAAAATATTATATCTATATAAATTGTTATTTTAATCACCTTTTCCTTGCGTTCATATTATAACTCGTAAATTTTGCAAAGAAAAGCGAAAAAAGGGACCAGGTCCCTTTTTCACTACATATTTTTATTTTTGTTTTTACGTAAAAATGCTGGTATATCTAAATCACCTTGTGTAGAATTTACATCTGATGTTGGAATAGAAGTTGTTTTCTTTTCCCAAGATTTATTTATAAAGCTATCAACTGATGAAGCCATACGAGCTTCTGGTTTTTCAAATCCTGTTGCAATAACTGTTATTTGTACTTCATCTCCCATTTCTGGGTCTGTAACTGTACCAAATATGATATTTGCTTCAGGATCAACACTGCGTTGAACAAGTTCAGCAGCTGTATTAACTTCATGTAATCCTAAGTTTTCTCCACCTGTTATGTTGATGATAACTCCTCTAGCTCCTTCTATTGAAGTTTCTAGTAATGGGCTTTGTACAGCTTGTTTTGCTGCATCTTCTGCTCTGTTTTCTCCAGATGCTCTACCAACACCCATATGAGCCATACCTGTATTTAACATTATTGTTTTAACGTCTGCAAAGTCTAGGTTTACTGTTCCTGTTACAGCTATTAAGTCTGATATACCTTGAACACCTTGTCTTAAAACATCATCAGCCATTCTAAATGCTTCATTTATAGATGTCTTTCTATCTATTATTTGTAGTAATTTATCATTTGGTATTACTACTAGTGAATCAACTTTTCCTTTTAAGCTTTCAATTCCTCTTTCAGCTTGTGAAAGTCTTTTCTTTCCTTCAAATGTGAATGGTTTTGTAACAACACCTATTGTTAGTATTCCCATTTCTTTTGCAGCTTGAGCAACTATTGGTGCAGCTCCTGTACCTGTTCCTCCACCCATTCCGGCTGTAACAAATACCATATCTGCTCCTCTTAGTGTCTCTGCTATTTCTGCTTTATTTTCTTCAGCAGATTGTGCCCCAATATCCGGATTAGCTCCAGCACCAAGACCTCTTGTAACTTTTTCCCCAATTTGGATTTTTGTTCCTGCTTTTGATTTTTGTAAAGCTTGTCTATCTGTATTAACAGAAATAAATTCTACTCCTTTTACTCCTGCTTCTATCATTCTATTTACTGCGTTATTTCCTGCCCCACCTACACCTATTACTTTTATTGTAGCTGTTCCGTCAATCATTGTAACGTCTTCATATTCCATCATAAAGATTTCCTCCCCAAAAAACTATATTTTAAAATTTTTAACCTTTTTATTTTTAAGAATAAAAGAATTCTTTTACTCTTTCCATTATTACCTTAAATACACTTTCATTAGATTGAGAATCAATATTACTTGATACTGATTTAGCAAATGGTCTTGCTGCAATATATCTTACAAGCGCATAACTGGTTCTAAACTCAGGTTTTACAGTACTTACCGCCCTACCTGTTGACATTTTTACAGGAATATTTAAATTTATTTTTCCTGCCACATCACTTTTGTTTATATTTGTGATTCCTCTTCCTGTTAGTATTACTGTATTAATATTTGATTTTACATTTTGATTTGTTATGTCTTTGTTTATTATTGAAAATATCTCTTCAATTCTCGCCTCTATAATTTCAATTAATTCAGAACTTTTTATAACTTTATTTCTGGTTTCATCTCTACAAGTGTTTAACATTATTTCATTATCATTATCGATAAATGATCTTAATGCTAATCCATATTGTTTTTTCAATTTTTCAGCTTCTTCTTCAGAAATATTTAAAACCAATGCTATATCATTTGTAATGTTGTCTCCGCCTAGAGGAATTGTATTTGTATATGTAAGTAAGTTTCCTTCAAAGACGCCTATTTCTGTATTTCCTGCTCCAATGTCTAGTAGCATTACATCATCATATAATTCATTAGTATCTAGCATTAAATTTCTTTCTGCTAATGCTGTTGGTACTATTCCGTCTATTTCTATTCCGACTCTTTTAAAAATCATCGTTAGTTGTCTAACATACTCTTTGTCAGCTAAAATAATTTGCGCTTTTAATGTAAAATTTGAGCTTAAATTTCCAACAGGATCTGATACTACTTTTCCATTATCAAGCACTACTTCTGATGGTACTATGTCTATTATTGTTTTTCCTTCTGGTATTTCTATGTCTTTAGCCTGCATTATTGCATTTTGAACATCTTTTAACCCTATTCCTGCAAATTTGTCTTTTAGCTCTTTTACTACACTATTTTGAACTATTGTTACATATTTACCTGGAATTGTTACATATGCTGAATTTATTTTGAAATTTGCTTCCTCTTCAGCATCTTTAATTGTTTTCGCAATGCTTAAACTAATTTCTTCTTCACTGATTATTTTGCCTTTTTTTAGTCCACTACATTTTGCTGATGTACTGCATATTGTCTCAATTTGTCCGAAATTGTTTACTTCCCCCACAACAGTGCAAACCTTAGATGTACCTATATCAATACCAACTATGATATCACCTATTGCCAAGATAATTCCTCCATTTTTGTGTTTTCTTAGTGTTATATATATTACATTTTTTTTAAAAAGTCAATACAATTTGAAATATTTTTGAAATATTTTTGTAATATTACTTGTGTTTTTGTAATACTTTTGTAATATTGTTTTTTCTTTCCTTACTGCCCCATGCTTTTCCTTTTTTCTTCTAGTTTAACAGTCCATTTTTCTATATAATATCTTCTTATAATTGTTAAATTTGTAAACATTCTTCCTACAAACACTACAAGTGCAGCTAAATATATATCTAAATTTAGCTTTTGTCCTAAATATGTTAATGCTATTGAAAGTAAACTATTACAGAAAAATCCTGATATAAAAATAACTAAGTCAAAATTTTTCTTTAATACTGAAGTAATTCCTCCAAATACTGAATCTAATGCAGCTACTACTGCAATTGCCAAAAATGTTGAATATGTATATGGTATTACAGGTGCATTTATTCCAATTAAAGCACCAATAATACATCCAATTATTATAGCTATATATATCATTTTTCTATCCTCCTATTTAATATATTTTGTACTTATATCATCTGAGTATTTTTCAATTTCTATTTCATCTCTTATATCAACACTTGTTTCATGCCCTAGTTCTTCTAATTCGTCCACAATTCCACCTTTTCCAGATACTGAACTTTTCAAATAATCTGGATTTCCAATTGCATTTATAACATAAGGTGATGATATCTTGTTTCCGTTATTTATTTTTAGAATATCTGTACCTATCGTATAAACTGCTGATGTTGATATTACTCTGTTACCATTTATTGATATAGCTTCTGCTCCTGCTGCAAACAATTCATTTATAACTCTCAACAAATTTTCTTTACTTATTGCATATACTGTTGCATCTTCTGATATTTTCTTTCCTTGATTATCAATTAATTGTATAACTATTCCTTGGCCAACAACATCAGTTTTTCCTAATAATTCATTTAATTGTTCTAATTCTGCTTCTAAAAGTTGTGCTGTTTTTTGATCAGTAACACTCTCATTTTTATATTCTTCCATTTTAGTAACAACTTCTTCATATCTTGCATAAAGTTGCTTATATTTCTCATTCCAACTTGATAACTCTAATTTTAATTCAGATTCTCTCATTGTTTCTATTGCTGTTATGTCTGTTTGCTTAACCATTTTAAATTGCATAAACATTACTAGCATTAGTGCAAAACAAGCAATTCCAATGGTAATGGACATAACTAGTTTTTCTTTATTAACCTTTATTTTCATCTATTCTCATTCCCTTCAGCTTATTATTTACTTTCTGCATATTCAAATTTCATTACTCCAGTATATTTAGGTATAATTATATCTTCCTTATCAACTTTTTCTATATCAACATTAAGGAATCTCTCGTCTCTTAAATAATCCAAATATCCCCCAAATCTGTCTAAACCCATCAATAACTCTGGATATCCTATTGCTTTTATTACAAATGGTGCTCCTATTTTTTGTCCATTTACTTTTATTACATTTCCATCACATTCAATCGCTGAAGTTGAAACAATTCTTTGTCCATTTATAGATATTGCTTCAGCATCAACATTTTTTAATTCATTTACAATATTTATTATATCTATATCATGAACTATAAGCCAATTAGGATCAGCATACCAACTACTTAATGCTATATTTTGATTATCATCAACTGTAATTACAATACCATTTCCTTTTACTTCAGATAAACCTAATATTTTATTTCCACCTTTTATTGTATTCTCTAATTTAGTTAACTCATCGTTATTTTGTGTTGAGTTTGTTCTTTCAGTTTCTAATTGAGTTTCCATATCTTCTAGTTTTTTATATAAATTATCATATTTTTCTTTTGCTTTTAATACAGCATCTCTTAATTCATTTTCCCTTGTATTTGTGCTTATTGTTGTTCCTGTACCATTTATTGTTTTTATTTGGACTGCAATTCCAAATGATAATACCACACACATTAATCCTAATACTAAACTAATTGTTTTTTTATTCATATTAAACTCCTATTCTAATGTTATTGATTAGCTCGAAAATATGCGGAAAAACCCTCATTTAAGTCTCCGTTAACATATATAACTCCTTTATTACCCACTTCTTGTTTTAAAATTGCATTCACATAATACATCCTATTTTTCAAATTAGTAGCATCACCTAAATTTATTACAATTGTATCATTCTCTAAGTTTATTATGTATTCATCACTTACTTCATATTGTGTTATTTTATCTGCAATTTCAATATTTTTACATTGCTCACGAATTTGTAGAATATTTTCCATTTTTTCTAAATCTTCTTCACCTAATCTATGAACAGTATCCAATTTATTTATTGTGATATTCATCCCGATAATTACTGGAAGGTCAATCTTGTCCTTCGCATATTCCAAAATATATCCCTGTTCATCTATGTAAATATATCCTTCCGATTCAGTCTTTATCTGAAATTGTTGCTTTCTTTCAGTAACATTTATTTCAACTTTATTTGGATATATTTTATTTACTTCCACATCTTCTATATATCCATTTTGTTTTAATTTTACTTTCATCACAATACTTAATTTTGAAAAAATATTATCTCCGTTTTTAATTTCAGCAAGCCCACTTATCTGTTGACTGGATAATTTGCTATTTCCGTTTATTGATATCTCTTGAATATTAAAACGTGGTGATGTTAATAAATAGGCACAAATTCCTACAGCTAATAATATTGTAAATATTAATATTATTGAAAGTTTTCTACTTTTTCTTTTTGTTTTTGTTTTCTGTAATTTTCTTTGTTTACTAATTTTTCCTGATGTATTTAACTTTTTATTTGCCATATTTATCATCACTTCCTCTCTTGTGAAATTATCCTTTAGTATTTTATCATACTTCATATATAATTTTCCATACTTTTTTCAAAAAAAACTCAAATTTGGGGACGTGTTCAAATTTCTAACACTTTGAACACGTCCCCAGATGCTAGCAAACGGGGACAGGCTCCAAATGCTAGTAAATTTTAGCTCCTAGCTTTTTCAGCTTTTCTTCTATTCTTTCATAACCTCTTAAAATATAATGAGTATTATCTATTTCTGTAACACCTTTTGCCATTAATGCTTCCAATACAAGTGCAGCTCCTCCTCTTAAATCTGTTGCAACAACCTTTGCTCCTTGTATTCTTCTTGTTCCTTTAATAATTGCCGACCTTCCTTCAACTTTAATTTTAGCACCCATTCTATTTAATTCTTGAACATATTTATATCTACTTTCAAAAATATTCTCTGTTATAATTGAGGTTCCTTTTGCTGTTGTTAGTAAAGCTCCAAATATTGATTGCATATCTGTTGGAAATCCTGGATAAGGCATTGTTTTTATATCTACTGCTTTTATTCTTTTAGGAGCATCTATTTGAATTGTACTTTTTTCAATTATTAATTTACAATTTGCTTCTTCTAGTTTGTTTAATATTGGTTCAATATGAGGAGGACATACATTAGTAAGTTTAATATTTCCTCCTGTAATTGCTCCAGCCACTAGATATGTTCCTGCTTCTATTCTATCTGGCATTATATTATAACTTATTTCCTCTAATCCTTTTACACCTATTATTTCTACCCTATCGGTTCCCGCTCCTTTAATTTTTGCTCCCATCTTATTTAAATATTTTACTAAATCTTCTATTTCTGGCTCTTTTGCAGCATTTGTTATAATTGTTGTTCCTTCTCCCAAACACGCTGCCAATATAATGTTTTCTGTTGCTCCTACACTTGGAAAATCAAGATGTATTTGTGTTCCTATAATTTTTTCTGCACTACACACTATTTCTCCAAATTCTTCTTTTATATTTATTCCAAGTTTTTCAAAACCTTTTAAATGTAAATCAATTGGTCTTGCTCCTATATCACAGCCACCTGGGCATGAAAATCTTGCTTGATGATATTTTCCTATTAATGCCCCTGCTAATATTACAGATGAACGCATTTGTCTCATTAAATTATCTGGTATTTCATATGTATGTATTTTACTTGTATTTATTATTATTTTATTGTGCCTTTTAACAACTTTACCTCCGATGTCTTTTATTATTTCAAACATTGTATGTACATCTTGTATATCTGGTACATTATATAGTGTTGTTTTTCCTCCATTAAGTACTGTTGCCGCAATTATTGGAAGTGCCGCATTTTTCGAACCTGATATTTTTACTTCTCCCTCTAATCTTTTTCCTCCTTGAATTATAAATTTTGACATTTTCTCACCTCTTTTTTCATTATGCTATATTTTATGTTATTTTAAGTTTGAGTGTGATTTTAGTAATAAAAAAAGTAATATATAACTATTGAATTAAAGCAAGCTCGCCGACGAAACCTAGATATGTTTTGCCTATAAAATAGTTATATATTAACTTTTATTTTTATCTAAATAATTCTTCTACTTTTTTTATTACATTTTCTACATTTAACCCATATTTTTCTTTAACCTCTGTTGCTGTTCCCGATTCTGTAAACACATCTTTAACGCCAACATATGCTATTGGCGCGTGATTTGGTTGTTGTGCTAAAACTTCTGCTATTGCACCACCTAATCCACCAATAATAGAATGATTTTCAATTGTTACAATTCCTTTAACTTCATTTGATAATCTATTAATTAACTCTATATCTAAAGGCTTAACAGAAAATATGTTTACAATTTTTCCTTTATATCCTTTTTCTTTCAATATTTCAAATGATTTATATGCAACACTTGCTGAAGTCCCTTCATACATTAAAGCAAAATCATTTCCTAAATCTTCTACAATATTTGCTTTGCCTATTTGTGCATTTGTATCAAACTCTACATTTGGTACATTATCTCTTGTAACTCTTATATAAACAGGTCCATTATATTCTATTGCAATTTTTATTGCTTCTCTCATTTCTTTTACGTTTGATGGAACTAAAACTTTTACATTTGGAATTGAACGAATTAATGCTAAATCTTCGTTTGCATGATGTGATGCACCATCTTTTCCATTATCCATTCCAGAATATGTTCCTATCATTTTTACATTAAGATTTGCATATGCCGCTTGACGTATTTGAGTCCATGCAGTTCCTGCAACAAATATTGCAAAATTTACATAGAATGGAATTTGTCCTTCAGCTGCTAATCCAGCTGCAATTGATAATGCACTTGCTTCTGCAATTCCAGCTTCCACAAATCTCTCTGGAAATTCTTTTTCAAATTTTAATGTTGTTGTGGATTTTGCTAAATTACTATCTATTGCATAAATTCTATTATCTTCTCTTGCAAATTCGCATAACATTTCACCAATTTTATCTTTTAAACATACCATTTCTTGTTCCATTTATTCCACCTCAGCTTTCCCTAAATCTTGCATAGCAATTTGATATTCTTCATCAGTTATTACTCCAGTATGCCATTTAGGATTATTTTCCATAAAAGATATTCCTTTGCCTTTTACAGTATTACATATTATTGCAATTGGTTTATCAGTAACTTGATATGCTTCATTTAAACCATTTACAATTTGTTCCATATTATGACCATCAATTTCTATTGTATGAAAATTGAATGCTCTAACTTTATCTGCTAATGGTTCTAAATTCATAGATTCATTAACATTTCCATATGACGATAATTTATTATAATCAATTACTAATATTAAATTATTTAATTTGTAATGAGCTGCTTGTAGTAAAGACTCCCATATTTGTCCTTCTTGCATTTCTCCGTCACCAACAATCGCATATACATGATGATTGTCTCCCATATTTCTTTTAGCTATTGCCATTCCTACTGCAATAGAAAGACCTTGACCTAATAATCCTGTTGTAGCATCTACTTCTGGAATTGTTCCTGTATATGGATGTCCTTGAAGTCTTGAATTTATTTTTCTAAAAGTAGACATTTCTTCATCTTTAACAATTCCTTTTGAATTAAGTACTGCATATAAAGCAGGTACTGTATGTCCTTTTGATAAAACTACTTTACTTCTTTTTTCTGCATTTAAATCTACATCTAATTCATAAATTGCTGTTAGCATATCTATTATTGATAATGATCCTCCTGGATGTCCTGATTTTGCCAAATATACTAAATCAACTATTCTTTTTCTGTTATCATTTGCTAATTTTTTTAAATATTCTATGTCTGCCATTTGTTATATCTCCCTTCAAACCTTTTATTCCTCATTTATATCTAATAAAGAATATATGTGTGAATCATTATTTAATTCTTTTATATTCATTATTACCCCTTCACCTTTGATTATTCCTCCAGCTTGTTCAATTGCTTGCTTTATTGCTTTTATTGTATTTCCAGTTGCATAAATGTCATCAACTATGTAAAAACTTTTTCCTTCATATTCTTCATTTACTAGTTTAGGTAATTCTAACATATCTTTACCATATTCTTTTTCATATTCAAATTTCACTTCTACTGTTGATGGTGGTAATTTTCCATGTTTTCTTACAGGTATAAATCCTATGTTTAATTGGTTTGCTACTGCGGCTCCGATTATTAATCCCCTTGCTTCTGGTCCTACTATATAATCTACTTTTTTAGATTGTATTTCTTCAGCGAATTTATCTATTATTTCCTTAAATGTTTCTTTTTGTATTATTAGTGGCATTATGTCTATAAATTCTATTCCTTCTTTTGGGAAGTTTTTTTCTGTTCTTATGTTTAATTCACTTTTTAGTTCATTTTTTAATATTTTCATAAATTGCCTCCTATACAGTTGTTATTATATACTATTGGCCAAAAAAAAACTAGTCCTTAAGAAAAAATAGCAGAAATAAGCTGCTATTTTTAGAATTTAATATCTTGAAAGTATAAATGTTTCATAATCTTTCATTGATTTGTCACCACACCGTTGTCACATCTATTGCATTCAATTTAATCATTACATATTTCACAAATTTTTATCATTATTTCCACATCCTTTTCTAAATTATATCATTTATTTTATTAAAATAATAGCGAACATAATGTGAATTTTTTGAATAAAAAAATAACAGATAATTTCTTATCTGCTATTTCTGGCTCCCCGTGTTGGACTTGAACCAACGACCTACCGGTTACTGCACTACACTTACTTTCATAAGCATTATAAAATTATAATTTGTAGTCTGGACTTTATCTTTGCCATATCTTTCGACTTAGGCAGGTGGTGTAAAGTCTCTACACATAGCTTTCGCCTTGCTCGGTATTATCGTGTATTCCTACTTACGAACTTCACCGACTTAGCCACCTTATCATCTATAAGTTTCCTTATAGAGCTGCTAACTCTTTAGTCTTACGACCTGCTTTACAGCCGGGCGCTCTACCGACTGAGCTAACGGGGAATATATAAAATCTAGCAACAACCTATTTTCCCAGCAGGGTAACCCGCAAGTATTTTTGGCACATTTGAGCTTGACTTCTGTGTTCGGTATGGGAACAGGTATTTCCTCAATGTAATCGTCACTAGAAAATTAATATCTACTTATTACGAATGTTATTATACTATAGACTTTGAAAAATTGCAATACCTTTATTTATATTTTTTACAATTTTTCAAAATTTATACATAAAGCACACTCAAAAATACATAGATGAAATAGTTATTAGGATTTTTTAATAAAATTATAGTTAAGCCCTCGATTTATTAGTATTGGTCAGCTCAATGTATCGCTACACTTACACCTCCAACCTATCAACCAATTAGTCTTATTGGAATCTTACTATCTTACGATATGGGATATCTTATCTTAGGGTGGGCT
>JAFQSS010000016.1 GCA_017409455.1 Clostridia bacterium | reverse complement strand
AAAAAATAAAAATTTAAAACAAAAAAATAAATCTTGAGCCTGCCTCCGCGGCGAGCGGATAAACTCAAGATTATACATAGGTGAAATTTTCGCTAATAAAATAAAGTTGTTTTTTAGTGAAATTTTCAAATATTATTGACAGTTTATTCTTAGGTTACAATGGAGCCTCTCTCCTTTTAATACAAGATAACTACTACACTTGCAACTGCATAAGTTTTACAATGTGAAATACTTATATCTATATCATTTATATTTATACCCTCTTTTAGTAAATTGACATATGGTCTACCATTTTCATCATTTAAAATTTCAATTTGTTTCCACTCTATATCAAATTTGCTTTCCAGTAATTGTGATATAGCTTTAAGTACCGCTTCTTTTGCCGCAAATCTTGCAGCATAGTGTTGGTATTTTTGTGATTTCTTACTCTCACAATATTCGATTTCTTTTTGAGTAAATATTCTTTCACAAAACTTACCATTAGTCTCTTCAATACTCTCTTTTACTCTTTCTATTTCAATTATATCTACACCTGTTCTTATTTTCATAATTTCACTCCTGTGTGCAAAATAAAAAACAGACCCGATCCCTTTTTGCGCAAAAACAGACCCGGTCCCTTTTTCACTTTTATCTAAAAAATAAAATATTTATTATATTCATAGCTACCGCTGCTAATAGCAATAGTACTATAAATGCATTATTTTTAGCACTTTTTTCTATATTCATTTCTTTATATAAAATGTCATATTTATTTTTTGTATCAAAATACATATTTTTTAATTCCAATACATCTTTTAAATATTGATTAAATAGTGAACCTGTATCTTGAAGTGTTACTTCATTTATCCATAAAGTTTCTGTAAATTTAATAAATTCTTTACGTGTTTTCTTTAATTGTATTCCTTGTTTGAATTCTAAATTTATCTTCTTTAAATAAATTTTTGTATATAATGCTAATATATAAGTATACAAATATTGCTGTTGGAATTCTTGTGGAAATACTGTAAAATTATTCATATCACAACTTGAACTAAATAATGTTACTCCTTGTTTGGTCATTCCTAATTTTGCATAATTCCATTTAGATATTACTTTCATTTCATCTTTCGAGAAATTTACACTATTATCACTTGGTAATATGTTTAAATATTTAATATAACTATTACGGATTTTATCAAATTCATTTGTATTGTTCCAATTTTCTTGATCTATACATACATATGAATATGTAAAAAATCTTTCTGTATCTATTTCAAGTTTAATAGATTCAGCCGTTGGTCCTGTTAAATCCTCTATAAATTCTTTAAATGATTTTACATCATCAAAATAATCTGTTTGTACTCGTATATTATCATAATTATTTAAGTTTGCGAATTCTTGATTTATATCCCTAAATTTATAGTTAAAATTTAATAAATCTGAAAATTTGTCACTTTCTTCTATATTTGTTTTTATACATAAGAAGCATATTCCTGTATTGAAACATATGATTTCAATTTTAGGTATTTTGAAAAATATTCCATTTCTTTCGGCTGTTTTTCCTTGTATATCTTTTTTTATTGTATATTCAAATATTGTACAAGGATTTTTAGCTAGAATTGCAGCTTTTGTATCTAATGGTAGTTCCTCTAGTTTTGCTAGTTTTGTTTTACTTAAGTTGAAACTGCTAAACATATAATTTCTCGCTCTGTGTGAGAAATAAGAATATAAGTCTAAATCCTTATCTTTACGGAATATTCTTAATTTACAATTTTCATCTTTTAATAATTTTAGTAAATATTTTGTATATTTACTTTCTTTTATTACGAAAGGATATATAAAGTATGTATATTGGTATTTTGTCTTTAGCTCCATTTCTTACTCTCCTTATTTTACTTACTTTTCACAATAGTAATTCATATTAAGGTCTTCTCCTAAGTGCCATTTTCCTATAAAGTCTATAATTAAGTTGTTTTCTAAATTATATTTTGGTTCTATGATTTCTTTTCCATTTGAATTAATTGAACCCCATAATCCATTTGCTTTTACTGCTGCAAATCCATATTGATTTTGCTCTGTTGCATCATCATAAATATAATCTACAACTACATTTCCTTTTTTGTCTACATATCCATATTTTCCATCTTTTTTACTTAAGAATAATGTGTTTTCTTTTAAAATTTCTGTACTTGATTTTTCTTCACCTTTTAAGTTGTAGTATTTGTATTCATCATCTATTCTCATTCTTATATATGATTCATCTATATTTATTTCTGATAAAATTCCTGTCATTTTTACTTCAAATTTATCATTTATTACAGATGTTTTATATCCTGCATCTTCTGCCAAAAATAGATTTGCGTTTTCATTATATGTAAGTCCTGTATAGTTAAATTCTAAATTTATATTTTGTAAATTATCTATTACTCCAAATTTATCATTTAATTTGGCTATATATGTTCCATCTTTTGTTTCTTTTAAATATTGATATTTTGGTTCTATTGTTACTTCCCCAGTTGTGTTCATTTCTCCATATAGTCCATCTTTTACAAATATTATTCCATTTAATGTTACAGATTTTATTTCATCAAATCCGTTTTCAATTATTGTGTTTCCTTTTGAATCTACTAATTTTTGAACTCCGTTTTCTTTTACTAGATAATAATTATGCAAATATACTTGTGCTATTTCTTCATATTTGTTTTCTAATATTTGTTTTTTAGTAGTACTAATTAATCCGTATTTTCCTTGCTCATTTACTGTTATATATCCATTTTTGTATATGTTTCCTAGATTTTTTATTTGTGAGTATGCTACCTCCACAATTATACTACCATTATCATTTGCTAATCCTACTAAACCATCTTTTTTAATTATAATGCTGTTTTCTATTCCTTCTAATACTGTTATTTCATCATATTCTGCTGGTAAAAGTTCTTTTCCATTAAAGTCTATTAAACCATATTTCCCGTTTTTCTTTATTTTTAAAATATTCTCTTCATACCATACATTGTCATTTTCATCTATGTTTTCTAATGCTTCTATTTGTTCATATCCAGTTAATATCTCTTCATTCTTGCTGTTTAATGCTTTTGTTTTATATTCCCCACTCTGCTCATCTATATTGTATATACAAATAAATACATCTTTTTCTTTGTTTGGAATTACTATCATTTCCTGATATGAAGGCTTTATTATTTCTTCTCCATTTTGATTAATTACTCCCCATTTGTTTTGTGCATATAATGCAAAATATTCGTTATCTCCTGTTATTTTTTCTTTTTCTTTTAATACATTTTTCATTATAAATATGAACATTATTACAACTGCTATCGCGATAAGTACCGCAAATACTTTTTGATAGTTTAGTTTTGGTTCTGTGTCATATCTTTTTCCCCTACTCATATTGTTTCCATTCCTTTCATAATCTGTCTATAAAGCCTATTTTTAGATTATACTATTTCACGAGTATAATATATCATAAAACTTTCTGGGTTACAAGGGATTTTGGAATTTATTTGCTCATCAAGTTATGTTTTTTAAATTTTTTTAAAAAACTATGTACTTTTTTTAAGATTTGGTGTATAATTTAATAAATTAAGGAATAATATTTCTTGTAGATATTATTCTACTGGGTCTGAACTAGTTTACTAGGTTAGGACCTGACCCGCGTAGACGCAGAGCGTCGCAAAAACCACTCGTATGAGTGGTTTTTATTAAATTCTCTTACTTTTTAATTGTCTCATCATTCCTTCAATATTTTTTACTCCGAAGAAATACTTTTCTGATTTAGTTAATTGCATATTATTATTGTATTTATATACAATTTTATCTATGAAAGTCAGCATATCTGAGACTTGAAATAATCTTTTTTCTCTATGATCAAATTCTATTCTATACTTAACATTATTTTTATCTTTTAATACATCATTTAATATTCTTCCTAATTCCTCTTGCCCATTATCATAATAAATAACTACTTCTTCAAATTCATCTATGTAGTCACTTATTATTTCAAAAAATTCTTTTATCTTACTCCTCAGTTCTTTTGTTAATTGCGATTTTTTATTTTTAAAATTTTTATTCACTATAACTGTATGTATTTGTATTTTTACTCTTTTCGCAAAATAATAAATTGCCCAAAATATACTTTTTCTTTTCTCTAAAGAAAAATGTACATAATCTCCTCTTTTGGCAACTAAATATGCAAGATGTATCATACCTTCATAATCTAATTTAGATAATTTTTCATTTAGATATTTTATTTCCTCTTTAATTGAGTCTGCACTTTCATGCAATGTGAAAGAAACAACATACAATTCAGAAGAGCCTTTTTCAAATCCAAAGTCTCCACTTTCATCTATAAATATATTTAGTCTATTTTTTATTTTAATCACCTGCTTTATTATGATTTAAGATTTTTCCTTGATTCTATACTCTTCTTTGATAAAAATTTTAATTACTAAAAATAAAATTGATTAAATTAATGAGTATAATATACCATAAAATTTTGTGGGTTACAAGGGATTTTCAAATTTATTTATATACGTTTTTGAATTTTTTAATTTTAGTATTCAATAAATGGTCTATGTATTGAAAAACAAGTAAAAATATGGTATAATGCCCAAAGCGAAAACTATTTGCAAAGCCTTTGAACGGTAAAAGCGATTCGAAGGCTAATACCTTCGAATTAATATGAGGAGGGAACTAAAAATGCTACTTATTATTGCTGCTATTATTATTATCGTAACCCCTATTGTTTTCTGCAAGAAAATCGATGAACTCTCAATAACACAAATGTCTGGAGCTCTTGCTCCCCAGTATTGGGGAACAGGTAGCAGATATTTGGTAGGTGATTTCATTACTGAAGATGACTTCGAAAACATAAGAACAAAGGTAAATTCTAAAAACAGTAAATTTTAAGTTTAGCCAAAAAGAAGGGGACCTATTTCTAAGATCCTCTTCTTTTTATGCATTATTATTTTCTATTCTTCTTTTGTTATATTCTGAGATTTTATCTTCTTTAATTTTAATTGATACTTTTAAGTCATTAATTTGTTTATCATATAAATTGCAAAGGGCATCTATTTGTTCATCAGTCAAATCATTTTCTGCAATTTCTCCTCTACGATATTTTCTTTGAAGCTCTAAAAGTTTTGTTTCTTCATCTTCAGTCATTTTAATATAATCTATGAACTGATTATTTGATTCCTCTGAAACAACTTCTGGTTCATCATTAACTTCAGCTTGTTTTTTACCAAATAAATTCTTAAAGAAATTTTTTATTTTTCCAAATAAACTAACTTTTTCTTTTTTAATTAAATTTTTCTCTTGAGTATTTTCTCCCATAATTTTATCTCCTAATTTAAATTCTTTTGTTTATATTTCCTGTAACTTATTTTACAGGTTCTTCGTTTTCAAGTACTTTTAATTCTTGCCCTAATGCATTATTTCTTTCTTCTAGGTTTTCTAATTCTGTATTTTTTGCTCTTAATTGTGCTAATCTATTTTCTCTTGTTTCTTCCATAATTATCCTCCCATTAATACTATATATAGAAATTATATACTATAACTTTTTTTATTTCAATAATTTTTATGAATTTTTGTTTAAAAGTTTACTAGTTCAAGAGGCTCGTTTAGGGTACCTGTGGAAATTATAAAGTAATACGAATGTAAACGAAGATTTTATTAGAAATTGTTAGTAAAATTTTCGAAACCAATTTGTGAGAAAATTTTATTTGCAATTTCTTTTAAAATCGTAGGAATACCGAGGATTACTTTGTAATTTCCACAGGTACCCTAAACGAGCCTCTTGAACAGGAAACTCTTTAACTATTTTTTATCAATTTACACACAATTAAACTCATATCATCTTTAGGTATTCCATAACTATTATCAATCGACTCACTAACAATTAAATCCGCAATCTTTTGGGAATTAGTAGTTTCAATATCTTCAAGCATATATTTAACCCAAAGTTCTTTGTTTTTATATTCCACATTTGAATCTAAAATACCATCACTACACATAACCAAAATATCTTGATCTTCTATATCTTTGTCATATGTTGTTAAATTAATATTATTTAAAATTCCTGCTGGTAAACTTAAAGATTTTACTATTTGAACTTTTTTCTTGTTCTTTATATATGTAGGACATGCTCCATTTTTTACAAATTCAATTTTACCATTATATAAATCAATTATAACAATATCTAAAGTTGCAAATATTTCTTCATTTGCATTCATAATTGTCGTATTTATTAAATCTATTGATGTATCTTTATCAAATCCTGACATTAATAATCTTTCTAGCATTTTTATTGCAATCTGACTGCTTTTTCTTGCTTCAGGCCCTGAACCCATTCCGTCACTTAAAGCTAATAAGTATTTTCCATCATTAAGTCTAATCTGTAACAAACTATCTCCAGAAACAGGGCTGTCATTCTTTATTTTTGATGCTTGTCCTATTTGTATTAAATATTTGTCTGCTGATAAATAACTAAATATTCTTTTACCTTGTTTATTTAGTTTCTTAGTTTTTGCTTCATTTGGCATTAATTTTTCATCTAAGCTTTTTTCTAACACTTTTTGTATTTTATCAACATCTGTATTTTCACTTATTTTACTATCTTCTTTTAGATACACATCAATAAAATATCTGTTATCTTTTTTATCTATTTCTATTCCATCTACTAATATTTCTTTTATTTCAAGCGCAGTAATAACTTTCTTTTTCTCTTCTACAAAATTCTTGTCTTGTTTTATTTCTTCTTCCATTTTTACTGCAATACTCGAAATTGCTTTTGAAACACCATCTAATTGTGCTTGTACGTTTTTCTTACTAGATTTTACTTTTTCTTCCCATATAAAGTTTGACTTACTTACTTTATATGCATAATTTACTGCTTTAACAATTTGTTCAATATTTTCGTTCATTTTTTTACTGATTTTTTCATCATCATATTGAACTATATAATTATTAAATTTCTCAAATGTTTTTAATAAATCTTCTTTGTTTATTTCTTGTTTATCCAATAAAATATCAAATAAATCATTTACAATTTCATTTTCCGGATTTGTCATATCTTCATATAACATATTTTCTTCAAGGCCATCTAAATTATTTAAAAGTTCTGTTATAAAAGCTTGTCTGTTTTTAAAATACATATTCGTTTCTGATTTTTGTTTATATGTATTTGCCATATCCTTTATTGTTTCAGATACCATGTTAAGTTGATTGATTGCTTCTTCGTTTTGTTCTAATCCTCTTTTGTTATATTCAGGTAACATGTTATCACTTCTAATTAATTCGTCAATATTTATTCCTACCCATTTTGGAACTGCAAGTAGCCCTAGTGATGCAATTAATGCTTCTTTAAATACAACTAAGTCTGTTGCTGTTCCTTTTGAAGCATATAGCAATATTCCATTTCCTATTAAGAATCCAGCAATTACACCTATTTTTCCAAATTTATTTAATATTCCTGCTATCATTCCTGAAATTGCATATACTGCCACTATTGTCGGCTCATTTTGGGCAATTAATCCAAGTGTTACGCCTATTGTTACACCAGCTGTTGTTCCAACTAATACTCCGTTTTTCCATCCAAGTATTAATACTATTAAAATATTTAAAACATTTGTTATTGATAAACCTAATATTTCAATTTTCCCTAAAGATGAAATCCCTATTGACATTAATAAGCTTGCACCTAATACTTCTTCTATTGAAAATGCTCTTTTTTCTGCTATTTCTTGTATTACAATTAAGGAATTTACAAATATTTTATAAAATACTACCGAAAATACTGCTAATGTTATATGTAACAACATATCTCCTATTGTAAATTTTGTTAATATTAGTTTTGCAATCATTACTAATATAATACTTGCAAATATATGTCCTGATATTTGTATTTGTTCATTTTTATATTGATCATTTTCTTTTGGAGGCTTAATACACATTAAAATTAATAACATTAGAACTATTAATATATAATTTAACGCCCCAACTGTTCCTACTCCAATAATGTTTCCAAGCAAACCTGCTAATACAACTATTATGGCCGGAACTCCTCCTGCTAAACATGCACCAACTATCGCTATACTAAATGGTGACACTTCTTGTCCCATTCCTATTGTTGATATCATAAATGATATTACATATATCATTACATTTTTTATATTTATTAAATTTTTCAGTATTTCTTTTCCTGTACTGCTTTTTGACATCCTTACCACCTCATGTAATATTCTAATCTTTTTCTTTCGTGTTTTTTGTCTTTTTTGGTATCCTATTACAAAAAAGTTTTTTACATTTTGTGATATTTATTTTTTTATCTCATTATTTTTCTTTGTTTTGTGTTTTCTATTTTATTATACATTGTCGAAAATTACAAGTTTTTTTGGTAAATTGCATTCACGTTTTTTACTTTTTTTCATACAATAAAATAAAATGCATAAATTTATATGGGGTGATTATATGTCTAATAATATGGATGACCTATTTGCCAATGTAAAGAAAATGGTTGATAGTGGTAATATTCCAGATGATATAAAACAAATGATGAATAACGTTTCTCCTGAAATGCTTAATAATTTAGGTAATATGATGAATTCAAGCAATCAATCTAATCAAAACTCTTCACAAAATGAAAATTTTAATTTAGATATGAATACTATTATGAAAATGAAGTCTATTATGGAAAATATGAATAATAAAAATGACCCTCGCGCTAATTTGCTTTATTCCCTAAAACCATATTTACGTGATACTAAAAAAGATAAACTTGATCAATATGTAAATTTGCTTAATGTTTCAAAAATTGCTGACTTTATGAACCAAAACAATAATGATAATAATAAAAAATAATTTATAGAAAGGAGTATGAAAATGCCTAGATTCCAAAGGTATGGATTTCCATTTCAATATTATAGACCTTATAATTACAGACCTCGTACTCCTATAGCAACACCTGTGCCGCCTCCCGAAGAGGTCGCACCACCTCCACCGCCTCCTAAGCCTGTAAAATCTCTTGACCCGGTATGGTTTGACTTATTTGGAATTAAATTGTATTTTGATGATGTTCTTATTCTTAGCCTTTTGTTTTTCTTGTATAACGAAGAAGTTAAAGATGAAGGATTGTTTCTTGCTCTAGTTTTATTGCTTATTAGCTAAAAAAGTTTTACCACGGGGACGGAGATAATGGTAAAAAATTGTCTAAAATTTACCATTATCTCCGTCCCCGTGGTAACTCGCCTTCAAATCTATTCAATTACGATTTTATCTTCATCAACATAAACAAAAGCATGGTCGATAATACCTTCTTCATCTCTGTCAATTTCTTTAACGATATTAGAAATACGTATTTGTACAACATCTAAAGTGCTAGCAGCAATGACAGCATCTTTATTACCCTTAGCACCTGCGTGCGCAAGGCCCCTAAGATTTCCTAATACTGCAATATTGTCAGCCGCTATAACTTCTGCACCTGCGTTAACATCACCAATTACAACAATACTACCTTCAACTTCAATTTTTTGTCCTGAACGTAGTGAGCCTCTATGAAAAGTAGTTTCAGATTTTCCAACATCTCTTTTATAACTTCTAGTTATACTATGAAGCCCTAAAGTTTTAGGTGTATCAAATCTAATTTCTACATCTATTTCTTTTTTTATAACTTTTTCAACTTCTTCAAGTTCTTTATTAGTTAATACTTTTCCTGTAACCCTTATTGGAGTTTTTTCTTCTTGATACATCTTTTTTAGTTCTTTTACCTTTTTGTTTAATTCCGATATTATTTTACGTTGTGGTGCATCATCATCTATTTTTATTAATACTACATCTTTTTTTAAATTTATACTAATATTACTCATTTCTAACATCCTTCCTTTTCAAGAAATCTATCTAACTTGTTCTACAAGTGGAATTGCCTGTGTGCTTTCATTTACTTCTGTAGATTCATTCATTCCAAAATATTGTGTTAAAATATCCCTTGATACTTCTGCTGCATAGTTTCCATGTCCACCGTTTTCTATCATAACTACTACAGCAACTTCTGGTTTATCATATGGTGCAAAACATACGAACCAAGCGTTTACAATATCTTTGTTGTTTTTATCTTTTCCCGCTTCTGCTGAACCGGTTTTTCCTGCAACTTCTATATTAAATTTTTTGAAAACATTATATGCTGTTCCTCCAGCCTCACTAGCAGCCATTCTCATTCCCTCTTTTGCGACTGCAATACTTTCGGGACTTATTTCTATTCCGTCATCTGATGTTTCTATTCCTAATTTTTCATTAGTATAATTTCTTATTTTTTCTTTGTTAGCTTCTGTTCCATCTGATCTTAATATTGATTTTATAATTGTTGGTTCTACTACAGTTCCACCATTAGCTATTGATGAAATATATTTTGCAATTTGCATAGGTGTAAAATTGTTGAACCCTTGCCCTATTGAAGATATTATAGTATCTCCTGGATACCAAGTTTTATCTGCTAAACTTGATTTTTTCTTCGCTTCTTTTGAAGCTACTGTTCCAGCTTTTTCACTTGTTAGTTCTATTCCTGTTTTTTTACCTAGCCCAAAATGTAATGCATATTTTGATAAAGTATCTATTCCCATTCTGTCTGCTGTTTCATAGAAAAAGTAGTTGCATGAATGTTGTAATGCTTGAGTCACATTTAAATATCCATGTCCTCTATGATAACTGGTATAATACCAACATTTCCACTCTTCTCCATATTTTTTATAAATACCCGTATCTCTTATTGTTTCCTTTGTTGTTATAACTCCTGATTCCAGTCCTGCAATTCCTGTTACCATTTTAAATATTGATCCAGGTGCATATGCAGATTGAATTGCTTTATTTAACTGAGGATGCCTTTGATCAGTGTTCAAATATGCCCAATTTTCTTGTGATATTCCACCAACAAACCATTGTGGTTCATAAGTTGGATAACTTGCTGTTGCAAGAACTTCACCTGTATTCACATTCATTACAACCGCAGAACCACCTTGTGCATCATATGTTTGTGAAAAACCACCTGTTTTTATTTTATTAATACAATTTTCTAAGGCTGTTTGTGTTACTTGTTGTAAATTGGAATCTATTGTAAGTACTATATCACTTCCTGCTATTGCATTTTCAGATACATATTCACCAGTAATTGTACCATCAACAGACATCTCGACTTGTTTTTCTCCATCTTTTCCTCTTAAAAACTCTTCAAAAACATACTCTATCCCTGTTTTCCCAACTATATCATCTATATCATATATATCTTTTTGTTTTTCATAATCCTCTTCTTTAATTTTTCCTGTATAACCGATTACATGTGCCGCTAAGTTTCCCGCCAAATAGGTTCTGGTAGCCTGTGTAGCTATACTGATTCCTGGAAAATCGCTATTTCTTTCACTTATTTGTGCAACAATTTCTTCATTTACATCTGTTGCTATTGTTATTGATTTTGTTGCACTATATCCTGTTGTAGTAATTTTATATCTTATTGTAATTATTTTTCTTATATCATCAACATTTTCACTTAAAATTTCATATTTATCCTTGAATTTATAAAAAGCCTGTTCAGCAGTAGCATCTTCATCTATTTTATAACTTTTTTTCCATTTTATTAATTTGTCCCCGTCAATTGTGAATTCAAATGGATTTGTTTTTATAGGAAAAGTATCCGTAACTGCTACTTTGTGCTGTTCCAATAAGTTCATGAGATTTAAAATCGCATTATTTAATTGTTCATTTGATATATTAGTTTTATAGATTTCAATATTGTTTTGAGTTTTTACTCCTGCAAGCTCATTACCAGACCTATCTAAAATAGAACCTCTGGCGGCTTGTATAGAACTTACTCTTGATAACCTTGTATTTGACTGTTCCCTATAGTTTTCTCCATTTACTACTTGAAGATTGAATAGTTGAACAATTAATACTATGCCAATTATATATACTAAAATAGTTATTATATTAAATCTAAAATTAGTTTTTTCATTTCCACTTTCCATATCCCATGATGTTTCTTTGTCAAAGCTTATTCTATTGTTCAACTTTTCACCAACTTTCTTTAAAAGTATCTTGTCAAAATTTTATCACCTTTTACTTCATTTTCTATTTCATAGCCTGTAAATTTCATTAATGGATATAAAATAATTATTAATAATGTATTATAAACTATTTCAATTAATAATATCTTTATAAA
Organism: Clostridia bacterium; assembly: GCA_017409455.1. Classification (GTDB taxonomy): domain Bacteria; phylum Bacillota; class Clostridia; order TANB77; family CAG-508; genus CAG-269. Next base: position 24,833 of record JAFQSS010000016.1, on the reverse strand, counting down.
CTCGAATATTTCAACATTTATACCATTTATCATAAATTGTAAAAAATAAAGTGTTACTTCATAAATGATTGTACAAGCAACTCCCATTAATATTACAATAATTCTACTATCTTTTGAAAATGTTCTATCTAACATTCCGCTTATTGTTCCAATCAGCGCTAATACAAATGATGTTAATCCTAGTGTTTGCCCTATCCATATATCTATAAAAATTCCGAATATCATTCCATAAATAAATCCTGTTGTCCTCCCCATATATAATCCGATATATAACATCAAAATTATGAAGATATTTGGCATTACACCAGCAATAGTAAATCCACTAAAAAATATTGATTGTAAAAGATATATTATTATAAACGTAAATATTAATCCTATATGTATTAAAGCTTTTTTCATTTATATATCCTTTCTAAAAAAGGGACCGTATCTGTTTTTACGTAAAAAGAGATACGGTCCCTTTTTACGTTTTTCACTGATTTGTTATAACAAGCACTGTTTCAAGCTTTTCGAAATCTACTGCAGTTTCTATTGTTGCATAAGAATCTGTTTTATTTGACCCTTTATTTACTTTTTTTATAGTACCCACATGAATCCCTTTAACATAGATTCCGCCTAAACCTGATGTTTCTACACTGTCTCCTTGAATTATTCTTGCGTCTGTTGCTATATTTGAAGCACTTAGTGCAGGTTTATTTTCGATTGTCCCTTTACATATCATTGTGTCTCTAGTACTACTTGCTAAGCAACTTGTTGCACTGGCACTATCAATTATTGTTTGAATTTTTGCAGTTTTATTTGTTGTTGTTACAACATATCCTACAAGACCTTCATCTGCAATTACAGTCATCTTTTCTTGAACACCATTATCGCTTCCAATGTTTATTACAAGCGTTTTTGAATAATTGCTTATATCTCTAGATATGATTGTACCTGGCACTGTTGTAAATTCCCCATATTTTTCCGCTAGATTTAATTGTTCTTTTAATTGTGCATTTTCATTTTTTATTATTTCAAATTCTCTTAACTGTTGTTCTAATTCACTATTTTTTTCTTTTAATGATTTATTTTCTGTTTTTAATTCTTCTATATTTTCAAAAAATTTATCATTATTGTTTATTTTGTTTTTTAAATATGTTAAGCCATTTTCTATTGGCATTACCATATTATTTGCAATATTTTCAATTATAGATACTTTTTCTGAATCTGTATTTGTAAATATAACTAGTAATATTAAAATCACTGTGGTGACTATTATACCTATAATTCCACCTTTTCTTTCTTTATCCATATACTATCTTCTCTTTCTTGAATTTAATAAAACTGTTCTTAATTTCTCTATTTCTTGTAATGTTTTTTCTGTACCTTTTACTACACAGTCTAATGGTTCATCTGCAATGTATACAGGCATTCCTGTTTCCATACTTATTAGTTTGTCTAGATTTTGTATTAATGCTCCTCCACCTGCTAAAACTATACCCTTTTCCATGATGTCTGATGCTAGTTCTGGTGGTGCTTTTTCTAATGTTGCCTTTATAATCTCTACTATTTTTGCTATAGATTCTTTCATCGCTTCTTCAATTTGAATTGATGTTATTGTCTCAGTTTTTGGTAGTCCTGTACTTAAATCTCTTCCCTTGATTTCCATTGACATTTCAGTCATTAATGGCATTGCACAGCCTATTTGTTTCTTTATTTGCTCTGCTGTTGATTCACCAATTGCAAGATTTAACTCTCTTTTTATATAATTTATTATATCTTCATCTAACTCGTCTCCAGCAACTCTTAAAGAATTACTAATTACTATTCCACCTAAAGAAATTACTGCAACTTCTGTTGTTCCCCCACCAATATCTACTATTATATTTCCACTTGGTTCTTCTATTTCAATACCAGCTCCAATTGCAGCAGCCATTGGTTCTTCAATCAAATATACTTCTCTTGCTCCAGCTCTCATGATTGATTCTTCAACAGCTCTTTCTTCTACTTCTGTTATTCCAGATGGAACTCCCACAAGAACTCTTGGTCTTACGGCATTATATCTTTTACATACTCTTTCCAATATGTTTTTTAATAATAATTTTGTAGCCGTAAAGTCTGCTATTACACCATCTTTTAATGGTTTTATTGCATTGATTTCTTTTGGAGTTCTTCCCAACATTTCTTTTGCTTCAAATCCTGTAGCAAGAATCCCCCCTGTTTTTGCGTTTACAGATATTACTGATGGCTCTCTTAGAACAATTCCTTTTCCTTTTATTGTTACTAAAATATTTGCTGTTCCTAAATCGATTCCGATATCTTTAGATTTGAATGACAAAATACTCATTTTCTCTCTTTCCTTTCATTTCGCATTTTTTCTCTCTCATTAAAAATGCTTACATAATTTGTGTTTCCAATTACAATATGGTCTAATAACTGTATCCCTAATATTTGAGATGCTTGTTCAACTTTGTTTGTAAATTCTATATCTTGATTACTTGGAGTTGGATCTCCTGTTGGATGATTATGTATTAATATTATTTTAGCAGCTTCTATTTTTACTGCTTCATTTAATACTGATTTTATTGTTGCTGTAACAAAATTCCCCCCACCTTTAGCAATATCTCTTATTTTTAGTAATTTATTTTTATTGTTTAACATAGCAACTTTTAGTATCTCTTGTTTTTCAAATCTCATTTTTTCTATTAGTATCTCTGCAATATCATATGGTTTTAATATTTGTTTTTCTCTGTAGTTTGTAACGGCATTCATCCTTGTGGCTAGCTCACACACTGCTTTTAATTGTATAGCTTTTACTTTTCCGATTCCTTTTATTTTCATAAATTCTTCAACTGTTAATTCTCTTAAAAAGCTTAGATTATCCTGTTTTCCCGTGTTTAATTTCAATATCTGTTGTGCTAACCCTACAGCAGTTTCTTCTTTTGTTCCTGTTTTTATTATTATCGCAAGCAATTCTGCATTTGTTAACGTTTTTTCTCCATATTGTTCTAGTTTTTCATATGGTCTTTCTGTCTCTGGTAATTCTTTCATTTTTATTGGCATATTATTCTCTCCTTCTCTCTATATTTGGAAAAGAATTGTTATTTGGCTATGCTGAGGCTGTTAAGGCTTCGCCTGTTACAGCGTCAGTATGCGTTAGCTGGCGCACGAGTTTCCAATTTATGAGGCGTACTTAATGTACGTTGATTAAATTGGATACGAAGTGCAACAACGCCAAATGGCAATTATTTTTCAAATTATTTGAAGGCCCCCTATACCATGGTATTATTATACCTTGTATTTGCAATTTTTTCAAGTATAATTTGAAGTTTCCTATATTTTTGCGAGGTATGCCCCACGAACCCTGACTCGGGATGTATGGTGAAAATAATGAAAGATTTTGTGTATCTAAACTTAACGTTAGAAATTCTTAAACCATATAAAGTAAACCTCGCAAAATGCAAGGTTTTAATACTATTAATTTAATATTTTTATATTGTTTATATCATCTAGAACTTCTATCTTTTTAATGCTATTACTACCTTGTAAAGTAATATATTGTTTCTGTGCTATTGTATTTAATCTTTCTAGTCTTTTGCTTTGTTCTAATCCCTGTTCTATCATTTCAGCATTTAAGTTCTCTAAATTACTTAAAATCACTAACTGAAGAATATTAGCATAATCTCTCATATTTCCCTCTAATTCTGGATTATTATCTTTCCATTCTTTAGCAGTCATGCCGAACAATGCTACATTCAGCATATCTGCCTCATTAGCATAAACATATAATTTTTGCTTTTCAGTAAGTGTAGGAACTAAATTTTCTTTTATACTATCAGTATGTATTCTATAATTTGTTTTTGCAAGTTCTCGTCTTACAGACCATTCTATTTTATTTTGATAACTTTCATTTTTCTTTAGCCTTTCAAACTCTCTTATTAAATAAAGTTTAAATTCAACATTTAACCAACTTGCAAATTCAAAAGCCAAATCTGGATGAGCATAAGTTCCAAGACTATATTTTCCACCTTTTGAAATTAATCCTATTGCATTAGTTCTTTGTATCCATTGTTTAGGACTCATTGTATAAGAAGATGTTCCTATTTCATTTATTTTAATTTCACGATATTCCGTTAAATTAAATTTTTCATTATTAAGTTCTTCCCATAATCCCACATAAAGAGCTGTATCTTTATTGCTTAACCAATGAATAATAACATTTGCTGGATATTTATCATTTTTAAATTTTGCTAAATCTGTTAATGATATATAATCAACATCTCCAACTCTCATAACACTTACTAGATTATCTTTTACTTTCATTTGTGTTTGTATCATTTCTTTTTTCATAAATATCACTTCCAATTTCTACAAATTCTACGCATATTATAAAACAATTGTTTGTATGTGTCAATGAAAATCTAGTATTTTACCAAAAATTGTTCCTTTCAATATCACAAAAATAGTAGTATAATATATTTAAAGACAGCCACGGAGGTTTTAAATGAAATTCGAAAAATTAACTGATATAAAAATAAGAATAATTCTTTCACTAAAAGATATGGAAACAAACAATATATCAGTAGAAGATGTTCTTTCAAATTCTGCTGATTCACAAAAACTAATAGAATCAATAATAATAAAAGCAGAAAAGAAACTGGGATTTAAAACAGGAGATTCACAATTATTAGTTGAAGCAATAGCCCCCTCCAATAAAGAATGTATCTTTACGATTACAAAACTATTAGATGAAAATATTTGTGCAAGGAAGTATAAAAATTCATTTATTTTTAAATTTGAAAAATTTGATGATTTCATAAGTTTATGTGCTTTCTTAAAAAACTTTTCTTATTTAAATTTAAAAAGTTTTTCAAAAAATTTTTCTTTGATTTTTTATAATAATACATATTATTTAAGACTTATCGAGCCCGGAAATTCTTGTATGATAATTGATTATATAAAATCCCTTTTTGAAGAGTTTGGTAAAGATGTCTCTTATTCTGCAGGTATTGACGGGGTTCTAAACGAGTATGGCAAGGTGGTTTTTGAAAAAAATGCTATATTAAAATGTATAAATTCATTTACGAAAAAAATCTAGGGATTGTCCCTAGATTTTTAATATAAGTAATTTTGTGGATTATATGCCACACCATTTATTCTTATTTCTAAGTGTAAATGTGGGCCTGTACTATTTCCTGTATTCCCTACTGCTGCAATCACATCTCCTTGATTTACTTGTTGGCCTGCAGTAACATATAATTTACTGCAATGTCCATAATATGTTTCTATTCCATTTCCATGATTTATTACTGTTAAATATCCATATGAACCTTTATATCCTGAAAATGTTACTGTTCCACCTGCTGCAGCTTTGATTTTTGTTCCTGTAGGTGCTGCTATATCTAATCCTGTATGTTTACTAACCCTTAAGCTACTTACGTGAGCAAATCTTGATGTTATTGTACCAGATATTGGTCTTATTAAATTTATTCCTATTGGTACTTTTTGTTGTGATATCTTTGTAGATGTGTTTACACTTCCTGTTGATTTTGGTCTTGTTACTTTAACAACTTTCTTTTGATACAGTGCTGCTACTGTTGCTTCTACTTCCGAAAATTCTTTAACCTCAGTGTCATACATTTCTAATATTGATATTTTATCTATATTGTTACTATCTTTTTCTTTTAGTTTTTTAACAATGTCTTCTGCTTGTGAAAATTCTGAAACATATGCTTTTTCTTCTTCACCTTCTAATATTGCATAAAACTTATAATATGGAACTCCAGATTGTTTTATTATTTCAAATATTTCATCGTCATTTGTAACAATATTTCTTTTTAATAAACACATTTTATATTCTGGCAAATTTTCTACTTGAACAAATGCAATACTACTATTTTGTCCGCCCTCTCCGCTTTCTATGTATTCATTTATTCTGGCTTGTAATTCGCTTTTATCTTTACTATATCCTACGGCTTGTCCATTTAATGTTACTGCATATATTGGTTTAAAGAATAATGCTACTGCACATATTATTAAAAATATCGAAACAGCTATAAGTATTGTAAGTTTCATTGATTTCCTTGCAAATACTAATATTTGTTTTATCATTTTTTTTCTCCCTTTGTACATATTTTTTTATATTTTATATTATTTTTTATTTTTATGGCAATTTTTCTCAACTAAGATTATGGATTATTTTTCTTAGTTTTTCTTTTATTTTCTCATTTATATTCTTTTTATCTTTGTTTTACAATTAAAAAATAGCCCATTTTTAATGAGCTACTTTTTGGTTATATTATATCTTGATATTTTTTATTTTTTCTGTACATTATAATTGCAATTACTGCAACTATTGCTGTCGCAAGTGATATGATTGTACCTGTTCCAGCTTTATCATATTCTTTATCTGCTACTGTGTTGTCTTTACCTTCTTCTTTCTTGTCATCTGTTGATGGTGTTTGTCCATCGTCTTTTCCGTCATCTGCTGGTGGGTTTTGCACATCGTCTTTTCCATCATCTGCTGGTGGATTTTGTCCATCATCTTTTCCGTCATCTGCTGGTGGATTTTGTCCATCATCATTTCCGTCATCTGCTGGTGGGTTTTGCACATCACCATTTCCATCATCTGCTGGTGGTGTTGTTTCTTCTACTATTTCTATTGTAATGGTTCCATCTTCTCCAATGAAATCATTGTCATCATTTGCAGCTTCTGCATTTTTAATAGTAATTGTTGTTTCCCCAAGTACTGCATCAGATTTTACTGTAAATGTCATTTTCATTATTGCCTCTTTTGCTGTTACCATACTTCCTTTGGCTGTAAGTACTTTATCATTTTCATACATAGGTGTGTCCCATCCATTTTGTGCTACTATTTGGCTAGATTCTATTGATAATTTTGTTTCATCATATTCTAAATCTCCCATAAAAGAGTTTATACCTTTTCCTGTTCCTGTAAATGCATCTAGTTCAACAGTTACTTCTACTGTTTCACCACGTTTTACCGTATTTTGTGCTGTTAATATTACAGAAAAGTTGTTTCCTGTAGCATATGCTAATGGAATTGCTACAACTAACATTACTGAAATAATCATTATAGATATCATCATTTTCATTTGTTTCTTCACTCTTTATCCCTCCTATTTTTTATTATTTCATATTATTTTATTTTTTTCAATAGTTTTTTACAAACTTCCTTTTCCAACTAAATATAATTTCATTTTGGATAAGTCACTTAATTTAACATTTCCATCTCCATTTAAATCTGCTGCTTCTTTATAAGCTCCTTCTAGTTGTGTTGTTCCAATAACAGATAATTTTAGTTTTGATAAGTCACTTAATTTTGCGTTTCCATCTCCATTAATGTCGCCTTTTACTACTATAATATATTTTTGGTTGTTGCTTAATTTTAACTGATATCCTGTTGCTACAAATACCGATGTATTTTCTATAACATTACCAGAATTGTCTAATATCTCATAAGGTATATCACTCTGTAATGTTATTTTTAATTTTTCTATAGTTGTTTCTGGTTTTATTCCTTTTATTACTAAATTTTGTTCATCTATTGTTTGTTCTGTTGATGTTAAATATATTATTGAGTATTCAATTTCATTTTCTTTTGCATATGTTTCTACATATGAATCTTTGTAGCATAATATTTTTAATTCGTCACACCTATAAAATGTATCTCTTCCTATTTGTGTTACGCTTTTAGGAAAAATGTTTTCTCCTAAACCAATACAACAATAGAACGCACCTTCTCCTATTGTAGTTACTCCTTCGGGAATTATTACATTTTTTAAATACAGGCAATGGTCAAATGCATAATTACCTATTTCTCTTACAGTACATGGCATCTCTATACTCTTTAAATAACCGCAATCTGCAAATGCAACATTTCTTATAATTTTAGTACCAGTTAATATTTTATATTTTTCTTCTGTTTTTCGTATTGGATATTTTATTAATTCTTCTTTATCTTTTGTATATAATACTCCATTGTCATCGCAATATTTTGTATTACTACTATTTACAATAATATTACTTAACCTAGTACAACCATACAATATATAATATTTTTCTTCACCTAGATTCATTACACTACTAGATATCTCTATATTTGTTAAATAGCTACATGTATTAAACGCATATAAATTTACACTTGTTACTCCGATCTCTATTTTTATAACTGCTATCAGATTATTTATACAATACCAAGGTGTATCTTGAACAGAAGCATAATCCTTCATATTGCCTAATCCAGAAATTAAAAATAATCCATTTTTATCTAATGTTGCTTTTAGACTTTCATCCCCATTCTCTGAAATATCCCATGCATTATAAGATATTGTATAAGTTAATCCCTTTAATTTCCCATCTATCACTTCCAAGGTCGCATATGTCGCTCCATCATTTATCTTAATTTTCGCATCCTTCATGGTACAATTTGTAAAAATAAATTCTTGACTTGAATATAGTATATCTGTTTCATCTAATGCTCTTTTTAATATAGCAGGCACTGCTATAAAGTTATTATCTTCCATAATGAAATTCGTTATATTACATCCCGAAAAAACATTTTCTCCTATACTGTCTATGTTTTCTGGAATTGAGAACTCCATTAAATTAATGCATCCCTCAAATGCATTATCTCCAACACTTGTTACACTATCAGGAATTTCTATACTTCTTAAACCTGAGCATCCATCAAATGCATTATCTCCTATACTTCTTACACTATCAGGAATTTCTATACTTCTTAAACTTGAACAGCTAGAAAATGTTCTTTCTCCTATACTTGTTAGTCTTCCCGGAGTTTTTATACTCATTAAACTTGAACAGCCATAAAATGCACTATCTCCTATACTTGTTACGCTATCTGGAATCTCTATATTTGTTAATCTTGAACACCAGAAAAATGCATCATCTCCTATACTTCTTACACTATCTGGAATAATTATATTTGTTAATCCTGAGCACCATTCAAATGCATACTCTCCTATGATTGTTACATTGTCTGGAATCACTATACTTTTTAATCTTGAACAGTCCTTAAATGCGCGATTTCCCACTATTGTTACTGTATCTAATATAGTATATTCTGTTCCATTTTTTCCTTCTGGATATTTTATTATATTAGTTCCATCTTTTGTATATAATACCCCTTGGTCATCCATATATGCTGTATTACTTTCATCTACATCTATACTTGTTAAATTTGAACATCTATCAAATGCATAATCATCTACACTCGTTACACCACTCGGTATTTTTATACTCATTAAACTTGAACAGCCATTAAATGTCCCTGTCCTTATACTTGTTACATTTTCAGATATTTGTATACTTGTTAAACTTGTACAGCCAGAAAATACATACGTTCCTATACTTGTTACACTATCCGGTATTTCTATTCTTGTTAAACTTGAGCATCCACCAAGTGCACTCCCTTCTATCTTTGTTACACTGCTTGGAATTTCTATACTTGTTAAACTTGTACAGCCAGAAAATGCATACCACCCTATACTTGTTAAACTACTTGAAATTTCTATACTTTGTAAACTTGTACAGCCAGAAAATGCACTATTTCCTATACGTGTTACTCCGTTTTCTATTATGGCATTCTTTATACTTTCTTTCATTTCATGCCATTCTGTTATAGGAGAATTGTTAAAATCTTTCATTTCTCCTGTTCCAGAAATAGTCAAAGTTCCATCTTCTGATAATATTGCTATTACACTTTCATTTCCGGCTTTAGATACATCCCATGTATTGCTTTCTGTTGTAGAATAACTTACATTCATTTGCTCTGAACTTTTTGCATTAATTTTTATGTTCACAAAATTCACAAACACTAGTGAAATTCCAAGCATAATGACTATAATTGCTGTAATTATTAACAACTTATCTACCTTTTTGAACATAGCTAGTCCCCCTAATATTAATATATTATTACTTATTATCACATTACCATTTTTGTCCAATTCTTTCAATATTAGCCATTTCCCCCTGTAACTTATACCATGCTTTTCCTGCTACGGAAGGTACTTCTAAGGCTTCACAATATTAGAATATTAAATTTTTATTACTTTTTTGTTACAATTTGTCGTTTTAAACGGCAAAAAGCTCGAATTCCTTACGGAATCCGAGCTTTTTTTATAGAGTTCCTTTTCCAACTAAATATAGTTTCATTTTTGACAAGTCGCTTAATTTAACATTTCCATCTCCATTTAAATCTGCTGCTTCTTTATAAGCTCCTTCTAGTTGTGTTGTTCCAATGACAGATAATTTTAATTTTGATAAGTCACTTAATTTTGCGCATCCATCTCCATTAATATCACCTTTTACTACTACAGTATATTCTTGTTCTTGGTTATTAAATGATATTTTTACTGTCATTCCTGTTCCTATATTTGTTTCTGTGTCTGTTACTTTTTGTGTTCCTTTATATATTTCAATTGTTCCATTTGTGTCTATGTTTTCTACAAATTCTCTTATTGGCGTTTCTAGTGCTATATTTGTTATAAAGTTGTTTGCATTCACATTATATTCTGATATATTAACTTGTAATTTATCTTGTTCTATCTCTATATCAATTGATCCGTCTTTTCCAACAAAATCGTTTTCATCATTTGCAGCTTCCGCATTTTTTACTTTAATTGTTGTTAATCCAAGCTCTGCTTCTGGATTTACTGTAAATGTCATTTTCATTATTGTTTCTTTTGATGTTACCATGCTTCCTTTAAGTGTAAGTATTTTCCCATTTTCATATGTTGGTGTGTCCCATCCATTTTGCGCTACTATTTGGCTAGATGTTATTGATAATTTTGTTGTATCATATTCTAAATCTGCTAAAAAGGAATTTACACCTTGTCCTACATCTGTGAATCCATCTAATGCTAATAATACTTGTATTGTTCCACCACGTAATACTTTATTTGGTGCTGTTAATATTACAGAAAAGTTTGTGTCGTTAACAGCATATATTGTAGCATATACTGTTGGTACTGATATGACTAATATTATAGCAATCATTATTATAGTTTTTAACATTTTTATTGTTTTCTTCATTTTTTAACCTCCCATTTTATTTTATAAACTTCCTGTTCCTACTAAGTATAACTTCATTTTTGATAAGTCACTTAATTTAACATTTCCATCTCCATTTATATCTGCCGCTTCTTTATAAGCTCCTTCTAGTTGTGTTGTTCCTACTATTGATAATTTTAATTTTGATAAGTCACTTAATTTTGCGTTTCCATCTCCATTAATATCTCCTTTTACTACTATAGTATATTCTGCTTTTTGGTTATCTAATGTTATTCTTACTGTCAGTCCTGTGCCTATATTTTTTTCTGTATCTGTTATTTTTTGTGTTCCTTTATATATTTCTATTGTTCCATTTGTGTCTATATTTTCTAGAACTTCTCCTATTGTTGTCTCTGGAGCTATTTTTGTTATGTATTTTCCTGTTTCCTCTTGTTGTTCTTCGTATGTTCCTAAATCTATTTCTAGTTTTGCACTAACTGTTATACTTTGTGTTGTTGTTTTAGTTATTTCATCTTCTGTATAACTTATTGTTACACTTGTTTTTCCTGATGTTAGATTCTCTCCATCTATTATTGTATAATTTGTTACTTCTTTTGTACTTCCGTCATTGTATGATGCTGTTACTACCATTCCTGTTGGATCAAAGTTTTGGCCTTCTATATAAACAGTGTTGCTTGGTGGGGTTGTTACTGTTATTCCTTCTAGTACTTTTGTTGCAAATTTCTCAAATATTTCTTCAGTATTTGTTGAATAATTTAAAGAATATTGAACACAAAAATCTTTAGCATATGAGTCATCATTACAATATATCGTGCAATCTTCACACCAGTCAAAAGGAGTTGTTACAGTTCCTCCAAAATAAAATACACATATTGTTTCTACAGAATTTGGTATATATATTCCAATTAATTGACTAAAAACAAAAGCACTAGTGTCTATCTTGCTCGTATTGTCATTTATCTTTAAATAATTTAAATTGTTACCATAAGCAAATGCTCCTGTTTCAATACTTTCTACAGTATCTGGAATTATATATATAGTCCCATCTTTATTAGTTGGATATTGTATAATCTTTAATTTGTCTTTGCTAAATAATATACCATTTTCACTAGTATAAATTTTATTATCTAGGCTAACTTCTATATTTTTTAAGCTCTCCATTTTACCTAATGCGCCTTCGCCTATACTCTCTACAGTACTAGGAATATATATTTCTTGTATACTATCATTTTCATAAAATGCATATTCGCCTATTCTCTTTAATCCTTCATTTAATATTACATTAATTAAGTTACTGCCTCTAAAACATTGATTTTTTATCTCTTCAACTGTCCCAGGTATTTCAATCGATTTCAAATTCACACATGAATCAAAAGCATCAGCACAAATTTCCGTTACAGTATCAGGAATTTCAAACTCTTCATTCTCTTTTCCAGCAGGATATATTACTAAAGAAGTTTTGTTTTTATTATATAGAACTCCGTTATCACTAGAATAATTTTTATTATTACTATTAACATTAATATTTTTAAGACTTGCACACTCTTTAAATACTTCTCCTGTTGATGTAATAACTAAACCTTCAAGCATCCCCTCATCCCATTCCATTGTCACAGTATCAATTCCAATTCCTAAAACAGTACTTGAAATATTAACTTCTTTTAAATTATCACATACTGAAAATGCTCCTGTTCCTATAATCTGAGTTCCTTCTGGTATATTTATAGTTTCTAAATTACTACATCCTCTAAAAGCATATGGTGCAATTAATTTAATACTTTCTGGTAAACTTATATTATTTACTCCTGGATTATCAAAAAAACAATATGTTCCTATACTAGTTACGCCATATTCAATTACTACATTTTCAATATAGTTTCTCAAATAATACCATGGTCCACAATCCCATCCAAAATCTTTCATTTCTCCATTGCCTGTTATGGTTAGTAATTTTTCATTATATTTAAATATTGCTTTTACATTACTATTTTCATCTTTTGCTATATCCCATGTTACTTCTGGTAACATTATTCTTATAGTTAACCCTTTCAATGGACCTTCATTGACTGTTATTCCTATTTCGTTTCCATCTTTTAAATCTTGTGTATACATTATTAACTTAGTGTTATCATCACTTATATTACAATTTGATAATGTGAAATCTTTTTCTGTATATAAATTATCTTGTTGATTTTTTGCTCTTGCTATTATATCTGGTAATGCAATTTCTTGTTCTGTTTCTTCTCCTATAGTTGTCCAAATTTGCAATACTGATTGAAAGAACATCTCATCAGCACAAATGGCATTTTGTGGGATATTTATATTTTTTAATTTTTGACAATATTGAAATACTCTTGAAGATATAGAGGTTACTGTGTCTGGTATTATAATTGTTTCTAAACTAGTACATTCAAGGAATGCATAATTCTTTATTTCGGTTACACCCTCTGGAATTTCTATTTTTGTTAAACTACTGCATCCACCAAATAATTGTTTTTCAATTACTTTTAACCCATTTGGAATATTTATATTTGTTAAGCTACTACACCACGAAAAAGCTCCCTCTCCTATCTTTATTACACTGTCAGGAATTGTTATATTCGTCATATTATTACAGCTACTAAAAGTCCATCCTCCTATACTTGTTACTCCTTCTTCTATTATTACACTTTTTATTTTTTCATTTATATACTTCCAAGGTACCCAACCTGAAGAGTAATAATCTTCCATTTCCCCTATTCCAGAAATAGTTAAAGTTCCATCTTCTGATAATGTTGCTATTACACTCCCATCTCCGGCTTTAGACACATCCCATGTGTTGCTTTCTGTTGTAGAATAATTTATATTCAATTGTTCTGAACCTTTTATATTTATTTTTACATTTGTTATACTGATAAGAATTGCCGCTGCCCCAAGCATAATGACTATAATTGCTGTAATTATTAATAACTTATCCACTCTTTTAAACATAGCCTGTCCCCCCAATTTAATATATTATTATTTATTATTACATTAGCATTTCTACCCATTTCTTTCAATACTACTTTTCTTATACTTTTACTTATGGTACGTTTTTCCATTTACGGAAGCTTTTTCTAGGAATTTTTCATGTTAAAATATTAAATTTCTATTACTTTTTTGTTACAATTTGTCATTTTAAACGTCAAAAAGCCCGAATCCCTTACGGAATCCGAGCCTTTTATTACAGTTTACCCTTGTTGTAATTCTGATTTTACTGTTTGAACTTCAGTTGTTGTAGCTTTTTGTGCAGGTTTATAGTAACCTTTTGTATTAGCTACTTTGTATAATTCATATTGAAAACTTTCATCACTATTTCTTATTTGTTGAAAAGTTTGTCTTAGTTGCATATTTTCAGTTTCGGTAATAGCTGTTTGATATGCAGTTAAATCTGCTTTGACACTTGCTAAAATGTCATTTACCATTGTTTTTTCATCCATCTTAATTCTCTCCCTTACTAATTATTTAAAAAAGTCATTAATTTTTGTTTTGTGTTTAAAGCATCTTGTGCTGATTTTGTAAACATTTGCTTAATTTGAGCATCTTGTGCTTGACTTGCATATGTGTTTAATTTTTGATATGAAGTTTCATGTGCTCCAATTAAATGTCTTAAATGTTGTAATTCTGCTTGATTTAAATCTGCCATAGAAATCACCCTTTCTTTTAATTTATATTTCTATTTTGTACCTTTTTTATGGTTTTATACTTTCTTGCTAAAATAATTTGAACTATATAGCACAAAAATATAGCACTTATCATACTTCTTCATTCAGTATTGATAAGTGCTATATTAAATTACAATCTAGCTTTTCCTACTAAAAATAATTTCATTTTTGACAAGTCACTTAATTTTACATTTCCATCTCCATTTATATCTGCTGCTTCTTTATATGCTCCTTCTAGTTGTGTTGTTCCAATAACAGATAATTTTAATTTTGAAAAATCACTTAATTTTGCTTTTCCGTCTCCGTTTATGTCTCCTTTTATAACAACTGTATATTCTAATTGTTCGTTATTTAATGTTATTCTTACTGTCATTCCTGTTCCTATATTTGTTTCTGTATCCGTTATCTTTTCTGTTCCTTTATATATTTCTATTGTTCCGTTTGTGTCTATGTTTTCTATAAATTTTCCTATTGTTGTTTCTGGAGCTATATTTGTTATGTATGTAGCATTTTCTTCTTGTTTTTCTTCATATGTATTTAGTTTTATTTCTAGTTCACTGATTTTATCAATTTCTATTTCATCATATGTTGCTATATTATCTAATTTGTCTTTTACTTTTATGATTATTCCTGCTGTATTTTCTGTATACGTCTTTGTATTTTCTGCTTGCCATGTTGCTCCTCCATCAAAGCTATATGGTGTTTCTGCTAATCCTGATAAACTATCCTGCGCATTTATTGTTAGTGTCACATCTTCTTTTGTCCATTCTGTTGGATTTCCTTCTACACTTGTTATTGTTGGAGCTTGCTTGTCTATTTTTGTTATTTCTATTGTCTCATCATATGTTGTTACATTTCCTGCTTGGTCTTTTACTTTTATTATTATTCCTGATGTATTCTCTGTGTATGTTTTTGTATTTTCCTCTTGCCATGTTCTTCCTCCATCAAAGCTGTATGAACTTTCACCCAATTCTGATAAATCATCTCTTGCGTTTATCGTTAATGTTATATTTTCTTTTGTCCAGTCACTTGGATTTCCTTCTATACTTGTTATTGTTGGTGCTACTTTGTCTATCTTTGTTATATTTATTTCTTCATGTTTATATATGTTTCCTAATAAGTCTTTTACCTGCACTACTATTCCGCTTGTGTTTTCTGTGTATGTTTTTGTGTTTTCCGCTTGCCATGTTGTTCCACCATCGAAGCTGTATGGTTTTTCAGCTAATCCTGATGAACTATCTTGCGCACCATTTATTGTTAATGTTACATTTTCTTTTGTCCATTCTGTTGGATTTCCTTCTACACTTGTTATTGTTGGGGCTTGTTTGTCTATTTTGTCTATATTTATTTCTTCATATACTTGTACATTAGATAAGTTGTCTTTTACTTTTATTACTATTCCATTTTTATTTTCTGTATATGTTTTTCTATTTTCTGCTTGCCATGTTATTCCTCCATCAAAACTATATGCTTTTTCCGCTAATCCTGATAAAACATCTTCCGCATTTATTGTTAATGTTACACTTCCTTTTGTCCATTGTGTTGGATTTCCTTCTACACTTGTTATTATTGGTTTGTGTTTATCTATTTTATCTATATTTATTTCTTCATATGTTTGTATGTTACCAGCATTATCCTTTACTTTTATTATCACTCTTGTGTTTTCAGTATATGTTTTACTGTTACTTTCTTGCCATGTTTCTCCTCCATCAAAACTATATGGCATTTCCTCTAATCCCGACAAACTGTCTGATGCACTTATCGTTAATGTTACATTTTCTTTTGTCCACTCACTTGCATTTCCTGTTACACATGCTACTGTTGGCGCTTGTTTATCTATTTTTGTTATTTCTATTGTCTCATCATATGTTGTTACATTTCCTGCTTGATCTTTTACTTTCACTACTATTCCACTTGTGTTTTCTTCATATGTTTTTGTATTCTCTGCTTGCCATGTTACTCCACCATCAAAGCTATACGAACTTTCACCAAATCCTGATAAATTGTCTTGTGCATTTATTACTATTGTTACGTTTTCATTTGTCCAATCGCTTGGATTTCCTTCTACGCTTGTTACTGTTGGTGCTTGTTTATCTATTTTTGTTATTTCTATTGTATCATGTGTATATATGTTATCTAAATTATCTTTTACCTTTATTATTATTCTTGATGTATTTTCTGTATATGTTTTTGTATTTTCTGCTTGCCATGTTGTTCCGCCATCGAAGCTGTATGGTTTTTCAGCTAGTCCCGATAAACTATCTTCTGCATTTATTGTTAGTAGTGCATTTCCTTTTGTCCATTCTGTTGGGTTTCCTTCTACACTTGTAATTGTAGGTGCTTCGTCATCTATTACGTATGATATATTGTTGTCTATTGCATATTCTTCTACTGTTGTATTACTTCTACAGTAGATGGTTAGGACTGTACAAAATGCGAAAGCATCACATCCTATACTTGTCACACTAGCAGGAATTACTATACTTGTTAAACTTGAACAAACAGAAAATGCCCTTTCCCCTATACTTGTTACACTATCGGGAATTTCTATACTTGTTAAACTTTGACAATTTAAAAATGCCCTCTCTCCTATACTCGTTACACCATCGGTAGTTTCTATGCTTGTTAATCTTAAACAACCAGAAAATGTATCATTCCCTATACTTGTTACACCATCAGGAATTTCTATACTTCCTAAACTTGAACAAGCAGAAAATGCACCATCCCCTATACTGGTTACACCATCAGGAATTTTAATACTTCTTAAACTTTGACAATTAGAAAATGCACCATCCCATATGTTTATTACAGTAGTAAATATAGTATATTCTGTTCCCTTTTTTCCTGCTGGATATATTATTATCTCAGTTTCATCTTTTGTATATAATACACCATTATCATCCATATAGGCTGTATTACTCTCATCTACTTCTATACTGGTTAAACTTCTACAATTAGAAAATGCACTTTCTCCTATACTCGTCACACTATCGGGGATTCCTATGCTTGTTAAACTTGTACAACCATAAAATGCTCTTTCTCCTATACTCGTCACACTATTGGGAATTTCTATATTTATTAAGTGCTCACATTGAAAAAAGCTTCCTGTTCCAATACACGTCACGGTCCCTGGGATTTCTATACTTGTTAAACTTGAACAATTGTAAAACGCATTATCCCCTACACTTGTTACACCATCAGGTATTTCTATACTTGTTAAACTTCTACAAAAACCAAATGCACTATTTCCTATACTTGTTACACTTGCAGGAATTTCTATACTTGTTAAACTTGAACAACTAGAAAATGCACCTTCTCCTATACTTGTTACTCCATCGGGTATTTCTATACTTGTTAAACTTGAACAATTAGAAAATACTCTTTCTCCTATACTTGTTACACCATCAGGTATTTCTATACTTGTTAAACTTGAACAAAAGCAAAACACATTATCCTCTACACTTGTTACACCATCGGGTATTTCTATACTTGTTAAACTGCTACAAAAGCAAAATGCATCTTTTCCTATACTTGTTACACCATCGGGTATTTCTATACTTGTTAAACTTGAACAATTATAAAATGCGCTGTTTCCTATACTTGTTACACCATCGGGTATTTCTATACTTGTTAAACTTGTACACCACGAAAACGCATTATCCTCTATACTTGTTACTCCTTTTGGAATAACTATATTTGTTAAACTTGAACAAGAGTAAAACGCGCTCTCTCCAATACTTGTTACGCTTTCAGGAATTTCTATACTTGTTAAACTTTCACAACCATAAAACGCACCCTCCCCTATACTTGTCACACCCTCAGGAATTTCCATACTTGTTAAACTTTTACAATAACTAAATGCTCCTTCTCCTATAATCGCCATACCACTTGGTATTTCTATACTTGTTAAATTCTGGCAAGAATAAAATGCATAACTTCCTATACTTGTTATTCCTTCTTCTATTATTACCGATTTTACATTATCTTTAATCCCATTCCAATCTGGTGTATCACCATTGCCCCAATCTTTCATCTCTCCAGTCCCAGAAATAGTCAAAATCCCATCTTCTGATAATATCGCTGTTACATGTCCATCTCCATTTGCAGAAATATCCCATGTATTGCTTTCTGTTGTAGAGTAATTCAGATTCATGTTCTCTGATTTTTTTGTGTTAATTTCTACATTGGTTCTGCTCATAAAAATTGCCAATATCCCAATTATAACAACTATAATCGCTGTAAATATTAACAACTTATCTACTTTTTTGAACATAGCTAGTCCCCCTAATATTAATATATTATTATTTATTATCACATTACCATTTTTACCAAATTCTTTCAATATCAGCCTTTTTCCACTGCAACTCATACCATGCTTTTTCAGCTACGGAAGCTTTTTCTAGAGATTTCCTATCCTTAAATATTAAATTTTTATTACTTTTTTGTTACAATTTGTCGTTTCAAACGCCAAAAAGCCCGAACTCCTTACGGAGTCCGGGCTTTCATTGTTATTTATATAATTTCCAAATTTGCAAACTTAGCCATTAAGCGTTTATGTCCAACTTTATCAAAATTAATATCAACTTTCAAATCTGTACCTTCAGGTTCAACATAATTAATTGTACCTTCACCAAATTTCTTGTGATAAACTCTAGTACCTGCTTGATATGCAGAAAAGTCAGAAACCTCATTTGAAGCTTTTTTATTAATATTATTTAAGAAACTTTCAGCAGTTCTAAATGCAAATCCAGTTCCTGTAGTTTTTGTAACACTTGATGCAGCTGCAGCATATTGTGGTTCTGTAACTTTGTAAGTCTTAACACTTCCATTATTTTTATTTCCATAGCTCCAAGAATATCCACTATCTCCGAAAACATCTTCATTTCTAGAAGAAGTCCCACTTACATTTGCATCTTCATAACCATCTAATAAGTCTTTTGGAATCTCTTGTAAAAATCTTGATGGTAGATTATGTGTTGTTGAGCCAAAAGTTGTACGTTGTTTACTATTTGTTAAAAATAAATTTTCTTTTGCTCTTGTTACACCAACATAGCATAATCTTCTTTCTTCCTCTAATTCTTTTTGTTCCCCAATTGATTTATATCCAGGGAATATCCCTTCTTCCATTCCAACTAAAAATACAACTGGAAATTCAAGTCCTTTAGCACTATGTAATGTCATTAATGTTACAGTTTCTTCTGTTTCTTCCATATTATCTAAATCACTTGATAAAGTAATTCCTTCTAAGAAGTCACTTAATCCATTATCTGCAGCTTCTTCTTCAAATTCCATTGCAACTGTTAAAAACTCATCTAAGTTGGCAATTCTATTTTCCGCTTCAACTGTATTTTCATTTTCTAATGCTCTTGTATATCCTGTATCTTTTAGAATCTTTTTAACTAATTCAGATAATGTAAGTTCATCTTTTTTTGCTATTATTTCTTCCATGCAATTAATGAATTCCCTAGAGTTTAAGTAAACTCTATTTAATCCATATTGATCTGCATTTTTTATAACTTCATACATTGAAACATTATTTTGTTCAGCAATTTGTGCAATATTATCTAAACTTGTTTTTCCAATTCCTCTTTTAGGTTCATTGATTATTCTATTTAAACTTAAATTATCTGATGTATTTTGCACTAACCTTAAATATGATATAGTGTCTTTTATTTCTTTTCTTTCATAGAATTTTAATCCACCTATAATTTTATATGGAATCGCTTCTCTTCTTAGAATTTCCTCTATTGCTCTTGATTGTGTATTCATTCTATATAAAACAGCAAAATCTGAATATTTATATTTTTCATTTCTTCTTAAATGTTCAACTTGTTCTGCAATATATCTTCCTTCTTCATATTCATTATCAGCTGAGAAGACTTTTGGTAAATTTCCAACTTCATTTTCTGTCCATAATTTTTTATCATATTTTACTTCGTTATTTTTGATTACTGCATTTGCAACTTTTAAAATATTTCCTGTACATCTATAATTTTGCTCTAATTTTATTATTTTTGTTCCCGGGAAGTCTTTTTCAAAGTTTAAAATATTTGAAATATCTGCTCCCCTAAAACTGTATATTCCTTGGTCATTGTCTCCTACAGCTGTAATATTTCCATGTTTTGAAGCTAACATTGTTACTAATGTAAATTGTGATTTGTTTGTATCTTGATACTCATCAACTAGTATATATTGAAACTTATTTGAATAATATTCCAATACATCTGGATTTTCCATTAATATTTTTATTGTAAAATTTATTATATCATCAAAATCTATTGCATTATTATCTTTTAATCTTTTTTGATATAATGTATATACATTTGCAATTTTTTCCTTTCTGAAATCTCCGTGTGCCTTTAATACGTAAGAATCTGGTTCTATCATATCATTTTTAGCATTACTAATTTCTGCAGCAATTGACCTGTCATTTAATAATTTGTCATCAATTTCTAATTCTTTCATACATTGTTTTATTAATGTTTTTTGGTCTGATGAATCAAATATTATAAATGATGATTCAAATCCTATTCTGTCTATAAATTTTCTTAATATTCTAACACATATTGAGTGGAATGTTCCAATCCACATATCTTTACCTTGGTCACCAACTAGTCCTTCTATTCTTTCTTTCATTTCATTGGCAGCTTTATTTGTAAATGTGATTGCTAATATATTCCATGGCAATGCTTTTTGCTCTCCCATTATATATGCTATTTTATGTGTTAATACTTTTGTTTTTCCACTTCCTGCTCCAGCTATTACTAAGCATGGCCCTTCTGTATTTATTACTGCTTCATATTGTTTATCATTTAGTCCTTTTAATATATCATTCATTTGTTGTTTCCTTTCCACTTTCAAAAATCTGTTTGTATTTTACTATAAATTTTTTCGAATTGCAATAGATTAATTAAAAAAACGTAAAAAGGGACCGGGTCTCTTTTTGCACAATTTGAGACCAGGTCCCTTTTTCACTTTTTCACTTTTATTCTTCTTCACCTTTTAATCTTTCAGCTCTATCTGCTGCGATTAGGTTATCAACCATTGCATCAATATCTCCATTTAGGAAATTTTCCATTTGGAATACACTCATTCCAATTCTGTGGTCTGTTATTCTTCCTTGAGGATAATTGTATGTACGGATTTTTTCACTTCTATCTCCACTACCAACTTGTGATTTTCTTGCATTTGCTATTTCTGAATCTTGTTTTTCTTTTTCCATATTATATAATCTTGAACGTAACATTTTCATACAATATTCTCTATTTTGTAATTGTGAACGTTCTGTTTGACATTCTACAACTAATCCTGTTGGTTCATGTATTAATCTTACTGCTGATGATGTTTTATTTACGTGTTGTCCTCCAGCACCTGAAGCTCTAAACACTTCCATTTTTATATCTGCCGGGTTTATTTCTATTTCTACATCTTCAACAACTGGCAATACAGCAACTGTGGCTGCTGATGTATGTATTCTACCACTACTTTCTGTATCTGGTACTCTTTGTACTCTGTGTACACCACTTTCGAATTTTAATCTACTATATGCACCTTTTCCTGTAATCATAAATGATATTTCTTTATATCCACCTAATTCTGTTGCATTTTCATTTAATATATCTATTTTCCAATGCTTTCTTTCTGCATACATTGAGTACATTCTAAACAGTGTTCCTGCAAATAGTGCAGCTTCTTCTCCTCCAGCACCACCACGAATTTCACAAATGATGTTTTTATCATCATTTGGGTCTTTTGGTATTAATAATGTTTTTAGTTCATCTTCAATTTGTGGAAGTTTTTCTTTTGCTTCATAATAATCGATTTCAGCAAGCTCTTTTAAGTCTTTGTCTTCCATCATCTCTTTAGCATCTTCCATTCTTTGAACTTCTTTTTTATATTCTCTATATTTTTGTACAACTTCTTCAATTGAACTATGTTCTTTTATTAATTTTTGCCATTCTGCTTGATTTGCTATTACCTCTGGGTCACTTATCATTTTTGTCAATTCCTCATATCTAGCTTCTACTACTTCTAATTTGTCAAACATAAATATTCTCCTTTTTATTTAAACTCGATTTTTATTATACCATATATTGCCACTTTTTTCAAGTAGTCTAACACAAAAAGGCAAAAAGGGACCTGGTCCCTTTTTACCTTTCTTCATCTAAAAATATATCATCTAAAGAAACCGTTGTTTCTTCTTGTCTTAGAGGTTGAATATTTTCGCCATCTCCATTTATAAATTCTATCATTTGATTTTTTAATTCTGATGAACGACCTCTTAATTTAATATCCTTTGCTTGTTGAGTAATTTGCTTAACTTGTTCTTGTGTTAAATTCACCATTCTTCTCGAACATTTTGAATATACGTAAAATTCTCTTTGTTCTTCATTTTTAGCATAAATACAAAATGAATATCTTTTTTGTCCTTTATCATCTGATAATATACATTCTTCAATAATTGCTTTATCTCTCGCTTTAAAAAATTGATTTTCATTTGACTCATCATAGCAAACAGATAAAATTTTCTTATACAATTTATTGGCTTCTATACATCTTGCATTTTGAAGCGCTTCTCGAATTTTAGGATCATTCATAAAAAATTCTAGCATTTCAATTGGTGTTTTGTGTTGGCATCTAAGCATTGCAGCAAATACCATAATATATTCATCTGTAAATCTTTCATTTTCATCTAATTGATATATTTTTTTAAACGTTTTTTCAATTGTATTATTATCTACAGTTGAAGTTTTTACGCCATTTTGAATTGCAACTTGACTTAATCCGAATGCTTTTGGTTTAGAATGAGTTTGTAATCTGTATAAATCAGATTGAATATCTATTTCTATATATTCTCCATTTGATAATTTAACAATTGGACATACATGTTCTTGTTTTTTAGGAGAAACTTTTTTGAATATATCGTTGTCTCCAGTTTTATCTTCTACTCCAGGTGCACGTTTTTGATAAAGTACTTCAAAACCAAATTCCTTAGCAATATAACCATATAATTCAGACATAGTAATACATATTAGCTTTCTTTTTATCTCTTTTTTTGGTTTTTGTGCTTCAGTTTTTGCTAATTTATAAATTTTTTCTTTAGTTTCTCTATCTCCCCACAAGTATTGCTCATCAAAAGAAATTTGTTTTGCAATTTCATTCTCTATAAATGCTAATTTTTCAATTTCATTAAAATCGGTTGGCATTGTTTTCCTTATATGTTCTACTAACTCTTTTCTTGTTAATTTTCTTTTTCCCATATTTTCCCCTTCTTTTATAGGATTATGTGATTAAATGCTATATGTAATTCTTCTAAAATTTCTTTTTCTCTATGTGTACAAGTAAATATAATTATTTGTCTATCAGAATATTCGCTTGATAAATAATTTAAAATATTTTTTAATCTTTCATTATCATAATAAGCAAAAGCTTCATCTAAAATTATTGGAACTTTTTCTTTTGAAATTTCATCTAGCATTGCAAGTCTTAATGATAAATATAATTGGTCAATTGTTCCAACACTTAATCTTTCAGCAGGAATATAATTTCCATTTTCTAATTCTACAATTAATCCTTGTTCATCATTAAAATATAAATTACTATATTTTCCTTTTGTTATTTTAGAAATATTTTCTGATAATTTTCCTGTAAAAACTGGACTTAGATTATTTTTCATTTTTTCATATGCTTTTGCTAAAAGTGTTTTTACTAATTCAATACTTTGATTTGTTTTTTGTAAATTATTATATTGTTCTTTTAAAGAAAATAATTCTTCTTCCAATCCCTCTATTTTTTCTAATTCAGGTTCAATATTACCTTTTTTAAATTCTAATTTATTTATTTCTAATTTTGAATTATTTATTTCTTTTTCTAATAAATATATTTTATCATTTATATTTTCTGTTTTAAATAAATTATTTATTTCTAATTTATCAATATTTTTTTCATATTTATTTAACAATTTATTTTCTTCTAAATTATTTTTAATATTATTTTCTGATTTTAAATTATTTATTTCATTAATTATTTTTTCAAAATTTTTTTCATATATTTTTTGTTCATTTTCTAAAATATTTTTTTCTGAATTTATTTTTTCTAAATTTTCATTTTTATTTTTTT
>JAFQSS010000015.1 GCA_017409455.1 Clostridia bacterium | reverse complement strand
TTTAAATAGTCAAAGCTATAAGAAAAATCAAAAGTCCACAGTTACCACATTTAGATTATACTAAATAATAATATAAAAATAAATGAAGGAAGGAGTGTATGGTGTATTTAAGTTATTAAATATATCATACAAGAAAAAATGAGCGAGAAGAAAATAAAAGTAAGTATAGTTGTACCAGTATATAAAGTAGAAAAGTATTTAAACAAAAGTATGGAAGCATTAATAAATCAAACACTGGAGGAAATTGAAATTGTATGTGTAAATGATGGTTCTCCAGATAACTGTTTACAAATATTAAAACAATATCAAATAAATTATCCAAACAAAAATATAAAGATAATTGATAAAAAAAATCAAGGGGTTTGGAAAGCTCGTTTTGATGGGATTTTAGCAGCAACAGGAGAATATATAGGATTTGTAGATCCTGATGACTATATAACATTAGACTTCGCGGAAAAATTATATAATGCTGCACAAACCACAGGTGCAGAGATTGTGGTTTGTGGATTTCAAAGACAAGATATAGAAACAGGTCATATATATTCAACAGAAATGACACAATTCGATGGAAAAACAATTGAAATGGATAAAAATCCAGAAGATACAATATCAATAAATACAGCATTATGGAACAAATTATACAAAACGGAACTATTAAAAAATATGCCAGACTTACCAAATCCACCAAGAACACATGAAGATGTAATGTTCTTATTACTTATATATTTAAATACAAAAAAAATTACATTTATAAAAGATGCGTTATATTATTATATGGTAAGACAAGATTCAGCAATGTCAACAATAAAGAAAGAAGAAATACAATTAACACAAAATGCAATGCTAGATGTAAAAGCGATATATGAAAAACAAGCAGACGAGAAATTTATACAAATAATAGATGCGATGGCATTTTTACATTTTGGAATTTCACTTATGTTTAGAGTTTCAGCAGATCAAACAAGTAACTTTAAAGAAGAGCTAAAAAAGAATAAAAACTATTTAGATACGAATTTCTCAACCTGGAGAAAAACACATTATTTAAAACTTTTATATTGCATAAAACATAAATCAAACACAAAAGTTGCAATAATGCGAATTATCTATAAAACAGGATTATTTAGATTATTTATAAAAATATATAATTTTATGATAAACAAATTAAAAATAGATATAAAATGGTAACCAAATCTTCTAATGATTGCCATTGATTATATGCCAAAAATCAACTAAAATTTAATTAGATACCCCAATAGGAACAATGGTAAAAGGAGTGGTGAACATGAAAAAAATAATAACATTTTTGGTTATAGTTTTAACGTTTCTATTTATTGCAAATCTATCATATGCAAATTCAAACATAAAGTCTGTATTGCATATAGATACAGACTTAGAAAATATGATATTCGATAAAAACGGAATACATATAGAGGGCTGGAAATTAGCAACTGAGCCTGACACAAAATTAGTAATTCTAATAGATGGAAAAGAAGTAGATAACATTGATATTCAATATTCATATAAATATGACTTAATATCAATAGTAAAAGGATATGGAACATATAATGAAAATCCAGTTCCAAACTATAATATAAAAATACCAACAACAAACATAACAGACGGAAAACATAATTTAAAAATTCAACTTGTAACCAAAAATGAAACAATACTACAAAGTATAGAAAAAACAATAACAATAGAAAAAGTAAAACACGCATTACAAATAGATACAAATTTAAATAATGCTGTATTTGATAAATCAGGAATACATATAGAAGGGTGGAAATTAGCAACAGAGCCTAATTCCAGAATTAAAATATTAATAGATAATCAAGAAATAAGTGAACAATATATAAAATACTCATATAAATATGATTTAATATCAATAGTACAAGGATATGGAACATATAAAGAAAATCCAACTCCAAATTATGATATAGATATACCAACAAACAATATAACAGATGGAAAACATAATTTGAAACTACAGTTAGTATTAGAAGATGGTACAATACTACAAAATGTAGAAAAAACAATAATAATAGAAAAAGTAAAATATGCATTACAAATAGATACAAATTTAAATAATGCAGTATTTGATAAATCAGGAATACATATAGAAGGATGGAAACTAACAACAGAACCAAATTCAAAAATAAGAATATTAATAGATAATCAAGAAATGAGTGAACAATATATAAAATACTCATATAAATATGATTTAATATCAATAGTACAAGGATATGGAACATATACGGAGAATCCAACTCCAAATTATGATATAGATATACCAACAACAGACATAACAAATGGAAAACATAATTTGAAATTACAGTTGATATTAGAAGATGGGTCAATATTACAAAGTGTAGAAAAGACAATGACAATTGATAAATCAATAAAATCTATAATGCATATAGACACAAATTTAAAAGATATAGTATTTAACGAAAAGAAAAACATTGAAATATCAGGTTGGAAACTGGCAGCAGAGCCTGATAGTAAATTAATAATATTAGCAGATGGACAAGAACTTAACAGTAATTGTATAAAATATTCATACAAATATGATTTAATATCAATTGTACAAGGATATGGAACATACAAGGAAAATCCTGCACCAAATTTTGATATAAATATCTCATTAGAAAATTTAAGCAAAAAAGATTATGAAATAGAACTTAGATTTGTAGCGGCAGATGGAACAAGATTAGATAGCAGAAAATTTGTAGCACAATATGGTGGTAAATTTAATGGCATAGATGTAAGTTCATATAATGGAGATATTAACTGGAAACAAGTGGCTCAATCAGGAGTAGATTTTGCAATGATTAGATTAGGATATAGAGGATATAGAAATCCTGTATTAGTATTAGACACAAAAGCATTATACAATATTAGAGAAGCCAAAGCAGCAGGGCTAAAAGTAGGAGTGTATTTTGTAACACAAGCAACTAACTTACAAGAAGCACAAGAAGAAGGGTTATGGATTATAAGTCAAATTCATCAAAATAGGATAGAATTAGATTATCCTATTGCAATAGACACTGAAGATTCAGGAGCAAGAGACAGAGGAGAAGAACCAGGAAGAGCAGATTTACTAGATAGAAATACAAGAACAATGACATGTAGAGCAATTGCAGATATAATTAATTATTATGGATACAAACCAATGATTTATGCAAATCATTATTGGTATGAATATGAATTAAATTATTCAGAATTAACAAATTATGAAATTTGGCTTGCACAATATACACATGATGAACTTAAACAACCAAATTTTTCAAGAGAATATGAAATGTGGCAATATACAGACAAAGGAAGTGTGAGTGGAATATCTACAAATGTTGACAAAAATATTTGTTACAAAAAATATTAAAACATATTAACATATAGTAAAAAACGGAGGAAGATAATGAAAAACATATGGGTTAGAAAAATACTTACAATGATATTAATAACACTTATGGTTAGTGCATTTGGAGTAAAAATTGCAAATGCGGCAGAACAATTAGAAATACTATCAATTATACATTTAGACACAAACTTAGACAATAAAACATTTTATACTTCACAAACATTACACATAGAAGGTTGGAAATTAGCAACACAAGAAAATACAAAACTAGTAGTTTCACTTAATGATAAAGAAATTGATAACAATTACATAAAATACTCATACAAATATGACTTAATATCAATAGTACAAGGATATGGAACATATAATGAAAACCCAGCTCCTAATTTTGATATTGACATACCATTAGAAAATTATGAAGTAGGAAATTATAAACTAAAAATTGAATTTAAAACAGAAGATGACTCGAAAATTCTAAAAGTAATTGAAAAACAAATTCAAATAACAAGAGACATAAAACATATTTTACAAATAGATACAAAACTAGAGGGGGAAGTTTTCTACAAAGATGGAATTGAAATAAAAGGTTGGAAATTAGCAACTGAAGCAGATACAAAATTAATTGCAAAAATTAATGGACAAGAAGTGAAAGAAACAAAAATAGAAATGTATTATGCATATGATTTAATATCAATAGTACAAGGATATGGAACATATCAAGAAAATCCTACACCTAACTACACAATAAATATCCCAACAACTCAATTAAGCCAAGGAAAACATCAATTAGAGATTCAATTTGTAACATATGATGGTATTATATTAGAAAAAGTAAATCAAGAAATTAATATAGATAAAAGTATCAAACATGTTATGCATATAGATACAGTTCTAGAAGAACAATCTTGGTCGCCAAACGGAATTGACATAAAAGGTTGGAAATTATCAACAGAATCAAATACAAGTATAGTAGTATATATTGGTAACAGAAAAATAGAAAACATTAATACTAAATATGAATATTTATATGACTTAATATCAATAGTAAAAGGATATGGAACATACAAAGAAAATCCAACTCCAAACTTTTCTATACATATACCTGTAACAGAATTCAAAGAAGGAGACAATACAATAAAAATCCAATTTGTAACAGAACAAGGTGAAGTATTAGAAGAAAGGACATCAAGAATATTAGAAGCAAAATCAAGAATACATATTGAATATCCATTTGATAGAACTACAATAACAAATGAAACACATAGTATTGAAGGATGGGTAATGACTACTGCATCAGATACAAAAATTAGATTATTAATAGATGGATATTACAGAGACGAGGAAGTAAAAAGATATGAAAGACAAGACGTATTAAATGCCATTAAAGATTATGGTGATTACACCCAAAATCCATTACCTGGTTTTAAAATAGATATAGATTTTTCAAAATTTAGTTTAGGATTACATCAAATAGCTCTAAGAATAGAAAAAGAAAATGGAGCAATTGTTGGAGAACAAGTTATATATATATTTCTAAGAAGAACCATAACATATGAAGAAGGAACGTATGGAGAAAGTGGATTATTAAAAGCAGGAGATTTAAGGGGATCAAAATTAAGATATTATAGATATGGTGACGGCCCAAACGTACTTTTCACAACATTTGCAATACACGGATTTGAAGATAATTGGGAACATGATGGACAAGAACTAGTATATATAGCAGAAAGGTTTTATGAAACGCTAAAAAATAAGCATTATGCAAACTATGGATTAGCTGATGAATGGACAATATATATATTACCAGAAATAAATCCTGATGGAGTAAGATATGGAACGACAAACAATGGAAAAGGGAGAACAACGCTATATAGTGCAGCGCCTGGAAACAAAGGCATTGACTTGAACAGATCTTGGAAAACAACAGGATTTGATTCAAAAGAAAGTAATAGACATTATGCAGGAACAGCCCCATTTCAAGCATATGAAGCACAAGCACTAAGAGATTTTTTAATATCACATAAATCACGAAATGGTCAAACAATATTAGTGGACTTACACGGATGGTATCAACAACTAGTTGGAGATAGAGAAGTTGGAATGTACTATGCTGTACAATTTCCAGAAAACCATGGAAGGTCTTTAGATAGATATGGAGATGGATATTTAATAGACTGGGCTAGAACAGCACTGGCAAGTAATGGAAGATTAGCAAAGACATCACTTATAGAATTGCCAAAGAATGTATATAGCCATCAAGATGTAATAGAACAAAAATTAGCAGAAAAATATATACATGCAACATTATCAATGTTAAATGGAATAATTTAAAAAATTGGCCAAAGGGACTGGGTCTCTTTGGCTCATTTTTAGAAAGATAGGTATAAAATGAAAAAAGTATTAATTTTATTATTTCTAATAATAATTATTATTGCTATTATAATAATAAAATTTCCCAAAGAACTTAATAATCAACCAAAAGAAGAGATAGATTTAGAAATTACAGAAATAAAACAAGAAACAGGAATGACAGCCCAAAATGAATTATATGAAATAACTGTTGAACATGATGGCACTAAAATATTGAACATAAAGCCAGAAATTCAATATAAGATCGCTTTTGCGGGAATAATAAAAAATACAATTCCAGAAATAAATAAAATAGATAAAATATTTGAAAATCAATACCCAAAAGACAACGGAATTTGGATTGATACTAAAAGTAGAGATAAATTTTTAGAATTATTAAAAGATAATACTAATAATGAATACGAAATTACTGAACAAGGATATTTAAAAATAAAACAAGAAAAAAGTCCTAGTGAAGAAGATGAAGAATTACAGCAAATGATTGAAGGAGAAAACAAATACGTAATAACAATATCAGGTATTTATTATGAAGCAGACCGTGTAAATGGACAAATATTTGATAATTTTTTTGAAGATATGGACCCATATCAACCAAGTAAAATTATTGAATGGAACAACAATAAAATAATATGTTTAACAACAAATAAAGAAAAAAAATTAACTAATGAAGAAATTCTTCAAGAATTAGGGTGAAAAGGACCAGGTCCCTTTTTACCTTTTTGTTTTTTTCTTAAACTATTGAAAATATCTATCAATAGTGATATACTGAACAAAAATAAAAGGAATGTGTCCCCATTTGCTAGCATCTGGGGCCATGCTCGCGGTGCTAGCAGATTGAACCTGTCCCCGCGTGCTAGCATGGTGAACACGTCCCCACAAAGATGGAGGAAATATGTCAATATTAGTAACAGGTGGTGCGGGATATATAGGAAGCCACACAGTAGTAGAATTATTAAATGCAGGAAGAGAAGTTGTAATAATAGATAATTTCTCAAACAGTAAACCAGAAGTATTAGAAAGAATAAAACAAATAACAGGAAAAGACTTCAAATTTTATGAAATAGACTATTTAAACAGAAAAGAATTAGAAAAAGTATTTGAAGAAAACGAAATAGAAGCGGTTATGAACTTTGCAGGATACAAAGCAGTAGGAGAATCTGTTCAAAACCCTCTAAAATATTATAATAATAATGTATCAGGTGCAATAGGATTATTAGAGACAATGAATAAATATAATGTGAAAAAATTTATATTTAGCTCATCAGCGACAGTATATGGAGAACCAGAGAAAATACCAATAACAGAAGATTGCAAAACTGGAGGAACAACAAATCCATATGGTACAACAAAGTTATTTATAGAACAAATATTACAAGATTTATATAAATCAGATGAAACATGGGATATAGCAATATTAAGATATTTTAATCCAGTTGGTGCGCATGAAAGTGGATTAATTGGGGAAGAACCACAAGGAATACCAAGCAACTTAATGCCATATGTTGTAAGAGTTGCATCAGGAGATTTAGAGCAACTATCAGTATTTGGAAATGATTATGATACTCCAGATGGAACAGGAGTAAGAGATTATATACATGTAGTAGATTTGGCACAAGGACATATAAAAGCACTAGAAAAGCTAGAAAAAGAAAAGACGGGAATATACACATACAATTTGGGAACAGGTGTTGGATATAGTGTATTAGATATGGTAAAAGCTTTTGAAGAAGTAACAGGTAAAAAGGTTAAATATAAAATAGTAGAACGTAGACCTGGAGATATAGCAATATGTTATTCAAATCCTCAAAAAGCTAAAATAGAACTAGGATGGCAAGCGATAAAAACATTAAAAGATATGTGCAAAGCTTCATGGGGATATATGCAAAAATAAAAAATAGGAGCAAATGATGAACAAAAAAACAGCAAAAATAATCATAATAATATCATTATCAATAGCATTTTTATTAACAATTTCAATAAATTGGTTATATAGCAATTTTGGACATTTAACATTAGAAGAAATCGTATTTCACTTAAAAGTTCCAATGGAAGGAACAAGTACAGATATGATATGGAAATATCTAATACAATGTCCATGGAAAATAATAGCACTAACAATAATAGTATCAATTTTATTAATTAAACGAATGAAAGAGCCTGATAATAAAAAAGAAATAAAAATAAGTGTAGGAATAGCAATAGTATTATTTGTTGCAAGTATGACACATGTAGTTATCGCAACAGATATTATAGGATATGTCTACAATCAAACAAATGACTCTAACTTCATAGCTGAGGAATATGTAAATCCAGAGCAAGTAAACATACAATTTCCAGAACAAAAAAGGAATTTAATATACATATTTTTAGAATCAATGGAAACAACTTTTGCTTCTAAAGAAAATGGGGGGATATCTGAAAAAGATTTAATACCAGAAATCTCGCAACTGGCCAAACAAAATTTAAATTTTTCAAATACAAATACAATTGGAGGCGCATATACACCTACAGGAACAACATGGACAATTGCAGCAATGACAGCACAAACATGTGGAATACCACTAAAAATTGGAGTAGAAGACAACTCATTAAGCGAACACAGTACTTTTTTAGAAGGCGCTCATAGCATAGGCGAGATATTAGATGATAACGGATATCACAACTTCTTACTATTAGGTTCAGATGCAGTATTTGGCGGAAGAAAAAATCTATTTGAACAACATGGAAATTATGAAATCTGGGATTCTGAATCAGCAATCGCTGAAAAAAGAATATCAGAAAAAGTTTGGTGGGGATATTCAGATGATAATTTGTTTAAATTTGCTAAAGAAAAAATATTAAATTTATCTGAACAAGAAGAACCATTTAACTTTACAATGCTAACAGTAGACACACATTTCCCAGATGGATATGAATGTGAAGAATGTCCAAATAAATGGGATGAACAATATAAAAATGTAATATCATGTTCAAGTAAAAAAGTTGGAGAATTTGTAAATTGGATAAAGCAACAAGACTTTTATGAAAATACAACAATTGTAATTGCAGGAGACCATTTAACAATGCAATCAAACTTCTTTGAACTTCAAGAAGGACAAGAATATGAGAAAAAGGTTGTTAATATAATAATAAATTCAGCAATAGAAGTAACAAATACAAATAGACAATACTCTACAATGGATTTATACCCAACAACTTTGGGGGCATTAGGAGCTACAATAGAAGGAAACAAACTTGCACTTGGAACAAATTTATTTTCAGATGAACAAACATTAATAGAAAAATATGGATTTGAACATGTCGATAAAGAACTAAAAAAAGTTTCAAAATTTTATGATAATAATATTTTAGTAGAAAATAAGGAAGGAATGTAAATGGAAAAAATTTCAGTAGTTGTTTCTTGTTATAATGAAGAAAAAGCATTACCATTGTTTTATGCAGAAATGGAAAGAATTCGAGAACAGGATTTTGAAGGTATTGCAGAATTTGAATATATTTTTGTAGATGATGGTTCAAAAGACCAAACATTGGATATAATTAAATTACTAAGGGAACAAGATCAAAAAATAAAATATGTATCATTTTCAAGAAATTTTGGAAAAGAAGCTGCAATGTTAGCGGGATTAGAAGTATCAACAGGAGATTATGTAACACTAATGGATGCAGATTTGCAAGATCCACCAGCACTATTAAAGAAAATGTATGATGCAATTGTATTTGAAGGATATGACTCTGTAGGAACAAGACGAGTCACAAGAAAGGGAGAACCTCCAATTCGTAGCTTTTTTGCAAGAATGTTTTATAAAATAATAAATAAAATATCAGATATAGAAATGGTGGACGGTGCAAGAGATTACAGATTAATGAAAAGACAAGTAGTAGATGCCATTATTTCACTAAAAGAATATAATAGATATTCAAAAGGATTATTTAGTTTTGTAGGATTTGAAACAAAATGGATTGAATATGAAAACATAGAAAGAGTGGCAGGAGAAACGAAATGGTCATTTTGGAAATTATTTAAATATGCATTAGAAGGAATAACTGCGTTTTCAACGACTCCATTAATATTATCTTCTATATTAGGTTTGATATTTTGCTTGATAGCATTTTTAGCTATAATATTCATAATAGTTAGAACACTAATTTTTGGTGACCCAACATCAGGTTGGCCATCACTTGTATGTATAATTGTTTTTGTAAGCGGAATTCAACTATTTTCAATAGGTGTAATAGGACAATATCTATCAAAAACATATTTAGAAGTAAAGGATAGACCAATTTACATAGTGAAAGAAAAGGTTTAAAGAAAGGAATAAAAATGGAAATAAGGAGAAAAGATATAATGAAAGTAATATTAGTAATAATTTATTTATTGTTAACAGTATCAGGGCTAATTTTAATGAAAAAAGGAGGAAATGCGGGTAAAATATCAATTTTAGCAGGAGAATTTAATTTAAGCATAAGTTTAGTAAGTTGTCTAGGATTTATATGTTATATCTGTAGTTTCTTACTTTACACAAGAATAGTAATGATGTTTGATAATTTAAGTTACATAACACCAATATGTACAGGAGCATCACAAGTTATGATAATACTAGCATCTTGGTTAATATTGAAAGAACAATTAACAGGCTTAAATATAGGAGGAGCAGCTCTAATAATAGCAGGAGTTATAGTAATGAATTTAAAAGCGTAAAAAGGGACCAGGTCTCTTTTTGCGTAATTTGGGACCAGGTCCCTTTTTACGATTTTATTTGGTTTATAGGCAACCATACAAAAACCTAAATATAATTGCAAGGAATGAATAGAATGTTTAAATTTGGATTTGGTCAAGATATAGGAATAGACTTAGGAACAGCAACAGTAATAGCCTATGTTAAAGGCAAAGGGGTAGTTTTAAGAGAACCATCTGTTGTTGCTGTAGACAGCAATACAAAAGAAGTTTTAGCAGTAGGAGAAGAAGCTAGAAGAATGCTTGGAAGAACACCAGGAAACATAGTAGCAACAAGACCGCTAAGAGAAGGTGTAATATCAGACTACACAGTAACTGAAAAAATGTTAAAATACTTCATAAACAAAATAAATGGAAAAACAATATTTGCACCAAGAGCAATGATATGTATTCCATCAAGAGTAACAGAAGTAGAGAAAAAAGCAGTAATAGACGCTGCAACACAAGCGGGAGCACGCAAAGTATTCTTAATTGAAGAACCAATAGCAGCAGCAATTGGAGCTGGCATAGATATAGCCAAACCATGTGGAAACATGGTAGTAGACATCGGAGGAGGAACAACAGATATTGCAGTAATATCACTTGGAGGCTCAGTAGAAAGCACATCATTAAAGGTTGCTGGAGACAAATTTGACGAATATATAATAAAATATATTAAGAAAAAACACAATGTAATGATTGGAGAAAGAACAGCAGAAGATTTAAAAATCAATATAGGTTGTGTATACCCAAAAATACAAGACACAGAGATGGAAATTAGAGGACGTGATTTAACAACAGGACTACCGAAGAACATCACGGTATTCTCAAGCGAAATGCTTGAAGCAATGATAGAACCTGCTATGATGATAGTAGATGCAGTTCATTCAGTATTAGAAAAAACACCACCAGAACTTGCAGCAGACATAAGCAGTAGAGGAATCTATATGACAGGCGGAGGATGCCTTGTAGACGGATTAGATAAATTATTACAAGAAAAAACAGGAATAAATGTTATGATTGCAAATGATGCAGTATCATGTGTTGCGCTTGGAACAGGCAAAGCACTGGACAATCTTGACGCGATAGACAGGTAGATACCATCTATTTGGGGACGTGTTCAGTTTGCTAGCAATTGGGGACATGTTCACGGTGCTAGCAAACTGAACACGTCCCCAAATGTTGCTTTTTTCCATTTTTTATGTTATACTAATAATCGAGGTGTTTAATATGAAGAAAAAAATCGTATTAATGGTACTTTTTATATTAACAATTATGACAGCAAACGTGATTGCAACTACAAAAGTAACCATGGAAATAGTTGAAGATAATATATGTACAATTAACTTAAATGAATATTGTTCTTTAGAAAAAAAGATAATTAAGAGTGAATTAGAGAAACATAAAATTACTTTACAAATAAAAATAAATAACAATTCTGAAATTTTAATTCCATCTGGAGAATTGATGTTAGTAATAGACAGTTCTTCAAGCATGAATGACATTGTTGAAGGAGAAACTACAAGAAAAGATGTAGTTTTAGAATCTGCTAATAAATTAGTTCAAGGGCTATTAGAAGCTAATTCTACAACTCTAAAAATTGGAGTAGTTACATTTTCATCAAGTTCTGAAAAGGACGAAAATGGGTATTTCATAACAGGAACAGAAGGAGATGCACAACAAGTCTGTGGATTTACAAATGACTTAACAACATTAACTAACAAAATTTCAGCAATTGAAGGAACCGGTCAATACACCAATCTTGATTCTGGATTAAAACTTGCTAATCAACAATTCTCAAAAGACGATACAAATAAATACATGATAATTTTAACAGATGGATTACC
The DNA here is from genome assembly GCA_017409455.1 of Clostridia bacterium. Lineage (GTDB taxonomy): Bacteria > Bacillota > Clostridia > TANB77 > CAG-508 > CAG-269. The sequence goes on along the minus strand of JAFQSS010000015.1, from coordinate 32,156 downwards.
TAACTTAGCAGTTGGATATAATGACTTAGTTACTTATCAAGGATTAACAGATGTTATTACTCAAACAAAATCAATACTAACATCTTTAGAAGGTGTTGAAGTTATAACAATGTTAACAGGAATAAGTGACGAAGAAACTGTTTTAAGAGAAGATAAACAAAACAATGTAAGTTATACTTATGCACAAGTCATCCAAGAAGTATTTGGAACAGAAGAAACTCCTACAAAAGGAAGGTTCTATAAAATAAACGATACAGAGATTGAAGAAACAATAACAGAAAAAATTTATCGTGAATTATTACCTGTTGAAAAATCATTAGATAATATAACAATTATTGATTACATACCACAAGAAATAGCGGATAATTTTAATATATCATTAACAGAAGAGTCAAATGAACTTTTAGCAACTATATCTGAAGAGCAAAGAACTATCACTTGGAATGTTGAAAAATTAAGCCCAGGAGAAACTAGGGCATTAAAATTTGATTTAATCTTAAAAGAGAAATTTGATGAATCAATAATAGATAAAGTTTTAGATACTAACGAAAAGGTGGATATTACATATAAAGATTTTGATGGAACTGATAAGAGTGACTCATCTGATGTAACTCCAAAAATCAAACTTATAGCAGAAGATACTGCCCCAGTTCCAATACCTGATGCTGGTAAAGATATGACCGCATTTATATTTGTAAGCGGAATTTTACTAGTTTTTGCTACAGCTATATTCTTGGGATATAAAGCATTTAAAACAAAATAACACACAAGCGGCCCCGACAATTCGGGGCCGTGTTCATTTTGCTAGCATCTGGGGCCATGCTCGCCGTGCTAGCACGAGGGGCCGTGTTCACCATGCTGGCATTTTGGGACAGTTTTGCTGAAAGGTATAGAAATTCTATAAATTATATGCTATAATGATGAACATGAAAGATTGTAGGGGCCAGAAAGGAGGTGACAATGGCAAGACCACCGAGAAGATTCGGCAATTCAAAGATTTATCATATTATATTTAAAGGAATTGACAGTCAAGATATCTTCTATGATGACCAAGATAGAAGAGTTTTCCTAAAACATTTAGTAAATACAAAAGAAGAATTTGGTTATAAAGTATACGCATATTGTTTAATGTCTAATCATATTCATATGATTATAAAATCAGAAAAAGAATTTTTATCAAAAGCCATGCAATGTTTAATGGGCAGATATGTACGTTATTTTAACAAAAAATATAAAAGAACAGGCCCATTGGTTCAAGGTAGATTTAAAAGTAAGAATGTTGAAAATCAAAGATATTTTTTAGATGTCTGTAGGTATGTTCACCGAAATCCCGAAAATGCAGGAATTACAAAAACAGAAAATTATGAATGGAGTAGTTATAAAGAATACGTGGGAAAACAAAATATTATCGACAAAAAAGTGTTATTAAATTACTTAGGTAATGAAATAAATACGTTTATTAAATATACAATTCAAAAAAATAAATATGAAGATTTAGAAGAATTTGCTGAATATGAAATAATGACAAAGCTGAATGATAGTGAAGTAGCTAATATTATAATAAAAATGTTTGACATTAATGATGTTAGCGAAATTCCAACTTTTTTTAAAAATAGAACTAGAGAAGAATTGGAAGAAGATATTGCAAAAATAAAGAAAATTAAAGCAACAAATAAAACACAAGTTACAAGAATTATTAGAATTAGTAGATGGATTATTGAAAAATTATGGGATAAGAATTAAAAAAAGACCGGGCTTCTTTCTTCGCCAAAAAAGCCTGGGTCTTTTATATTATGTCTTAGCAGCAACCTCCTCTGTTACCACCGCAACAGCAACAAATTATAAGGATAAGAATTATTATCCAGCAGCAGTCATCACCGAAACCGAAACCACCGCAACCTCTATTTTCTGGCATAAAAAACCCCCCTTTCGAACTAAAAAGTCTTAACTAAAGTCAATCTTTAGGATTTTCTTTTGATAATATATAATATGAGATTTAAGAAAATGTGTTACAATAAAACTAGAAAAGTGAACCTGTCCCCGTTTGGTAGCATTTTGGGCCATGCTCGCCATGCTAGCATCTTGAACCTGTCCCCAATTGCTAGCACCGTGAACACGTCCCCAGATAGCTGGCAAATTATAAAAAAGTACTTGATAATAAAAAACATAAATGATAAAATACAAGTGTAACAAAAGAACAAATGGAAAGGTTGAATAAAAACATGGGGAATATAGTTTTATTAGATGACTTAACAATAAATAAAATAGCAGCAGGAGAGGTAATTGAAAGACCAGCATCAGTAATAAAAGAGATGGTGGAGAATTCAATTGATGCAGGAGCTACAAACATAACAGTTGAAATAAAAAATGGTGGAATTTCATATATAAGAGTAACAGACAATGGTAAAGGAATTCCAGAAGATGATTTAGAAATTGCTTTTGAAAGACATGCAACAAGTAAAATTAGAAGTGCAGATGATTTATCTACAGTAACTTCAATGGGGTTCAGAGGGGAAGCACTAGCAAGTATTGCTGCTATTGCAAGAGTTGAGATGGTGTCTAAGACTGCTGAACAAGAAAATGGTTTTAAGGTTGTTGTTGAAGGTGGAAACGCATTAGAAAAATCTGTGGCAGGTTGCCCAACAGGAACTTCAATCACTGTAACAAACCTATTTTATAATACTCCTGTAAGATATAAATTCTTGAAAAAAGATTTTACAGAAGCAGGATATATTGAAGATGCAGTTACAAGAATTGCATTAGTACATCCAGAAATTGCAATCAAGTTAATAAATTCAGGAAAAACTATTATTCAAACAAATGGAAATGGGGACTTAAAAACAGTAATTTATAGTATTTATGGAAAAGATGTTGCAGGTGCATTGATTGAAACTGAATATACTTATGAAGATATGCATATATACGGAGTTATAGGAAAACCTGAAATTGCCCGTTCAAATAGAGCAAATCAAATATTTTTTGTAAATAAAAGATTTATAAAAGATAAAGCACTTACTTCAGCTGCAGAAAAGGCGTATAAAGGGATGATTCCGATTGGAAAATTCAGCTTCCTTGTATTAAATGTGGATATGAATCCTTCAAAAGTTGATGTAAATGTGCATCCAGCTAAATTGGAAGTAAGATTTGAAGAAGAAAGTACTGTTTTCAAAGCAGTATATCATGCTATAAGAGATGCTTTATTAAAAGCTGAATTAGTTGCAGACACAGATAATCCAACAAGCGAAACTCGCGCTGAAAGTGGACTTTTCGGAAATAGAAATAGTACTGAATATAGAACTTCAACAAACTATATGCCAAATATAGAAAAAAGCCAAGATATTTTAAGAAAACTTCAAGAAATGAAAGAAAGATTAATAAGTGAACAAACACCAAATGAAACACTTGCAGAAGAACCAGCAACATATACATATAATGAAACACCTGTAGAAACACCAACAGACGCTCCAGTACAAGAAATACAAGAAACACAACAAATGCCGGAATTTGGTTCAGAATCTGTAGTTGTGCCAGAAGAAATACCACAACCAGAACCACTAAAGCATGAAGAACAAGAGGACGAACTACCACAAGCAATAAAAGCAATGCAAGAAAATACAAACATAATTGAAGATATAGTAAATAGCAAAATAGAAGAAAAAACAGAAAACTTTGAAGAAATGTATTTAAAATTATTTGGAACAAAGCCAGTTGAAGAAAAGCCGGAAGAAGAACCAAAAGATCCAAGACAAGAAGCTGGAGATATAGCAACATTGGGAAATACATCAATATTTGATGAAATAGAAGAATATCAAAAACCATCATATAAATTCATCGGAATAGTATTTAATACATACATAATAATAGAAATAGATAAAGAAATGTATATATTAGACCAACATGCAGCACATGAAAGAATATTATATGAAAAAGTAAAAACAAATTACTATAATGATGACACAAAAGATTCACAATTAATGTTATTGCCAGACATAATAACACTAAGTCACAAAGAAATGGAAATAGCAAAAGATAATATGGAAATGTTCAAAAAAGCAGGATTCATGTTAGAAGAATTTGGAGAAAATACATTGAAATTAACAGGAGTTCCTGAAATGTGCTTAGACTTAGAAACAAAAGAAATGTTTTTAGAAACATTAGATGAAATAAATTCAGTATCAAGAACAGCAAAACAAGAAATCGAAGAAAGATTTATCGCAACAGTAGCATGTAAAGCAGCAGTTAAAGCCAATATGGCATTAACTAAAGAAGAAGTTGATAGTTTGATGGATAAATTACTATCTTTACCAAATCCATTTACATGTCCACATGGAAGACCAACTGCAATTAAGATGTCTAGATATGATATTGAAAAGAAATTCGCAAGAGCATAAATTCGGAAGGAATGAAATCGAAATGGATAAGCCAAAAGTAATCGTAATATGTGGACCAACAGCATCAGGAAAAACAGCACTATCAATAGAATTAGCAAAAAAAATAAATGGTGAAATAATTTCAAGCGACTCAATGCAAATATATAAAGACATGGACATAGGAACAGCAAAGCCTAGCAAAGAAGAAATGCAGGGAATAAAGCATTATTTGCTAGACTTTGTAGAGCCAAATCAAAGATATAGTGTAGCAGAATACAAAAAAGATGCAGAAGCAGCAATAGAAGAAATTTTAGCAAAAGGGAAAACTCCAATAATAGTTGGAGGAACTGGATTATATGTAGACAGTTTAATATATGGAATAGAATATCAAGACATAGAATTAGACGAAGAATATCGAAACGAACTAGAACAAAGAGCTACAAAAGAAGGACTTCAAACACTATACGAAGAAGCACAAAAAATAGATGCAAAAGCAATGGGAAAAATTAGTCCAAATGATAAAAAAAGAATCTTAAGAGTTCTAGAAATATATAAAGCAACAGGAAAAACAAAAACACAGCAAGAAATAGAATCTAGGCAAAAAGGCGTAAAATATGATTATGAAGTTTATGCAATCAATTGGGAGAGAGAGCTTTTATATGAAAGAATTAATAAAAGAGTAGACATCATGATAGAACAAGGATTAATTCAAGAAGTTGAAGATTTATTAAAAAAATATAATCAATTCCCAACAGCAATGCAAGGTTTGGGGTATAAAGAAGTTGTAGAATATTTACAAGGAAAAACAACTAAAGAAGAAATGATTGAAAAAATCAAAATGGAAACAAGAAGATATGCAAAAAGACAAATAACTTGGTTCAAAAAAAATAAACAAACAATTTGGATAGGACCACATGATTTACAAAAGATTTTAGAAAAGGAGAAATAAACTTGAAAAAAGCTAGAAAAATTATAGCAATTTTATTAACAATAGCAGTAATAATTTATGTAATTGCGTCAATTTTCATGTTGCTTCAACAAACATCAGATACATATGTTGTAAAACAAGGAACAATATCTGAAGAAGATGAATCAATTGGGTATATCATTAGAGCAGAAAAAGTAGTCAAAGGAGAGAATTATACAAACGGAATATATGCAATTGCTTCAGAAGGCCAAAGAGTGGCAAAAGGCGAGCCTATTTTTAGATATTATAGTGATAGTGAGCAACAAATTAAAGACAAAATAAGTGGAATAAATTATAAAATACAAGAATTGTTAGAACAAGATAAAAATAACACATCAGCTGATATTAAATCTATTGAAAAACAAATAGAAGAAGAATTGAAACATATCAATACTTTAAATAATTATCAAGAAATAATTGAAAGTAAAAAAAATATAGACAACATGATTACTAAAAAAATTAATTTCATAGGTGATGTAACAGAAAACAAAGAAATAAAATCTTTAGTAAAAGAAAGAAATTCTTATGAAAATCAACTAAAAAATGGTTCAGAATATCAAAAAGCAGAAATAAGTGGACTTGTATCATATAGAGTTGATGGGATTGAAGAAACTCTTTCACCTGATAAATTTAATGAAATAACAGAACAATATTTAAATAATTTAGATTTGCAAACAGGAAAGATAATATCAACAAGTAATGAATGTGGAAAAGTTATAGACAACTTCAAATGCTATATAGCAGTATCAATAAAATCACAAAATGCAATGGCTGCTAAAGTGGGAGACTCTGTGCAATTAAGAATATCAAACAATAGAGAATATGATGCGAAAATTATTCAAATAAATGAAGAAAGTGGAAAAAGAATGATCATATTCCAAATAAATAAAATGACAGAAGAATTAATAAGCCATCGAAAAGTAATAGTAGACGTAATCTGGTGGAACGATTCTGGACTAAAAGTACCAAAACAAGCACTAATACAAGAAAACGGACTATATTATGTAATAAGAAATAAAGCTGGAATTCAAACAAAATTATTAGTAAATGTAAAACGACAAACTGATAAATTTGCAATAATAACGCCATATACAGACAAAGAATTAAAAGAATTAGGTTTTACGTCAACAGAAATAAGAAACTATAAAAAAATAACAAATTATGATGAAATTATAATTAATCAATAATATTACAACAATATTACAAAAATATTAAGTTTTAATTACAAACGAAAAAAGTATTGACAAAAAATAAAAAAAGTTAGATACTAAAAACAAAGTTGAAAACGAAAGTGTAAAATATTAGGAGGTTAAAAAAATGGCAGGAGCTATAATGGACAAAGTTTGGGGACTATTCGGAGGAGTAGGACAAGAAGCTGAAGATTATGAAAATGATGAGGCTTATGATTACGAAGAAACTGAAAACTATGAAGAAGAAGGAGAAAGAGGATTCTTTGGAAGAAGAGGAAAAGTTGTTCCACTAAATGCACAAGGACAACCAGTAAGAATGGTAATTTCTCAACCAACAACATTTGAACAATCAGAAGAAATATGTTCTTTATTAAAAGAAAAAAAATCTGTAATTGTAAACTTAGAATATGTTAATAAAGATGTCGCTAGAAGAATAGTAGACTTTATTAGTGGTGGAGTTTATGCATTAGACGGACACATCCAAAAAATATCAAATTCAATATTTTTAATAGCACCAGTTAACTACGAAATCACAAACGAAATGGCAAGAGAAGAAATAAAAAGCAAATTATCTGTTTCATGGTTAAAAAACAATAATATAAACTAGAACGGAGGCAATCTAATATGATTACACCATTAGATATAGAAAATAAAAGATTTAGCAAACAAATGATGAATGGCTATAATGTTGAAGAAGTAGATGACTTTTTAGATGAAATAATGGCTGACTATGAATCTAATTATAAAGAATTAGCAGTATTGCGTCCAAAAGTAGATGAATTAAGCTCTGCTTTAGAACATTACAAAAACATAGAAAGCACATTACAAAACACACTTGTAATGGCACAATCAACATCTGAAGAAGTTAAAAATGTTGCAAGACAACAAGCTGAACAAATAGTTGGAGATGCTCACAGAGAAGCTGAAGACATAATTAGAAATGCTAAAGAAAATGCACTTAGAGCTGTTGATGAATTAGAACAACAAATAAGAATTAAAGAACAACAATATAATGATATGAGAAAACAATTCGATATCTATAAAGCAAAAATGGAATCATTGTTAATATCACAATCAGAATTAATTAAAGAAATGAATCAAGAATAAAAAGGGACTAGGTCCCTTTTTTAGTTTTTGTTACAATATTACAAAAATATTAAATGTATATTACAATTTTATTAAAACACTTGACAATAGACAAAAAAGGAATAAAATAGTAGTATAAGAAAAGAAAGGCTAAAAAAGCATTATGAGGATAATAAGCGGAAAAGCAAGAGGAACAAAACTATATACACTAGAAGGAGAAAACACTAGGCCAACTTTAGACAGAGTAAAAGAATCGATATTTAGTATAATTCAAAAAGAAATAGAAGGAGCTAAAATATTAGATTTATTTGCAGGAAGTGGGGCTATAGGTTTAGAATTTCTAAGTAGAGGAGCAGAGAAAGCAGTTTTGTGTGACAAATCAAAAGAGGCAATCAATATAATCAAAAAAAATATTGAAAAAACTCATATGGAAGAATGTACACAAATTTACAATGTGGATTTTGAAAATTGCCTAGATAAATTAAAAGATGAGCAATTTGATATAATCTATTTAGATCCACCATATGAGACAGATTACATATTAAAGTCACTAAATAAAATCATACAATTGAACATTACAAAAGAAAAAAGCCTTATAATCATCGAAACAGATGATGAGCAAAGAATACAACAACAAATCAAAAACATAGACGTAGAAATTGTTGACAAAAGAAAATATGGAAGAGCAACAATAATATTTTTAAGTCTAAAAAAACAAAGTGCCTAGAAAGGGGTAAACAATGGAAATATTTACATTATTAGAAACATTAGAAGATATATTAGAAAATAGTAGAAGTCTACCATTCACAAGTAAAGCAATGGTAGATAAAGAAGAATTGCTTGAAATAATTAAAGAAATAAGAATCAAATTACCAGATGAGTTAAAACAAGCAAAATGGATAAAAGAAGAAAGACAAAGAATATTAGTTGAAGCTCAAAAAGAAGCTGATGGAATAGTTAAAGAAGCTGAAAATAGAATTATTTCAATGATTGATGAACATGAAATAACAAGAAAAGCATATGAGCAAAAAGCTGAAATAATTGAAACAGCGAATGAAATGTCTAGAGAAATATCACAAGGAACAAAAGAATATGCTAATAATTTATTAGAATCAACTGAAAAAGTTTTAACAGATACATATACAAGATTAGAAAAAAATCTTGGAGAAGCTATTAGTCTAATGCAAATGTCTTTAGAAGATACAATTAAAACAATACAAAATAGTAAAAAGGAACTTCAATAAGAAATTGGGGGCACCCCTTTATTTAAAGGAGTGTCCCCTTTTTAAAGCGGGAAGGATGAGATAAAATATGGCAAAAAGAAAATATAAAAAAAGACAACCTAAGAAAAGTTCATTAGATTTTGGAGTAATAATTACAATAATTTTTAGCGCATTATTAACAGTTCTAATATATGCCGAATCTGGCTATGTTGGAATTGCACTTAGTGACTTTTTTGGTGGAATGTTTGGAGTAATAAAATATGTCTTACCAATAGGTTCATTTGCGGTAGCCATCAAAATGGCATGTAAAGATGATGATGGATATATATCATCAAAAATATTTCAATACACATTATTGCTAATATTTATAGCAGTAATTCTTAGTGTATATGAAATCTACAATGGAGTAATCAATATAGAACAAAATATATCAGATATAGTAAAAGATGCATTTGCATTAGGCGAAAACAGTATGGGAGGAGGAGCTTTAGGCACACTAGTAGCAGTACCTTTATTCAAGCTATTTGGAAAAGTAGGAACAATAATTTTAAGTATAGGTATAGCATTAATTTTATTTGCTACAACATTTTCAATAGATATTTCTGCAATGGTAAGCAACTGGATTCAATCTGGAGTTGATAAAAGAAAAGAAAGACATGAAGAAAGAATGCAAGCAAAAGAAGAATTACAAGAAGAAAGAAGAAAATCAAGAGCAGAAAAAAGACAGAGACAAGCATATATAGAACTAGACGCAGATCAATCTTCTGAGGCAGAACAAATAAAAATCAATCTAAATGGAAGAGCTATTGAAGACGAAAGAGGAAGAAAAAAATATAAACACGAAAAAGACGATTTAGTTCCATTAGGAATGGAAGAAAAGCCAAAAATGGAACCAGATTTCATAGAAGGAAATCTATTCAAACAAGAAGAAGAGAAAAAAGAAGAAAAAGTAAAACAAGTATTACAACTTGAACATGCTTTAGTTGTTGAAGATGAACATTATGAATACCCTCCTGTAGAATTATTAAGTAAAGGAAGTAAAAAAGCTCTAAAGGGTGGAGCAAGAGCATTAACAGACGTAGCAACAAAACTTCAAAAAACATTATATAGTTTTGGAGTTCAAGCGAAAGTTGAAAATGTATCAGTAGGACCAGCAATCACAAGATATGAGCTAAAACCAGCTGAAGGAGTTAGAGTAAGCAAAATCGCAAACCTTGCAGACGATATTGCACTAAACTTGGCAGCAGAAACAATAAGAATCGAAGCTCCAATTCCAGGAAAACAAGCAGTAGGAATTGAAGTTCCAAACACAGAAAAAGAAACAGTACACTTTAGAGATGTTGTAGAAAGTGATGACTTTCAAGATGCAAAATCAAAACTTAGTGTAGCATTAGGAAAAGATGTTGCGGGAAACATGGCAATAGCAGATATTGCAAAAATGCCACATGCGCTAATCGCTGGTGCAACAGGATCAGGAAAGAGTGTATGTATAAATACAATTATAACAAGTATAATATATAAAGCAAAACCAAGTGAAGTAAAATTCGTGATGGTAGACCCAAAAGTAGTAGAATTATCAGTATATAATGGAATACCACACTTGCTAATACCAGTAGTAACAGATCCTAAAAAAGCTGCAGGAGCGCTAGCTTGGGCTGTTCAAGAAATGGACAACAGATATAATGTATTTGCACAAAAAGGTGTAAGAGACCTAAAAGGATATAATGCTTTAGCTGAAAAAGAAGAAGGAATGGGCAAACTACCACAAATAGTAATAATAATAGACGAGTTAGCAGACTTAATGATGGTGGCTGCAAAAGAAGTTGAAGACTCAATCTGTAGACTAGCCCAAAAAGCAAGAGCAGCAGGAATGCACTTGATAATCGCAACACAAAGACCATCAGTAGACGTAATTACAGGAATAATCAAAGCAAACATACCATCAAGAATAGCATTTGCAGTTTCATCACAAGTAGACTCAAGAACAATTTTAGACCAAATAGGTGCAGAAAAACTATTAGGAAAAGGAGATATGCTATTCTACCCATCAGGAGCTCCAAAACCAACAAGAGTTCAAGGAGCATTTGTATCAGATGATGAAGTAGAAAAAATAGTATCATTTGTAAAATCAAATGGAGAAGCAACATATAGTGAAGACATTTTAGAGTCAATCGAAAACAGTAACAAATCAGACAAAGAACTAGCAGCAGAAACTGGAGACCCAGATGACGATACAGATCCATTCTTAATGGAGGCAATTGATATAGTTGTTGAAACAGGACAAGCATCAACATCATTTATTCAAAGAAGATTTAAAGTAGGATATGCTAGAGCTGGGCGAATAATAGACCAAATGGAAGAAAGAGGTGTGATTTCAGGATACCAAGGCAGTAAGCCTCGCCAAGTATTGATGACAATGGAAAGATGGCAAGAATTAAAAATGGGACCAAGCGAGTAACAACAATCTGGGGACATGTTCAGCATGCTAGCATTTGGGGACATGCTCGTGGTGCTAGCATTTTGAGCCTGTCCCCAGTTGCTAGCAATTTGAACATGTCCCCAAATTAAAGTGAAGGAGGAGAAATATGCTTATAAAAAGAGACAGAAATGAAGAATTAGAAAAAATTCTAGAGCAGAAAAATGTAGATGAACAAGCAAAAAATCTTCTTCAAGGGATACTATACAAAGTAGAAGTATCATATAAAGATTATCAAAAAGTTAAATCAAAAAAACAAACTGAAGAAAAATATGTAGAAGAAATTTTAGAAAATATACAAAAAAGATGTGACAAAATTAGTGTAGCAAAATTAAGACAAAAATTAGCAGATGAAGAAATTCAAAAAGAGTTAGAGAAGAACAAATATTATGTTGGAGATGAAATAGTAAGTTATCCGATAGAAGAAAAAATATTATATGCAATAGAGAAAAAATCAAGATATCCCAAAATACTAAATAATAAATATGTAGAAGCTACAATTGCAATATCAAATTTAATAAATACAGGAAAATGCATGGATAGAGTAGAAGTATTAAGAGATTTCAATGGATGGTCATGGACTACAATTAAAAAGGAATTGGAAAACATTGAAGCAAATTTGATATATCAAACCTTGCAAATAGTATTAGGAGAAGAATTTTTAGACAATTGGACTAAAGATAAAGATGGAATAATTGACTATTTAGAACTTATAACAGAAAAAATTACTGACCAATATACCCATGAAATGTCTGAAACTGCTGAACAAATGAAAGATTTATTAACAAAAATATCAATGTCAAATACAGCGAAAAATAATGAACAATTTGCGCAAAGTATTTCACAAAAAATTCAAAATATAAATCAAGAGATTGAAAATTATGAAGATACCCAGCAGAAAATTGTGCAAATGACAAATTATAAAAAGAATTTATTAAAAGAACTGAATAAAATAGAACAAATTTTAGGTCAAAGTTCAAAACTAAAAAATGAATATGAAAAAAGAAATGAAGAAGCTTCAATTGACCAAAAAATATTTAATATAAGAGTTTTCAAAAAACAATTGGAAAAGCAAAAACAGCAATTGATTGAAGAAATAGAAAAACAAAATTATTTGTTAAACCCATCAAATTATTTGGAGGAAAAAAACAAATTAATTGAACAAAAAAAACATTTACAATTAGCACAATTAAATGAAAAAGAAGTAGAAAATCTACTTATAGAATTTTTAGAAAAAGTTTTGAAGTGTTTCAAAACATTAATCAAACAAACAAAAGAAGATGAGGAAATTGTAAAACTGATATATCAATTTAGATATTTTATGTTATTACCATTCAACCTAGAAAAAAGTGTGAAAGATATAGATTCACTACAAAAAAGTATAATTGACACAGAAAAGAAATTAACACAAAAAGCAATAAAGCAAAAAGTAATGGTAGATGTGCCGTTTGAAATTATGAGACATGTTTTTGAAACAAGAATCATAATATTAGAAGAATTGTACTATAAGATAACTGCAAAGTCTGAAAAACACTATGTTCAAATATTTGACGAAAATGTAAGTGAAGAAAAATTTGAAATAACACCAATAGAAAAAACTAAAATAAATAAAAAGATAAAAATATTTATTTAATGTAAAATTGGGGACGGTCCTTTTTTTCGCGAAATGGGGGACGGACCTAAAATTCTTGAAAAAAAGGACCGTCCCCAATTTTGCAGATAGGAGAAAACTTATGAAAATAACTTTTTTAGGTGCAACAAAAACCGTAACAGGGTCAAACTTTTTAGTAGAAGCAGCTGGAAAGAAATTTTTGGTGGATTGTGGAATGTATCAAGGAAAAGCTGAACTTGACGCTGAAAACCATCAACCATTTGAATATAACCCAGCAGAAATTGACTTTATGTTATTAACACATGCTCACATTGACCATTCAGGAAGAATTCCAAAACTATATAATGACGGGTTCAATGGCCCAATCTATGCACACAAAGCTACATGTGACTTGTGTGGAATAATGTTGCCAGACAGTGGTCATATCCAAGAAATGGAATCACAATGGAAAAATAAAAAGAGACTAAGAAAAGGTATGGAAGAGATACCACCTTTATATACAGCAGAAGATGCCATAAAATGTCTAGAAATATTTGTACCAGTAAAATATGATGATATCATTCAAATAGATGAAAACATAAATGTAAGATTTAATGATGCTGGACACATGCTAGGTTCAAGTATCATTGAAATATGGGCAAAAGAAGATGGAAAAGAAACCAAAGCAGTCTTTACAGGAGACTTAGGAAACAACGATTTACCATTATTAGCATCACCAACAATGTTGGATAATTGTGATTATCTTGTAATGGAATCAACTTATGGAAGTAGATTACATAACAGAAATGATTTAAAAGCAGAAATGTTTTTGGATATAGTTTCAGAAACAATCGATAATGGCGGAACTGTAGTAATTCCATCATTTGCAGTTGGAAGAACACAAGAAATTTTATATGAATTAAATAAAATAAAAGAAAACAGAGATGACGAAGAATTTAGAAGAAAATATAGTACATTAATGAAAGTACCTGTATATGTTGATAGTCCACTTGCTATTTCAGCAACAGAAGTATTTAGACAAAATACAGACTTGTTTGATGATGAAATAAAGGAAGAAATGGAACGTGGAGATAATCCACTTGAATTTCCAGGATTAAAATTCACACAAACAGCAGATGAATCAAAAGCTTTAAATGAAAGTAAAGAACCAGCAATAATAATATCTGCAAGTGGAATGTGTGAAGTAGGAAGAATCAAACATCATTTAAAACATAATATCTGGAATCCAAACAGCACAATACTTTTTGTAGGATACCAAGCAAATGGAACACTTGGACATTCAATAGTAAATGGGGCACAAAAAGTAACAATATTTGGAGAAGAATTTGCAGTAAATGCTAGAGTAGAGTATATTGAAGGATATTCAGGACATGCAGACCAACAATGGTTAATGAATTTTATATATTCATTTATATCAAAACCAAAACACATATTTTTAGTACATGGAGAAGAAGAAGCACAAGAAGTTTTAAGAAATAAAATCTTAGAAGAAACTGGAATTGGTGTTTCAATACCTGAATATGGCGAAACATACGAACTTTCAGAAGAATTAAAAATTGTTAATAAAATTAAAATTAGAAAAATTAATGATATGAAACAAGAAATATTGTCTAGATTAAATAAACTACAACGTGAAATGAAAGACATGGATACAATTGTTAGACAAGATGTTGAAGATACAGACCTTAGAGATGAGGATATGTTTAGAATTAATGAAAAAATAAAAGATTTGGAAAAACAAATCGTTAGTATAATTGAGGGCTAGAAAGGATTTATAAAATGGAAAAGTACTTAAATGAAGCAATAATAGGAAATAAAAATATGTTAGTAACATTTTCAGGAAAAGGAGAAATGTTAAGACTATCATATCCAAACAGAGACAACAGGCAATATCTAAAATATTTTCATACAGGAGTAAAAATAAATGATTCAGACTTAGTTCGTATACATGAAGATATCAACAACTCATATGTACAATATTATGATACAGACACAAATATTTTGAATACAGAAATAACAAATACATATTTCAACTTAAAAATATTACAAACAGATTTTGTATCAATGAAAGAAGATATTTTAGTAAAAAAATATACATTTATAAATGAAAATAACATAGAACTTAATGTAAAATTTTTAATTCATTCAGAACTACTATCAGGTCAAAACAATTTTGTAAGTGGAATGAAAATAGATTCTGGAATGATACAATATGCACATGATTTTTCAGTAGCAACATTTGCAAAATCACACAAGCTGCTAAGCGCGCAAATAAATGGAAGTGCTAATAATATTGGAACTGGAGTAATTAGTGGAAAAGATTATATTGGAATGTCAAAAGATTCAAGTGTCAGTTATGATATAGGAACAATCAATCCAGGTGAGAAAAAAGAACTAGAAATCTGTATTTATATAGATGAAAACAAAAAAACAATGCAAGCAGTTCAAGACGAAATTGAAAGAATCAGAAAAATAGACTTAAACAAAGAATATTCACATGTAAAATCATATTGGAGAAAATATGTAAAAGAACATAATGGATTAGATTTAAAAGAACCAGAAAACTCATATGATGAAAAAATTCAAGAAGTATATAGAAGAAGTATATTACTATTTCCATTGTTAACAAATCATTCAACAGGTGGAATAATAGCTGCCCCTGAAGTGGATGAAGGGTTAACACAATGTGGAAGATATGCATATTGTTGGCCAAGAGATGCAGTATTTATCACAAAAGCACTAGATATCTTAAAAATGACAAAAGAAACAGAAAAATTTTACAGTAATTTCTGCAGAATGACACAAAGCAAAAATGGAATGTGGGAACAACGATTTTACACAGATGGAAAACTAGCACCATGTTGGGGATATCAAATAGATGAAACTGCAAGTGTAATATATGGAGTATATTCACATTATGAATATACTAAAAAAGAAGAATTCTTGAAAGTCAACCTACATATGTGTGAAAAAGCAGTAGATTTCTTAAAAAGATATGTAAGAGACTTGATTGATGGAACTGGAAAATATGCACCAAGTTATGATTTATGGGAAGAAAATGAAGGTGTACATTTATATTCTTTATCAGCAATATTTGCAGCTTTTAATGCAATGCTTAAAATATACAGTGTGCTAGGTGATAACCTTTCAGATTTTGAAAATAATAGGCTAAAAGAAGAAAAGGTAAATAAAAGCATCAAAGAAATAGAAGAATTACAAGTAAAACTGAAAAATTATATTAATGAAAACCTATATGATGAAAATAGAAAATGTTATGTAAGAAATACCAAAGATAGAAGAATGGATATAAGTTTACTTGGAACAGTTTACCCATTTAATGTATTTTCTCCAAAAGAGAAAAAGGTTCAAAATACAATTGAAAATATCAATTTAACTATTAGAACTTATACAGGTGGATATCAAAGATATGAATATGACGGTTATAGAAATGGTGCTCCTTGGCCAATTGCAAACTTATGGATGACTTTATATTATCTAGAAATAGGAGAAAAGAAAAAAGCAAAAGAAACTTTTGATTTTGTTCTAAAAACAGCTGGAAAACATAGCTTTTTAGGAGAACAAATAGACAACAGTACATTGAAGCCTAACTGGGTTATTGGCCTTGGTTGGTCTCATGCAATGTTTATTATTGTATTAGAGAAATTGAAAAAAGGGACCGGTTCTTAAATTGCGTAAAAAGGGACCAGGTCCCTTTTTGCGCAATTTGGGACCTGGTCCTTTTTTATTCAATTATCATAGAACCGATATTTGTAACACTACCAGCGCCTAATGTTAAAACAATATCATCTTTTTGTACATTTTCTTTTAAGTAGGATGCACATTCTTCAAGAGAAGAGATGTATTTAGCATTTTTTCCTAATTTAATAATCGCATCAGCCAAATCCTTAGAAGAAATGTTATAAGTATTAACTTCTCTAGCTGCATAAATATCAGTAATAATGATATTATCAAAAGCAAGCAATGCTTCAGCAAATTCGTCTAAATGATTAAAAGTTCTACTATAAGTATGAGGCTGAAAAACAACCCAAGAATTATTGAAAGTTTTATTATTCAAAGCTTTAGCTGTTGCAGAAACTTCTGTTGGATGGTGACCGTAATCATCATAAACTTTTGCTCCATTAAGCATTCCTTTAAACTGGAATCTTCTATCAGCACCTGTAAACTTTTGTAAAGCTATTTTCATAGATTCAAAAGGAATTCCATATGCATCACATAAAGCGATACAAGATAATGCATTTAGAATATTGTGTTTACCTGGAATTGAAAGTTTAAAATGTCCGAAAAATTCGTTATATTTGTAACAATCAAACTCTGGTAATCCATTTTCATCAAAAACAATATTTTTAGCGGAAAAATCAACATCTTCATTTTCTATACCATATTTAATAGCTGGTGCTTTTGAATAAATAGGCAAGTCTAAGCAATTTGGGTCATCTGCATTTATAACTAGATGGCCATCTTCAGGCAAAATTTTCACATATTTAATAAAAGCATTTTTAATATTTTCCATATTTTTATAATAATCTAAATGATCATTATCAATATTCAAAATAATTTCAGATTTTGGACTGAATTTTAGAAAACTTTCAACATATTCACAAGCTTCAATAATAAAAGTTTCGCTATTTCCAACTCTATAATTTCCGTCAAGTTCTTTTATGATTGCACCAACTTGAACACTTGGGTCTTGCAAAGCTTCCATAAAGCATAATGAAACAAGTGAAGTTGTTGTAGTTTTTCCATGTGTACCAGAAACTGCAATTGTGTTTTCATAACATCTTGTAAGTTCACCAAGAAAATCAGACCTTTCGATAACTGGTATGTTAAGTTCTTTTGCACGAATAAGTTCTGGATTATCTAAACTAATTGCAGCTGTATAAACTACACAATCAGCATCAGTAATGTTTTCGGCATTATGACCGATAAAAGTTTTGATGCCAGCATCATTTAATATATGTAAAATTTCAGAATCGGAACGGTCACTACCAGAAACTTCAAATCCCCAATTAACAAGGATTTCAGCAATTCCGCTCATACTAACTCCGCCGATTCCAATCATATGTATTTTTTTGTATTTCTTAATATTTTCAATATTAGGCATTATTAACACTCCTTGAATTTGATGTAGTGAGATATCTGCAAACAAAAACAACGCAGTCTCATACACACTAGATTATATACTTATATAATGCAAAATTCAAGGCTTTTGCTACAAAATTTATTTCATAAATAAAAAAATATAAAAATAATTAAAAAATTTGTAAAAAAAAGAGGGAAAAAAATTTTTATGGAGAATATTATAGTTAGTACATAAGAATACACGTATATGTACAAATAAAAATAACAGTGGAGGTGCACACAATGCAAATAACAGACGTACGTTTAAGAAAAGTAAATTCAGAGAACAGAATGAAAGCTGTTGCTTCTGTAACATTCGATAATGAATTTGTTATCCATGATATCAAAGTTATCGAAAGTCAAAATGGATTATTCATTGCTATGCCAAGCAGAAAAACTCCAAACGGAGAATTCAAAGACATAGCTCATCCAATCAATGCTGAAACAAGAGAGAAAGTTCAAAAAGCTATATTAGAAGCTTATGATGCTCCTGAAACAGAAGAATCAGCAGAATAATGATAAATTAAACCCTCAGAAATGAGGGTTTTTATTTGAAAAAAGAGACCATAAAAAGGGACCAGGAGCCTTTTTTCAGCTAGCTAATTTGCAAATTAGTTTAAGATATGGTATAATATAAGTATATTACTACCTAAAAAGGAGAAATCATTATGAAAAAACGGAATTTATTGGTAATCATTATTATGATTGCTGTGCTCGTACTCTTGGTTGGATGTTCTGCGCATGCAGATGAACCGGAGTGGGTATTGGTAGCTGAGAACGAGATTCTGTCTGCAAAGGTAGAGTCTAGACCCCTTACAAACGGTTTGGGTGGTATTGTGAAATACCGAAATTATGTAACTTATTGTTACGTCAGTGATGACGGAACTGTAGAGTTCGACGAACACCCGCTGTTTGAAGACTATAGCAACTTCATATATGAGGTAATCTTTTACCCCAGTGAGGAAAGCAAAGTCGTTAAATATGAATGTAAATATGAAGGGGAAAACCAAACTCGTTACGAAGTGTATCTAACCCAGGAAAATTATGAGCAAATTTTCACCGTAAACGAAGAGGATGTCGATTGACATCCTCTTTTCTTGTCATAAAATTCAAATAATCCACATATACATTAATAAACAAAAAATGTAGAGGAGGTTTTTTCATGGAAATAAACACAACAAAAGAAACATTAAATGTAAACAAAATGATATGTGAAAAAAGGGAAATGATAAATATACAAGGGGACATGATAGTTCCAGATTCCAAGCCAGATATTTTAAGTACAATAAACACAAGTGGAGATGCTTGTATCTATAAAAAAGAAATAATGGATGGAAAAATCAGGTTAGATGGAAATATTCTAACATATATAATGTATTTGGCCGATGGAAGCCAAGATAATGTGAGAGGATTAAACACTGGTCTAGACTTTTCAGAAACCATCAATATTCCAGAATTACAAGAAGGAATGAATGTAGACGTAACTCCGGTAGTAAAGCTTATTGAATGTAAAGTTATAAATGGTAGAAAAGTAGGAATAAAAGTAACATTAGAAATTGCAATGAAAATTTATTCAAAAGAGTCAGTTGAAATAATAACAGGCCTAAATGATGAAAATATACAAGTGCTAGGTCAAAATATGAAGGTAAATTCACTTCTTGGAGATGGAACAACAAAAGCATTTGTGAAAGAAAACATATCAATTCCAAGCACAGACAATTTAGCGGAAATATTAAGTCTACAGATTTCGCTAGTAGACAAAGATATCAAAATCAGTTATAACAAGGTTTTGGCAAAATCAGAAGTAGAAGTAAAAATAGCATATTTGACAGAAGAAGGAAATATTTGCAAACTTCAAACAAAACTGCCATTAGTAGGATTTATCGATATGCCCAATATACAAGAAGAAAATGTATGTGAAACCACATATATGATAAAAAATATCATTATCAAACCAAATTCAATAGAAGAACATTCAATATATATTGAAATGGAAGTGGAAATTTCATGTATTGCATATGAGGAAAAAGAAATACGAACAATTCAAGATATGTATTGTCCTGGAGAGAAAATGAATTTTGAAAAAATGATGGTAAATACAATTACAGACAAACAATGTAAAAAAAGTGTTTGTAATATAAGAGAAAAAGTCAATGTGCCTGAATTGGAAACTGGTACAATAATTGATGTAACAATAACACCTACGATAAATAAAGAAAACAGATTAAGTGGAAGAATTATATATGAAGGTGAGCTGGAACTAAACTTCATATTTACAGACAATTCGGCAGTTGGAATAAATACTAAAAAAGTTAGTTTACCATTTGAACAAAGTGTTGATGGAATTGCAGAAAATAGTAGAGCTGATACAAGAATAGAAGTAAGTTCACAAGAATTTCTAAATCAATCAGGAATAGTAAGTAGTAATTTAGACTTGAATTTTGAAACAGATTCATATAGATCAACTTCAATTCCAGTTATCAACAATATATCAACAACACCCCAGGAAGAATTAGAAGATTACAGTGTAATAATTTATGTAGTAAAAGCAGGCGACACATTATGGGAAATTGCGAAAAGATTTGGAAGTACAGTTGATGACATTGTTAGAGTAAATGGGATAGAAAGGCCAGATAGACTAAATGTTGGAGAAAAAATATATATACCTCAATATGTATTAAAACGAGCAAAAGAACCAATCACATTATCAGTCAATGTCTAAGATATATTCACGAAAAAGATTTATATTAAAGCCTAGAAATAAATTAGTTGGCGAATCACAACGATGGCCCAACAGCGGTTCTAGAAAAACATTTATAATCAAAAGAAAAACATTGAAATTACTGGTAGTAATGGTAAGTGCTGTAATTGTATATACATCTATTTTAAGTTACATCGGACCAGTGTTTGAAACTTTATGTGAGGATAAGGTAAAATCAATATCAACAATCATATCAAATCAAGAATCAACCAAAATTATGAACAAATATCAGTATGAAGAATTATATACAATTGAAAAGGATGAGGCTGGAAATGTGGTAATTATAAAATCGAATGTTGTGCCAATAAATAACATGATTTCAGATTTGACTGAAAATATCCAAAACAGATTTAATGAAGTTGAAAACACACAAATAGAGATACCTGTAGGAAATTTAATTGGAACATACTATTTTTCTGGAGTTGGCCCATCAATTCCTGCAAAAGTTAGAACTTCCGGAACACTTGACACAGAAATTAAAAGTGAATTCATTGCAAAAGGTATTAATCAGACACTTCATAGAATATATGTAAATTTTGAATGTTATGTAAAGATAATTACACCAATTAAAAATTTTGAAAAAAAAATTACAAATCAGGTCATTATTGCTGAACATGTTATTGTTGGTAATATTCCAGATTCGTATTATAATTTAGAAGGAATGGGTGGAGTTGAAGATGTGCTCAATGTGATAGACTGACAATCTGGGGCCATGCTCGCGGTGCTAGCACAGCGAACATGGCCCAAAATGCTAGCAAATGGTACACGACCCCACTTGCTAGCACTGTGAGTATGTCCCCGTTTGCTAGCATGGCGAACACGTCCCCAGATTGTTGTTTTCAAAAAATGTCGAAAAATCACTTGTACAAAAATAGATACTTTGATATAATTCGATTATAAAATACCTAGGAGGAGATTGATATGGAAGATAATAAATGTCAATGTGAATGTGGTTGCAACGGAAGAGATGAATTTTTAGACAAATTATGTGAAAAATATGAACCCATCAAAGACAATTTAATACAAATGTTAAATGAGATACAAGAACATTATGGATATATACCAATGAAAGCTCAAAAAGTGTTATCAGAATATTTAAATGTAGCAATGGCAGAGGTTTATGGAGTAATAACATTTTATTCGAGATTTACTTTAAAACCAAAAGGAAAATATAATATAGCAATTTGTTTAGGAACAGCATGTTTCGTAAAAGGTTCAGAGAAATTGCTAGACACAGCAAAAGAAGCTTTAAAAATAAAAGAAGGCGAAACTACAGAAGATGGAAAATTCTCATTAGAGGCAACAAGATGTATTGGTGCATGCGGTCTAGCGCCAGTATTTACAGTAAATGATGAAGTTTATGGAAAAGCTACTCCTGAGTTAATGAAAAAAGTTATAGAAGAATATAGAAATAAGGAATAACTTTCAAAAAATATAAAATGGGCTGTTCATGTACCGGTCAAGATTTTAAATGATAAATCGAGCCTGTCCCCGTTTGCTAGCATTCGGGGTACGGCCCCACGTGCTAGCACCGCGAGCATGTCCCCAAATGCTAGCATGGTGAACATGTCCCTAAATGGAGGTAAAAATGAAAACTTTAGAAGAGATAAATAAAATTAGAGAACAAAAAAGAAAAGAATTAGATTTAAGAGTTAATTTAAAAGCAGGAACAAAAGAGAAACATATTTTAGTATGTAGAGGTACAGGCTGTACATCTTCAAAATCTCCTAAAATCATCGAGAATTTTAAAAACATATTAAAAGAAAAAAATGTTGAAAATGTAAGAGTTATTCAAACAGGTTGTTTTGGGCTTTGTGCAAAAGGTCCGATTGTTATAATTAGACCTGAAGATACTTTCTATGCAATGGTTACACCAGACGATTGTGAAGAAATAATAAATACTCATATTATAGAAGGCAAAAAAGTAGAAAGATTACTTTGCAAAGATGTTGATGGTACCCTAGTTGATAGATTAGATGAATTAAATTTCTACAAAAAACAAGAGAGAATTGCACTTAAAAATTGTGGAGTAATAGATCCTGAAAATATAGATGAGTACATAGCTTTTGATGGTTATAAAGCATTAGAAAAAGTGCTAACTTCTATGACACCTGATGAAGTAATTCAAGAAGTAACAGATTCTGGCTTACGTGGCCGTGGAGGAGCAGGATTCCCAACAGGCAAAAAGTGGATGTTTGCGAAAATGGCTAAAGGTGACCAAAAATATGTTGTTTGTAATGCTGATGAAGGTGACCCAGGAGCATTTATGGATAGAAGCATTTTAGAAGGTGACCCGCATTGTATAATTGAAGCTATGATGATTGCAGGTTATGCGATTGGAGCAAACAAAGGATATATTTACGTTAGAGCTGAATACCCAATAGCTGTACAAAGATTCCAAAAAGCGATAGAGCAAGCAAAAGAATACGGAATTTTAGGCACAAACATATTTGGAACAGATTTTGAATTCGACCTGGCAATACGTTTAGGGGCAGGAGCATTTGTTTGTGGAGAAGAAACAGCATTATTAGAATCAATAGAGGGAAGGCGTGGGCAACCAAGACTAAAACCACCATTCCCAGCAAATGCGGGATTATGGCAAAAACCTACACTAATCAATAATGTTGAAACATATGCAAATATCACAAAAATAATACTAAATGGTGCTAAATGGTATTCAAGCATTGGAACAGAAACATCTAAAGGAACAAAAGTATTCGCATTAGGTGGAAATGTTGTGAATATAGGTCTTGTAGAAGTGCCAATGGGGACAACTCTAAGAGAAATTGTATTTGACATTGGTGGAGGAATTCCAGATGGAAAAGAATTTAAAGCTGCGCAAACAGGAGGACCATCAGGAGGATGTATTCCAGCAGAACATTTAGACACACCAATCGATTATGAATCATTATCAGCAATTGGATCTATGATGGGTTCGGGTGGACTTATAGTAATGGATAATACAAAATGTATGGTTAATTTGGCAAAATTCTATTTAGGATTCACAGTAGATGAATCATGTGGAAAATGTACTCCATGTAGAATAGGTACACAAAGAATGCTTGAAATACTAGAAAGAATTACTGAAGGAAATGGCGAAACAGAAGATATTTCAAAATTAGAGAAATTAGCACATACAATAAAAAATGCTTCTGTATGTGGACTTGGTCAAACCGCTCCAAATCCAGTGCTTTCAACATTAAAATATTTCAAAGATGAATATGTTGCACATATCGAAGATAAAAAATGTCCAGCGGGAGAATGTAAAGCATTAGCAAATGTAGAGATAAATCCGGAATTGTGCAAAGGATGTGGAATATGTAAGAGACAATGTCCTGTAAATGCAATTTCAGGAGAAGTAAAACAACCACACAAAATAAATCCAGAGATTTGTATAAAATGCGGGGCGTGTGTGGATAAATGCCCATTCAAAGCGATAAGTAAGTAAAGAAAGGACTGTCCCCAAATTCGCGAAAAAAAGGACCGTCCCCAAATTACCAAGGAGGATAAAATGATAAAAATAAATATTGATGGAAGAGAGCTAGAAGTAAAAGAAAATATAACAGTTTTGCAAGCAGCAAGAGTAGCGAATATAGACATACCAACACTATGTTTTTTAAAAGAAATCAATGCTGCTGGAGATTGCAGGATGTGTGTAGTTGAAATTGAAGGAAGAAGAGGACTTGTACCTTCATGTAATACAATGGTAGAAGACGGAATGGTAATAAGAACTAACACGCCTCAAATAAATGAAACAAGAAAAATAATTTTAGATTTAATATTATCTTCACATAACAGAACATGTCTAACATGTGTAAGAAACGGAAATTGTGAGCTTCAAACATTAGCACAAAAATTTGGTATGGCAGAAATTGAATATCCAGGACAAGAAGTTGAACCACATATTGATGATTTGTCACCATCAATTGTTAGAGATGCAAGTAAATGCATAATGTGTAAAAGATGTGTTGCAATGTGCAAAAATATACAAAAAGTGTCTGCAATAGATGTTGCAGGCAGAGGCTTCAAATCACATATTTCAACAGCAAATGAAGCAAGTTTAAATGACGTAAATTGTACAAATTGTGGACAATGTATCCAAGCATGTCCAACAGGTGCATTAAGGGAAAAAGAAACAATTGATGATGTATGGTTAAAATTAAAAGACCCAGATTCATATGTAGTAGTTCAAACTGCGCCAGCAGTAAGAGTTGCGCTAGGTGAAGAATTTGGAATGAAAATTGGTACAAATGTAACAGGGAAAATGGTATCAGCATTAAAAAGACTAGGGTTTGACAAAGTATTTGACACAAACACAGGTGCAGATATCACAATAATGGAAGAAGCGCATGAATTTATAGAAAGAATCAAAGAAAATGATGTATTACCAATGATAACATCATGTTCACCTGGATGGATAAAATACATAGAAATGAATTATCCGGAACTATTACCACATCTATCAACATGTAAATCACCACATCAAATGTTTGGAGCGTTAGTAAAAACATATTTTGCGAAAAAAGAAAAAATAGACCCTAAAAAAATATATATGGTCTCTGTAATGCCATGTGTAGCAAAGAAATTCGAAAGCCAAAGACCTGAAATGAAAAATGAAGGTTTACGCGATGTTGATAATGTTATCACAACAAGAGAACTTGCAAGAATGATAAAACAAGCAGGGATAGAGTTTGCGGATTTAGAAGATGCTCAATTTGATGACCCAATGGGAGAAGCGACAGGAGCTGCTGCAATATTTGGAACAACAGGTGGAGTGATGGAAGCAGCATTAAGAACGGCTCAAGATGTGTTAACAGGTCAAGATTTACCCAAAATAGAATTTGAAGCTGTAAGAGGCGGAAATGGAATAAAAAGAGCAACTGTAAATATAGCTGGAAAAGACTTAAAAGTAGTTGCTGCAAGTGGATTGGCAAATGCACAAAAAATCATGGAAGAAATAAAATCTGGAAAGGCAGACTACCAATTTGTGGAAATAATGGCATGCCCAGGTGGATGTATAATGGGTGGTGGCCAACCAATAAAAAGTTCAAAAACAAGAAGAGAAGTAGATGTTAGAAAATTAAGAGCAGATGCTTTATATTCAATTGATGAAAAGAGTACTATAAGAAAATCACACGAAAATCCTGCTGTTAAAAAGATTTACGAAGAATTTTTGGAAGAGCCAGGCAGCTATCGTGCTCATAAATTGTTACATACACATTATAAAGAAAGAGATAAATACAAGATAGACTAGCAAGCGGGGACATGTTCGCGATGCTAGCAAACGGGGACATGTTCGCTGTGCTAGAAGAGTGTACCTGTCCCCAAATGCTAGCAAAATGAACACGTCCCCAAATGTAATAAATTTGTAACATAATTGTAACATAAAAAACATTGACAAATAAAATCATAGATAGTACAATGAAGAAGAAATTAATAAAATAAAGTGAAAAAATAGGAGAGGAATAAATAATGAGTAAAAAAAAGGCAAAAACAAAAAGAAAATCTGAATTGAAAATAATCTTTTTTATAATATTAATAGCTGCGATGCTATTTATAGTATCAACATATGCGTGGTTCTCTACACAAAGAAACGTATCAATCACTAACTTAAGTGGTACAGTACAAGTAGCGGAAGGTCTAGAAATTTCATTGGATGCTCTAAACTGGTCAAACGGAATTGTGTTGGGAAAAGAAGAAGGACAATTAGATTTGGAAGAAGATGCATATACAGGACACAACAACTTAGTGCCAACAGAAATGTTGCCAGCATCAACACTAGGTTTAAAAACATCAGATACTATGACAGGTTTAAGCATGCTTAGAGGACAACTAAATAATACAAAAGAATTAAAAAATATAGCTGTATTAGACGAAGCTAATAAATCTATGACAAGTGGAACTGTAGGGTTTGAATTAAAATACCCTGGATACTTTGCGTTTGATATATTTTTAAAGAACTCTTCTAAATCAAATACAATTGCTGATATACTTCAATTAAACTATGATTCTTCATTAGAAATAATTGAAGGAGGAGATGCTTCAACAGGTTTACAAAATACAGCTAGAGTTGCATTTGTTAAATATGGAGGAACTGAAGCTTCACCAGGTGTTTGGAATGGTGTTGCAGGAGTAAATGACGGACAAACTCAAGTATTAGATAAAACAGGTGCAATTAATGATAATCAAGCAGGAGTATATGTGACAGATGTTGCTATTTGGGAACCAAATGCAAATGATCACGTAGAATACATAGTTACAAACAATAATAAAATCACATGGGCATCAGGAGATGCTACAAAATATGCTACAAAAACACTTGCTGATGGAAGTAAAGGGTTTGATTTAACAACTCAAATGCCAACTTATGGCTTAACAGAGGCATCAGTAGGAAAAGAAATAAAAGATATATATGATTGGAGTGGTACAAATAGTACAACTTTAAAGAAACAAGTTGTACTTCAAACAACTAAAACAGATGCAAGTGATTACACAATCAAAGAAGGTGTTAGAAATCTTTTAAGTGCTCATCCTGATCCAGAAGAAGGATGGGGAAGTGAGGAATTTACAATAGCTCCAAATAGTGTTTGTAGATTGAAAGTTTACTTATGGCTAGAAGGTCAAGATGTTGACTGTATTAACTATGCATCACATGGTGTTGGTATAAAAGTTAATATAGGATTAGTAAAAGGTTCAACAGAAGGAACGCATGAGCCAGCTGCAGAAGAATAATAATTTTATAATAAAATTTTCTACAAAACAGAAAAAGGGACCTGGTCCCTTTTTCTGTTTTTAAAACCAGCAATCTGGGGCCATGCTCGTCGTGCTAGCATCTGGGGCCATGTTCAAAATGCTAGCAAAATGAGCCTGTCCCCAAATGCTAGCACGACGAGCATGGCCCTGGATTGTCACACAAATGTAACATAATTGTAATACAAAACGACTTGAGATTATGTGGAAAATAAGGTATAATTAAGTAAATAGTCAACAATTTATAAGAAAAACCAAAAACTGGAGGTTAAAATGGCAGAAGATAAATTAAAAGTAAAGAAAAAAACAGAAGAAGTTAATAATATATATGCATTAGACCTTGAATTAGATGATACTTCATATGGGATACCATATAGTACTATAGATGAAGACGAACAGCCTGAAGAACCACGTAAAAAGAAGAGAAATTTATCAATCATAGAAGAAGGAATTAAAAGTAGCAAAAAAAGAGGTCGTCCTAGAAAAACGGATAAAGTAGCGAAAACAAGTAAAAAAGATGCAACGATTAAGAGAAGTGCGATTAAAATGCATACAGAAAACAATTTAACTGAGATAAAATTAGGACAAAACGAATATAAAATAGAATTACAAAAAAATGAATATAACATATATACAGAAATAAATGAAACATCATATATCATAGTAAGAGAACCTTGTTTAAGAGTAGTTGCAGGTGGTGCATACATATTTATGGAAAGACAAGGGGAAGAATATTCTGTAACAACAAACCAAGACTTCAAGATAAATTATGTTATAGATAACTTAGAGAGAAAAAACAATGTAGTAAATTTTAAATTAACAAATTTAACACAAATTGAAGCTAATGTAGATGGGTTAATATTTGAAATAGATGAAGAAAAAATTGTCGAAAATAATTTAGAAGACAATAAAACTTTGGTAATTTCAGAAGAAGATGGTAAAGTTTACTTACCATACACAAAGGCTGAAGTTAAACAAGATATGGCCCAAAATAAAGGTAAAAAAATATCAGAATTAATCGAACAAAAATATATTTTACCATTAGATAAATTTAAAAATTCTATGAAAGCAAGGTTTGTCGAAGCATATAATTTGATGTATAAAAGAGAAGGGAAATCAAGAAAAAGTGCAATATTTTTAGGGTTAGAGCTTATGTTTGAAACTAACCTGCATCCAGCTATAATTTCTGCATGTAAAAACCTAGAAGAATTGGATATTTATCTTGACTGTTTAGAAGACAATGAATTGGAAAAGTTTTCCTGCTTTAAAATCATTTACAAAAGTCTTCCAACACTTAGAAAAAACAGTAAATATCAGGAGTTTTAAAAACCTAGAAAAAAGTACCAAAAATGGTGCTTTTTTTTTCGAAAAAAATAGCGAAAAATGTTGAAAAAAATGGCGTGTTATGATATAAATATATAGAGAAAATAGACCCAAAAAACGAGTGAAAAAATGGAGGAAAATCATGTCAAGAAGAAATGGAATGATTGTTAAAAAAATAAGAAATATTGTAATATTATTAATGGCCATAATCGTAATGATTGGAGCGTATAAAAATATAGGAGACTCACGAGCGGAGGACGTAATAGAAATTGAAGCTATTGCGATAGATAACTATGGTTATTTAGAAAATGAGATATTTAAGCTTGAGGCAATACAAATAGATGATGAAACTTATGAAATACAATTGCCAGAAAGTATTAATGGTAAAGAAATTAATCAAATAGTTAAAATCACTTTGGAGGAACCAGTACCTGAAGTTGAAAGTGAAGGGGCAGTTCAAGAAAATGCATCAACTGAGAATGCTGTTGAAGGTGTAGCAGAAGAAAACCCACTAACAGAACAAACACCAACAGAAAATGCAACAACCTCAGAAGAGAATAAAGAGCAAGTTGCAGAAACACCAGACCAACAAGAATCAACAGAACAAACACCAGTTGAACAAACACCAACAGAAAAACCAACAACATCAGAAGAAAATAAGGAACAAACTCCAGAAACTCCGGTAGAAGAATTAGTAGGAGAACAAACTCCAGAAACTCCGGTAGAAGATTTTACAGGAGAACAAACTCCGGTAGAAGGCGAGCCAACAGATCAAATACCAACAGAAAAAAACGCTATAGAAATAATAGACAACAAAATAAGACTAACAAAAGAACAAATAGAAAACAAACAGCTTAACATAGAAGTAGTATATTATGTTGTAATATTAGAAAAAGACGAACAAGGAGAACTTGTAAAGAATCTATTATCAGGAGAGGGAATAACTGGAGAAAACAGTCCGATAGAAATAACAGAAGAAACAGAAACATTATATGGCAAGATATTAAAATACGAAGATGAAGAAAACGGGAAATTAGTAGAAGTAAAAGGATATTTACCAAAAGATGCAGAATTAAAAGTTGAAGAAGTAGCACAAGAACAATTAGTAGAAATTTTTGGAGAAAAAAGAATAGATGTAGCGTATGACATAAAAATAGTTATAAATATTACAAAAGAAGTTCTAGTAGATGAAACAGACCCATCAAAAGGAACAACTGAAGTGCTTGAAACAATAGAAATAAATCCAGAAGAATTTGGAGAAATTTGTCAAGTTTTAATAAAAGATGCAAATATACAAACAGAATCACAAGTATATCACGTAAAAGAAGATAATACATATGAAAAAGTAAATGTTAAAGAAAATACAAAAGAAAACATAACGTTTGATGCCCAAACATTCTCAATTTATGCAGTAACTAATGATGAAGATGTAATGTTAACAGCAGGTACTGAAGGTTCTGATCAAATACTGATTTCTCCTGAATACAAAACATCAAATTCAACTATTAACGTGGATGTGACTACTATTGGTTGGGAGATGCCTGATTATTATGCTTGGTCTACAAGTACTTCAGAATCTGTTGCTAGCTCTAGTAAGGTAGCAATGACGGGATCAACGTCTGCCGATACGTGGACTGTTTCAATCAGTACGCCAGGAACATGGTATTTACATATATGGTATGGATACGAATATGCATATAGTGGACCATATTTAATAGACAAATCAAAACCAACATGTACTATAGTAGATTATGATGGAAGTTGGACAACAGCAAATCCTTTAATAGTAACACTTTCAGGTACAGATTCAGGTGGGGCAGGAATTAGTTACTACCAATGGAGATTTGAAAATGCAAGTTGGGCAACTTTACAAAACAGTTATAATAAAGCATACCATTATGATGAGCAAGAACAAATTGTATATTATCGATGTGTAGATGCGGCTGGAAATGCTAGTGAACCTGTTTCAGTTATGTTAAGAATGGATAGAACAGCGCCAACAAATCTAGCTGTTTCAAACTCAGGTGGTGGGAATTGGACAAACCAGGATGTGACACTAACAGCAAGTGCTACAGATAACTTATCAGGAGTTGAAAAATATCAATGGAGTTCAGATAATAGCACATGGAATGATATGTCAGGTAGCTCAGTTACATTTACAGAAACAATGAATAGCACAATATATGTTAGAGCACTGGATTATGCAGGAAATACAAGTAGTACAGTATCAACTGAAGTAAAGATAGATAAAATTGCACCAGAAGGAAATATAACTACGTCAGCGACCTTAATTAATGGTGTATATTATACAAATCAACCAACAGTTACAATATATGTAAATGCCTGGGATACTGGAGGATCTGATATTCAAACGTTGTGGTTGGGAGCTTATTATAATCCGCCATATGTAAACTACGTTACTAATTTTGGACTTACTTGGGATTCAACTAATAATAGATTTTATGCCAATATTTCATTAAATGACATTGTAAATACTTCTACAAATCAAACAAATCAAGGAGATGGGTATTACTCTATTGATTTAAGTATATTGGACAATGCAGGAAATGGTGGGTGGATTAATGCTGTACATGTTGTATATGATACAACACCACCAACAGCGACATCTGCAGAAATAAAGAATGTATCGAACACAGGATATGATGTATATGTACATGGAGTAAGTGATAATCTTTCTGGAGTAAATAGAATACAATTTCCAACATGGACAGACTCAGGATGGCAAGATGACTTAGCAGGTAATTGGGTGACAAATAGTGCAGTTTCAGGAACAAACCTAGGAAATGGTACATGGTATTTTAGAGTAAATGTATCAGACCATAATTATGAAGAAGGATGGTACAACACACATATATATATGTATGACAATATTGAAAATGTACGTTATATCAGTGAGCTTATTACAGGTGATGATGAGGATGATGGAAGAGTCTTCGTAGACAGAACAGCGCCAACACTAACAGTAAGTCCAAGTTCATGTGATTGGAGAAACTCAGCATTAAGTGTAACAATAACAGCAACAGACCCAACGGTAAATGGAGGGTCATCAGGATTATCAACAAGCAACTCATATCAATATTTCTTATCAACAAGTGATTCACCAACAGCAACAGGAACATTGTCAAATTATACAAGTGGAACAGCATTTGATATAAATCCAGGAACATCAGGACAATATTACTTGTATGTAAGACAAATTTCAGATAATGCAACAAATACAAGTAGCACATCAAATCAA
>JAFQSS010000014.1 GCA_017409455.1 Clostridia bacterium | reverse complement strand
TCCCAATAGGAAGTCTTTTATAATCCGCATTTTTCACGAATTTGTAGTATTTCATTATTAAAATCATCAATATCAATATTTTCTTCAGGCATATTATCTGAAAGATTATATTTTTCTTTTAGATTAATAATTCTTCTAACACTACGATTAATTCTACTTTCTTTTATTTTCCCTGATAATGTAAGTTTTACGACTTTTTCAATTGCGTTTTTCTCTTCATCTTTATTAAATCTGAAAATTATTATATCATTGCCTGCTTTAAAAGCTTTTACAACAGAGTTAATTGAACCATATAGAAATTTAATAGCTCTCATCTTTAAATCATCTGTAAAAACAAGTCCATTATATTTATATTTTTTTCTTATATATCTAGAAATAAATTTTCTAGATAAAGATGCTGGACGAAATCCTGTTATATGTTTTATTAATAAATGACCAACTAACAAACAATCTGCGCCATTATTAATTGCTTGTTCAAAAGGGTACATATCTTCATTTTCAAGGTCCTTAAATTTTTTATTGATAATAGGTAAGAAATAATGAGAATCTTTATTTGTTGCACCATGTCCAGGGAAGTGCTTAACAACAGGAATCACACCTTGCTCTTGTAATGATTTCATAGTAATAATGCCATATTTGGCAACAGTTTCTTTATCATTTCCAAAACATCTATCACCAATAGCATGTTCATTAGAAAAGTTTTTGATATCAAGTACAGGTGCAAAATTTAGGTTGAATCCTGAATTTTTTAGCAATTTACCGGTTAGTTGAGCAGATTTTTTTACTAATTCTTCATCATTTTGTAATGCGATTTTATTAGCAGAAGGTAGGTTTTGAATTTCTTTTGGCATTCTATTTACTCGTCCGCCTTCTTGATCTATTGCGATAAATAAAGGAATTTTGTTAACTCTATTTAAATCTTTTAATTGTTGTATAAGTTCTAACATTTTGTCATATGTAGTGAAGTTTTTTCTATATAAAATTATTCCGCCTATTTTGTATTTTGTTATCATTGTTTTTATTCTATCTGTTATATAGTTAGTGTCCATGCCTATTATAATCATTTGTCCAATTTTTTCGTGGATTGATAATTCGTTTATTTCCATAATTACCTCCATAATTATTTTTCTATTTTGAATATATCACTATTTAGGACAAATTTCAATATAATTATACAAACAAAAAAGTGGCAAAGCCACTTAAGTTTTAAATACGTTTTTTTCTTATAAAGTCAACTACTATACCACAAACAATAAATTCAACTGCAAAGGAAAAACTCATTTCAATTAAAGTTATTCCTAAATAATATAAAAAGTTAATTCCTAAAAAAATATAACAAAACAGAACTGCGACAGAGATTAATGCTACAAAAGTAGAAAATAGTAAACCACATTTCATTATTTTATATGTATCTTTATCTAAATTTTTTAATTCTGAAATCATTTTTTGCATAAAATTCACCTCTTATGTAAATAATAACATGTTAAAAAGTGAAAATCAAAGGAAATATATACCATGAACTTGCTAAATCGCTAAGAACGTGTTATAATACAGCCACGAAAGGTGTATAACTCCACTTTTCAGCATAGGCAAACATCATTAGTAAAAAAATTTTTTTAGGAGGAATCACAATGGCAGCGATTAAGGTTGGACCCGCAGAAGAACAATTGATTGGCCAAATCGAAGAATTTAAGGGAAAATACAAAGACCGGCTTTGGCATATGGAAGAGAGCTTGGAAATTGCTATAAAGCAATTTCCGGATGATGCAAAAGGAGAAGTGAAAAATATTCAAGAAAAAATTAGCAATATTAGGCGCGTAGTAAATCGCTTACAACTTGTTATAGAGCGAATTGCTTTTTCGAAAGATGAGAGCGGAGAAAAATTTTCTGTTACTTGGTGTGAATTTCGCGAAACAAATCAGCAGTACTATCAATATACTTATGGTAGCGGGACAGATGTTTTGAATGAAAAGAAGCTGATGCGTGCTATAACTTCTTGGGAAAGTGAAGCTATTAAGGCAATTGTTCTTCTTAGGCAGATGGCAGGTTATTCGTTTAAGTCTTTATGTTCCGAAATGGAGCAACATATTTATAAAATCGTAAATGAATATGTTGATTCTGAGACAACTTAATAATCCATAAAAACAAAAGGAAGCATTCTATTTGAATGCTTCTTTTACGTACACAAAATCCAAACATGTTTTTGCGAAAAACTATTGCTTTTTACAAATAAATATTATATAATGCAATTCGAAAATGAGAATAAGTAGATGTAGTTGCCACCTTACATACGGAGTATAACTCTGAGAAAGCGAGGTGGTGTTTATGGAATATATACTTACTAGCTTTTTTGCTATCCTTAAACATAACCTTATTAACAATAATAGTTATCTATTTAACTAATAAGGAATAAAAAACAACACATTCTGCTTTGACCGGTACGAATGTGTTGTAACAACCATGTGGTAACCGCAGTACTGCGATTTCTCATTTTCTAAATATATTATACACGCATTTTTTATAAATGTCAACTTTTTTATAAAATGGAAAGGATAAGCAATGGCAAAACCAAAAACAATATTTGTATGTAATGAATGTGGAAACGAATCACCCAAATGGTTAGGAAAATGTCCAGCATGTAACAGTTGGAACACATTTTACGAACAAAAAATAGAGAAATACACAGAAACAAATAAAGCAGAAAAAAAGATAAATAATACACCAAAACCTTTAAACACATATGTAGGGCAAGAAGCAAATAGAACATCAACAGGATTTTCTGAATTAGATAGAGTATTAGGTGGAGGATTAGTAAAAGGCTCATTAATATTACTTGGAGGAGAACCCGGAATAGGAAAGTCAACACTAATATTACAATTATGTGAAAAAGTAAAAGGGGAAGGTAAAGTTTTATATGTATCAGGAGAAGAATCAGCCGAACAAATAAAACTAAGAGCAGATAGGCTAGAAGTAAAAAATGACGACTTATTATTCCTAGGAGAAACAGACATTGATGTGGTTAGAGATGCAATAGGAGAAATTAAGCCAAAACTTGTGATAATAGATTCAATACAAACAATGTATTCAGACGAAATATCTGCAGCTGCAGGAAGTGTAAGTCAAGTAAGAGAAATAACATCACAAATAATGAGAGTATGTAAATCACAGCAAATTACAACAGTAATAATAGGACATGTAACGAAAGATGGAAATATAGCAGGTCCAAGAGTTTTAGAACATATGGTAGATACAGTTCTTTATTTAGAGGGGGAAAGGTATAATACATACAGAATATTAAGAGCTGTAAAAAATAGATTTGGTTCAACAAATGAAATCGGAATGTTTGAAATGAGACAAGAAGGAATGTGTGAAGTAACAAATCCATCTGATATTTTAATAACAGAAAGAGATGATAATCCATCAGGTTCATGTATTGTAGCAAGCGTTGAAGGAACAAGACCAATACTGGTAGAAATGCAAGCATTAACATCACAAACGGTATTTGGAATGCCAAAAAGAACTGCCAATGGATTTGATTATAATAGAATGGCAGTATTAATTGCAGTATTAGAAAAAAGAGCAGGTCTTTCAATTGGAAATCATGATGTATACTTAAATATTGCAGGTGGAATGAAACTTTCAGAGCCAGCAATAGATTTAGGAATAATAGCAACAGTTGCATCAGCATATAAAAATGTTCCAATTCCTCAGACAACAGTAGTAATAGGAGAAGTTGGGCTTACAGGAGAAGTTAGAAGAATCAATTTAATAGAAAAAAGGTTGAAAGAAGCAGAAAAATTGGGATTTAAAACATGTATTATTCCAGAAAATAATAAAAAAGTCTTGAAAGATGAGTATAAATTAGATATAATAGGCGTGAAAAATATAGGGGAAGCGTTAAGAAAACTTAACATTAAATAAGGAGGGATAAAGACTTAGATGAGCACAATCAAAGATGACCCAATAGCAGATATATTAAAAAGAATCGCCCCAGGAACGCCAATACGAGAAGGATTAGACAGTATATTAAAAGCAAAAACAGGAGCATTGTTACTTATAACAGATGATGAAAAAGTGATAGATGAAATTGTTGATGGAGGATTTTTCATAAATGAAGAATATACTTCAGCGAAACTATATGAACTAGCTAAAATGGATGGCGCAATAATATTAAGTGGAGATATGAAAAAAATATTATTAGCTAATGCGCAATTGATACCATCATATCAGATATCAACAGTTGAAACAGGGACAAGGCATAGAACCGCTGAAAGGACAGCCAAACAGACTGGAGAATTAGTAATAAGCATATCACAAAGAAGAAATATAATAACAGTCTTTAAAGAAAATTATCGTTATGTATTAGAAAATACAGATGTAGTACTAAACAAAGCTAATCAGGCAATACAAACACTAGAAAAATATAGAAAAGTATATGATAGTAAATTAAGTATATTAAATGAATATGAATTTAATGATATAGTAACACTTGATAATGTTTTAACTGTAATACAAAGAGCAGAAATGGTAATGAAAATAGTAGAAGAAATTCAGAAAAAAATATATGAACTTGGAGCTGATGGAAGACTAGTTAGTATGCAATTAGAAGAATTAATAGGAGGTCTTGAAAAAGAAGAGCTTCAATTAATAAAAGACTATATGGTAAGAGAAACTGGTGCAGAAGAAATTTTAGAAGAATTATCAATATTAGAACATGAAGAACTAATGAAGTTACCAACAATTGCTAAAATTTTAGGATATGAAAGTTTCGAAAATTTTGAAGAACTTGCAGTATATCCAAGAGGGTATAGAATATTAAATAAAGTTCCTAGAATGCCAAACAGTATAGTAGAAAAATTAGTAAAATCGTTTAAATCATTCCAACATATTTTAGTGGCAGAAATAAATGAGCTAAACAAAGTAGAAGGGATTGGAGATATAAGAGCAAGAACGATAAAACAAACATTAAAGAAAATGCAAGAACAATTTGCATTTGATAATATATTAATTTAGAAAGGAAGATAAAAATGAAAAAAACATCAAACATAATAACAATAATCGCATTAATTTTAATATTAGCATTAATAGGAGGGCTAGGATATGGATATTACCAAAAAGCAACAATGGAAGTTAAAAATCCAATTGTAACAATGGAAATCCAAAATTATGGAACAATAAAATTAGAGTTATATCCAGAACTAGCACCAGAAACTGTAGCAAATTTTGTTGCACTAGCACAAAATGGATTTTATGATGGATTAAAATTCCATAGAGTAGTAGAAGGGTTTATGATTCAAGGAGGAGACTCTAATGGAGATGGAACTGGTTCACCAAAATTAAGTGATTTAGGAATAGAAGTAAGTAAAGATGAAGATAGAGAATATTGTATAAAAGGAGAATTCTTAGCAAACAAATACAACAAAAATACATTGAAACATGAAAAAGGTGTTATATCAATGGCCAGAGCAGATTATACACAAGATTATTCTGAAACATTAACAACAGAAAGTTATAATTCAGCAGGTTCTCAATTTTTTATAATGACAGAAAAAAATAGTTCTTTAGATGGACTTTATGCACCTTTTGGAAAAATAATTGAAGGATTAGATATTGTTGAAAATATTGAAAAAGTTGAAACAAAAATAGCAGAAAGAGAGGGAATGACTGAAGAAGAGAAAAAACAAGCTGAAAAAAGTGTTCCTGTTAATGATGTTATAATCACTAAAGTTACTGTTGAAACATTCGGGGCAGATTTTGGATTACCAGAAACATTAGAAGTATGGGATTATTATACATGGATATATGAAACATATGGAATTAAATTAAAATAAAATAAAAATCGCTAATTTAAATTAGCGATTTTTTGCTATAATTAAGCCATAGCAGCATTTAATTTTTTTGATAGGCTAGATTTTTTTCTAGCAGCTGTATTTTTAACGATTACACCTTTTGTGCAAGCTTGGTCAATTTTTTTAGTAGCTTCAGAAAATAGAACTTTAGCTTCTTCTAAATTTCCAGCAGCAACAGCTTCTTCGAATTTTTTTACAGCTGATTTATATCCAGTTTTAATCATATTATTTGTTAATGTTTTTTTCTCAATAATTTTAACTCTTTTTTTAGCTGATTTTATATTTGGCATGTGTGATGCACCTCCTCTTAGTAAAAATAAACTATAACGGATACTATTATAACACACAAAAATTCTTTTGGCAAGACTAAAAACTTTTTTTTTTCAAAATTTAGTTATTATTCCAATATTATCATCCGCAAATGCTCAGGTATAGTGTAAAAAACATTACAGATTTTGGATAAACCAAACTTCCCGAAGAAATTCTAAAACAAAAATCACAACTATACCCGAATACAGGACCCTTTATGATTTTTGTTTAATAATTTCTAACGTTAAGTTTAGATACACAAAATCTTTCATTTATTTTTACACTATACCTGAGCATTTGCGGATGATAATATTGGAATGCAACAATTATGAAAAAACAGTGAAAGTCTTGCTATTTTTTGTTTTATATAGTAAAATAAAGGGCGAAAGGAAGAGTGATAAAAATGATAGCAATTGGTAGTGATCATGGAGGATACAAATTAAAAGAAGAAATTAAAAAATATTTAGAAGAAAGAGAAATAGAATATACAGACTGTGGAACATTTGATGAAGAAAGGGCAGAATATCCAGAAATAGCACAAGCAGTAGCAACAGAAGTAGAAGATGGACAAGCTGAAAAAGGAATAATAATTTGCCGTTCAGGAATAGGAATGTGCATAGTTGCAAACAAATTCAAAGGAATAAGATGTGCAAAATGTAATGATGAAGAAGAAGCGAAATTTTCAAGAATGCATAATAATTCTAATATGTTAGCACTAGGAGCTGACTATATGGATACAAATAAAGCGATTAGAATAGTAAGAACATGGATTGCAACAGAATTTGAAGGTGGCAGACATGAAAATAGAGTAAAAATGATAGAACAAATAGAAAACGAAAATATGAAATAATGGAGGCCAAAAAATATATGTGGGGAAATATAGCAATAGCATTTATATT
Organism: Clostridia bacterium; assembly: GCA_017409455.1. Classification (GTDB taxonomy): domain Bacteria; phylum Bacillota; class Clostridia; order TANB77; family CAG-508; genus CAG-269. Next base: position 14,381 of record JAFQSS010000014.1, on the reverse strand, counting down.
AGCATTTATAATATCATTTATGGCAACACCATATACTATAAAAATAGCTAATAAAATTGGGGCAGTAGATATTCCAAAAGATAAAAGAAGAATGCATACCAAGAAAATGCCTAAATTTGGAGGTCCTGCAGTCATATTAGGTTTTGTAGTATCAATGATATATTTAATAATAGTAATGAGCATAGAAGGAAGTTTAGATTTATTTGCTGAACAAGAATATGCAAAAAAATTATTAGGAGTATTACTTGGAATTGGAGTAATAACAATTACAGGAATATTAGATGATATTAAGACACTAAGAGCATGGCAACAACTAATAGGACAAGTAATTGCTGCAGTAATAGTTGTATCATTTGGAACAAAAATAGAACACCTTAACATTCCGTTTTTATACAGAGTAGGATTAAGTGAAGCTTTTTCCACAATTCTTACTGTTGTGTGGATAGTAGGAGTTACAAATGCAATTAATTTAATTGATGGGTTAGATGGGCTATCATCTGGTATATCATTAATATCATGTGTATCATTATTAGTTATATTTTTAATGAATGGTTCACCAATGATTGCAACAATAATAGTAACTGCAATGAGTGGAGCATTAGTTGGATTTTTACCATATAATTTTTCACCTGCAAAAACTTTTATAGGAGATACAGGTTCGAACTTCTTAGGATTTATGTTGGCCGTAGTATCAATTTTAGGAGTTGCAAAAACATATACAATGGCTGTAATAGTACTACCTGTTATTGTATTAGGATTACCTATATTTGATGTTATATTTGCAATAATAAGAAGAACTGTAAAAGGAAAATCAATAAAAGCAGCTTTTAAACCAGATAAAGGTCATTTACATCATAGATTAGTAAAAAAAGGATTTACACAAAAACAAGCTGTATTAATATTATATGGATTAAGTGCATCACTTGGAATGTTTGCAATAATATTATTAGATAGTGGGATATGGAAGGCTTTATCATTTTTACTAATGATAATTGCAGCAGTAGCAATAGGATATAGAAATTTTATAAAAGAAAAAGACGAAAAACCTAAACTAATCAATGAAAAAATGGGGGAATAATATATGTTAAAAGAATTTAAAGAATTTGCACTAAAAGGGAATATAATGGATATGGCAGTAGGTGTTGTAATAGGTGGTGCATTTCAAAAAATAGTAAATTCATTAGTAAATGATGTAATAATGCCAGCAATTTCAGTACTTACAGGAAATGTGGATTTTACAGATATGGTATGGAATGTAGGAAACACATCAATAAAATATGGCAGTTTTATAACAACAATTGTAGACTTTTTAATAATAGCATTCTCAATTTTCTTGGCAGTTAAATATATAAATAAACTAAATAAAATTAAAGAACTTGGAGATTTAGCAGTAAGTAAAATTGATAAAAAAGGGAGATTAAAAAAATATAAAAAAGAAGAAGTTGTAGAAGAACCAAAAGAACCTGAAACTAAAACCTGTCCATATTGTTTAACAGATGTAAAATATCACGCAACAAGATGTCCACATTGTACATCTGAATTAGTAGAGACAGTAGCTGAATAATAAGAAAGGAAATTAAAATGAAAGACCAAATTATAAAATTTTTAGCACATGATGGAAAAATCTCTGTAGTATGTGCCTCAACGACAAATTTAGTGGAAGAAGCTAGAAAACTACATGATTTAAGTCCATTAGCAACAGCTGCAATGGGAAGAGTTTTAACAATAACATCATTAATAGGTGCTGAAATGAAAAACAAAACAGACAAGCTTACAATTCAAATAAAAGGAAATGGGCCTATAGGAAAAATTGTAGCAGTAGCAGATAATACACCAAAAGTAAAAGCTTGTATAACCAATCCTCATGCAGATTTACCATTAAATGAATTTGGAAAATTAGATGTAGGTGGAGCTATTGGAAATCAAGGATTTATAAATGTTATAAAAGATATTGGTTTAAAAGAACCATATATAGGAATAAGTCCTTTAACATCTGGAGAAATAGCGGAAGATTTTGCGAATTATTTTCAGTCATCAGAACAAAGACAAACAGCAGTAGCTTTAGGAGTATTGGTAGATAAAGACGGAGTTCGTTCAAGTGGTGGTTACATCATAACACCAATGCCAGATGCTACTGAAGAAGAAATATCAATAGTTGAACAATCAATATTTCAAGCAGGAGCAATTTCAAAGATGCTAGATAATAATCTAAGTTTAAAAGAAATTGCACAAAAAGTAACAGGAGATAAAAATGCTAAGGTTATGGATGCATCAATTGAACCTGTATATGAATGTGGATGTAATAAAGAAAAATTTGCAGATGGATTAATTACACTTGGTACAGAACAATTAACTGAATTAATTGAAGAAGATGGAAAAGCAGAAATTCAATGTCAATTCTGTAATAAAGTATATAATTTTAATAAAGAAGAATTAGAAGAAATATTAGAAAGAGGTAAATAATATGGAAGAAATAATAGTTTTTGGACACAAAAGTCCTGACACAGATACAATCTGTTCAAGTATAGTAATGGCAGATTTACAAACAAAATTGAGAGGAAAACAAGTAATACCATGTAGACTTGGAGAAATTAATGATGAAACAAAATATGCATTAAATTATTTTGGGGCAGAAGTTCCAAAATACATAGAAAAAGTTGAAGAAGGACAAGTTGTTATATTAGTTGACCACAACGAGTTTTCGCAATCTGTTGAAGGAATAGAAAATGCAAAAATTGATACAGTAGTAGATCATCATAGAATAAATAATTTTCAAACAGCAGAACCATTATTTTATTATGCACAACCAGTGGGATGTACATCAACAGTATTATTTGAATTATATACAGTAAACAATATAGAAATAGAACCTAAAATGGCAGGATTAATGTTAAGTGCAATAATATCAGATACATTATTATTAAAATCACCAACAACAACTGAAAAAGATATAAAAGCAGTTAAAATACTTGCAGAAATAGCAAATGTAGATGTTAAAACATATGGGTTAGATATGTTAAAAGCAGGAACAAATTTAGATAAATATACAGAAAAAGAATTATTATGTTTAGATGCGAAAAAAGTAGAAAAAGAAAATGTTAAATATGTTATAGCACAAGTAAATACAGTATTCATACCAGATGTATTAAAAAGAAAAGAAAACATCGAAAAAGAAATAAATAAAGAAATATCAGAAAAAGGATTAAGTTTATTTGTATTTGTTATAACAGATATAGTAAATAGTAATTCAGAGGCAATTGTTTTAGGAGAAAGAGCAGATGCAATATCAAAAGAATATGAATTAAATGATAATATTGCAGTAATGCCAGGAGTAGTATCTAGAAAAAAACAAATATTGCCATTAGTTGAAAAAAATATTTAATAATTTTTATGTTAACAAATTACTAAATATACTTTACAAAACATTAAAAATTTGATATAATAGTACAAGTTTAAGATAGGTAGGTATTATATGGAAAAAGAAATAAACTTTGGAATTGGATTCGTAACAGGAAGATCAAATGTATGCAATATAATTAATAACTATTATGAAGATATGTTAGAACAAGTAAGCAGATATGGTAAAAAAGTAAAAATAACAATATTTGTTTTATTTGACTCTGCATATCAACAAACACCAAGAGAAGAATTTTATAACATTAAAACACCTGTATACAAAGATATTAAGGTAAAATATATTACACCAGAAGATATAGGGGAACAGGTAAAAAAACTAGCAGCAAGGCATGGTATGAATCAGGAGGATATGGAATTCTTTTTAGGACATGGACATGCAAAGGGAAGAAATACAGTAATGTATTATGCAATTAAATATAAAATGGACTACTTATTATTCTGGGATGATGATGAATATCCTGTTGCAACATTAAAAGATAATGGAAAAAATGTCTGGTTAAAACAAGATAATATCTTAAGACATTTAGAATTTATGGAAAAAGAAATGGCAAATGTTACTATAGGGTACCACTGTGGTTATATATCACCAATTCCATATATAGACTTTAATGAAAAATTTACTGAAAATGATATGAAGGAATTTATAGAAGTAATAAGTAATGACATTATTTCTTGGGAATCAATAAGAGAAAAAATGAAAAATAACAATGGTGTAACATATGGAAATATGGATATTGCCAGAGGAAATGGAGCTCGTGAGATAACTTCAGATGGTATAGGAAAATGGGTTGCAGGGTCTACTTTATGTTTAAATTTAAGCAACAGGGATAAAATTCCAGCATTTTATAATCCACCACTAGCAAGAGGAGAAGATACATTTTTCTCAACATTATTAGGAAATTCCAAAATAGTTAGAATACCTGTGTATCATTTTCATGATGGGTTCTTAAAATATACAGAAATAATGGAAGGAATTTATCCAAAAAGTTTAAGAAAAATTAATGTAAAAGAAGAAAAAATAAAAACTAGATTTTTAAAAGCAACATTAGGTTGGATAAAATACAAACCATTATTATTATATATAACGGATAGAGAAACCTATAAAGCAAAAATACAAGATATGGTAAAAAAACTACAAGAAATTGTACCAAAACTAAATGACATATTTGAGGATGATTGTTTTACAATTTTATTAGAAGAACTAGAAAAATATGATAAAAATGTAGAACAACATTATAAAGATTATATAAGAACAAATGAAATTTGGAACAAATTAAAAACAAAGATAAATTATGAGATAAATTAATAATATTATATATGATAGAAAAAAGAAGACATAAATTTTATATCTTCTTTTTCTAAATTTATTCTATATTTGAAAGGAAGTTATAGATGAAAAAAGTATTTGTGATGGCCTACTTAAGGAAAAATTTTGGGGATGACTTATTCGTAAAAATGCTATTAGAAAAATATAAAGATATTGATTTTTATATTAAATACGATAAATATGAGTTTATAGATATATTAGATAAATATGATAATTTACACGCTGTATATGGAAAGGACACTGACGAAGAATTATATAATTCAGATGTAAATGAATATGATGCATATGTCTATATTGGCGGATCTATATTTATGGAAGGGGGATCTAGCTACAATCTTTCAGAAAAATTTTATGATTTTGTAAAAAGATGTAGAGAAAATAATAAACCTTTCTGTTATATAAGCTGTAATTATGGTCCATACCAAACACAAGAATATTTTGAACTATCAAAAAAAGATTTTAAAGAATGTACTGATATTTGCTTTAGAGATTTATACTCTTATAATTTGTTTAGAGATATTGAAACAGTTCGTTATGCACCAGACTTTGCGTTTAGCTATAACACTCCAAAAGTTGAAAAACAAAAAGACACTGTTGGAATAACAGTAATAAATCTAAATATTAGAAATGATTTGAAAGACAAAAATGATAAATATATAAAGTTTCTTGAAAGAAATATTAAAAACTATATTTCTTTAGGAAAAGATGTTTTCTTATTTTCTTTTTGTAAAAATGAGGGAGATGAAGACACAATAGATGCAATACTTAAATTGTTTCCAAATGAAAGTCGCTTACATATTGTTAGATATACAGGGGATATTGATGACTTTTTAAGCAAATATAATATGATGGAATATATGATATGTGCACGTTTCCATGCAATGATACTATCATCAATTGCTATGCAAAGAATGTACATAATGTCATATAGTAAAAAAATTGATAGAGTGATTGAAGATTTAGATTTATCTTTACCTGTTTTACACATAAATAAATTAGAAGATGGTTATGATTTATCACTTGAGGATTTTAAATCAGTAGATAACGAAAAAATACAAAAGATTTCAAAAGATGCAGAAAAGCAAGATGATGCTATAAGAAAACATATTGTATAGAGGTATTTAATATGAAAAGAACTATTGAATTTATTTCTAATGCTATTAAGTATTATATTAACCATAGAAGAATTACAAAATTAAGGAAAAAAGGTGCTCAAATTGGGAAAAACGTAGTAATTTGCAAGAAGTGTATGTTTGATAATCCACAAAAACTAGTTATCGGAGATAATGTTTATATTGGTAACAACTTTTATAGCAATTGTATAGGAGGTCTTACAATTGGTTCAGGAACAATCATTAGCTACAATTGTACCATTATGACTTATAATCACGATTATAAAGAAGATTTGTTTATGCCATATGGATTATCAAATATATATAAAGAAGTTATTATAAAAGAACATGTATGGATTGGTATTAATGTTAATATTGCTGGAGGAGTTGTGATTGAAGAAAACTCTGTAATTGGTATGGGAGCAACTGTTGCAAAAAGAATTACAGCAGGAAGTATTTATGCGGGTGGAAGAATTTTATCGGAAAGAGAAGATAAAATATACAAATATGATTTACTGCAGATAAGAGGACTGTATAATCCTTTACATTATATAAAATTTAATAAGAGAATTAAGAAATTAAAAAAACGAGATACTATAAGATTTGATGAAATCCATGGAATTTATGATAATTATGACTATTTAAGTTTAATATATAGATGGTGTGAAAATAATAATTATGAAGTTGATTGGAAAAATGAAATAATTAAAAAAAGTCAAAATTAATTGACTTTTTTTAAATTTAATTATATACTTGTAGCGAAATAAAGAATAAAATAAAATGAGGTTAAAAATGAAAATAAAGAATTTAGCAATAATCACACTAATGATAACATTTTTAATTATATTAGGAACAACAGCTTATGCTACAATAGGAGAGGTAAATTCTAAAGAAGTAAAATTAAGGAAAAAGCCAGACGAAAGTTCAAGTATTTTAGATTATATATATAAAGGTGATGAAGTAGAAATACTTGAAGAAGAGGGTGATTGGTATAAGGTTAAAGTTAAAACAAGTATAGGTAAAGTAACCGGTTACGTAAGCAAAGATGTAGTTGATGTTCAAAATGAAAATTCTCAAGATAACATACAAGAACCAGATGATGTAGAAAGTAATGAAACAATTCCAACAGATACAGTAATAGAAACACCACAAGTAACTGTATCAAACAATATAGAAGAAAACAACCAATATACATTAATACAAGAAATAGGTGTAAAAGCATTACCATTAATTAATTCTAGAGAAAAAGCTAAAATAACTGGAAATATAACAGTTATTGAAATAATTAATAACTGGGCTAGAATAGAAAATGATACTGAAAGCGGATGGATAAGGAAAAATATATTAATAAATATATTAACAACAAATGAAGTTACAGTTCCTGAATCAGAACAACCAGTAGAGGAACAACCAGCCGAAGAAATTCCAGAAGAACCAGTGCAAGAAGAACATTTAGAAAATAAAGAAATAGAAATCAACAAAACTGGATATGTAAGCACAGATGGATTAAGAGTAAGAAAAGGACCATCTACAGATACTGAAGCTATAGACAGTTTAGAAAAAAATGATAAAGTAGAAATAATAGGGCAAATAGATAACTGGTACAAAATTGATTTAAATGGGGAAATTGGATATGTATCAGCAAAATATATTTCAGATACAAAAATAGCAGAAACAACATCAAGAGGTGGAAGCACTTTAAAAGATGAAACAGCTGTAAAGACAGAAGAAACAACAAAACAAGAAGAAACAGAGATAGAAGAACCAAAAGTAGAAGAAAAACCTGAGGAACCATCAACATTAGGAACAACAGGTTCAGCAATAGTAGAATATGCGAAACAATATTTAGGATATAAATATGTATCTGGAGGGGCGTCACCATCAAAAGGGTTTGATTGTTCAGGATTTACACAATATGTATATAAACACTTTGGGATATCTTTATATAGATCTTCAAAAGACCAAATCAAAAATGGAGTTGCAATAGAAAAAAGTGATTTGCAACCAGGAGATTTAGTAATATTTAATAATGATGCAAATACTGCAATTGGTCATGTTGGAATATATGTTGGTGATGGGAATTTTATTCATGCATCAAATCCAAGTGATGGTGTAAAAATAACAACATTATTATCAGGATATTATAAAATAAGATATGTAGGTGCAAGGAGAGTATTTTAATTGAATAGACCAATTTTTATAATGGTAATTGGTTATATTATAGGTATAATTTGGGGGCTATACTTAAAAATAAGTATAGTTCCTTTTTATATTTTTATAATAGTTATTTATATAATAATCAAAATACCATATTCCAAAAGTAAATTTAAAATTTTTTCAATCAAAAGATATTTTAGATATATCAAATTAATTTTTAAAACTAATATTATATTAACTATAATCATTTCATCATTTATTTCAAATTTAATTATAAAACGCCAAGAAAATCAATATGATATTCTATTTAAAGATGGGCAAGAAATAGCATTTATAGCAATTGTAATAAGTAATAAACAAGAAAAACAATATTACAATAGATATAAAATAAAAACATCTTTTAATAAAGATTTGTACATTAATGTAAATCAAGAATTGGAATATGGAGATAAAATACAAATTAAAGGTGAATTCCAAGAACCACAAACAGCTAGAAATTATAAAGGTTTTGATTATAAAGGATATTTAAAAACACTTAAAATATATGGAACTATTAAAGTCTCGGATATAAAAGTGATTGACAAAAATTGTGCAAATAAAATATTTCAAATATCAAATACAATTTTCCTGGAGATTAAATCAAATATAGAGAAAACATATAATGAAAATATTTCTCCAATAATTTTAGGCGTAATGTTAGGTTATACAGAACAAATAGATGAAAATATAAGACAGGATTTTTCAGCAAGTAATATTTCACATGTGCTAGCAGTATCAGGAATGCATATATCATATATTATACTTTTAGTTACAAATTGTACACAAAAGATATTAGGGAAGAGAAGTAGCAAAATTATAGCAAGTGTTGTCCTTGTAGCATATATGTTTATAACAGGATTTAGTGTATCAGTAGTAAGAGCTGGTGTTATGGGGATTCTTTCGTGTATGTCTTTTATTGTTTATAGAAAGAGTGATACTTTAAATAATATTTCAATATCAGCCTTATTAACATTAGTAAATAATCCATACAGTATTACAGGGATGAGTTTTTTACTCACTTATGGAGGAACATTAGGAATAATATACTTTAAACCTATTGTAGAAAAGATTATTAAAAATATTAAAATACGAAATAGAAAATGGAAATATGTATTTTTAAAAATTCAAAGAAAATGTGAAAAAATAATTGAAATAATTGCTGTTTCTTTATCTGCGCAAATAGTTATAGCCCCTATAATGATATTAACTTTTAATACACTTGGTATAGGTTTTTTGTTAACAAATTTGTTGTTAAATTGTGTGATAGGAATAATAGTTATGGGAGGATTTATTCAAATTCTGATTTCTTTTCTTTCAATTGATATTGGAATATCATTAGCAAAACTAATTGAAATACCTACTTATGGACTTTTATTAATTTCAAAAATTAATTTGGGAAATTTTAAAGTAATTACTCCTAATTTTAATCAAATTATTTTATATTATCTATTAATTTTTTTATTAAGATATCTTTATATCATTTTTCATTCAAAAAATTGTACTCCAACACAAGTTCGAATAAAAAATATAATCCATTTATTTAAATATAAATTGCGTCCATATTTTAAGAAGATTTCTATAATTGTTATTTGTATGATATTTATGATAATTTGTATTAGAAAGTTGCCTCATGATTTGGAAATTTATTTTATCGATGTAGGACAAGGTGATAGCACACTAATTGTAACTCCAAATAATAAGAAAATATTAATTGATGGAGGGGGAAGTCAGTCATACGATGTTGGAAAAAACACTTTAATTCCATATCTATTAGATAGAAAAATCAATAAATTAGATTATGTTATTATAAGTCATTTTGATCAAGATCATGTGGGAGGCATTTTAAGTGTATTAAAAGAAATGAAAGTAGAAAAAGTTGTAATAGGTAAACAAGGGGAAATAAGTGAACAATACAATCATTTTTGTAAGATTATTAAAGAAAAACAAATCCCAGTATTGATGGTTCAAAAAGGTGATATTGTAAGTGTAGATAAAGATGTAAAAATTAGAGTTTTATTTCCTACAAGTGATTTGATTCAAGATAATATACTTAATAATAATTCATTGGTTTTTAAATTTGAATATAAAGTTTTTAAAATATTGTTTACAGGCGATATCGAAGCTATTGCTGAAGAACAATTACTGAAACTGCATGAAAAAGCTAAACTTAAAGCTAATATTCTAAAAGTTGCACATCATGGTTCCAAGACTTCTAGCACAGAACGATTTATAGAAGCGGTGGACCCTGAAATTGTACTTATTGGCGTAGGAGAAAACAATAAATTTGGACATCCCAATAGTACTGTAATAAATAAATTTGATGAATTGCGGTGCAAAAGTTTATAGGACAGACAAAGATGGTGAAATAAGTATTAAGGTGAATAGAAATGGAAAATATGTGTTAAATTAATATTGTATAAAAATGCCAACCTTAGCCAATAATAAAAGTGAAGGGTTGTGATATAAATGACTAATAAAAATAGAATAATACTAATTATATTAGTGAGTGCATCAATAATTATTTTTGGATACACTCTGTTTAATAGAGAAGAAGTAGGAGAAAATAAGACGGAAAATAATATTTATATTTCAAAAGTAATAGAAGATGAATGTACAGAAGAATATGAAGAAATACAAAGTGCTACGACAGTAGTTTCGAAAGAGAAGAAACTTTCTGCAAATGCGATATTAATATTAAAAAAATATTATAAAAAATGTGAACATACAATAAATGAATATGTTGAATTACCGCAAGAACTTGTAAATATGACGGAAGAAGAGACGCAAGCAGAGTATCCTGATTGGGAAGTTATAGGATTTGAAACGGGAAAATTAATATTATATAAAGAATTTGAAGATGTATGTGGTGAACATTTTAAACTAAAAGTAGAAGATGATAAAGTTGTTATATATATTGTAAATAATGACGGAACTGAAAGTATATATGAGAAAACTAATATTTCGAGTGAATATCTTACTGAAACAGATTTAATTAATATGCAAGATGGATTAGAGATTTATGGAAAAGAAGAACTTAATCAAATAATTGAAGATTTTGAATAGAAAAAAGTGGTCATTTAAGACCACTTTTTTATTATTTTTCTCTTTTAAATTCAAATTTTATAGAGTACATAATTAATGCAAAAACTGTTGCAAGAATTGCCAAATAATATAAATATAAATCTATTCTAAATGCCATTGTAATATCAAATTGATTAATAATTAAAGAAGCCACAATAGCTAAATAGAAAAGGGTAGTAGCAAGTTTTCCGTACCATTTGCTATAAACTACAACATCTTTTCGTGAGTATAATACAGAAGCTGAAACTATTAATACAAGTTCTTTAATAAATACAATAGCAAAAATCCACCATGGTAAAATCTTTAAAATTGCTAAAGATAAAAGAAGTGAAAGTTGTGTTAATTTATCTGCTAAAGGATCTATAAGTTTTCCAATATCAGTTATATAGTTATATTTGCGTGCTATATAACCATCTAAAATATCAGTTAGAGCTGATACTGTAAAAATTATCAAAGCTATTAAATAGTGATGTGATAAAACTGATATATAAATAAATGGTATTAAAATAAAACGAATTATAGTTAGAATATTTGGTATATTTTCTTTTTTCATTATTTCCTCCGTATAATGTGCATTTAAGAACCGGCACTAAATGCAAGTCCTAAATGCTCCACTTTAAATTATCATTTTTAAAAGTAACTTCAATATTTTGCCCATCTTGAATTTCGCCCCTTAAAACTTTTTCTGCGATTTCATCTTCAATATGTCTTTGAATAGCCCTTCTAAGTGGACGAGCTCCAAATTTTAAATTAGTTCCTTTTTCTAAAATAAAGTTTTTAGCTTCATCTGATATTTCTAAAGTCATATTTTTATCTGCTAAAGCCTTTCTTGTATCTTTAAGCATTAAATCAACAATTTGTATTAATTCTGGTTTTGTTAAAGAATCAAATACAATTATTTCATCAATTCTGTTTAAAAATTCAGGTCTAAAATATTGTTTTAGATTTTCTTCAATTTTATTTGTATCTACAGTTTGTTTTGCAAAACCAATTGAATTAGTATTTAAATTTGAACCAGCATTTGATGTCATAATAATTATTGTATTTTGGAAACTTACTGTATTTCCTTGAGAATCTGTAAGTTTGCCATCATCAAGAACTTGAAGAAGTATATTAAATACATCTGGATGTGCTTTTTCAATTTCATCTAAAAGAATAATTGAATAAGGTTTTCTTTTAACTTTTTCAGTTAATTGACCAGCATCATCATATCCAACATATCCGGGAGGAGCACCTATTAATTTAGAAGTAGAGTGACCTTCCATAAATTCAGACATATCCACTCTAATCATAGCATCTTCTGAGCCGAACATTTCATAAGCCAAACTTTTTGCAAGTTCTGTTTTACCAACACCTGTAGGTCCAACAAATATAAAAGAAGGAGGTCTTTTTGTACTTTGTAATCCAGCACGATTTCTTCTAATTGCTCGAGAAACTGCGCTTACAGCAGCATTTTGACCGATAATTCTTGTGTGAAGATTTGTTTCAAGGTTCAATAATTTTTGTGTTTCTGCTTCAGTTATTTTTTTAACAGGAATTTTTGTCCAATTTTCAATAACTTGAGCAATATCTTGAGTTGTAAGATGTTTTAATTCAATTGTACTATTTAAGTGATCAATCTCTTCAATTAATCTACATTCTTGTGTTTTTAAATCAGCAGCTTTTTGATAATCTTCAGTTGAATCAGCATTTGCTGCATCTTCTTTTTGGGCTTGAACTTGGCTAAGCTCTTGTTTTAACATTTCTAATCTAAATAACTCTTTATTTTCTAAGTTAATTCTTGAACAAGCTTCATCAAGTATATCTATTGCTTTATCTGGTAAAAATCTGTCATGGATATATTTTTCAGACATTTCAACAGTATGTTTGATTACATCATTTGAAATTTTTACTTTATGATATTCTTCATAATACTTTTTAATTCCTTCAAGAATTCTAACAGATTCATCAATATTTGGCTCTTCAACAAGAACTTGTTGGAACCTTCTTTCTAGTGCAGAATCTTTTTCTATATATTTTCTATATTCTTTTAATGTTGTTGTTCCTATTAACTGGATTTCACCATTTGATAGGGAAGGTTTTAATATATTGGCTGCATTCATTGAATGTTCGCCATCTCCAGCTCCTATGATATTATGAATTTCATCAATTACAAGAATTATATTTCCATATTCACGGCATTCATCAATAATACCTTTCATACGAGCTTCGAATTGACCTCTAAATTGAGTTCCTGCAATAACTGCAGTCATATCTAATAAATAAACTTCTTTATTTAATAATTTTGCGGGCGCATTATTATTAGCTATTTTAATTGCTAAACCTTGTGCAATAGCTGTTTTACCAACACCTGGCTCACCGATTAGGCAAGGATTATTTTTGGTACGTCTATTTAAAATTTGTATTACTCTTTGAATTTCTTTATCACGGCCAATTACCATATCTAATTCATTATTTTTAGCTTTTACTGTTAGGTTTGTACCATAAACATCAAGAAATTTCTTTTTCTTTTTTGCTTTCTTTTTTTCAACTTTTACTTTTTGTCTACAGTTTGAAGATTCTTCTTCATTTTGGGCTTGTTTTTTTGGAACTATACTTGCAAATATTGAACCTATTGGAATACCTAAAGGATTTTCACCATTTTCATCATCATTTTCAAGTTCTTCTATATCTTCAGGAGAAAGATCTTCCATATTTTCCATATTTATATTTGCAGATAAATCTTTAAATAAAGATTCTAATTGTTTTGACATATTTGATAAATCTATATTATTTATTGGTGCTATATTATTACCATTTGATTGGGCAGAGGCTTTTGGATTAGGAATATCAATTCCTTTTTTCTTTGCACAATCACGGCAAAGTCCTTCCATAGAAGAAACACCATTTTCTATTTTATTTATAAAAATTTCCGCGTTGTTTTTATTACATTCTGAACATAACATATATTTGTTTTCCTCTTTTCTATAAAATTATAATATTATATATCATACATTAATTTTTCCAAATAGTCAATAGAAAATACATTTTGGGACTAGACAAAATTTGAAAAATATGTTAATATGATTAAAGCGTGAAACGCAATATAAAGGAATATGCCCGAATGGCGGAACTGGCAGACGCACACGACTCAAAATCGTGCGGGAAACCATGTGGGTTCGAGTCCCACCATCGGCACCAAAGAAAAGCAGCCTTCAGGCTGCTTTTTTTGCGTACTTAAACGGTGGGGCTCGAAGAGGAGTCCCACT
>JAFQSS010000013.1 GCA_017409455.1 Clostridia bacterium | reverse complement strand
ACTAAATATTTAATTTTCAATGTGTTCAACCGTTTTTAAAAAAACATTAAAAAACGGTTATTAAAGTTGACCTTTTTTCTATGAAAAAATTTAAAAAAATTTTTTATTTTTCTATTGACTTTTCATAGTTGGTCTCCTTTAAAAAAATATTGTTTTTTATTATATCATATTTCTGATTAGTTTGCAATATACATTTTAATGCCAAACTTGCATTTTTATGTAAAATGTGTTATAATTTTAATGTTTAAAATTTTTTATAAAACTTGGAGGTTAACAACTATGTACGACATCATTTACATTCACTCTCGGCCTGTATCGCATCAAAGTACTACTGTAGAGATATCTACTCTCAGCACAATTCCGGAGCATCTTCGCAATGCGATTACCATTATCGATTGCGAACTTCAACTTGATAATGTTGAAGGATTCCAAACCGTTCCTATGGGGTCAGTAATTTGCTACGAAAAGTCCGACCGGACTGTAAGTGGCTATAATTGCTGGGCTATCGGAAAGGTCGGAATCGATTTGGTGAAAAAGAATGGTATCTTCTACACCAAACCTATCGTTATTCCTGCAATGTTAATTCCTGCAAAGGAAGATGTTAAGCCTGTGTGGGTAAATTCCTGCAACCTCACCTATAATGGTGATGGTACAGCAACCATGAAAACAGATTTTGGTCAGGTAACTGGCCGCATCGGTATCGATTTCATTCTGTGTCACGGTATGAAATCTGACGGTGGTCCTGCTGCAAGTATTCTGGCAACATATGATGAGTCTTACAATGACTACATCATATGTGACGAGGCAGGCAACGACATCGGCAAGCTTTGCGAACTTTATCCGGCATAAGCAAACCTCCGCCTAATTGAATTTTATTAATTCATTATATAGGCAAAATTTAACCCCTATCACTTATCTGTGGTAGGGGTTTTTTCTATTTTCTAATTTCAGCATTAAATTTTTTACAAACATTATCCATGACTTTATCCATCAATGCATTAACTTCTTCATCAGTTAATGTTTTTTTATTATCAATAAAAGTTAATGAATATGCTATTGATTTTTTATCATCAGCTACATTTGAACCTGTATAAACATCAAACACTTCAATCTCTGTAAGTAAACTTCCTCCTGCACTTTTTATAGTTCTTTCAATATCTTTTGAAATAATATTTTTATCAACTACAAATGCAATGTCTTTCTTTATGCTTGGGAATTTTGAAATTTCTTTATATTTCATTTTTCCAACTTTCTTTTCTAATAATTCATCTAAATTTATTTCAAATACATATACATCTTCATTTGATACTGAAGGATGTAGTTTTCCTATAATTCCTATATTTGTACCATTTACATTTATATATGCACTTTGGCCTGGATGCATTTCTTTTGGCATTTCTTCTTTTATGAAACTATATCTTCCTGCATATCCTAGATAGTCAAGTACTTCTTCTACAATACCTTTAATTGTATAGAAGTCTACATTTTTTATATTATTTAATCCTAACGAATATTTTCCTGACATTAATGCACATAATTTAGTATCTTCTCCATAAACATCACCTTTTTTATAGAAACCTTTTCCTATTTCAAATATTGATACATCTTTTTGTTCTCTTGCTCTATTATATTCATAAATTTTATATAATGATGGTATCATACTATATCTTAAAGTATTTCTGTCTTCTGTTATTGGGTCTAATAATTTTAATGGTTCAATTTCATCTAAAGTATAACCATTTATTTCTTTGTCATTTATTAATATATATGATAAAGTTTCATTTAATCCAAGTGCAATCATTTTATTTCTTATTTCTCTTTGAGTTTTGTCATAACTTCCTTTTCTCATTGGAACTACTGGCAATTTACCTTCTATATTGTCTACTCCATATATACGACTTACTTCTTCTATTAAATCTTCTTTTATAGATATATCTAATCTTCTTGTTGGAACTGTTACTGTTACAGTTTCTCCATTTACTGTATATGTAAATCCTAATTTTCTAAATACATTTAATATTTCTTCATTTGGAATTACAGTTCCTAATACATCATTTATGTTTTGGAATGTTACATCTATTTGTTTATCTTGTTTGTTTGTTCCATCATATATTACTGTTCCTGTAACAATTGTAGCATCTGCATATTTTTCTAATAAAGTACAGGCTCTTTCTATAGCCATATATGTTCTTTTTGGATCTAATCCTTTTTCAAATCTATTACTAGCCTCACTTCTTAAGATTTTCTTTGATGTTAGTCTTACTTTTACAGAATCAAATATTGCTGCTTCAATTAATACATTTTTGGTTGTTTCTTCAACTTCAGTCTCTAATCCTCCCATAACTCCTGCTAATCCAACGCCATGTGTGCTATCAGCAATTACTATATCTGTATCAGTTAATTCTCTTTCAATTTCATCTAGTGTTGTTAATTTTTCATTTCGTTCTGCCATTCTTACAACAATTTTGTTTCCTAATCTATCTGCATCATAGAAATGTAATGGTTGACCTAATTCTAACATTACATAGTTACTTATATCTACAACATTATTTATTGGTCTTATTCCTGATGCTATTAATCTATTTTTGATGAATTCTGGACTTTCTTTTATAATTACATTTTCTGCTTTTTTAGCTAAAAACATTTTACAATTTTCTGTTTTTACTTCTACTGAAAATGAATTATTTATATCTTCACCATTCTCTTTATGGCTTAAATCAATTTCTTTTACTGACTTATCATAAATTGCACCTATTTCATATGCCATTCCTAAAATACTTAATAAGTCTCCTCTGTTTGCTGTTAATTCAAAATCTATTACTCCATCATCCATACCAAGATATTTGATAGGGTCTTCACCTATAACCGCATCTTCACCTAATTCTGCAATTCCTTCTTTATCTTCTGGTCTTAAGAATTTTTGCTCTAATCCTAATTCAGCTAGAGAGCATAACATTCCATTTGACTCTTGCCCTCTTATCATTCCTTTTTTGATTGTAAGCTCTGGAAGTTCTGCACCATCTTGTGCAACTATAACTTTTAATCCTGTTCTAGCATTTGGTGCACCACATACTATATTTAACACTTCTGTTCCTGTATTTACTTTACATAGGTGTAAATGGTCTGAGTCTGGATGTTCTACACATTCTATAATTTCACCAATTACTAGTTTTGTTGCATTTATTAATTTCCCTGCAGAATCATATTCATTTCCTACTCTTGTCATATCTTCCGCAAGTGTTTTTATATCTACATCTATGTCTACATAGTCTTTTACAAAATTTATACTTAATTTCATTTTTACCTCCTATTTTTAACCTTGTTACCATGGGGACGGGTTTATTGGTAACTTTTTACCATTATCTCCGTCCCCGTGGTAAAAAAATCTTTACTCCTCATCCTTTCTATCAAATTGATTTAAGAATCTGATGTCATTTGCATATAAATATCTCATATCTGGTATTGCATATTTAAACATTGCAAGTCTATCTAAACCTGTACCAAATGCAAAGCCTCCATATTTTTCTGGGTCATATCCATTCATTTTTAATACATTTGGATGTACAATTCCTGCTCCAAGTACTTCTATCCATCCTGTTTGTTTGCATAGGCTACATCCTTTTCCACCACATTTGAAACAACTTACATCAACTTCATATGATGGTTCTGTAAATGGGAAATAGCTTGGTCTGAAACGTAATTCGCAATTTTTTCCAATTAATTTTTTAACGAATATCTCTAATGTTCCTTTTAAGTCTGCAAGTGATACATTTCTTTCTTTTTTATCTATTACTAATCCTTCTACTTGACCGAATTGATGTGAATGTGTTGCATCATCTTCTCTACGATATGTTTTTCCTGCACATATCATTCTTATTGGAGATTTTTCTTCATTTGCTAACATTGTTCTTGCTTGTACTGCAGACGTTTGAGTTCTTAGTAAATATTCATTTGTTATGTAGAAACTGTCTTGCATATCTCTTGCAGGGTGTCCTTTTGGTAAGTTTAATCTTTCAAAACAAAATTCATCTGTTTCTAGTTCTGGACCAGCTACTACATCATATCCCATTGATACGAACAAATCTTCTATTTCTTCTATTACTCTATTTACTGGGTGTTTGCTTCCTCTTTTTATTTTTGCCCCAGGAAGTGTTATATCAATTGTTTCTTTTTCTAATTTTTCTTGTAATTCAGCTTGTTTAAATTTTTCTTCTTTTTCATTTAAAGCATTTTCAATTTTTGCTCTCACTTCATTTACAAGACTTCCTATAACAGGTCTTTCTTCAGCAGATAAAGCCCCCATTCCTCTTAAAACACTTGTCAATTCACCTTTTTTTCCTAAGTATTTTACTCTTACATCATTTAATGTTTTTAAATCTTGTGTATTTGAAATTTCTTCTAAAGCACTTTCTTTGATTTTGATAATTTCTTCTTTCATTTTTATACCCCCTTATTAATTTTCTAATAACTTACCACAAAGCTTACATCTGTGTAATTCTTCTGCACATATATCACATAATTCATTTGTAATTTTATATTCAAATTTCATAATTTTACTACATCCTTTACATGTTGAATGTGCCTCACCTTTCATACCTGTTTGAGTTGGATGTTCTCCATTATATTGACAATATTCTGTTCCTAATTTGCTTACATTAATTTTTTTGACTATCACTGTTGATGTATATAATCCTACCAAAAACATAATAGTTAAAATAATTGTTAAAATAGTTTTTGTCTTTTTCTTCATTTGATTCCTCCTTTGCAAAAAGAGCCATTCATCCCATATATTAGGACGAATGGCTCTTTCCGTGGTACCACCTAAATTTATTAATAGCTCTTGCTTAATTAACCTTATTATAGTTTTAACGGTTCAACCGCTTACCTCTACTAGTCTTTCAAAGTAAGGCCTCTAAAGTGAAATTTCAATATATTTTGTATAAATAGCTCTCAGCTTTGCTATTCTCTCTGTAATACTTTTATAATATATTTACTTTGCTTTTTCTTAGGCTGTTATTTTGATATTGCTTATTATATCACTATTTTTGAATTTTGTAAAGCATTTTTAGAAAAAACGAAAGGGGGCACGCAGGAAACTTATCCGTGCGTGCCCACAATCTGATATGTGAAACTTATTTTTTAGGAAGATTAGTTATTTCCCTTGGATTTTCAGTTGTGTATAGAATTCGATTTATCTTTGTTCCACTCACAACTTTTTTTATTACCCATGTGGCATTAGTTACTTCTACTTTACGCAAAATTGTAAAAGTTCCTTCTTCATCATTCTCTCTTTTATGGATATCATTGAAAATTAGCTCTGTTCTTCCATCAGATGCTTCAATTTCTTCTCTGTAGGTCACTTCGCCTTTGCGTAATTTTTCTTTCAATGTATAAATTACACTTGCTTCCCCATGTCGAACAGCGCTTAACCCATGTTCTTCCAAAAATCCTTGAAACTTTTCTTCTCTAAAATACGGTCTACTACTGGATATGTGTCCACCTGGTAGACCTATAACACCATCCACAGGCCATACTTCAAGCTTATAGCTTTTTAATACCTCAGGATACATAGAGCCTTTTTTTAGTAAAAGCTTGACATATCCTTTTTTCAGTTCAATCTTACACTTATACCTGATTTTATTATAATCTTGCTCTGCAATACATACAATATTTCCATTATCATCAATATAGCATTTCCATCCATTTCCCTCGACATATGTTGGAGAAAAAGTTCTTACTTCTACCCCATTGTGTTCAACGAACCGTGATTCTTGTACTTTGAGTTGTAAGGTTGCCATTTTTCCCTTTCCCTACTAGCCTAAGGCGTTCGTTCCCAAAAATGTAAAATGTGGCGGGCATTCTTATTTTTTTAGTTTCACATATGAGATAACCTAATGGTCATCCTTTTTTCAATGTTCTTCCCAAGCATTATATCATTTTATGTAAATTCTGTCAATAAAGAAAAAAAAGAGACATAGTCCCTTTTTACTCTTTTATTTGAATATGAACTTCATCTAATTGTTGTTTAGTTACAACAGATGGTGCTCTCATAAGTAAATCTCTTGCTTTTTTGTTTTTTGGGAATGCTATTACTTCTCTAATATTTATGCAATCAGCAATTAACATTACCATTCTGTCTAGCCCTAATGCAGCACCTGCATGTGGAGGCGTTCCATATTGAAATGCATTGTATAATGCTCCAAATCTATTTTTTACATCTTCTTCTGCATATCCAGCTATTTCAAATGCTTTTACCATTATTTCTGGATCATGATTTCTTACTGCTCCAGACATTGTTTCATATCCATTACATACTAAGTCAAATTGATATGCAACTATATCTAACGGTTCTTTTGTTTGTAATGCTTCAAGTCCACCTTGTGGCATTGAAAATGGATTATGACAAAAATCTATTGTTCCTTCATCAGATAACTCATACATTGGAAAGTCTACTATAAAACAGAATTTATATGTATTTTTTTCGATTAAATCTAAACGTTTTCCAAGTTCAATTCTTACAAGTCCTGATATTTTTTGTGCTTTATGAAATTCATCTGCTATAAAGAATATACTATCTCCTGTTTTTGCTCCAAATTCATTTTCTAGTCTCGCTTTTGCTTCTTCTGTTATGAATTTAGAAATTCCTCCTTGAACAGTTCCATCTTGTTCAAATTTAGTCCATGCTAATCCTTTTGCTTCGCATTCTTGCACTGCAAATTCTGTCATTTTATCAAAGAATTTTCTTCCTTGTTCTGCACCATTTGGTACAATTATTGCTTTTATTGTTTTATCTTTAAATGCATTAAAATCTATATTTGCAAATACTTTTGTCACATCTTGAATTATTAATGGGTTTCTTAAATCAGGTTTATCTATTCCGTATTTTTCCATTGCTTCTTTATATGGAATCTTTAAGAACGGACCTTCATCAACTTTCCAGTCTGTAAATTTTTTGTATGTTGATGTAACTATATCTTCTACTACTTTAAATACATCTTCTTGTGTTGCAAAACTCATTTCAAAGTCTAATTGATAAAATTCTCCTGGGGCTCTATCTGCACGAGGATCTTCATCTCTGAAACATGGTGCTATTTGAAAATACTTATTAAATCCACTTACCATTAATAATTGTTTAAATTGTTGTGGTGCTTGTGGTAAAGCATAAAACTCACCTGGATGTAATCTGCTTGGTACTAAAAAGTCTCTTGCTCCTTCTGGTGATGAATTTGCTAATATTGGTGTTTGTATTTCTGCAAATCCTAATTCATCCATTTTGTCTCTTAATGTTTTTAAGATTTTTGAACGCAATAATATTGTATCATGTAATTTTTGATTTCTTAAATCTAAAAATCTATATTCTAATCTTAAATCTTCTCTTACCTCTTGATCTGTATTTATTTCAAATGGTAACACATTTTTGCATTTTCCTAATACTTCTAATTTATTTGCTACAACTTCAATTTCTCCTGTCGCCATTTTAAGATTTTTGCTACTTCTTTCCACAACTTTTCCATAAATGTGTATACAACTTTCTGTAACAAAGTCTTTTACTTGTTCTTGTAATTCTGCATCATTTATAACAATTTGTGTTATTCCAAATTGGTCTCTTAAATCTATAAATATCATCCCACCAAGATTACGAATTTTTTGAATCCATCCTGATAGTTCAACTTCTTCTCCCACATTTTTTATATTTAATTCTCCTAAATTATGTGTTCTATACATTTTAGTCCCTCCTATTAATGAGATTATTGTACTACAAAATGAAGAAAATAGCAAGATTTACATCGTGTAAATTTTATTTTTCTAGGAAGTTATCTATATATTTTTTTATTTTCTTGTTTTTTTAGTTTTTTAGTTTTCATTTTATGTGTTCTATGGTTAAAAAAATCACCATATTTTGATGAATTCAATTACTAAATAAAGAACTTTTTGATAATATTATTAAATTTTGTAGTTGTTTTTCGCCTAATATGGTGTATTTTTCAACCATATTTTAACTAATTCAGCAAATATCATTTTCAAAAAATTCAACTTTTGAAAAAAATATATATCAATTTTATAAAAAAATTTCAATTATCAAGATTAAATCTTAATAATTGAAATTCTTCAAAACATAATTTAAACTCCGTCCGCTAATTCTCAATATATCATTATAAGTTACAAATAAAGATAAAGCAATTAAAATTGAAAATCCTATTAATTGAATTTTTGCTTCTGTCTCTATTTTCATTGGTTTTCTTCTTATTATTTCTATTAATAAAATTAATATTTTTCCACCATCTAATGCTGGTATTGGAAGTAAATTTGTTACACCTAAAGATATAGATATTACAGCTAATAAATGCAAATAATTTATTATTCCACTTGTTTGAATTACTACTTCAGAAATCCCAACAATTCCAACCATTTGGTCTGTTGCAAGTCCTCCTGTAACTAGCATTTTTATACTATCAAAGACTGATAATATAAATGCTCCTGTTCCCCTTGCACCATAATATATTCTATTTAATATAGTATCTTTTGCCGGATCTACAAATTGTAGTCCAACTGTTGATAATAATATAAAATATACTAATATTCCAAATAATATATTTACAAATGCTCCTGCAAGTACTATTGCAATTCTTCTCCATACACTAGCTTTTGAAAATGAACCTTCGGAGTCTGATTCTTCATCTTCCCCTTCCATACTACAAAATCCGCCAAGAGGAATAATTCTAAGTGAATATTTAGTTTCTTTTCCTTGCTTTTGCCATATTATTTTTCCAAATCCTATCGCAAATTCATTTACTTTTACTTTACAAAGTCTTGCTATAAGGAAATGTCCTCCTTCATGTATGAGAACTAAAAAACCTAATAAAAATATTATTTTTATCGCATTTATAAATAAATTAATCAATTTTCCCTCCAATTATATTATGCTAAAAAGGGCATATGCAAATGGCGCTAAAAACATTAAACTGTCTATTCTATCTAGCATTCCACCATGTCCTGGTATTAAGTTGCTATAATCTTTTACATCTACATATCTTTTTATACTAGATGCTGCAAAATCTCCTATTTGTCCAATAACACTTAAAATTATTGCAACTATTGCTACATATAAATATGAATACCCTAAATTATATAAATTATTCATTAGTAAAGTATATAATATTATTAGTATAGTAGCACATATCGTTCCTCCTATTGCACCTTCAATTGATTTTTTAGGACTTATTTTACTTAATTTATGTTTTCCAAATTTTATACCAATAAAATATGCAAATGTGTCAGTTCCCCATGCTGCAAATAATGCATACCACACTAATATTCTACCATTATCTAATCCTCTTAATAATGCTATAAAAACAATAGATCCTAATACATAAAATATACCAAATAAAGTGTATGCAATATCTTTAAAATTTGTTTTCATATTCGTAAATATTACTTGCCCAAATAATATTAACATTATTGTTGGAATTCCTAATATTAATATTTGATTAATTGGTAATTGCGACAAATATGTAGGAACTATATGTATTAAAGCTATAAATAGGCATAATACATATCCTAGCCATCTTACTGGCTTTGCATCTTTTGATACTGCATTAAAATATTCTTGCATTCCTAACATTGCAATACCAGCTAAACATATATCTACTATATATTTATTTCCAAATGTTAATATTATTACAACTAAAGGAAACCCTAATAGTGCTGATGTAATTCTTTTAATATCCATATTTTCTCCTCTTTTTTTGCTTTAATAGTTCTAATTTGCCCCAAATTTTCTTGTTCTTTTTTGATATTCTATTATTGCATTATCTAAATCTTCTTCAGTAAAGTCTGGCCAATTTTTATCTATAAATAAGAATTCTGAATATACTAATTGCCATGGCAAGAAATTGCTTAATCTTAGCTCTCCACTTGTTCTTATTAATAAATCTGGGTCAGGCTGTCCTTGTGTATATAAATTGTTTGATATTATTTCTTCATTTATATTTTCTATTTCTATTTCGCCATCTTTTACTTGATTTGCTATATTTTTTACAGCTTTTATTATTTCATATCTTCCACCATAGTTTAATGCTATGTTAAAAGTTACACCTGTATTATTTTTAGTTCTTTCCATACAGTTTATTATACTTTTTTGCATTCCTTGTGAAAGTACTGTGATATCTCCAAGGATTTTTACTTTGATATTTTCTGAATCAGCCCTCTTGCTGTATTCATCTAAATAATTTTGTAATAACATCATTAATGCATTTACTTCGTCTTCTGCTCTTTTCCAATTTTCTGTTGAAAATGCATATACTGTTATATGTTCTAGTCCAATTTTGTTTGCGTATCTTACTATATTTTCTAGTGTTTTTGCTCCTGCTTTATGCCCAAAACTAGCTGGTTTTCCTTGAGCTTTTGCCCATCTTCTATTACCATCCATTATTATAGCTATGTGTTTTGGCATATTTTCTTTACTATAATTCATTATTTTCTCCTAAACTGACATAATTTCTGTTTCTTTGTTTGCTAGTATCTTATCAATTTCTTCTATATTTTTATCTGTAATTTTTTGAATTTCTGTTTCTGCTGATTTTAATTCATCTTCTGTTATTTCACTATTTTTTTGTGCTGCTTTTGCTTCATCAATTCCATCTCTTCTGATTGATCTTATTGCAACTTTTGCTTCTTCAGCTATTTTTCTGATATCTTTTACTATTTCTTTTCTTCTCTCTTCATTTAATTCAGGGAAAGCTAGTCTTATGACTTTTCCATCATTATTTGGATTAATTCCAATATCAGATGCTAAAATTGCTTTTTCAATGTCTTTTAATACACTCATATCCCATGGTTGTATTACTATCATTCTTGCTTCTGGTACTGATATTCCAGCCATTTGATTAATTGGTGTTGGCACACCATAATAGTCTACTTTTATTTTGTTTAATATTGCTGGATTTGCTCTTCCAGCTCTAATTTCTGATAGCTTTTCTTCATAAGCTCCTATTGATTTTTCCATTCTTTGTTTTAAATTTGTGTAATCCATAAATAATCTCTCCTTTTTATTGATTTGATACTATTGTACCAATTTTTTCCCCTTTAACAGCTTTTACGATGTTTTCAGGCTCTGCTATTCCAAATACTAATAATGGAATATTGTTGTCTCTACACATTGCTGTTGCTGTAGAGTCCATAACTTTTAAGTCTTTGTTTAATACTTCTAAATATGATATTGCATCATATCTTATTGCATCTGGTTCTATTTTTGGATCTGCTGAATATACTGCATCTATTGCTTTTCCAAGTAATATTACATCTGCTTTTATCTCTGTAGCTCTTAATACTGCTGCTGTGTCTGTTGTAAAATAAGGATGTCCTGTACCACATGCAAAGATTACTACTCTTCCTCTATTTAAGTGTTTTTCTGCTTTTCTTTGTATAAAAGGTTCTGCTATTTCTCTCATTTCAATTGCTGTTTGTACTCTTGAATTAATTCCTCTTGCTTCTAATGCATCTTGTAATGCTAATCCATTCATTGCTGTTGCTAACATTCCCATATAGTCTGCTGTTGTTCTTTCCATTTGATGCCCATTTCTTCCTCTCCAGAAATTTCCTCCACCTACTACTATCGCTACTTGTACTCCCATGTCTACTACTTCTTTGATTTTGTCACATATTTTCCCTACTACTTCTGCATTTACTCCTGTTTTTTGATCTCCGGCTAATGCTTCTCCACTTAGTTTTAATAATACTCTATTATACTTTGCTTCTGACATTTGACTCTCATCCTTTCATTTTTTATTTTTATAATTGTGTTTTTGCTTTTGCTATTTTATCATACTTTTGAGAAAATTAGTAGTATTTTTTGAAATTTTTATAAATTCATCGTTTAGGTGTTGACATAAATATCTCTTTGTGTTATAATACTTTCATCGAAAACTTAATTTTGAATGGGTGGTTCACCCACACTTGTTTTCTCTAGTAATTGCGAAGAAAACTATTTGAACCAAAAAAAATATATACATTTTTCAAAAAACTTTGGAACCAGAGTCAATTCTCTCTTCCAAGACATTTGATTCCTCTCCCATAATACTCTACCTCCTATGTATCCTGGTTTCATTTGTTAATTGAAAAATGTATTATATTAGGCCGCCATATGAAAATATGGCGGCCGTTCTTTAATTGTAACAAAAAAACAGCCCTCTCTTTTTTGATTTTAATTTTTATTTGGATTTTAATTTGAATTAAAATTTTTGAATTTTTATATTTGATTTAAATAATCTTGTTTTTGTGAAAATATATGTAAAACATAGACTTCATCTTTTTCAACTCCTCCTTGAACTGAGTAGTTAAGTTTACTTTGTACTCTTCCATAAATTGTATTTTCCCTCCATTTCAATGTACTAAAATTATATTCAAATTATATTATGTTATCAAGCGTTTTTTTATTAAATAACTTCCTATTATTTACTTTTATCAAATCTTATGTTATAATTAATTCACTTTTTAATTTTAAAACCTCGAGTTTGCATCAAGATCCTATAGCAGCAGACATCTTGCTTTTTCAATTAAGAGGTAATAATATATTAGGAGGTAAAAATAATGTTCTTCAGTTCGCGGAAAAAGAAAAGGTTAGCAGAAGCTCAAGCCCAAGAGCAAGAGCAAGCACGTCTCAAGCAAGAGGCAGCAATTCAAGAAGCATCTGCCTATACAAAAAATGCAAAAACATTTTATAGAATTTGCGATATGGCTCGTAGCCTTCCAAAGGAACGCCAAATTGTAGTTGTTCAGAGAAAAAACACTTTCAAGGATAACTATGCAAGAAGTTTGGCATACATGAAAACCGCTCGTGAAATGAGACGTCAATATCAACTCAATGGTAATAAGTGGATTAGTGCCTATAATGATTCTTTATATGCTTTTTATTTACCTACTAAGGTAAATTTTCAATTCACTAGAGCTTTATTGAAATTTTCTAAAGGCGGCTACCTTATCCAGCGAATTCGCTACTATCATTTCGATTACTGAATAACATTAACAGAGCACACGATTATAAATCGTGTGCTTTTTCTTATATTCCGAGTATTTTCTTCGCTCTATCAACATCATCTTGATTAGCATCTCTAACATCTTCAAGCTGATATTCACTACCAATCTTCTCCCATTTAAATTTCCCCATACTGTGATATGGTAAAATTTGAACTTTTTCAACGGTTTTTAGACTCTTAATAAATTTCTTTAATTTTTTCAAATCTTCTTCATCATCTGTATAACCTGGAACAAGAACTTGTCTAATCCATATTTTTATATTATTATCACTTAAATACTGTGCAAATTCTAATTCTCTTTTATTAGAAATACCTACTAACTTTTTGCATTTTTCATCATCAATATGCTTAATATCTAATAAAACTAAATCTGTATAATTTAATAATTCTTTTATATCTTCTGTAATTGCTACCATTCCAGAAGTATCAATACATGTATGAATTCCTTCTTCTTTTAATTTTTTGAATAATTCTATTAAGAATTTAACTTGTAAAAGAGGCTCTCCCCCTGTCGCTGTCACTCCTCCACCTGACAAAGTCATATAATTTTTATATCTTTTTATTTTTTCAAATATATCATCTATTGATTTGTATTCTCCATCTTTCATATTCCATGTATCTCTGTTATGACAATATTTACATTGTAAATGGCACCCTTGTAAAAATAATACAAATCTAATTCCTGGTCCATCAACTGTTCCAAAAGTTTCTATTGAATGTATTTTCGCATAATTCTGTAAATCTTTTTCCATTTTGTCCTCCTCTTTTATTATTTTAACTTAAAAATATAAAAATATCAACTAGAAAAAAAACGTAAAAAAGGACTGTCCCCAAATTCGCGAAAAAGAGGACCGTCCCAAAATTATATTCTCTCATGAATTGTTCTATTTATAACATCTAGTTGTTGTTCTTTTGTAAGTTTTGTAAAATGAACTGCATATCCTGAAACTCTGATTGTAAGTTGAGGATATTTTTCTGGATGTTCCATAGCATCTTCAAGTAATGCTCTATCAAATACGTTGACATTTATATGATGTCCTGTGCTAGCGAAAAATCCGTCTAACATACTTGTTAAGTTGTTTACTTTTGTTTCAATATCTTGTCCAAGTGTCCCTGGTGTGATTGAGAATGTGTATGAAATTCCATCTTCTGAATCTTCAAATGGTAGTTTAGCAATTGTGTTCATTACAGCTAATGCTCCATTTGCATCTCTTCCATGAAGTGGGTTGGCACCTGGTCCAAATGGTTCTCCAGCTTTTCTTCCATCTGGTGTACTTCCTGTGGCTTTTCCATACACTACATTTGATGTGATTGTTAATATTGATAATGTTGTTTTAGCATTTCTATAAGTTGGATGTTTCTTTAATTTCATTAAGAATTTTCTTACTATTTCTATAGCTATTTTATCAACTTGATCATCATCATTTCCGTATTTTGGGTAATCCCCTTCAACTTCATAATCTACAGCTAATCCTGTTTCATCTCTAATTACTCTTACTTTAGCATATTTGATTGCTGATAATGAATCTGCAACTACAGATAATCCTGCAATTCCACATGCCATTGTTCTTATTACATCTTTGTCATGTAATGCCATTTCTATTGCTTCATAAGCATATTTGTCATGCATATAATGAATTGCATTTAATGCTTTTATATATATTTTTGCGACATATTCCATCATTTGGTCAAATTTTTCCATAACTTCATTATAGTCTAAATATTCTGATGTTATTGGTTCAAATTTTGGTGTTACTTGTTTTCCTGATTTTTCATCTCTACCACCATTTATTGCATATAATAATGTTTTTGCAAGGTTTGCTCTTGCTCCGAAGAATTGCATTTGTTTTCCTATTTTCATTGGTGATACACAACAAGCTATTCCATAGTCATCTCCTAATGTTGCCCTCATTACATCATCATTTTCATATTGTATTGATGATGTTTTTATTGATAAGTTTGTAACAAATCTCTTAAATCCTTCTGGTAATCTTGTTGACCAAAGTACTGTTAAGTTTGGCTCTGGAGCTGGTCCTAAATTTGTTAATGTGTGTAACATTCTAAATGAATTTTTAGTTACTAATGTTCTTCCATCAATTCCCATACCACCAATACTTTCAGTTACCCATACTGGATCTCCACTGAATAAGTCATTATATTCTGGTGTTCTTAAGAATCTAACCATTCTTAATTTCATTACAAAATGGTCCATTATTTCTTGTGCTTGTTCTTCTGTTAATGTTCCATTTTTTAGATCTCTTTCAAAATAGATATCTAAAAATGATGCTGTTCTACCTAAACTCATTGCTGCACCATTTTGTTCTTTTATTGCTCCTAAATATCCAAAATATACCCATTGTACAGCTTCTTTTGCATTTGATGCTGGTTTAGAAATGTCAAATCCATATTTTGATGCCATTACTTTTAACTCTTCTAATGATTTGATTTGTTCAAATATTTCTTCTCTTTGTCTAATAACTTCTTCATTGAAGTTATCTACATTTAGTTCATCTAATTCTTCTTTTTTACCTTGTATTAATACATCTACACCATATAATGCAACTCTTCTGTAATCTCCGATTATTCTTCCTCTTCCATATCCATCTGGAAGCCCTGTTATTAAGTGTGAACTTCTAGCTGCTCTTATATCTGGTGTATATACACTAAATACTCCATCATTATGTGTTTTTCTTACTGTATGGAATATTTTATCTACTTCTGGATTTACTTCTCTCCCATATCCTTGACATGATTTTTCAACTATTTTTATTCCACCAAATGGCATAATTGCTCTTTTTAGTGGGCTATCAGTTTGAAATCCTACTATTTCTTCTAAATCTTTATCTATATATCCAGCTTCATGGCTTGATATTGTTGATATTGTGTCTGTATCTATGTCTAATACTCCACCTTGTGAACTATGTTCTTTTTTGTATAACTCCAATACTTCATTCCATAGTTTTTGTGTTTTTTCTGTTGTTCCTGTTAAAAAACTTGAATTTCCTTCATATGGTGTGTAGTTTTTTTGTATGAAATCTCTTACATTTATTTGTCTTTTCCATTCCCCTTTTTCAAAACCTTTCCATTGTTCAAATTCCATATTTTTATAACTCCATAAATATTGTTCCCATCTTGTCCAAATTTATCCTAACGTATTATACTGATTTCGACTTAATTTGTCAATAAGTTATTGCTTTTTCAAAAAAAGAAATATATAATCAAAAAAGTGAAAAAAGGACCTGGTCCCTTTTTGCGCAAAAAGGGACCAGGTCCCAAATTACCAGGAGGAAAAAATGGATAAAATTATTAACAAAATTGCAGAAGAATTAAATGTAAAAAATACACAGGTAGAAAATGCAGTAAAATTAATTGATGAAGGAAACACTATTCCTTTTATTGCTCGTTATAGAAAAGAAGCAACAGGTGGATTAAGTGATGAAATTTTAAGAGATTTAGGACTTAGATTAACTTATTTAAGAAACCTTGAAATTCGTAAAGAAGAAGTTATTAAATTGATTGATGAACAAGGTAAGTTAACAGATGAGTTAACTGTTGCAATAGCAGCTGCTGAAACTTTAGCCGAAGTTGAAGATTTGTATAGACCTTATAAGCAAAAGAAAAAGACAAGAGCAACTGTTGCTAAAGCTAAAGGATTAGAACCATTAGCTGATATTATATTTGCTCAAGAGGAAAAGCAAGATATAAATGAAATTGCTGCAACTTTTATAAATGAAGAAAAAGAAGTTTTAACTGCGGAAGAAGCAATTCAAGGAGCTTTAGATATTATAGCTGAAAACATTTCTGATAATGCAAAATATAGAAAATATATTAAAAAAGTTTGTTATAGAGAAGGTTCTATTACAACAAAAGCTGCAAAACCTGAAGAAAGTTCTAATTATGAAATGTATTATGATTATACAGAACTAGTGCACAAGCTTCCAAGCCACAGAATTTTAGCAATTAATAGAGGTGAAACTGAAGAATTTTTGAAAGTTTCTATAGATAAACCTGAAGAAAAAATCTTATATTATGTTCAAAAAGATATTATTAAAGGCAATACTCAATTTAAAGAAATGCTTGAAAATACTATCTTAGATGCATTTAAAAGATTAATTGAACCTTCTATTGAAAGAGAAATTCGTTCAGATTTAACTGAAAAAGCTGAAGAAAAAGCAATAAAAGTATTTGGTCAAAATGCAAAACAATTATTACTAGGTGCACCTATTAAAGGAAAAACAGTTATGGGATTTGACCCTGCTTATAGAACAGGTTGTAAAATTGCTGTAATTGATGAAACTGGTAAAGTTTTAGATACAGCAACAGTATACCCTACAGCTCCTCAAAATGATGAACAAGGTGCAAAGAAAATCCTATTAGAATTAATTAACAAACATCATATTGATATGATTGCAATTGGAAATGGTACTGCTTCAAGAGAATCTGAAATGTTTGTTGCTGAAATGATTAAAGATGTTAAACATGATATTTGTTATGTTATAGTTAGTGAAGCTGGTGCATCAGTTTACTCTGCTTCAAAACTTGCAACAGAAGAATATCCAGATATAAATGTTTCTATAAGAGGTGCTATTTCAATTGCCCGTAGGCTTCAAGACCCTCTTGCAGAACTTGTAAAAATTGATCCAAAAGCAATTGGTGTTGGTCAATATCAACATGATGTTAATCAAAAAAGATTATCTGAAAGTTTGACAGGTGTTGTTGAAGATAGTGTTAACAAAGTTGGTGTTGATGTAAATACTGCTACCCCTTCTCTTTTAGCTTATGTTTCTGGTATTAACAGTACTATCGCAAAAAATATAGTTAAATATAGAGATGAAAATGGCAAATTAAAAGAAAGAAAAGAATTATTAAAAGTTCCTAAATTAGGAAAAGTTGCATTTGAACAATGTGCTGGATTTATTAGAATTCCTGATGGAAAAAATCCACTTGAAAATACAGCAGTTCACCCTGAAAGTTATGAATCTACAGAAAAACTTTTAGACTTACTTGGATTTAAAGTTACAGACCTAAAAAATAAAGATAATTTAAATTCTCTTCGAGAGAAACTAAAATCTATTAATATTGCTGAAACTGCAGCAAAACTTGAAATTGGTGAAATGACTTTAACAGATATAATAGCAGAACTTTCAAAACCAGGTCGTGACCCTAGAGAAGATATGCCAAAACCTGTTCTTCGTAATGATGTTTTAAAATTTGAAGATTTAACAGATGGTATGATTCTAACTGGCACTGTTCGTAATGTTATAGATTTTGGTGCTTTTGTTGATATTGGCGTTAAATATGATGGACTTGTTCATATTTCTGAAATGAGTAATTCATATATAAAATCTCCTTCTGAAGTTGTTTCAGTTGGTGATATTGTTAAAGTTAAAGTTATCAAAATTGACCAAGAACGAAAAAAAGTAGGATTAAGCATGAAAACATAGAATTTGTTGACATAACCCAATATTTTGTGATATAATATATACATATAATTTTTTATTAGGAGGATAAACTTTATGACACAAGATATTGAAGACCGTAAGCGGAAATTTCTAGACAAATTATATACCGCTCGCTACAATCTTCGTAAAGTCACAGAAACAGAAGAAACAGAAAGCACATTAAAAAAAGACTGGTTCAAGGATTATGGTATTGTAACTACTCGATACCTTCAGGAAGTCTATTTGATCAACACACCTACGGACTTTCCTAAGCGACTGAATATGGCAAATTCTCGTCACGAGTCTGTTGTAAAGAGTCTCAAACTTTCTTTCAACACACTTGACGGAATTGTAAAGTCATGCGAAAAGTGGAAAGATTATTTGGCTGACCAACAATCCTTTGAATTACTGGTTTGCCTTGAAGTCATGTCCATGACGAAAATACACGCTTCTGTTATCGCAGCGCGCAATTTTCACGAAAAGCAAGGAGCTATGGGAGTACGTCTTAAAGATGATGTATATATCCCCTATCTGTTTACAACTATTGTCTCACACTTTGGCGAAGTAATGGTTTATTCTTAAAAAATACCCCTAATGGGGAGGCTGCTGAAAAAGTAGCCGAGTAAGTCTCTAAAAAAATAGTGAATTGGAAAATAATTTTTCTAATTCACTATTTTTCATTTAATTTATAAAAAAGTACAAAATATATGGATATTTCTATCCATTATTTTGTACTTT
>JAFQSS010000012.1 GCA_017409455.1 Clostridia bacterium | reverse complement strand
GGTTCTATAATAAATGTTGGGGTGGTTAAATAACTACTTCAACATTTTTTATTATTTTTAATAAAATAATGCACTTATCTAAAATACCTGATAAAATGTAATTGACTAGAAAACATTTAAAGGAGGTATTGATAAGTGCTAAGTAATTGTACCAAAAATTTATTAAATTTAAAAGACCTAATTGTAAAAAGTGTTAAAAATTTTAAAAATTCTGTTGAAGTATATGCCGAACTACCTATTTCTGAACAGGTTTGTCCTTATTGTGGAACCTATACTTCTAAGATTCATGACTATTACACTCAACCAATCAAAGATATTCCTATTCATTTTAAACCTACTACTATCTTTCTAAAAAAGACTAGATATGAATGTAAAAATTGTTCTAAATCATTTTATCCTCAAAATGATTTTGTCGCTAAATATAATCGAAAATCAAAAAGATTAGTTTATTATATTGTTGACCAACTAAAAAATAATATTGCTGCTTCTACCATCGCCAAAAACCTTAATATTGATGCTGGTTTTATCTCAAAAATGTTGCCGTATCTTTCTATAACCAATTCCTCTTTGCCTCGTGTTCTTTGTATAGATGAATTTAAAGGTAATTCTGGTAAATTTAAGTATCAAGTTGCTTTATTAGATGGTGAAACTCACAAAATAGTTGATATTATCGAATGTAGACACAAACATTTTCTTTGTTCTTACTTTAAAAAATTTCCTAAAGAACAACTTGATAATGTTAAATATTTAGTTACTGATTTGTGGGAACCTTATAAAGATATTGGTATTACTTACTTTCGTAAAGCTAAAATAGTAGCTGACCATTTTCACTGGGCTAGATATGTTTGTAATGCACTAGATAAAATACGAATTGAAGTCCAAAGTAATCTACCTAAATCAGAAAGAAAATATTTTAAACATTCTAGATATCTTCTACACACCAGAAGATGTAAGCTAAAAGAAAATAGATATGATGAACTTGAAAATATCCTTATAAATTACTCTGAAAACCTTCGTATTGCTTACAGAGAGAAGGAATGTTTACTTGATATTATACATTCTAGTGATTCAGCTGAAATCAAAAAGAACCAATTTACTGAATGGGTTAAAAGAAATCTTGAATCATCTGTCCCTCAATTGGTCGAATGTGCTAAAACATACCAACATTGGGCTTATGAAATAAAAAATTCTCTCGAAGTCCCCTTTTCAAACGGACCAATTGAGGGAATAAACAATAAAATAAAAGCTTTAAAGCGTACAACTTTTGGTATGACCAAATTCGAAAACTTTAAAGCTAGAATAATGTTATTAAATTAGATTAATTTTATGCATTAACAGTTTTTACCAATTATTATGATTGGTTTATTAACTGAGCAAATAATTGCATATTTTCAGGTATTTTTTTATTAAAACATTAAATTATACTAAAAAAGCTGAGGCAGAAAACTTTACAAGTTTTCCACCCCAACTATTGACATAGAGTCTTATCTTATACCCCATAATAACTATCTAATAACATTTGCTTAATTTCTGAAACAAGAGGAACTCTAGGATTAGCAGTAGTACATTGATCTTCAAAAGCTCTATCAGCTAATAAATCAACTTTTGCTAAGAACTCTGTTTCATCAATTCCAGCATCTTTAAAAGATTTAGGAATATTTAATTCATTATTTAATTTTTTGATTTCTGTAATTAAAGAATTTACACCTTCTTCAACTGTATCTGCTTTGAATCCCATCTTTTTAGCTAATTCAGCATATTTTTCATCAGCTATAAAATATTCATATTTAGGGAAAGATACAAATTTTGTAGGTTTAGTACTGTTGTATCTAACTACATATGGAAGTAAAATTGCATTAATTCTTCCATGTGGTAAGTGGAACTCTGCCCCTATTTTATGTGCCATTGAATGACATACACCTAAAAATGCATTTGTAAATGACATACCTGCAATTGTACTTGCATTATGCATTTTCTCCCTTGCAGTTCTATTATCTCCATGTTCATAAGCTTCTTTTAAATATTTGAATACTAGTTCAACAGCTTTTTCTGATAATCCATCAGTATAATCAGATGCCATTACAGAAACATATGCTTCAATAGCATGTGTTAAAACATCCATACCAGTATCTGCTGTAACTGATTTTGGTAAACTCATTACTAAATCTGGGTCTATAATTGCAACATCTGGTGTTAATTCATAGTCAGCTAAAGGATATTTTTTATTTCTTTGTTTATCTGTTATAACTGCAAATGATGTTACTTCAGAACCTGTTCCAGAAGTAGTTGGTATTGCAACCATTTTCGTTTTTGAGCCCATTTTAGGGAATTTATAGGTACGTTTACGTATATCCATAAATTTTAATTTTAAGCCTTCTGGGTCTGCTTCTGGATTTTCATAGAATAACCACATTCCTTTTGCAGCATCTATTGGACTTCCTCCACCTAATGCAATTATTGTATCAGGTTTGAATGTTCTCATTGCTTCAACACCTTTATTAACTGTTTCAAATGAAGGGTCTGGCTCTACTTCACTAAATATTTCACAATGTGCAGGAATTGCTCTTTTTCTTAAATGATATAATATTTTATCTACATATCCTAATTGAATCATTCCTGGGTCTGTTACTATAAATACTCTTTCTACATTTGGCATTTTTTCTAAATATGAAATTGAGCCTGCTTCAAAATATATTTTTTCAGGAATCTTAAACCATTGCATATTAACTCTCCTTTTAGCAACTCTTTTTATATTTATTAGGTTGACACTTGATACATTTGCTGTTGTTGAGTTTCCTCCAAATGACCCACATCCAAGTGTTAATGATGGCATATTTGTATTATAAATATCACCAATTGCACCATGTGTTGATGGAGAATTTACAATTATTCTTCCTGCTTTCATTGTATTTGAAAATTTTAATATTGTTTCATTATTCTCAGAATGTATTACTGCAGAATGTCCTAATCCACCAAATTCGATTAATCTTTCTGCTTTATTTATTCCTTCTTCTGAATCATTTACAATATAATATGTTAAAACTGGACTTAGTTTTTCTTTAGAAAATGGATATTCTTCACCTATTCCTTCTTCATATACAACTAAAATTTTTGTATCTTCTGGAACTTGAAATCCCGCTTCTCTTGCTATTTGTACAGGACTTTTTCCAGGTACATGTGATTTTAATTTGTATCCTCCAATACTTTCAAACATACTATTTTTAAGCATTTCTTTTTCTTGTGGATTTACAAAATAACATCCCGCTTTTCTCATTAATCTTTCGAATTCTAGATATATATCTTTATCAACTAAAACAGCTTGTTCTGATGCACAAATCATTCCATTGTCAAATGATTTTGACATTACTAAATCATTTACAGATGTCTCTAATTTTGCTGTTTTGTCAATGTAACAAGGTACATTTCCAGGGCCTACTCCTAATGCTGGTTTTCCACATGAATATGCTGCTTTTACCATTCCAGTACCGCCTGTTGCCAATATTAAATTCACATCAGGATGATTCATTAACATTCTTGTTGCTAATACTGAT
>JAFQSS010000011.1 GCA_017409455.1 Clostridia bacterium | reverse complement strand
TTATTGTTATTATTGTTGTTTCTGTTTTCGTTATTATTTCTTTCTGACATAGAAGAACACCTCCATTTCATTTTACAAAAATATTTTACCCACTCTAAGAAAGAAATATACAAAATTATTGTAATTACCAAAAAAAAGATATATAATTGAATAAAAGTAAAAATCGAAGCTTGCCATAATTATTTTTACATTTCATTCCTCGGCTTGCTTCATAACTTAGAAATTTTAAGAGCAATCAATCAGCGCCCTCGTGAGGCGAGATTCCCTAATTGATTTTATAAAAATTTCTACAGTCATTTCACGGCACATTCGTCATTTCATTTAAAAATAATTATGGCAAGCTTCGATTTTTCTATTTATTAAATATACTTTTTTTAGGAGTAGAAATGGAAAATATAGTTATAGGAATTGAAGGAACAGTAGGTGCTGGAAAAACATCTATATGTAGGAAATTATTGGATAAAATAGAAAATTCTATAATATTACATGGCGGAAATATATATAGAGCAATAGTATATGGAATGGCAAAATCGCCAAAAGTAAATAAAAAAGAGAAATTAGATGCATTTGAAATTATGAAAGATTTAGGCATAGAAATTAAGTTAGAAGACAGAGAAACAGTAATTTATATGAATGGCAAGAAATTAGAAGAAAAAGACTTACAATCACAAAAAGCATCAATGGCAGTATCACAAGTAAGTAATATTGCAAATAATGAAAAATTATATCAATTTGGGAAATTTTTAATAGATAGCTTCAGAAGTGATTATAATATAATATTATCTTCAAGAGACATCGTAAAAATGTATCCAGATGTTACCTATCACTTTTTTATAGATGCATCACTAGAAGAAAGAACAAATAGAAAATATATGCAATATAATAAAGAAATACCAAAAGAGCAAATAAAAGAAATGATACAAAAAAGAGATGAACTACAAGAAAAATCAGGATATTATAAAATATATCCACAAACAAAAATAATAGATGTAACAGATTGTAAAAGTGTAGAACAGGCAACTGAAATGGTATTAGAAAATATGAAGGAGACAATTGCAAATGGAATTTAAAAATCAAAAATTAGAAGAATTTGAAAAAAAATTAAAAAATCAAAAGATAGCTGTAATAGGCCTTGGAGTAAGTAATATTCCATTAATAGATTATTTAAATGAAAAGCAAGTAAATGTAGCGGTATTTGATGATAGAAGTGAAGAAAAAATAGATATAAATGCAATAAATAAGGTAAAACAATATGGATTTAAATATTTCTTAGGAGAAGGAAATTTGGAAAATTTAAAAGGATTTGATTTAATATTTAGATCACCAAGCTGTATGCCAACAAAACCAGAACTAGTTGCTGAAAAACAAAGAGGAGCAATAGTTACAACAGAAGTAGAGCAACTTATGAAAATGGCACCATGCAAAATTATTGGAATTACAGGCAGTGATGGAAAAACAACAACAACATCACTTACATATGAAGTTTTAAAAAATGCAGGATATACAGTACATTTAGGTGGAAACATAGGAATTCCCTTATTTACAAAATTAAATGAGATTACACCAGAAGATATAGTTGTATTAGAATTAAGCAGTTTTCAATTAATGGAGATGGAAATAAGTCCAGACATTGCAGCAATAACAAATATAACGCCAAATCATTTAAACATACATAAAGATTATCAAGAATATATTGATTCTAAAAGGAATATCTTTACAAAACAAAATGAATCAGGAATACTTGTATTAAATGCAGACAATGAGCATACAAATGCTTGTAAAAATGTAGCTAATGGAAAAGTGATAATGTTTAGTAGTTCACAAAAACTTGAAAATGGTTATATTGTAGAAGATGGAATCATAAAAAAATGTGAAGATGGAATAAGAAGACATATAATTAATACAGGAGATTTAAAATTAAAAGGGATTCATAACTTCCAAAATGTTTGTACTGTATTAGCACTAACTGAAACATTAGTAAATATAGACAATGCAGTTGAAACGATAAAACAATTTTCAGGAGTACATCACAGACTAGAATTAGTTCGAACAATAGATGGAGTAGAATGGTATAATGATTCAGCAAGTACAAGTCCAACAAGAGGAATATCTGCGTTAAATTCCTTCAATAATAAGGAAATTATTTTAATAGCTGGTGGAGCTGATAAAAATCTAGATTATACACCAATCGGAAAGCCTATTGTAGAAAAAGTTAAAACTTTGATATTAATAGGTCAAACAGCTACAAAAATTTATGATGCTGTAAAAAAAGAATTAGAAATACAAAACAAGCAATTAGATATACATATGTGTGAGTCATTTGAACAAAGCTTAGAATTAGCAAAAAGAATAGCAAAATCTGGTCAAGTAGTACTATTTTCACCAGCAAGCACAAGTTTCGATATGTTTAAAGACATGTATGATAGAGGAGACCAATTTAAAGAAGCTGTTAACAAGTTTTAATTTTTTTTTACCACGGGGACGGAGATAATGGTAAAAATGTGTTTAACTAAATTTTAAAATGCAAATAAATTTACCATTATCTCCGTCCCCGTGGTAACTACTATTGACAAATTTTAATTGATAATATATAAATATGGTGGGAGGAAAATATGATATTATATCCAAAAGAACATTTTAATAA
The DNA here is from genome assembly GCA_017409455.1 of Clostridia bacterium. Lineage (GTDB taxonomy): Bacteria > Bacillota > Clostridia > TANB77 > CAG-508 > CAG-269. The sequence continues at coordinate 104,245 of JAFQSS010000011.1, read as the reverse complement.
TGTAAGAGAAATAACCATAGAATTCTTAAGAGAGAATAAAATAAATGCCTTAATTTTAGATGTAGACAATACACTAATAGATTATGATAAAAACTTATCAGAAGAAACAATTCAATGGGCAGAAAACTTAAAACAAGAAGGAATTAAACTATATATATTATCAAATTCAAACAAAAAAGAAAAAGTAAAAACAGTGGCAGAAAAATTAACATTAGAATATGAATACTTTGGAAAAAAACCATTAAAATCAGGATTTAAAAAAGTACAAAAGAAATTACAAGAAAAACCAGAAAATATAGGTGTAGTAGGGGATCAAATATTTACAGATGTACTTGGTGGAAATAGGTGCAAAATGTTTACAATATTAGTAGAACCAATTGCAGAAAAGGATATTTGGATAACACTACTAAAAAGACCAATAGAAAATGCAATAAAAAATAGATATAAAAAAACAAAGGAAGTAAAGAAAAATGTATATAAATGATACACATATAGGATTTTACTTAATTGCTTCACTAATAGGATTATTAGTAGGGCAATTTGTAGACTGGATAAAAGAAAGATTACCAGAAAACAAAAAGGTATTTTCTATAGATATAATAAGAAGATATAAGATAGATTTTAGACCTAATTATCTACTAATGTTAGTAACATCTGCGATATATGTTATATTAGTATATAATTTTGGAATACAAGACAATTTTATAGGTAATTTAAATTTAATACAATATTTAATCTTAACACCTATGCTTTTATCAGCATTTGCTATAGATTATAAATTGCAAATAATACCTAACAGACTTAATTTAACAATATTTGAAACAGGACTTATAATAGCATTTTTATATGGAATGTCAAATGTAGCAATAACAATAGACATGTTATTAGGAATGATTGCAGGGATAGCAATATTTTTAATAATAACATTGATTGGTGGATTAGTATATGGTAAAGAATCAATGGGATTAGGTGATATTAAATTTATTGGAGCATTAGGACTGTATTTCGGACTTACAAAAATTACAGTAATATCAATAATAGCATTTTTGATAGGAGCAATTATAGGAGTAATATTAATAATTACTAAACGCAAAAAGGCAGATGAATATATACCATTTGGTCCATTTATAGTAATAGCAGCATTTATATGTATATTGGTACCATTTGAGACTGTTATAACAGCTTTAAAGGTAATTTTTACATTAAAGATATAAAGGGGAGAAAAGAATGAACCGAAAAATGCAATGGCTTAGAAATCAATTGTTAAGTTTAAATTTACAAGGAATGATAGTAACGAACCCTGTAAATATTAAATATTTAACAAATATCCAAGCAGAAGGAACATTATTAGTAACAAGGAAAGAAAATATATTTATAACAGATGGAAGATATGTAGAAGATGTTCATAATACACTTACATTGTTTGATGAAATAGTCGTATATGATATAAGAGGATTAACCAAAGAAGATTTTGAAAACTTCTTTATGTTCTGTGAAAATGTAGGGTTTGAAGAAAATCATGTAACTTATGCAAAATATAAAGAATATATGCATAAATATAAAATAAACAGTTTAGTTGAAACAGAAAACATGATAGAAAAACAGAGAATGATTAAAGATGAGGAAGAAATTGAAAATATAAAAGAAGCATGCAAAACTACAGATGAGTGTTTTGAATATATTGTAAATTACATAAAACCCGGAATGACAGAAAAGCAAATAGCTAGACAAATAGACGATTATTATTATAAACATGCAGAAGGAATAGCTTTTGAAACAATTGTTGCATCAGGTGAAAATTCATCTAAGCCTCATGCAATTCCATCAGATAGAAAAATACAAGATATAGATGTAATAACAATAGATATGGGATGTAAAGTAAATGGATATTGCTCAGATATGACAAGAACAATTTTCGTAGGAGAAGTTCCAAACTATGTAAAACCAGTATATGATTTAGTATTAAAAAATCAAGAACAAGTATTGAAAGACATGAAAGAAAATTCAAATACTAAATTAATTTCCAAAATGGTTGACAATGATTTTAGATTAAATAATTATGACTTAATTCATGCATTAGGGCATGGAATTGGTTTAGATGTACATGAGGGACCAGTATTAAGCATTAATTCTGAGAATTTTTTGAAAGAAAGAATGGTAGTCACAAATGAACCAGGCATTTATATAGCTGGACGATTTGGAGTTAGAATTGAAGATACAGTTCTTATTAGAAAAGGAGCATGTGAGCCACTTACGAAGTCAACAAAAAAATATGTAGTTATATAAAGTAAAAAGGGACCAGGTCCCTTTTTCACTTTTTAAGAAATTATATTAATAGTACTTGATTTTTGCTCATATATGGTGTAAAATAGAAGAAGTATAAAATTATGTAAAGAAATTGAAAGGAGAAATTAACATGGCAGGAGTATACATGGCAGGAGATTTCAGAAATGGAACAACAATAGAAATGGATGGAGGAGTTTTCAGAGTAGTAGAATTCCAACACGTAAAACCAGGAAAAGGAGCAGCATTTGTTAGAACAAAATTAAAAAATGTAATGACAGGAGCTGTATTAGAAAGAACATTTAACCCATCAGATAAATATCCAGGAGCAGAAATAGAGAAGAAAACAATGCAATATTTATATAATGATGGAGAATTATATTATTTCATGGATAATGAAACATATGACCAAATGCCATTAAATAAAGAAGATATTGGAGATTGTTTAAAATACTTAAAAGAAAATATGGAAGTAACAATGCTTTCATTTAAAGGAAAAGTATTTGCAGTTGAACCACCAATATTTGTTGAATTAGAAGTAACATATACAGAACCAGGATTTGCTGGAAATACAACTACAACATCAGGAAAACCTGCAACATTAGAAACAGGATTAGAATTACAAGTTCCTATGTTTATCAACATTGGTGATATATTAAGAATTGATACACGTACATGTGAATATATGGAAAGAGTGTAAAATTGGGGACGGTCCTTTTTTTCGCGAATTTTGGGACAGTCCCTTAAGGCGAAAAAAGGACCTATTTTTAGGAGGTTTTAAGATATGGAAAAAGAATTATTAGAAAAAATTGAAAAATTAGAAAAAAGAGTTGCAGAACTTGAAAAAGAAGTAGGATATATAAAAGAAGATATTTATGAATTCGTTGAAGATGAAGAATGTGACGGACATTGCGGACACTGTGGTGGATGTGAAGAATAATAAAAAAGGCTACGTACAAAGTACGTAGCCTTTTGTCTTATAGAACATCTAAAGACCCCATTTTCTCAAATAACTGAGGATGACAAGATTTTAAATGTCCAAGACTAGAGAATTTTCCAGCAGGTACAATAGTAGACTTAGCTTGGGTGGTGGAAACGCAAACAAGCATTATTAGACAGGAATCGTTACCTGACACAAAAACAAGGGTGCTTCCAACAACAGAATTTTCAGGAATTTTTCCATTGAATTGGATAGCAAGTCCGTCTGTATGCCAGAGACAAGCTATGCCTTTCCGTTTGCATTTTTGAACAGCATCTTCTAATTTTTGAAGAGGTTTGTTTTCAACATGGACCATAGGAATTCTCCTTTTCAAAGTACTTATTTTGCTAGAGTTTACTAGCGAAACAGTAATATTATATCATGTTTTATTAATCTTGTCAAAATCGTTGTAAAAAGGGAGGGGTTATGATAGAATGAAAATAATAATAAAACTAAATAAAAGGATGATAATAATGGAAACAAAAAAACAAAATAATAAAATAATTATTTTTGACTGGGGTGGAGTAATTGAAAGTAATAGAGAAGGAGATTACAATATCCGTAATGCAAGAATAAAACTTATTAAACAATTTAATGACTCAATAGATGAGAAGGAATTGTTAAAAAAATACGAAGATTGTTATTATGAACTAGATATACGAGCGTGTAAAAGTCCTGATGATATACAAAAATGGTTTAATACATTAAAGATGGATTTACAACTAAATTGCAATTTTGAAGAATTTTGCGAAGCTTACAAAGAAGAACATTCTAAAGTATATTATTATAAGGAAGTAGTAGAGTTCGCACATAGTTTAAGAGAATATTGTAAAACAGGAATATTATCTAATTTAATCTTTTTAGATAAAACAAGAATAGATTATCATATGAACTTAAATAAATTTGATTATATATGGCTATCATTTGAAATTGGAGCTGGAAAACCAGATGAAAAAATATATAAATTTGTTGAAGAAGAGTGTAAAATTCTACCTGAAAATATATTGTTTATTGATGACAAGGAAAGAAATATAGTACCTGCGATGAAAAGGGGATGGAATGTTTGTCAGGCGAGAGGATATGAACTTGATAAAATAAAAGAGAGTGTGAAGTGTTTTTTAAACATAAATTGACAATGGAGAGAAAACAGTGATAGAATGATGACGAATTGGAGTTACACAGCGGTAGAAATTTTGCTTTAAAATTAAAATAAGGAGGAATTAAATGATGATAGGAGAAAAAACTAAAAAAGGAGGAGTAATCTCGCAAGGGATTAGGACTCCTGTAATCCAGCAGGGAGACGATTTGAAAGAAATTGTAATTTCGTCTGTGACTGATTCTGTTAAAAGTGGACTTAATAATGGTGACATTATTGCTGTAACTGAGGCGGTTGTGGCTATCAGTCAGGGTAACTTTGTTACCCATCAGAATATAAGTGACGACATTGCAAATAAATTTGTAGGGGCAAAAGAACTTGTAATTGTTGATCCGATTCAGAGTCGTAACAGGTTTTTAGATGCATTGAAGGCAATCGCTGGAACACCTACACTTGAAAAAGTATACATTGCAATGACATATCCGACAGATGAAGTTGGAAATCGCCTGGTATCTGATATGACAATGATGGAAAGTGGAATCAACCCATACCAGGATGTACTTACAGTAGAGGAGTTTTACTCTAAACTAGGTAAACCTAAGCATCCATTCACAGGTCTGAACTACATCGAAGAGTATATCAAAGCATGCCAAGGCAAAGCAGAGGTGATTTTGTGTAATAACTTTTCGAGATTACCAGCTGTAACCAAATGTGAGGACTACTTAGTTTGTAGTATTCACAGACGTAAAGAAACTAGAAAAGCTCTTGAGACAAGTGGTGCTAAGAGAGTTTTAGATTTATCTCAAATTATGGACAAGCAAATTAATGGATCTGGTTACAACGAAGAATTTGGTCTTTATGGAAGCAATTTGATGTCTGGTAATAGACTTAAACTTATGCCTCGTAATTGTCAAGATTTTGTTGAAGGTATTCAAGCTGAAATCAAAAAAACATATGGCATAACTGTAGAAGTAATGGTGTATGGAGATGGAGCTTTTAAAGATCCTGTTGGAGGTATTTGGGAACTTGCAGATCCAACAACAACGCCTGGTGCAACATCTGGGTTACGTGGTACTCCGAAGGAAGTCAAGCTAAAGTATATCGCTAGTGCACATGAAGGTAAAACAGCTGAAGAAATTGAGGCTATTGTGGCTAAAGAAAGTGCTAAACGTAAAAGTACTGAAGATATCACTGGAGAGACTTCGTTGGGAACAACACCTAGAAGAATTACTGATTTACTTGCATCTTTGTCTGATTTAACCACTGGTAGCGGCGATCGTCAGACTCCGGTTGTTTACATTAAAAATTACCTTTAATCAATCACAAATTCCAAAAGGAGAGCTATATAAGCACTTCTCAAGTAAAGGAGATTAGAAATATGAAGATAGAAATACCTAAAAAAGAACAATTGAAAGACATTAATAATATAGCAAAACAAGTACATGAGATGCATGTTAAATGGAGACCTGACATATTTGAGAGTGTAGATGAAGTAATCGAAAAGGAAAGATTTGAACAACTGATAGAAAATAAAGAGATATTTGTAATAAAAGAAAATGGAAAAATTATTGGCTATGCTACAATTAGTATAAAAGAAAAAATGACACATGGAATGCATTACAGAAAAATATTAGATATAGATGGAATTTGTATTGATGAGAATTATAGAAGAAAAGGTGCTGGAACATTACTTATAAATTATATAATTGAGTTAGGAAAAAAAGAAAATTGTACAGATTTGTATTTGACTGTAAATGAAGAAAATAGTGATGCTATAAAATTATATGAAAAATTAGGAATGAAAGTAAAAAATATAGCATATTCAATGAAAATATAAAGTATCTCATATGTGAGATGCAACTAAACAAAAATGCAGTGATTTTACCACTGCATTTTTGTTGTTAATTAATACATGAGACCGAACTTGTGTAAAATTCGTGTAAGGTCATTTTTATATAAATATTCCTAAATCTATTTAAAATAGAGAGAAAATTTGATATAATAAGAAAATAAAGGAGACTAGTATGAAAGTTATTTTTTTAGATAAAGATGGAGTATTAAATTCAGACGAATATTTTAATAAAATAGAAGGTCTAGACATTAAAGGAATAGAGAGTGATGTCGATATAGAGAAAGTGAAGCTTTTGAAAGAATCTGTTGATGCAACAGGTGCAAAAGTTGTAGTAACTGCTTCAGCAAGATATACAACAAACGGGAAACTTTTAATACAATTATTGCGTGAGCAGCAAATTTTAGTAGATATAACACCTTATATTAATAATATAAGAGGAAAAGAAATAAAACAATGGTTAGCAGAAAATCCAAATACAGAAGATTTTGTTATTCTGGACGATGAAATATTTGATTCTTATGATGACGAATTAATGAAAAGATTAATAAAGATATCTAATGGTAATGGAATAAGTTTTGGAGAAGGACTACAACGAAAAGATGTACAACAGATTATTGAAAGATTAGGTAGAAAAAGACAAAAAGATGAAGAGGAATTAGAGATTTAGCAGTTGATAAAGGAGGGAGAAAATGTTCAAATTACATTCAGAATATAAGCCGACAGGCGATCAGCCAAAAGCAATCGAATATTTAAGTAATGGAATAAATGAAGGCAAGAAATTCCAAACACTTCTAGGAGTTACAGGTTCAGGAAAAACCTTCACAATGGCTAATATAATAGAAAAAACTGGAAAGCCAACATTAGTTTTAGCACATAACAAAACATTGGCGCGGACAACTATACTCAGAATTCAAAGAATTCTTTCCAGAGAATCATGTGGAGTACTTCGTATCTTATTACGACTATTACCAACCAGAAAGCTATATTGCGCAATCAGACACATATATAGAAAAAGATGCATCAATAAATGATGAAATAGACAAACTAAGACATTCAGCAACAGCATCATTATTTGAAAGTAAAGATGTAATAATAGTAGCATCAGTATCATGTATATATGGATTAGGGGACCCAATAGATTATGAAAACATGATAGTATCATTGCGCCCGGGAATGCAAGTATCAAGAGACAAGATATTAAAAAAATTAGTAAATATGCAATATACAAGGAATGAAATAGATTTTAAAAGGGGAACATTTAGAGCAAAAGGAGATATTGCAGAAATTTATCCATCAGACACAAGTGAATCGGCAATAAGAGTAGAATTCTGGGGAGATGAAATAGAAAAAATAAGTGAAATAAACCCACTAACAGGAAAAGCAATTGGAACAAGACAACATGTAATGATATTCCCAAATTCACACTATGTAACATCAAGCGAAAAAATGGAAAGAGCAATTCAAACAATAGAACAAGAATTAGATGAGAGAGTTGAATACTTCAAAAGTCAAAATAAATTAATAGAAGCACAACGTATTCAAGAAAGAACAAATTTTGATATAGAAATGATGAAAGAAACTGGCTTCTGTCAAGGAATAGAAAATTATTCAAGACACATAAGTGGAAGAGAAGCGGGAAGTCCTCCATTCACATTATTTGACTATTTTCCAGATGATTTTCTATTATTAATAGATGAATCACATGCAACAATTCCACAAGTAAGGGCAATGTATAATGGAGATAGAGCCCGAAAAGATTCACTTGTAAAATATGGATTCAGACTTCCATCAGCATATGATAATAGACCATTAACATTTAATGAATTTGAAGAAAGAATCAATCAAGCAATTTTCGTAAGCGCTACACCAGCTGATTATGAAAAAGAATATGCAGGAGATAACGTTGTAGAACAAATTATAAGGCCTACAGGGTTATTAGATCCAATTGTAGAGGTAAAACCAGTTACCAATCAAATTGATGATTTGCTAGAACAAATTCGAATAAGGGTTGAAAGGCAAGAAAGAGTTTTAGTAACAACTTTAACTAAAAAAATGGCAGAAGATTTAACAGAATATTTAAAGAGTTTAGACATTAAAGTAAATTATATACATTCAGAAACAAAAGCATTAGAAAGAATGGAAATAATACGAAAACTTCGTTTAGGAGAATTTGATGTATTAGTTGGAATTAACTTATTAAGGGAAGGTTTAGATATTCCTGAAGTATCGCTTGTTGCAATATTAGATGCAGATAAAGAAGGATTTTTACGTTCAGAACGTTCATTAATTCAAACAATAGGACGTGCTGCAAGAAATACAGAAGGAACTGTAATTATGTATGCAGATGAACTTACTGATTCAATGGAAAAAGCAATTAGAGAAACAAACAGAAGACGTGCAATTCAGGAAGCTTATAACAAAGAACATAATATAATTCCAAAAACTATTAAAAAATCTGTTAGAGATTCAATAAAAGCAGTTAAGGCAGAAGATATTGGCGTTGAATATAAACTTGAAAAAGAAGAAGATATTAAAGAAACAATTAATAAATTGACTAATGAAATGCTTGAATATGCTAGCAGAATGGAATTTGAACAAGCTGCTGAAATCAGAGATAAGATTAAAGAATTAGAAAAATTATTATAACGTTTGACATAATATTGACGAATTGGCTAAAATAGTGTATAATATGCATGTAATACGTTTATTCACCCACATACCTACAATTGTAGGACAGACAGCTAATGGAGGTAATATGGCTAAAAAACAAATAAATCGGGAAGAACGAAAATGGAAGCGAATAATCAATTTAATCTTTATTGCACTTTCGGTAGGCCTGCTTGGATATGCTTTCTTACTGAGTAGTATATTCGAAAGTTTTGTGGGCAAAATGACAAGTCACTATGAAGTTACTGATACTTCTATCGAGGTTAACCTTGAAGATTATAAATATGCAATTGTAAAAGGTTATATCGTAGATGATAGCGCATCAAATAGAATCAGATTGTTTTACTATCCAACTGAGTCAAACACAATTTTTTATGAGGATATTCTGGAAGCAAAAGGCGCTAGTATGGATGCTGATATCAGGTTTGCAAGAACTATCACAATATCTAACTGGAAACATCCTTGGTTGCATGAGCTTATTTTCGTATCAGGAGTACTATTCATTCTCGTAATACCGATACCATTTTGTAAGGCAATTAGCCGAATCAAATACAACAAATTGAAAAATGGGGAAAACTAAAAAATAGAGGTGCAGTTATTTTACTGCACCTCTTGAACTATTTACTTTTTAGTGATGATACATTCCCATAAATCAGTTCCATTGTACTGTTCAACAACTTCAATATTGATTGTGTGATAAGTACGAGGAAGAGACTTTATTTCTCGGCGATAAAGCCGAATGGGAAGTGTGTCTTTTGTTTCGTCTTGGAGAAAATTATCAATTTTTTCTGAGTTTTTGTCTTGCCGGGTAGGATAAGATCTCATAAATTATACTCCTTAATAGTTCTTAGCAAAAAAGCCGAAAATTATTATACTACAAAAATTCATTTGTGTAAAGAGTACAATATAAAAAACAAAGAAAATTTTAACAAACTATTGTTTATTTTTCTAAAACATAGTATAATAATAAATGCATATTAGGAGGGAATTAAAATGAATGACAAAATAGTTATAAAAGGGGCAAAAGAGCATAATTTAAAAAATATAAATTTAGAAATACCAAGAGATAAACTTGTAGTAATAACAGGATTGTCAGGTTCAGGAAAATCATCATTAGCATTTGACACATTATATGCAGAAGGACAAAGAAGATATGTAGAAAGTTTGTCATCATATGCAAGACAATTCCTAGGACTAATGGAAAAACCTGATGTAGAATCAATAGAAGGCTTATCTCCAGCAATATCAATAGACCAAAAAACAACATCAAAAAATCCTCGTTCAACAGTAGGAACAGTAACAGAAATCTATGATTATATACGTTTATTATATGCAAGAGTAGGAGTACCGCATTGTCCACACTGTGGTAAAAAAATAGAAAAACAATCAATAGATCAAATAGTAGATAATGTAATGAAATTAGAAGAAGGAACAAGAATTCAAGTATTAGCACCAGTTATAAGAAGTAGAAAAGGCGAATATACAAAACTATTTGAAGATCTACAAAAAGAAGGATTTGCAAGAGTAAGAGTAGATGGAGAAATCTATGAATTAGCAGATGAAATCAAATTAGACAAAAACAAAAAACACGAAATAGAAGTAGTAGTAGATAGATTAGTAATAAAAGAAGAAATTATAGGAAGACTTACAGAATCAATAGAAGTATCATTAAAACATGCAGAAAACATGGTATTAATAGATGTAGTTGGAGGAAAGCCAACACTATATAGTTGTAATTATGCGTGTCCAGATTGTGGATTTAGTTTTCCAGAATTATCACCAAGAATGTTTTCATTTAACAATCCATATGGAGCTTGTCCAAAATGTTCTGGAATAGGATTTTTAATGAAAATGGATGAAGATTTGATAATCCCAGACAAAACAAAAACACTATATGATGGAGTAAAAGCCTTTGGGTCAAGCACAATGAAAAAAGGTGACACAATGGCAAAAATGTATTTCGAAAGTGTTGGAAGACATTATGGTGTAGATATTAAAGGCAAAAAAATAAAAGATTTACCAAGAGACTTTTTAGAAAAAATATTATATGGTACAGGAACTGAAGAAATAGATTTTGAATTTGCATCACCATATGGAGTAAGAAAATTCAAGCAACCATTTGAAGGAGTATTACCAACATTAGAGAGACGTCATAGTGAAACAAAATCACAAGGGATGAGAGACTTCTACGAGATTTATATGAGTAATATGCATTGTGATGAATGTCATGGGGCAAGATTGAAAAAAGAAATTCTATGTATACGTGTAGGTGGAAAAAACATAAATGAAATGACAGATATGTCTATAAGGCAATTACAAGAATTTTTAAACAGTTTAGAACTTACAGAGTCACAAAAAATAATAGCAGATATGATTCTAAAAGAAATAGATGCTAGATTACAATTCTTAATAGATGTAGGATTAGAATATTTAACATTATCAAGAAGTGCAGGAACACTATCAGGAGGAGAAGCTCAACGTATAAGATTAGCAACACAAATAGGTTCGGGACTGACAGGAGTTTTATACATCTTAGATGAGCCAAGTATTGGATTACATCAAAGAGATAATGAGAAACTAATAGCAACACTAAAAAAACTAAGAGATTTAGGAAATACGCTTTTAGTAGTAGAACATGATGAAGATACAATGTATGCAGCAGACCAAATTATAGACATTGGACCAGGACCAGGTGTACATGGAGGACAAGTAATTGCACAAGGAACTGCAGAAGAAATCAAAAATATTCAAGGTTCGATAACAGGAGATTACTTAAGTGGAAGAAAGAAAATTCATGTACCTACTACTAGGAGAAAAGGAAACAAAAAGAATATAGAAGTTGTTGAAGCAACAGAAAACAACTTAAAAAATATAAGTGTAAAATTTCCATTAGGAGAATTTATATGTGTTACAGGTGTATCTGGTTCAGGTAAAAGTACATTAATAAATGAAGTATTATATAAAAATATAGCCCAACAATTAAATGGTGCAAGTGAAAAACCAGGAAAATGTAAACAAATCAAAGGATTAGACAATATAGACAAAATAATAAATATAGACCAATCACCAATAGGAAGAACACCACGTTCAAACCCAGCAACATATACAGGAGCATTTGATTTAATAAGAGACATATTTGCAGGAACAAATGAATCTAAAATCCGCGGATATGAAAAAGGAAGATTTAGTTTTAATGTATCAGGAGGAAGATGTGAAAGCTGTTCAGGTGATGGAGTTCACAGAATCGAGATGCATTTCTTACCAGATGTATATGTACCTTGTGAAGTATGTAAAGGAAAGAGATATAATAGGGAAACACTTGAAGTAAAATATAAAGGTAAAAATATTGCAGATGTATTAGATATGACAGTAGAAGAAGCATTAGAATTCTTCGAAAATATACCAAAAATAAAACAAAAAATACAAACATTATATGATGTTGGATTAGGATATATCAAATTAGGTCAACCATCAACAACATTATCTGGTGGAGAAGCACAACGTGTTAAACTGGCAACAGAGCTATCAAAAAGACCAACAGGAAAAACATTATATATCTTAGATGAGCCAACAACAGGACTTCATATAGCAGATGTTCACAGATTAGTTGATATCCTACAAAGACTTGTAGATACAGGGAATACAATAATTGTAATTGAACACAATTTAGATTTAATTAAAACTGCTGACCATATTATAGATTTAGGTCCAGAAGGTGGAGACAATGGTGGTGAAGTTGTTGCAGTTGGTACTCCTGAACAGATTTGTAAAAATGAAAGAAGTCATACAGGGGAATTTTTGAAGAAATATTTGTAAATTTGGGGACGGTCCTTTTCTTCGCGAAACTCGGGACAGTCCTTTAAAATTGAAAGGATGATATAGTAAAATTTTACTTATATCATCCTTTTGGCATTACCCAACGTACCATTTAGAAGCAATTTCTTCCAAATAATGTGTAAAAGTGTTGTTTTCTGTAGACTTTTCCACGGAGAAACGATAGTTGTCGTTGACATGCAGCTGTAAAAGCTTGGCGTCGCCTAAAATTGAAGAATTAAACAATTCGAACACAATGTGTGCGATGTTCAACAAAGATATTTTGTTGAAATTGCATTTCCAGATCCAAGAATACAGCTGATCGCGGGTGCAGACGACTGAAACCTCTTTTCCATCATATTCCTTGCTGAATTTTACTTGGGTAATTTCTTCTTTCATAATGAAAACCTCCTGTTGTTTTTTCAAAAATTAAGCATATATATTATACATAAAATCAACATAATTGTCAAATTTAACTAAACTACTTGAAAAAGAAAAACGGATATGCTATTATAATTACATAATTTAAATCTAAAGCTTTTCTTGCTTTAGTAAAAAATTCAATTTCTAAAATTTTTAAGATATCAAATAATTAATTCGAATTTAAGTCTATTAATTAAGAAAAAATCAAAGAAAAGGAGTGTTGCTTATCGAAAAATATGAATTTACATATGAGGATTACTTAAACTATTGCGATAGTTTATATTGTTATGACTCAAAAGATACTTTATGCGCTAAAGAAGAAAGTGTAGCATACACAACAGAAGAAAGTAAGAAAAAAACAGGAGATAAAAAGCATGATAAAATCTTCAAAGAAATTTTACAAAATCCAAAAGAAATGGCTCAGTTTATAAACAATTTTACGAAACATAAAGTCAATGTAGATGAATTAGAAAATTATACTGAAAACTACATAACAAAAGACTTTAAATATAAACAAGCAGACATTGTATATAAAATAAAAGGACAAGAAATATATTTTCTAGTAGAACATCAAACAAAAGTAGATTATTCAATGCCATATAGAATTTTAAATTATTGTGTTGAAATAATAAGAAGAGTAGTAGAAGAACAACAAATAAATAATTCAACGTATCGATATCCCAAAGTAGTTCCTATAGTTTTATATACAGGAGAGATAAAATGGAAAGCTAGTAATTCATTTGCAATGAGCCAAATCCATAAAGAAGGATATGAAGATGAAATAATAGACTTAAGTTATAAACTAATTGATGTAAACAAGTATGAAATAGAAGCATTATTACAATGTAAAGCTTTACTTGGAAATGTTATTATATTAGAAAAATGTAAAAATAATGAAGAAGTTCTCGAGAATTTAAAAATAATAATAAAAAATAGTAAAAGTAAAGATATCGAAAAATTGAAAAGAATTATTTTATATCTATATGAAGAAATTGAAGAAGAAATTAAAAAAGAAATTATTAAAATATTTGAAGAAAGTGAGTGTGAAGAAGAAATGAGTACAATACAAGAAAGAATAGGTGCAGAATTTAGAAGAAATAAAAGAATTGCGAGAAGCGAAGGGAGAGCAGAGGGATTAGCAGAGGGATTAGCACAAGCAATAAAACAAACAATAGAAAGAATGATAAAAATGAACTTAGAGGATGACTTTATAAAACAAGCGACAGGAGCCAATAAAGAAGAAATTGAAAAAATAAGAAAAGAAGTTGGATAATAAAAACGAAAAAAAGTTCGAAAAACTATTGACAAAAAAATAAAACTTGATATAATGAGCACAGATGTTCGCTAAGGAGGTAAATCATGATAACAAATTTACACATAAAAAACATAGGAATAATAGATGATTTAGAAATAAATCTAAATAAAGGAATGAATGTATTAACAGGAGAAACGGGGGCGGGAAAAACACTTATTATAGATTCATTAGGAATAATATGTGGAGGCAGATTTTCTAAAGAAATGATAAGAAAAGGAGAAAATCATTCATATGTAGAAATAAGTATGTATTCACCTGAAGATATAAACTCTGTAGATGGAGATATAATAGTAACAAGGGAAATATATGCAAATGGTCGTAATATGTGCAAAATAAATGGGAGATTAGTAACAGTTGCAGAATTAAATAGTTTTATGAGTAATTATATAGAAATTCACGGACAAAATGATAATCAACAATTACTAGACAGTAGGACACACATAAAATATTTGGACAACTTTATTGGAGAAGAAATCTTTGAATTAAAGAAAGAATATAAACAAAAATATATAAGATATAATGAAATCAAAAGAGAGCTAAGAGAAAACTATGGAGATGAAAAAGAGAAACAAAGAAAATTAGATTTATTAAGATATCAATTAAACGAAATTCAAGAAGCTAAACTAAAACCAGGAGAAGAAGAAAAAATTGATGAAAAAAGAAATATTTTTATGAACTCAGAAAAAATTGCTAAAAATCTATCAGAAGCTGATATGGCAATAGGAGAAAATACAATTGATATTATAGGAACAGCAATAAGAGCTTTAGAAAAAATAGAAGATATAGATAAAAGATATCAAGAGACAGTGGTAAGCCTAAAAGATAGTTATTATCAAATACAAGAAATATCAAGAGATATCAGCAGTTACTTAGAAGATGTGGAATTTGATGAACAAGAGCGAGAAGAAATAGAAGAAAGATTAGACACAATATATAATTTAAAAAGAAAATATGGAAACAATATAGAAGAAATATTAAAATATGCAGATGAAGTAGATGAAGAAATAAAGAAAATAGAAAATGTAGATGAATATAATAATAAATTGAAGAAAGAGCAACAGCAAATACAACAACAGATGACTGAAATAGCACATAAAATAAGTGAAATAAGAAAAAAATATGCACAAAATTTAAATGAAAAAATAAATCAAGAATTAATAGACCTAGAAATGAAAAATGCAAAAATAAATGTAAAAGTAGATTATAGAGCAAATGAATTTTATGAAGATGGAAAAGACCAAGTTGAAATATTTATAAAAACTAATATAGGCGAAAATGAAAATCAATTAACAAAAATAGCATCAGGTGGAGAAATGTCAAGAATAATGTTAGCAATAAAAAAGGTATTAGCTGAAGTTGATGAAATGCCAATAATGATATTTGACGAAATAGATACAGGAATAAGTGGAAAAGCGGCCAAATCGGTTGCGAGCAAATTAAAAAGCATTTCTAAAAATCATCAAATTCTATGTATATCACATTTAGCAGCTATTGCAGCATCAGCAAATAGTAATTATTATATAAGCAAAAAAGTAGAAAATGGAAGAACTTGTACAAATGTAAAATTATTAGATGAACAGGAAGTATTACAAGAAATTGCACGTATTTCTTCAGGAGAAGTTAATGAGGTAACACTACAATATGCTAATGATTTAAGAAAAAATGTTGCTTAATATGGATATCGTTCAAATAAATATTTAATTATATGCTCAGAATTAGATGGAGAAATTTTAATAAAAACATCTTTATCGAGAGAAACCCACATTGTCAAATCAAAAGAATTGCTATTATCTGCAAATGCAGCAATAAATTCTGTGATTTCAACAGGATTTGGAAATTCCTTTTGCCATGATGTAGAATCACCGTGGTCAGATTTTGTTGAATAAAATTTATTTAAAAAATTGTTAATTTCATCAGATTTACCACTAAATAATATAACTTTTGCTTTCATAAAACCTCCACAAATATAGTATGTGGAAAAAGTTTTAAAATATACTGTAGAATAAAAGTGAAAATAAAGGTAACAATAAAATAGGAGGACAAAATTATGGAAGAAAATCAAAAAATAAATTGTACAGTTGAAAGCTGTGTTTATCAAGATAGAGAAAATAGAAGATGTACTTTACAAGCAATAAATGTAATGCCAACAACAGATGTAAAAACAAGGGAAACTGATGAATCGATGTGTGGAAGTTATGAATATGACAGTAAATAAAAATATATTAAATATCACAATTGCCCATTGACAAAACTATGATTAAGCAATAAAATGAAGTCAATAAAAAGAAGGAGTGATTTAATATGTCATTAGTAACGACAAAAGAAATGTTTGAAAAATCAATGAGAGAAGGTTTTGCAATAGGTGCATTTAATGTAAATAATATGGAATTAATCCAAGGAATAGTAGATGCAGCTGCAGAAAATAATTCTCCTGTAATATTACAAGCATCATCAAGTGCAATAAAATATGCAAGAATTAATTATTTAATGAAAATGATAGAAGCAGCAGTAGAGGAACATCCAAATGTTCCAATTGCCATACATTTAGACCATGGCCCAGATTTTGAAACTTGTAAAAAATGTGTGGATGCAGGATTTACATCAGTAATGTTTGATGGTTCAAAATATGATTTTGAAGAAAATATCAGATTAACAAAAGAAGTAGTAGATTATGCGCATGCTCATGGTGTAGTAGTTGAAGCAGAATTGGGAAAATTAGCTGGAATAGAAGATGATGTTAATGTGGCAGCAGATGAAGCTAAATATACAGATCCAGCGCAAGCTGAAGAATTTGTTAGAAGAACAGGTGTTGATTCATTAGCAATAGCTATTGGAACAAGCCATGGAGCTTACAAATTTAAAGGGGAAGCTAAATTAAGATTTGATATTTTAAAAGAAATTAAAGAGAGAATTCCAAACACACCAATTGTATTACATGGTGCATCAACAGTAATACCAGAATTAGTTGATACATGCAATCAATTTGGAGGAAATATTCCAGGAGCAAAAGGCGTTCCGGATGAAATATTACACGAAGCAAGTATATCAGGAGTTTCTAAAATAAATGTAGATACAGATTTAAGACTTGCTATGACAGCAGGAATTAGAAAAGTATTTGCAGAAGATCCAAGTGCTTTTGACCCAAGAAAATATTTAACACCAGCTAGAGATTTAGTAAAAGAAACAGTTGCACATAAAATAAAAAATGTATTTGGTTCATCAAATAAAGCATAGAAATAAAAAAAGAGCATCAACACTATAAACTAGTGTGATGCCCTTTTTACTGTTTACGAGATTACCTTAAAAAGATAATTATCATAGCCATTGTCTCTAGAAAATGTATTGCACCAACTCTCGGAGCTACGGCCACATTGATGGGAGTAAAATAAGATACCATTGCTCAAACCGTTAACAAGAACAGTATCAAAAGTGAAAGTTTGGCTATTGTACAAAACAACGAGAGCGCCTGCGGGAAAATTGTCAGGAGTTGCGGTGCTCAGTGGCCGAAACCCAATATGCGCAAGAAATTTTGGTAATTTCTCAATATCAGATTGGCCATTGACAAACGGGAGACACAGATGTTTATACATAGGAAATTCCTCCTTTTAGATGATAGTAACATTTTATCATATTATGTAAAATATGTCAATTTTTGTACCAAGATATAGAAAAGAGCGTCAACACTATACACTAGTGTGACGCTCCTTTGTTTCACGCTACTACCTTAATAAGGCAACGCGCAAGACGTGCAGATATACACGTCATTCCCTCCCACCCTTTTTCGGAATGAGATATCTGATAATTCAGAACATCCTTATACTTAAAAGAGTGGACCTTGCCTGTAGAAAACTTCTTGCTTACCAAATCGTAGATATGGATGACACATCCAGTGGGCAGTTCGCAGGCTTCGAAATTCTCCAGAAACCGGTAATGAGCATTCATAAGCTCATGTCCCATCTCATCGATTTCGGGCCTTTGCAGGGAATAATGACAGTTACTCATAGAGAATACCTCCTAAAAATGTAATCAATTATATTATATCATATTATGTAAAATTAGTCAAATTTAGTGAGCTTTCAAAGCTTTTTGCATCCTGCGTTCAGCATCTTTTTTGGCAATATCTTGACGCTTATCATACAACTTTTTACCTTTACCAAGTCCAAGTTCAAGTTTAACAAAACTACCTTTAAAATATAAACTAATAGGAACTAGACTATATCCATCTTGTTTAACTTTTCCAAAAAGTTTATTAATCTCTCTTTTGCTTAAAAGCAATTTTCTATCACGTAAAGGATCCTTGTTAAAAATATTTCCATGTTCATAAGGACTTATATGTATAGAATAAGCATAACATTCACCATTTTTAAAACCGGCATAACTATCTTTTAAATTTACTTTACCAGCTCTAATAGATTTTATTTCAGTACCAGTTAAAACAATACCTGCTTCAAAAGTATCTTCAATATTGTAATTATGGTATGCAACTGGATTTTTTGCAATTAATTTAGTATTCATAAAAAACCTCTTTTCTATGAAAATATTATAACATAGAAAAGAGGTTAAAACAAGAATAAATTACCAATTATTCACCATCATCATATCTTCTAGTATTAGTAACTTGATTTGAATAATACCAAACTAAAGCAACTATAGCAACAGCAGCAATAGCTAGAATAACCCAAGTCCATGTTGTAGATGTCATACCTAAAAATGTACCAGTTGTATCTGTTCCAGCGGCTCTCGTTGTAGCTGTATTAGTTCTGTTAGCTGTGTAGTTTGTATTATCAGCTGTATTAGTCTCCCTAGTTGTAGCTGTATTAACATTACCATTGTTGTTGTTATCATTGTTATTATTGCTATTGTCAAGAGCATTACCTGCATTATTTACAGAATTCCCAGCTTTATCAGCAGAATCTGTTACTGTATTACCCATATCTTTAACAGCACCTTCTACAGTGTTTTCAGCATTATTAACCATATTACGAGCACCATCAGCGGCATTATTAAGCATATTGTTATCATTTGCTGCAAAAGTAAAAGTAACACCAAATGTAAGAACACTAACAATTAGTAAAAGAGTCATAAAAATCAATTTCTTACTCATAATAAAACCTCCTTAAAAATAAAGTTTTATACAAAATAAAACTTATTTATAGTATTATTTTTTTACAACAAAATATACTTGAAAAATATTGCAAAATCGTGTAAAATGTACTTCGAAAGAGGTAAAAAATGAAAATTATTGAAAATTTTGAAAGTACAATAAATTTTGAAAAATTAAAACAATTTGATGAGCAAAAAACAAAAGTATTTAAATATATAACATATAAAAAAAGAACAGAGCAAGAAGTTAGAAATAAATTCAGAGGAGAAATAGAAGAAGAAATGCTAGATGAAATTATAGATTATTTAAAAGAAGCTAAATATCTAGATGATTATGAATTTATTGAAAAACAAGTTAGAGAATATATGAATTTAAAAACATTATCAATAACAGAAATAAAATATAAATTATCAACAAAAGGACTAGACAGAAAGCTAATAGAAAAATATATTGATAATAATTATGAAGAATTGAAAGAATATGAACAAAGATGTATTGAAAAAATCAAAATCAAAAAAGCAGGAACAATGGATGAACAGCAGATAGAACAATACTTATATAGGAAAGGATATAAATGTGACTAATATGCAAAATGTATTAACACTTGAAACTAAAAAATATTCAATAAAAACAGAAAATTTTGAAGGACCACTAGATTTATTATGCCACTTAATTGATAAAAATAAAATGGATATATATGACATCAATTTAAGTGAAATAACAGATCAATATATAGATTTCATAAAACAAATGGAAGAAATGAATTTAGATGTAACAAGCGAATTTTTAGTAATGTCATCAACTTTATTATATTTAAAATCAAAACATTTATTACCAAAAAATGAAGAAGATGAAGAGGAAATAACTGAAGAAGAACTAATACGCAGAATTATTGAATATAAAAAATATAAAGAAATAACAAATAAATTAAAAGAAAATTTTTTAATGTATTCAAAAAGATTTTACAAAATGACAGAAGAAATAAGATTACCAAAACAAGAAATTGAAGAAGAATATAACAGTGAAACTATTCCTGATATTTATAGAAACTTATTACACAGAAGTGTAGATAAAATAAATGAAAATGCATCAAACATAGAAAAGATTGCAATAACTGAAACATATTCAGTTGGAGATACTGTAAAAGAAATGTATAGAGCATTAGTAAAATTTAAAAAATTTACTTTTAACAAATTATTTTCAATAAAAAAGAAAAACAAAACAGAAGTAGTTACAGCTTTTTCTGGATTGTTAGAAATGTCTAGAAGAAATAAGGTAATGACACAACAAGAAGAATTATTTGGAGATATTGAAGTAGAAAAAAGTTTAAGAAAATAGAAAATGGAAAAAATAATATTAAAGCAAAGAGGGCGATAATATTGTTTTTTCTTTTTATTTTTATAATTTTATTAATTTTGGCTATCGCAGTTTATACAAGTAAAGTGGAGATAGAAATTCAGAATTTAAAAATAGACACAGAAAAGCCAAAAGGTGAAAAAATCAACAAAGATAGTAAAATTTTTGTATATATTCTTATATTTAAAAAGTTCAAAATATTGAAAAAAGACAGAAAAAATATGAAATTACAAAATAGAGATTTGGATATAAAACTTTTAAAAAACAAAGATCTACAAATAGATTACAAAGAACTATTAAAAAGTATTAATATTAAAAAAATTGATTTAAATGTACAATTAGGAACAGAAGATGCGTCGCTTACTGCAGTTTTAACAGGAATAATAGGCGCAGGTCTTGGTGTGATTTTAAAAAAACCTAAATATGAAATAATACCAATTTTCTCTAACAAAAACTTTTTAAAAATTCAGCTAAATTGTATAATTTCTATTAATTTAACACAATATATATATAAATTAATATCAAGTAAATTAAAAGATTTAGGAAATAAGAACCTAAATAAGAAAGTGGAGGTATGAAATGAGTGAACATCCAATAGAAAATCTTATGATGACTGCAATGACTAGTATTCAAGATATGGTAGATGTAAATACTATAATAGGAGAGCCTATAGAAACAACAAATGGTATAACGATAATTCCTATTTCAAAAGTATGCTTTGGTTTTGCTGCTGGTGGAAGTGAATTTAATGGGGAAACATTAAAAGAATATAATAAAAAAGATAATAATGAAGAAATAGAATATAAATTACCATTTGGTGGAGGAGCAGGAGCAGGAGTTTCAATACATCCGGTTGCATTTTTGGTAGTACAAGGTGGAAATGTTAAATTAATGCCTGTTGACCATGATTCTTGTTTGGATAAATTGCTAGATTATATACCAGATTTAATGCAAAAAATGAATCAAATGTATAATAAAACTCTTCAACAAAAAGAAGATAGGACTAAAAAAATCATTAATGAAATGAAAAATAGAAATAATTCTAGTACTAATAAACCTAAAAGCCCAGAAGTTAGAGGTCAAGAGCAAAAAGTGATGGAAAATGAAAAACAAGTTGCAAATGATGAAAAAAGCAAATTCATAAATGCTGATGGGGAAGGGCTATAAGAGAAAAACGTAAAAAGGGACCGGGTCCCTTTTTATGCATAAAAAAAGTGGCTTCGTTTGAAAGCCATTTTTTTATTGAATACCATATTTCTTTTTAAATCTATCTGCTCTTCCACCTTTTGTATCAAGTCTTAAGTTACCTGTCCAATATGGATGACATTTTGAGCAAACATCTACTTTTAAATCTTTTTTTGTTGAACCAACTTCTAAAACATTACCACATGCACATGTAATAGTTGTTTGGTTATATGCTGGATGTAATCCGTCTTTCATGTGAAATTCACCTCTTTCCAAGAATAGTAATTTTTGCCAAATATTATATTAACATATTTGTAATTTTTTTTCAAGTTATTTGTCTAAATTTTCATCATCTTCTTGATTTACATATGTTGCTGAAGCTTCTAATTCGTTTTCTAAAGATAATTTATTTATGAATTTAGTCATAACATTAAATACACATGCAACTATTAAAATAAATAAACCTATTTTTTTCCAATACTTAGCTAACATAACAATCTCCTCCAAAAATTTATACAGAAATATTATACTATATTTAGTGTTAATTTGTCAATAATATTTAGGATTTTGGGTAAAATATTTGAAAATGAATTTGATTTAAAGGAAGGATAGATGAAAAGATGAAAAAAGCGCTAATAGTTTTAACTGTAATTATTGGACTAATAGGTGGAGGAATATGGTGGTATAACTCAACTAAAACAGAGGAAATACCACAAGCAAAGAATGATACATCCAATTATCAAAGCGAAAGAAGTTATACTAATATAAACTATGAAACTACAGTCACTAAACAAGAAGTTGAAATAGCAAGCTTTTCAACAAATATTTATAACAAAGATGAAGAAAGGCAAAATAATATAACAATTACATGTCAAACATTATCAACAAAAGAAATACAACCAGGAGAGACGTTTTCTTTTTGTGATACAGTAGGAAAAGCAACACATACTAAAGGATATGAAGAAGCTGATATATATGTAGATGGAAAAAAAGAACAGGGATTAGGTGGTGGAATGTGCCAAGTAAGTACAACTTTATATAATGCAGTTTTGCAAGTGCCGGAATTAGAAGTTGTTGAAAGACATGAACATAGTGGACATGTACCATATATCCAATCAGGTAATGATGCTGCCATTGCATATGGGACTTATGATTTTAAATTTAAAAATAATACAAATAATGTAATTAAAATAGTTATGGAAAATACGCCTGATAATATTACAGCAAAACTTTTAAAAATTCAAGAAGTAAAAAGTGAAAAAGGGACCAGGTCCTAAATTGCGTAAAAAGGGACCTGGTCCCTTTTTACGTTTTATAGATCGAAATTAAAAAATGCAAAGTTTTGCAAAAAAAGAAAAGTATATAGAGCAGAGATACAACCATGTAATAATTTTCCTAAAATATAAGGTTTTATAGACAAATCAGTTTTGGCAATAGTACTCCAAACTTGAAGAAGGATTGAAATGCCACCTAAACCAAGTAAAAAAGAAGCTATAATTATATTAAGAGACAATTTTTTATTAGGTATATTACATATAACATTTAATCCATTAGTCAATTCTAAAAAACCAGATATAATGCCACTGGCAAATTCTGAGGGGATTTTTAGTAAATTAAATAAAGGTCTAATAAAATTAGACAATAGATTAAGTAACTGACTTGTCTGTAAAATAGAAATTATAACAGAAAACAGTACAACAAAACCACCAATTAGTAAAATGGTATTAATTGAACTGGAAATACTATCACCTATAATTCCTCCTAAATTAGATAAAGAAATATTGTCTTTGGAATCCAAGTATGAATTAGGGTCATTTGAAGTATATTTCAAATTAGCCTTCCAAAATCTAAAAATTATGCCTACTGTAAGAGAGGCAAGTAGATGAGTAATTAATAATAAAAATCCAATTGTAGAATTTCCAAACATAGTAATTCCAACAGTTCCAATAATAAATAAAGGACCGGAGTTGTTAGTAAAACTTAAAAGGCGTTCACATTCTTCTTTTGAACAAATATTATTTTCTCTAAAGTTTGCTGCAATTTTGGCACCAATAGGGTACCCACTAATAATTCCCATAATAAAGGCAAAACTTCCTTCTCCACGAACATTAAAAAGTGGCTTCATAAATCTATTTAAAATTTTTCCTAAATAATATGTAAAATTTGTATGTGAAAGCAGTTCTGTTGCTACAAAAAACGGAAATAGTACAGGGATAATTGAATTTGCCCATAAAACAAGTCCATTTTTAGCAGAAGACAAATTACTATTAGAAAACAGAATAAGACATATTATAAATGCTATAAACATTAAAGGAAAAATTAATTGTTTCATTTTAAATACATAAAATTTCATAGTACACCTCCGTAAAATATATGCAAAACAAGCATAAATATTAAAACAAAAAAATGTTCGAAAAAATTTAAAAAAAGTATTGACAAAATAAAAATAAGGATGTAAAATAAAAACAACAAAAGCGAACAATAATTCGCAATAACAAAACAAGGAGGAAAATAGGATGAGTATATTTGGAAGAAAAGATAATGTAATAACATATACAGTAAATAAGGCGGTAAATACAAACATGTATATAACAGTTCAAAATGGTGAAGTTGTAGTAAATGCCCCTTGGTATTTTACTTCAAATAAAATTCAACAAATGGTACAAGAAAAGAAGAACTGGATATTAAGCAAAATGCAAGAATATGAAGAAAATCTACCAAATATGCAATCTGTAAAAATATTTGGAAAAAATTACGATATACAAGTAAGATACAAAAATATAAAAATGCCAGAATTAAGTTTAGAACAAAATTACAAAATAGAAATTGTATTACCAAATAAATATAAAAAAATGGGAAATGAACAAATACTAAAAATATCAATAGACAAAATGTATGAACAAATCGCAAAAAATGAAATAGAAAGCTTAATGGAAAATGCAAGAAAAATGTTAGGAATGGCACCAGAAGAATATACAGTAACAAAAATGAAAGATACATTAGGTAAATGCGTTAATGGAAAAATAACAATAAATCCAGAATTAATGCAATTCAAAAAAGAAATAATACAATATGTTATAGCACATGAATTTTGCCACTTAAAATATAAAACACATGGAAAAAGATTTTACGAAATAATAGAAAAACATATTCCAGAATATAAAAAATATGAAAGAGAAATACAAAACTATGAATTTTAATATTTATAGTTAGTCTGAAATTTGCAGCTATTTAGTTGCAAATTTTTATTAATTATGGTAATATAAATGAGTATTAAATTGGGGCATCGCCAAGCGGTAAGGCATCGGACTCTGACTCCGACATTCCTGTGTTCGAATCACAGTGCCCCAGCCAGAAATATTGTGTAAATTAATAATTTTGATAATACATTATTTATAACTCTAAATTTAGTTTATGTTTCAGTTTGATTTGTTAAATATGCCATGCATTTATTCAAGTATACTTTTATTTTTTTTGTTCTAATATGAAAGTAGCGTATAATGTAAATTATGTAAAAATAAATAAAACTAATTGTGCCACTAATTGTGGCATAATTAAAAAAAGGAGGATTTTTATTTATGGAGAATGATTTGATAAGTGAAGATTACAAAAATTTTATAGGAGAAATAAAAAATAAAATTAGAAATAGCCAATATGAAGCTATGAAAGCAGTAAATCAGACTTTAATAAGCTTATATTGGGGTATTGGACAAGAAATATATAATCAACAAAATGAAAAAGGTTGGGGAAAATCAATAGTTGAAGTGTTAGCAAAAGAAATTCAAAAAGAGTTCCCCGGCGTTAAAGGATTTTCTTCAAGTAATTTATGGAGAATGAGAAATTTTTATGTTACATATAGTAATGCTGAAAATCTCGCACCATTAGTGCGAGAAATTAGCTGGAGCAAAAATATCGCCATAATGGAGAAATGCAAAGAACAACTTGAAAGAGAATTTTATATAAAAATGACTAAAAAATATGGTTGGACAAAAGATGTGTTAATTAATCATATTGAAAATAAGTCTTATGAAAAATATTTACTTAACCAAACTAATTTTGATGAAACATTGCCAGAAAAATATGTAAATCAAGCAAAATTAGCAGTTAAAGATGAGTATATTTTTGATTTTATGGAACTTTCTGACAAACATTCAGAAAGAGAGTTAGAAGAAAGTTTATTAAATAACATAAGAGCATTTCTTGAAGAAATGGGTGGGAATTTTGCTTTTATGGGAAATCAATATCATATAAATGTTGGTGGAGATGATTTTTATATTGATTTATTACTATATCATAGAAGTTTAAAAAGTTTAGTTGCTATTGAATTGAAAATAGGCGATTTTAAGCCTGAATTTGTAGGACAACTTCAATTTTATTTAACTGCATTAGATAAACAAGTTAAAATGGAACATGAAAACCCATCAATAGGAATTATAATATGTAAAAATAAAAATAGAACAATTGTAGAGTATGCTTTAAATGATAGTTACAAACCAATCGGTGTAGCCTCTTATCAAATAAGAGATACTTTACCAGAGCAAATGAAAAATTTGTTACCTTCACCAGAAGAAATAGAAAAGAGATTAAAAGATTTATAAGAGGTGATTGATTTGAAGTTAATAGGAATAACTGGAGATTCTGGAGTAGGAAAATCAACACTAGCATTAAGATTAAGTGAAAAATTAAAGTGTCCTTTTTTAGATATAGACAAAGTTATATTAAATAGTGAATCTATTGCTAAAGAAGATAGAACTCCTCAAGTTATAAAAATGAAACTAGAATATTTTAAATTGTTAATTGATAATTTAGAAAATTTAGATAGTGGAATAAGTGTGTTACTAAATAATATGGTAGAAACAGAAATAAATAAAATATCAAAAGAAAATGATACTATTATTGTTGAATGGATGTTTTTACCTTATTTAAAAATATGGCAAGAGTGTGATACAAAAATTTTAATTAAAGTAGATGAAGAATTGAGAAGAAGTAATGCAATAAATAATAAACTAGTTACAGAAGAACAATATGATGGATGTGTTTCAATGGTTAAAGTAGATTATAGTGGACTTGAATATGATTATATTTTTAGCAATAATTATGATAATAAGTCGTTAGAAGATATATTAATAGATTTTAAATAATTGAAAAATAGATGTGTAAACTAAAAGAGAATGGTAAAATTTTAATATTTTATCATTCTCTTTTAATCATCATCTAATTCCTCAAATAGAGGACTATCATAAAAATCTTTTAAAGATATGCCAAATCCAATGCAAATATAATAAATAGTTTCAGAAGAAGGCGATTTTGTTATTACTTTAAAGATACTTCTAATGGTAGAGGGATTAATTCCAGAAGCTATTGCTAATTGATTTACATTCATATTGTTTGTTTTGCAAAGTTCATCTATTCTTTTTTTTTGTAGCATCTAGCAAAGTCATAATATTTCCCTCCTATACAATAATTAATAAAATTAGTATAGCAAATATAAAATTAAAATATACGTGAAATTTAACGCACAACTATTGACAAGTAAGTTTAAAAATGCATAATAATTAAATTATGCGTTAAGTTTCACGCACAATTACTAACAAAATGTTCTAAACATGCTGAAAAAAATATATAGTTATATAATGTAAAAATTGGAGGTGAAAGGCATGCTAATTTCAACAACTTCATCAATAGAAGGGAAAACAATAAAAGAATACAGAGGTGTAGTATTTGGAGAAGTAATAAATGGTGTAAACTTCATTAGAGATTTTACAGCAGGTATTACTAATGTATTAGGTGGTAGAGCAACAGAATATGAAGAAGAACTAATAGACACAAGAGCTGAGGCTTTGAATGAAATGATAAAAAGAGCAGAAAAAATAGGAGCTAATGCAATAATTGGAACAAAAGTAGATTATGAAACTATTGGACAAAATGGTTCGATGCTTATGGTTGTGGCATCAGGAACTGCAGTAGTTATAGAGTAAAATAGAAGGGAGAATAATGTTATGAAAAAAAATAGTGAATATGTTGGAGCAGATGAAAAATTTGTACCAGAAAATGAAAGATATGTAGATGAATCTTTATTAGGAAATAAAGAAGAAACTAAAAAAACAATAAAAAAAGTAGCTAAAGGCTTTGGAATAGGTTATTTAGTTTTTATAGTAATTTTTCTTGTTATATTTATAGGTAGTTTTATTTTTGCAGGAAGTTTTATTTTTAAGGTAGGAAAAACTGTTGATAAACAAATTGATAATTTTGGTAGTCAAACAGATGGTGTAGGAGGTTTTATAGGTAGTATAGAATCACAAATTCAAAGTCAAGTTAATCAACAAGAAGTAGATTCTTTTAATATAGATTTTGAAAGATACAGTGGAACAAGTTCTAGACTATTCGTAACAACATTATTAGACAATGTAGTTACAAATAATAAGAAAAATAGTGATAAAATTATAACAGTTATATATAATGAAACAACAACAACAGACCCAAATGAAATCGTTGAATTAAAACCATCTTTTGAAGAAGGAAAATATTATGAAGTTATTTTAGACTATGGCACAAATGGTTTAGTAAATAAAGTAACTATTAAGGATATAAAGTAATAAAAAGCGGAGAGAACTAAAAAATTCTCTCCGTTTTTAATAAAATATAAAAAATTCACTTTTACTTTTCCAATTTTTATTAAAATTTTGAAAAACTCTTTATAAATAGCAGAATATCTGTTATAATAGTTCAGAAATGATATGAATATAGAAATTACAAGAAAAGAAAGGAAATAAAAAATGAAAATAGGAATAGTAGGATTACCAAATGTAGGAAAAAGTACAATGTTTAACAGTATAACAAAAGCAGGAGCAGAATGTGCGAATTATCCGTTCTGTACGATAGAACCAAATGTAGGAGTAGTAGCTGTTCCAGATGAAAGAGTAGATAAATTAGCAGAAATGTACAATCCTCAAAAAGTAACAAAAGCAGTAGTAGAATTTGTAGATATTGCAGGATTAGTAAAAGGAGCTAGTAAAGGAGAAGGTCTTGGAAATAAATTCTTATCACACATCCGTGAGGTAGATGCAATATGCCAAGTAGTAAGATGTTTTGAAGACACAAATGTAATACATGTAGATGGAAATGTAAATCCATTAAGAGATATTGAAACAATAAATTTGGAATTAATATTTGCAGATATGGAAACACTAGAAAAAAGATTAGACAAAGCAAAGAAAAATTTAAAAGCAGACAAAAAATATCAAGCAGAAATTGATTTAATAGAAAAAATAAAAGCAAATTTAGAAAAAGGAATATCTGCAAGAGCAGTTGAATATAATGAAGACGAGCAAGAAATTGTAAAAGAAATGTTTTTATTAACATCAAAACCAATAATATATATTGCAAACATATCAGAAGAACAAATAGGAAATGCAGAAAATGAACCAATGGTAAATGATGTTAAAGAATATGCTCAAAAAGAAAACGCAGAAGTAATACCATTATGTGTAAAAATAGAAGAAGAATTATCAGGGCTTGAAGAACAAGATAAAAAAGAAATGCTAGAAGCATTAGGATTAGATGAATCTGGATTAGACAAATTAATTAAAAAAAGTTATGACTTATTAGGATTAATGTCATTCTTAACAGCTGGAGAGCCAGAAGTAAGAGCATGGACAATAAAAAAAGGAACAAAAGCTCCTAAAGCTGCTGGAAAAATTCATTCAGATATAGAAAGAGGATTCATAAAAGCAGAAATTGTATCATATGATGATTTAATAAGAGAAGGTTCAATGGTAGCTGCAAAAGAAAAGGGATTAGTTAGACAAGAGGGAAAAGAATACATAATGCAAGATGGGGATATAGTATTATTTAAATTTAATGTTTAAAATTATAAAAAATTATAGAAAAATGCTTGCAATTGTTGAAAAAATGTAGTATAAATATATAGAAGGGAATAATACTATAGATAAAAGTAATAAGAAAGAGGAATTTAAATGAAAAGAGAAACAATTTTAAAAATAATTTTAGTATTAACAATGATATGTATGTTATTTACAATGTCAGTAAATGTATATGCAGAAGCTACTGATCTTGATAGTTTCTGGGAAGATCAGGGGAGTAAAGAGGATCTTGGAGGAGATACACCAACAGAAACTCCAACTACAACTCCAGAACCAACACCGTCAACACCAAGTACACCAACAACTTCAGAACCTGAAGAAACATTACCAGATGCAGGAATTGCTGAAGATACAATGATGGTAGTTACAATAGTAGGATTAGTAATTGCTGCTATATTTGCATATAGAAAAGTTAATGAATATCAAAACATATAAGAGACAAAGTAAAATAAAGGTTTCTAACAGAGAAAATCAGTCAAAGGTTGAGAGCTGATTTAAGAAAACATATTTGAAAAACTAACTCTTTAAGTTTCTAGTGAATAAGCTAGACGTGTAAGATGCGTTAAATCAAATTAAGTAAAAAATGGGATGGAACCGTGTAATAGCACTCCTATAGACCGAAAGTCTATAGGGGTGCATTTTGTGTTTCAGACCACAAAATATAAAGGAGGAATTTATATGATAAGAACAATACAAAAAGACGGAAGTATCTTAGATTTAGAAGAAAATAATGAGGAGTTAAACAAAATATTTTGGCATACAACATCACACATATTAGCACAAGCAGTAAAAAGATTGTATCCAAATACAAAATTAGGAATAGGGCCAGCCATTGAAAATGGATTTTATTATGATTTCAGAGTGGAAAAACCATTGACAGAAGAAGATATAAATAAAATAGAAGAAGAAATGAAAAAAATAATCAAAGAAGATTTACCACTTGAAAGAAGCACTTTATCAAGAGAAGAAGCAATCAAATTAATGAAAGAAAAAGATGAACCATATAAAGTTCAATTGATTGAAGAATTACCAGAAGGAGAAGAAATTTCATTCTTCAAACAAGGTGAATTTATTGATTTATGTGCAGGACCACATATAAACAGAACAGGTAAAGTAAAAGCTATAAAAATATTATCAACATCAGCTGCATATTGGAAAGGAAACCAAGAAAATGATTCAATGCAAAGAATTTATGGTGTATCTTTCCCAAAAGCAAGCCAATTAGAAGAACATTTAAGATTATTGGAAGAAGCAAAACAAAGAGACCATAGAAAAATAGGAAAAGAACTTGAATTATTTATGACACATGAATTAGTAGGTTCAGGACTACCTTTATATTTACCAAATGGTGGAAAAATAAGAATGTTGCTAGAAAGATACATAGCTGATAAAGAAATTGCATTAGGATATAGTCATGTTTATACCCCTTCATTAGCAAATGTTGAATTATATAAAACAAGTGGACATTGGGATCATTACAAAGAGGACATGTTCCCACCAATGAAACTAGATAATGAAGAAATGGTATTAAGACCTATGAACTGTCCACATCATATGTTAATATTCAAAAATAAAACACGTTCATATAGAGATTTACCAATTCGTATAGGAGAATTAGCACATGACTTTAGATATGAAAATAGTGGAAACGTTTGTGGTTTAGAGAGAGTAAGAGAAATGTGCCAAAATGATGCTCATTTATTTGTAACTCCAGAACAAATAAAACAAGAAGTTGGAAAAGTTGTTGAATTAATATTATCAGTATATAAAGACTTTGGATTTAATGATTATACATTTAGATTATCATTAAGAGATCCTAATGATAAAAAGAAATATTTTGATGATGATGAAATGTGGGAAAGCGCAGAAAGTCAATTAAGACAAATTTTAACAGAATTAAATTTAAACTTCTATGAAGCAGAAGGAGAAGCAGCATTCTATGGACCAAAACTAGATGTTCAAATAAAAACAGCATTAGGACATGATGTGACAATATCAACATGTCAATTAGACTTTTTGTTACCACGTAGATTTGAATTATCGTACATAGGTGAAGATAATAAAGAACATACACCAGTAGTAATACATAGAGCAATTCTTGGAACATTTGATAGATTTATATCATTCTTAATTGAAGAAACAAAAGGTGCATTTCCAGTTTGGCTATCACCAGTTCAAGCAAAAATATTACCAATTACAGATGATCAACTTGGATTTGCTAGAGAAGTTGAATCAAAATTAAAAGCAAAAGGTATCAGAGTTGAAGTAGATGATTCAAATGAGAAAATTGGATATAAAATTAGAAAAGCTCAACTTGAAAAAGTCCCATATATGTTAGTTATGGGGGCTAAAGAGGCAGAAGCAAATGCTGTTGCTGTTCGAGCAAGAAAAGCAGGAGATATTGGTCAAATGTCAGTTGAGGAATTTACAAATAAAATTCAAGAAGAAATAGAAACAAAAGCAATATAGAAAAGGGAAAAAGGGACCAGGTCCCTTTTTCCTTATGAAGAAAGCGGTGGAATTTTTCCACCGCTTTCGAGGGTTTTGCTCACACACTCAGGGCTTCAGCAGCTTGAATAAAGTCGCTGATTGCCTTTTCTTTTGCAACAACCTGATTTAGGTCGAAGCCAAGCTTGCTTAGTTCTACTAAGCAAGACATATCGCGAGTAATCGCGAATGCAAAGAATACATCCTTGTGTTCAAGTACCTTTTCTGCTGTGATTGCATTGAACACATCAATCTTCTGAACCGATTCTTCTGCTTGGAAAGAGATTTCCTCGTGCAGAGGTTCTTCCATAGCGGTTGTTTCCGTAGCCTCTACTGCTTCATCTCCAAAAGTGAAAGGAAGATCGTTACCTGTTTCTTGAATCATAGCTCCTAACTCTTGGAAAGGAGTATGGTTGGAATTATATCTGCCCTCACTTTTGTGCAGTTCATACATCACATTAAACAGAGTATAAATTTGCGCTTTATAGGGCTTCAGATATTCTGCTTCTCCGACATTGAAGTCCAGAGAACGGAGACCGCCGAAGTAGTGATTTTCCTTATCGCTACTTAAAAGGAACAGGATACGCTGTACACTGGTTTCATCCAAATACAAAATAGAATTACAGTTCTTATATACGATATAAGCTGTAATGGAATCAGTATTAGAAGAGACGAGGGAATAGGCTTCCTTGTACTCTTCAGGTACTTCAACAGTCAGAAAATTGGAATGACACTGAGAGTACTGATACCGTAGCTCATTTCTTAAGGCTGCAGTCATTTCCGAAGGGATGGTTTCAGGATCCAGTTTGATTGTCCATAAAGCTTCAGAATAGGGGTTATACGTTAACCGCCAAAGAATATCGATTGCGGTTTGTTCATCCAGATTGATGAACTTTTCAAAAGCTGAAACGAAAACTTCGTGCTCAATATCAGTCTGAATGTGCTTGGAAAATTTAGTGCGGAAGTTGATTGCATTGTTGTTGATGGCCATAATAAACCCTCCATTTATAAATTTTTGATATGATAATTATACCATAAAGTCTATATTATGTCAAACGATATTACAATATGGCGCTTAAGACTAAAATCCCTAAATTATCTCTATAGATTTGATCAAACTGAGAAAGAGGTAGAGGGTTAATACCAAGTCCTACTTCAATTGTGTATCCGGGCCTATTGTAGTTTTGGATAAACCAATCTTTATAACCTGCAAAACTTGAATTAAAAGGTGTAGATTCAAGAGTATATCCACTAACATTAGCTAATTGATTACCTATAAAAAAGGCGCCAGGTGGATTGTAATTTTGGAATTGCCAGAAAATTACTTCTCCTTGTGAATGATAAGCTAATACAAGTCTAAAATTATGCTGAAGAGTAAAGTTATAAATTGCAAGTGATTCTGGTTC
The DNA here is from genome assembly GCA_017409455.1 of Clostridia bacterium. Classification (GTDB taxonomy): domain Bacteria; phylum Bacillota; class Clostridia; order TANB77; family CAG-508; genus CAG-269. The sequence continues at coordinate 70,396 of JAFQSS010000011.1, read as the reverse complement.
TGTAAGAGGTCCAAATCCAACAAAATCACGAGGTGCAGGTTCATTAAAGCCTTGTGCATATTTTATATCTCGTGCATTTTGCCATCCTGCTGGAAATTGTAAATTTAAATCCACACCTCTAATATTAGCTTTCCATCCTTCAACAAAAGGCACATCTGGGAAATTGTTAGATATCTCTTGAGCTTGTTTATAAGCTGCAGAAGAAGGTAAAATAGCACCAGTAACTAAATCAACACCGTCAGGATTAACAATAGGCATAATATAAATAGAAACAGATTCAAATAGACGTCTTGCAGAAAATCCCCAAATAGTAGAATTATTTTGAATTGCATTACAATATTCATGTAAAAATTCTAAAAGTATAAGAGATGTAATCCATTCATTTGCATGGATTGCAGCAGAATAAAAAACTTCTTTTTGACCACGACCAACACGTACATATGGAATATTTTTTCCTAAAATACTTCTTCCAGCAGAACCTATTTCTATAAAAGGATATGTTGTTCGTAATGCATTTAAATTTCCATATACTACATCAGAACTAAAAATAAAATCTTCCATTAAAACTCCTATCCGGCATTTCTTAAAAATACCATAATAAACTGTGGTATTATATGAAAAAAGTAAAAAATATGTTAAAAATATCTTTTATGTTGTATATTTTAAAATTCAGCTAATAAAATGATAAAAAGGAGGTTAGCTATGTCAAAATTTAAAATATATGCTAAATCTATATTTATCCCAGTTGCTGTAGGTTTATTAATTGGGGCAATTACATCAAGTTCAATGGAGTACAATACATTAATTCAGCCAGTTTTGGCACCGCCAAGTATACTATTTCCAATAGTTTGGACAATTCTTTATGTACTAATGGGTGTATCTTATGGGATACTTGAGAGTAAATCCCTAGTGGACACAGAAATTAATTTTATTTATTATTTACAACTTTTTGTAAATAGCATGTGGTCAATTATTTTCTTTACTTTTGAATGGAGATTGTTTGCATTTATATGGCTTTTAATACTTATTCTGTTAATTGTTATGATGATAATCAAGTTTTACAATAAAGATAATGTGGCAGGTTTACTTCAGATTCCGTATTTATTATGGGCATTGTTTGCATCATACTTGAATTTATCAATTTATCTTTTGAATAGATAAAAACTATTCACATAAAGAAGAAAGACCACCATGCGAAAAATTAATTTCGACGGTGGTTTTTCATTAGTTACTAAAAATTAAAATCAATAATCAAACAGGTATCGACTATCCTCTAAGTCATACTTTTCCTTCATTTTAGAAGAAACATATTTGAGCTGGAAATAGTCATGTAACAAGTCTTTATCGTACTGTATTGCTTCTTTATCAGGATGAACAATAATACAGCTGATGCCAAATTCTTTAGCAACTTTTTGAGTATATTCATCAAGTTCATTAAAAGCAATAATTGCGAAAGGCTTCAATATTTGACCATATCTTTTGGTGTTACACGTGATTTGGTTATAAACTCCTAACTCTGCTGTTAGATCTTCTAATTCTCGTAGTGTTAACCACAAACTGGGGAGGGGAGTGAGATCTTCTTCGCAGTTTGCATCTGTGCTTGTATCACTATCCATTGGAAATATATGAACAATATCTTCTGGAATAATATTATAAGCAAAAAATATTCTTCCTTTATACCGAGATATATTTCTATTATTTATCGTAGTGAAAGATATAAAAGTTCTATCTTCAAAACTCTTATAATATGGAGAAGAAGTATTATTGCCAAAAGTTGTATCTACACGTCCAATAAAATGAAATTCTGTATTTTCAGGTATTTCTACGATAAATGGTAAATCGTCTCCTAGATGAGTTAAGCTACGGGAAATATCTTCACAAGCAAAGCTCCGGCACTGCTCATATGATATTTCATCCTTGGATATTTTTGCCAAAGAAGATTGTTCTATTTCCCATTCTTTAGATTTTAATAGTTCTAACATAAAAGGCCTCCTTAAAATAATTATTTTATAAAAATGTCTATATATTAATAAGTAAAAAGGATTGCAAAAAATTGCTTAAACATTATAGCACATTTTAGTAAATTATGCAAATTTTCATGATTATCAATAGGGGGATTTGCATAAAATGGTGATTTGTGTTATAATATAAATAATAGACAGGTATATTTTGTACAGAAGAAAGGAGTGAGTTATTATGAATAAATTGAGTAAACTATTTTTGGGGATAATTATTATATTAGTAATTGCATTGGGAATATTGATTTCTTCATACTTTAACATGAAAAAGATTGCACAGGAAAATTTAGATATGTATTTAAAATCTGAAAGTAAGATAACTCTACTAATTAGAGATTATCCTGAATTACAAAATGTTGATTTTAAAGCTTTAGAAGCTGAAGTTAATAAATAAAAAGTCGAGAAATCGGCTTTTTTATTTTATATAAAAAGGAAGATGTGTAAACACATCTTCCCTGAACACAAAGAGCGAAAATTCAATTAGTTAGTAAAATTTGAGGAATTGTACTGTAACTTAATACAGCCAACAATTCACTCTGATACCATTGGTGTTGTTGGTACTGTAGACAAAGTAACTCACAGCGTATTGAGCAGAGTTACTCTGAGAGGAAAAATACACTTCACCATCGCCAGGACCAAGAGTACGGTTGAGGATGACATTGATGCCATCATGAACGACAATGTGGACCTGAGCGTTAGGATTGTTGGATTCAATCTTCAAAGTACCATTGGTAGTTGTGAAAATAAAAGTGTGGGGATTCTCAACAGTAAAAGAACCATTGGAATACTTACCAGCATCAATCCATACCTGGTTGTAGGTCAATGCTCTGGCAGATGCGGGTGTAATTTCGTTCTGAACGTAAAGTGTTTCGGCGGCAGGGAGTGTTTCAACCTCAGCGGCGAAAGCGGTCAGAGGAGAGATTACACAAAGGCACAATGCCATAAGTAATGTAAAAAAGCGTTTCATAAAGTAGCCTCACTTTCTGTTGATGGAGCTCTTTGTGTTATATACACACGCAAAAAGAAATTTCTTTTTGCAGATGTATTTGCCTTAAACAAATAATACTACAATAGTATAGTACAAATATTATCAAAATTAGATTTTTATATATAAAAAAACTTATTTCGTATATGAAATATTAAAAAAATATTTTTGTATAATATATAAAGGTTTTGATAAAAATAATAATATTATAAATGCATTAGAAGGAGATAGGATATAAGAAAAATATGAAAATAATAAATTGATAATATATAGATATAAGTAAAATAAAAAATAATAGTATCTCTTACAAATTGAGAAAAATAAAATTTGAAGAAAAGCCGAAACCTTTTTGATACAAGGATTGTACGAGAAAATAAAAGAAAACCAGCGAAATGCTGGTTTTTACTATAGTGGTGCCGTCGAAGTAGTTATCTACAACTTTTTTGGCTCTCATAACGATTGATACAAATATCAATCAATTTATATATAAATTACCAAATTTTTTAATGAAAATTTAGTAATTTTATCAAAATACAAAAACTCGTTTGTTTTATATTGATTTATTGTAAATTGTATGTTATACTAGCTGACATAGGAAATGAACATAGTAGTAGATATGTATTGCCACTGCACTCGATAACTTTTGTTATCAGAAAGTGAGGTGGTGTTTATGAGTTTTATACTTTTTTTAATATATGCCTTAATGGTATTAGCAACAATAAACGTAACCTTATTAACGATTTTATACATAAAATATGTAAATTCAATTATAGATAAGGAATAAAAATAACAACACATTCCAGTATGCCAATATTGCGAATGTGTTGTTATACTTTTATGTAGTGGTAACCGCATTCACTGCGGTTATTCATTTCCTATATCTATTATACACAGATAATTAGGAAATGTCAAATAAAATTTTTGAATACCATATTTTTTAAGCAAAAGGCACGGAAATTTTCCGTGCCTTTTGTAAAGTCTTAAAACTTATCACTTCTTTTTAGAACTGTATACCGGTGGAAGCGCATATAGAGAAGGTTTCGAGAACGTGGATTCTATATTCTTCTTCCGATTAGTCTTGCACCTTCTTGCACTGGGAGCTGTATTTCTTTCATCAGACCGATTACAGAATTTGTTATTGTTATAGCCTCTTAGTATTCTGGAATGTGTTTTCAAAAATAGTCCCCTTTCTTTATATAACCTTTTTGGGTCAGCTCAGCTAAATATTTAATCTTTTTAGCAATGATTAATTTTCCTACCTTGAATTTTTTATTTCTTTTCTCCTTTAAGACTTTTTTTCTGGTTAAGCCTAAATGCCGCTTTGTAAGCATCTGCAGAGGCAACGTCAGAAAAAGTAAGAGTGACTGTGTTACCAGACACCTTAGATTTAATTTTTTCTTCGTCTGCTACAGCAGTTAAGATGCCGATAATCATATGAAGAAGGGGTTCTTCTTTGAGTACCTGCAAGGTAACCATTCTTCCATAAGTCGGTTCAATTAACTTTACCGTTTCCATTTTATTTCCTCCTCATAATCATTCGGAGGTTCATACCTCCGAATAGTTTTTAATACTTTCAAAGGTATTACAAAATGTTCTTGCTTGGCAATTATATCACTTTTTTGCCTGATTTTCAACGTATTTGTGAGATTTTATATAAGATTAAACAAATACAATGCTACTTGTTCATCAATGTCTTTTAGTATAGGACTTTGACTCTGTCATAAGTCCTAACCTCCTATGAGTTTTGACATTGCATATCAAAACTCAGGTGGGCAGCGAGGCAATACACACTAACATAGAATATGATTTTTTACAAACAAAAAAATCAACCATTTTACTGATTGATTTTTGTATCTGTAGTTCGAACAGATTCTTTATTGGTGGAGATGGACCAAAAGGAACTTTTGAAAGGCTTGATATTACAAGGGGGTGAAAATTACATTTTTGTAAAAGTGTGCAATTGGTGTGCAGTAGAAAAATATGTGGAAAAATAAGAGTATACAAAAGACTAATTTTAAGACAAAAATTATAGTATTTTTATGTAATTTATATTATAATAGAAAATAGGAGGGAAAATTATGAGAAGTATTAGATGGTTTATAGAAAATACAGCAATTTTTATAAAAGGTATATTGGAAATACGGATTAGATGGATATTTATTTTGGATGATACTTAATATTGCATCAATTGTATTGGCAAAATTTATATTAAAAACGTGTGCAAAACAAAATTTTAAATATAGTAACTTGTTTGCGTTTTGTTTTATTGGATTAATTATATCAGTTATTTTGAAAATATTTAAATTTGAATTAGAAATAGAGTCTTTAGAATTAATCACATGTTTAATAATAAATATTGTAATTTTTATAATATTCAAATGTAAAGATAAAATTTTACAATTAATACATAAGTAATTATATCATATATATCTAAAAAATATTTGACAAAGTTGAGAAAATTAAGTATAATAATAGTAGGAAATAAGTAACCACAAACGTGGTTGCCGTGAATATGTATAAAAAACACATCAGACCAGCAAAGTACAGATGTGTTTTTTATTGTCTATTTGCTTAAAAATACGATGAATATAATTAAGGCAAATACTATAATAGTTTCGACAACTAATGCAAATAAAAGTAAATATATTATCTCTAATAAAATAGCTTCTATCATAGCACCACCTCCATTCTCACAACATAAAGCTGTGGATTAAAAGTGGCAACCACATCTGCAATTATTCTTATTCCCTACATTAAACTATACTATAAATTCAACTAATTTACAAGTGAATTTATAAATTTATATCATTTTTTATTTTGTATTTTTTTATAAAATGGTTGAAGAGATAAGATTTAAATGGAAAAATAAGGAAGAAAAAAGTGTGCAATTAGGTGTGCAGTAGAAAACAGAAAGTAACAAAAAATGAGAAAATATGAAAGAAATGCAAATTTTTAGAAAGTTTGAAAACCCTTGAAATGACAACTATGAGAGAAAATAAAAGAAAACCAGCGAAATGCTGGTTTTTTAAAATTTGGTGGAGATGAGGAGAGTCGAACTCCTGTCCATAACACAATTCACACAAACTTCTCCGAGTGCAGTTTATTATTAAAATTCATTTAATAATCATTAATAAACAAACGACTATCAAATATATCTACTAAATACCCACTGTTTTCGTAGAACAAACAGCTTTGTTTCCCACTAAATGACACCAAATTAAAATATGTGGGGATATTTTAACAGGCGTTGCCGCAACTAAGCAGCAAATGCTAATTCTCTATTATCAGCGTTTATATTTAAATTTCCCGTTTTTATAGTGGCTAACGAGAATCCACTACTCGCTATTCATGCTTCAAATGTAATGTCGAAACCATTACATCCCCATATACTTATATATTATAATATATTTAAAAAAATTTTGCAACAAAAAACGTAAAAAGGGACCTGGTCCTTTTTTGCGTTTTTTAAATTAAATGTATATTTTTTTCCTTTTTTGTCATAATAAGAATATACTTAGAAAAACAAAAAGGAGGAAGATTAATGAAAGCAACTGGAGTTGTAAGAAGAATAGATGATTTAGGTAGAGTTGTAATACCAAAAGAAATAAGAAAAACATTAAGAATAAAAGAAGGAGAACCTCTAGAAATATTTACAGATAGAGAAGGTCAAGTAATATTAAAAAAATATTCACCAATAGGAGAACTATCAGAATTTGCAACAGGATATGCAGAAACATTATCAAAAACAACAGGACATATTGCTTGTATAACTGATAAAGACACAGTAATTGCAGTATCAGGAGGTTCTAAAAAAGAATACTTAGAACAAAATATAAGTGAAGAATTAGAACAATTAATGGAAGATAAAGAAATTTATACAAGTAAAGAGAACAGTGATGTTTCAATGCCTATAACAAAAAATGATAATAGTCAAAGAAAATATAATGCACAAGTTGTATATCCAATAATATCAAATGGAGATACAATAGGAACAGTAATTTTATTATCTAAAGAATCTAATACAAAAATGAATGAAGTAGAGAAAAAAGTAGCTCAATCAGCAGCAGCATTCTTAGGAAGTCAGATGGAAATATAAACTAGCAGCTGGGGCCATGTTCGCGATGCTAGCACCGCGAACATGGCCCCAATTTCTAGTTACTAAAATTTTAAACTAACAATAGTAACACCCATTTCACCTTCGCCAAAAGTGCCTAATCTAAAAGTATCAACAAGCTTATTTGTTTTTAAATAACGATGGATACCATTTCGTAAAGCACCAGTACCTTTGCCGTGAACAATGCGGGCAGATGAAAGTTTTGCCATATAGCAATCATCTAAATATTTATCTATAATAGGAATTGCCTCATCAACAGTTAAACCAATTAAATTGATTTCAGGACTAACATGTTGTGATTTTAATGATGAACGACCTGAATAGTTATAATTAGTTATTTTATCATCAGAAGGTTTATTTGATTTAGTAATTTCTTGTAATTGTTTTATATCAACTTTTAATTTCATAACACCTATTTGAACTTGAACAGTATCATCTTTTGAAATATTAGATATTACTTTACCTTCAGATTTCAAATTAGCAACAAAAACATCTAATCCAACTTTTATATCTTCTCTTGAAATAGGATGAGCTATTTCAACATCTTCTATGTTTGTTTTGTTGATAGAAGAAATTTCCTCATTTAATTTATTTCTAAGTTTATTTGCCTGAGAAGCGGAAGTGCTATTTCCAATATCTTTTATTAAAGAATTTGCAGTTTCTTTAGCATCAAGTAAAATTTGTTTAGCTTCTTGTTTAGCATTAGCTATTAATTCTTTTTCTTTGTTTAATACATCTGTATTTTGATGTTTTAAATTTTTCTTTAATTCTTCAGCTTCTTGCAATACAATAGCTGTACGAGCTTTTTCATCTTCAATTTGTGATTTTTTGTCATAAATACTTTTTAATAAATCTTCTAAATTTACAGTCTCTTTATCTATCATAGAAGATGCACGTTCAATAATTGTTTCAGCTAGACCTAATTTTCTACTTATAGCAAAAGCATTACTTTTTCCAGGAATTCCAACTAATAAACGATAAGTTGGTCTTAAGTTTTCTATGTCAAATTCAACACTTGCATTTTTGAATCCAGGAGTAACCAATGCGTATTTTTTTAATTCTTGATAATGTGATGTTGCAACAGTAATTGTTCCAAGCTCAGTGAAATGTTGTAAAATACTTATTGCAAGATGTGCTCCTTCAAGTGGATCTGTTCCAGAACCTAATTCATCTACAAGAATAAGGCTATCAGTAGATGCACTACGAGTGATTCCAACAATGTTACTCATATGTGATGAAAATGTACTTAAAGATTCACTAATACTTTGTTCATCCCCAATATCTGCGAAAACATTGTCAAATACATATATGCTAGAAGGTTCATCTGCAGGAATATTTAATCCACTACATGCCATAACAGTTAATAAACCAATTGTTTTTAATGTGACAGTTTTACCACCTGTATTTGGTCCTGTAATTATTAAAGTTGAAAAATCTTTTCCTAATTCAATTGTACTTGGAACAACATGTTCAGGTGAGATTAAAGGATGACGAGCATTTTTTAAATTGATTATTTTGTCATCATTTAAAACAGGAGTTGTACAATGCAATTGTAATGAATAATGTGCTTTGGCAAAAATAAAGTCAAGTTTTCCAATAATTTCAACATTATTTTGAAGTTCTTTTGTGTATGGGTATAATAATCCACTTAAGTTTTGTAAAATTCTTTCTATTTCAAGACTTTCTTCAATGTGCAAATTAGATAATTCATTATTTAAGTCAAATACTGAAATTGGCTCTATAAATACTGTTGAACCACTACTTGACATATCATGTATAAAACCTTTTACTGCACCGCGATATTCTTCTTTTACAGGAATTACAAAACGACCATTTCTAATTGTAACAAGATTTTCTCTCATATATTTTGAATAAGTTGAAGAATGTAGAATTGTGTTAAGTTTTGAACGGATATCTTGTTCAATTTTTCTTTGACGTCTACGAATATCTTGTAATTTAGATGAAGCGGAATCTGCAATTGTTTCTTCATCGATAATCGATTTAGCAAAAGTAGAAACAATACTAGGATTTACATATAAATCATTAAAATATTGTTCTATTGCTGAAAAATCTGACGTTGCAAGATGGTCTTTTGCAAAATAATCTTTTAAATTTGCAGACATTTGTAAAATGTTTTGTAATTCTAATAATGCTTTAATACTAAGTGTGCCACATCCATCTAATGTTTTTATATATACAGTTATATCTGCTATTGAACCAAGTGGTGGGGTACTGTTTCTTTGAATAAGAATTACTCCTTGACTTGTTTCATTAAGCATTTTTTGAACTTCTTCACGAACTTGTGAAGGGCGAAGCTCAGAAACATATTTTTTACCTATATATGTTTTGCAATAATTTGATATTGCATCTAATATTTTATTAAATTCTAATTTCATTAAATTATTGTTCATAATAAACCTCCGAACATATATATTATGCCATAAAAATGCTAGAATTTCAACTGAAATTTACCACGGGGACGGAGATAATGGTAAATTTTTTGTGAGTATTGCTAAATTTTTTGTGTTGTGAGATAATTATTTTGAAAAAAGGGGGATAAGTATGAGAAAAACATTAAAAATATTAGGTATTTATATATTTGCATTTATTGTGTTTTCAATTGGAAATATAGTAGAAGCAAATTCAATACAAAGTATATCTATGGATATATTTGTTGATGACAATGGTGATGCATATGTTACAGAAACTTGGAAATGCAATGTAACACAAGGAACAGAGGTTTATCATCCATATTATAATTTGGGAAATTCCGAAATAAAAGATTTGACTGTTAAAGATGGAAATACACAGTATACAACATTATCAAGTTGGAATACATCTGGAACATTAGCAAGTAAATCAAATAAATGTGGAATAAACAAAATTTCTAATGGAGTTGAACTTTGTTGGGGAATAAGTAAATATGGCTCACATACTTATACTGCAAAATATACGATTACTAATTTTGTGTCTGAAACAACAGATTCACAAATTATATATTGGACTTTAATTCCATATGATTTTTCAACATCAATAGGGAATATGTATATTAAAATTTATACTAATTTTAAAATCCAAGATACAATTGATGTTTGGGGATATGGAAATTATGGTGGAACAGCATATGTGTATGATGGATATATTGAAATGCAGTCAGATGGAAGATTAGCAACTGATGAATATATGACTATTTTAGTAAAATTTCCTCTTGGGACTTTTGATACAACTAATAAATTAAATGATAATTTTGAATATTATTATGATATGGCTGAAGAAGGTTCAGAAACATATACACAATCTTCATTAGATGATGTAGATGTGATAGCTATTGTTACTACATTTGGAATGATAATGTTTTTTGCTATTATAGGAATATCTGCAGGAATAGCAAGTGTTGAAACTAAATTTGAATATGGAACTGTAGGAAAGAAGATTCCAAAAGATGTTCCATACTTTAGAGATATACCATGTCAAAAAGATATATTTAGAGCATATTATATAGGATATAAATATAACGTAATAGAAAAAAAGACGGACATTTTAGGGGCTATAATTTTGAAGTGGCTTAAAGATGGTGTAATTAGAATAGAACAAAAAGAAACTGGATTAATATTCAAAAAAGAAAATACAGTTATTGTTTTAAAAGAAACAAATCCTGAAATATTTTTAGAGCCTAAAGAAAAAGAATTGTTTAAAATGCTATATACAGCAAGTAAAGATGGATATTTGGAAAGTAAAGAATTTGAAAAATGGTGTGAACATAGTTATTCAAAAGTTCTTTCTTGGTTTGATACAATTATATCTGCCGAACAAAATAAATTAATAGAACAAGGTTTGATAGAAGTTAAAGAAAAAGTTAACCTTAAAATATTTAAAAGTAAAGTATATGTTGCAACACCCGAACTAAAACAAGAAGCACTTGAACTAGCAGGATTGAAAAGGTATTTAAATGAATATACACTTATAAAAGAAAGAGAAGCGGTTGAAGTTCAGTTATTTGAAGAATATTTGATTTTTGCACAAATTATGGGAATTGCTAAAAAAGTTGCAAAACAATTTAAAGATATATATCCAGAAATAATCGAACAATCAAACTTTACATCTTATGATTATATAATGTTTGTACATATGAGTTCTCATAAAGGTATAAGTGCTGCAAAAATCGCTAAATCAAGAGCTGAAAGCTATTCGGCTGGAGGAGGAGGATTCTCTTCTGGAGGAGGCGGAGGTGGTTCCTTTGGAGGAGGCGGAGGTGGCCGGAGGCTTCCGCTAAAATTTACCATTATCTCCGTCCCCGTGGTAAACGAGGTAAAAGTTTTAAGTAAATACTTGCCAAAAAAAGGAATTAAGGTTATAATATAGGTATACTTAGAAAATATAAACCGAAAAAGAGAGGAGAGATTTTTATGCAAATAAAAATAACAGGAAAGGAACTAAAGGTAACAGAAGCAATAAACGATTATGTAGAAAGAAAAATGGAGAGAATTGACAAATACTTTGAAAATGCAGAAGCTGATGTAGTAATTAAAGTAGAAAAAGCTTTACAAATTGCAGAAATTAAAGTATCAGCAAATGGGGAAGTATTTAGAGCAGTAACAGAAGATAAGGATTTATATGCATCTATAGATAAAGATATAGATATATTAGAAGGACAAATTAGAAAATTCAAAACTAAAAAAGAAAGAATGTTAAAAGATTCAACATTAAAAGTATTAGAAGTTGAAGTGCCAGAACATGAAGTAAGTGATGAAATCGTTAAAACATCATATTATGAAATAAAACCTATGACACCAGAAGATGCAAAATTAAAATTACAAGAAAGACCTACTAATACATTTTTAACATTTGTAAATGTTGAAACTGGAAAAGTAAATGTAATACATAGATTAAAAGATAATAAAAACTATGGTTTAATAGAACCAGAAGCATAGAATTAGAAGAAATTCCCTGACGAAAGTCAGGGTTTTTTTATGCGAAAAACCTTGATAAAATCTGTTAGTAATGATATATTAGATTTGTATGAAAAAATTCGACATGAAAATGTCTTGGAGGGGAATAAAGTGAATACTAATATAACAAATGAAAGTATTGCTACAAATGTTCCAGAGATATCTGTAAAAAGATATAATACAATTTTAAGTAGTAATAATGTATATATAAAAGTAAAAAGAATAATAGATGTGGTATTGGCAGCAATAGGCTTAATAATATTATTACCAGTTTTTGCTATAATTGCATTAGCTATTAAAATAGAATCAAAAGGTCCAGTATTTTTCAAACATACTCGAATAGGAAAAAATGGTAAAATTATAAAAATATATAAATTTAGATCAATGGTTGATAATGCAGAAGATTTAATAAAGAATTTTGCACCAGAGCAAATGAAAGAATATAAAGAAAATTATAAATTATCAAATGACCCAAGAATCACAAAAGTTGGTAAAATTTTAAGAAGAGCTAGTTTAGATGAATTACCACAACTTATAAATATCATAAAAGGAGATTTGTCTATAATAGGTCCTAGACCAGTTGTTGAAGAAGAACTTAAAAAATATGGTGATAATGCAAGAAAATTTTTAAGTGTTACACCAGGTCTTACAGGGAATTGGGCAGCAAATGGTAGAAGTTGTACAAGCTATAAACAAAGAATGGAAATGGAACTTTTTTATGTGGATAATATATCTTTTAAACTGGATTTAAAGATATTTTTTAAAACAATAGAAACAGTTATAAAAAGAGAAGGAGCTGTTTAAATGACAATTGATATAATATGTCCTTTATATAATGCGGAAAAATATATAAATAATTTACATCAAAACTTAAAAAAACAAAAAGATGTGGAAATAAAAAATATTAATTATATATTAACAAAAGGAAACGATAATACAGAAAAAATATTAGAACAACTAGATTGCAAATATGAAGTTATAGAAAAACAAGAATTTTCACATAGTTTGACAAGAGAAAAGGCTGCTATGAAGAGTAATGCAGATGTTTTGGTATTTATTACCCAAGATATTATTATTGAGCGAGAAGATTGGTTGGCGAATTTAACAAAATGTATACAAAATGGGGAATGCGAAGCTTCTTATAGTAAGCAAACTTGTTCAAATAACACAATAGAAAAATATACAAGAGAAAGAAATTATACAAAAGAATCATTTATTGTTTCAAAAGACGATATCGATAATAAAGGCTTACAAACATTTTTCTTCTCAGATGCATCATCTGCAATAAAAAGAGAGACTTTTGTTAAATTAAATGGATATGATGGAAAAAATCTACCTACAAATGAAGATATGTATTTTGCATTTAAATTAATTACAAATGGATATAAAATAAAATATTGTGCTGATTCTGTTGTAGAACATTCGCATAAGTTTACATTAAAACAATTATATAAAAGATATTATGATACAGGAGTATTTTTAAAACAAAATAGCTATTTAAATAAATACAAAGTAAATCAAACAGGAGGAGGAATGGCTATATATATATTAAAAAGGGCTATACAAGATAAAAACATTCCAGCACTTATACAATTTATACCAAATATGGCTGCAAGATTTATTGGGATGATGATGGGAAAAATATCTTAGGAGAAGAAATGGAAAAAGATTTAATTAGTATAATTATACCTGTGTATAATGTAGAAAAATATTTAAGAAATTGCATAGACAGTGTACTTGCACAAACATATAAAAACATTGAAATAATACTTGTTGATGATGGCTCACCAGATACATGCCCCGATATTTGTGATGAATATGCAAAAAAGGATTCAAGAATAAAGGTGATACACCAAGAAAATGGTGGATTATCTGATGCTAGGAATACAGGAATAGAAGCGGCAAATGGGAAATATATCACATTTATTGATTCAGATGATGATGTATCAAGTGAGTATATTAAATATTTATATGAATTATTAAGAAAAAACAACACAAAAATGTCAATTGCAACACATACAGTAGTTTCTAACCAAAAAAAAACAAATTGGGGAAATGGATATACAGAAAAAGTATTAACAACTGAAGAATGTTTGGATAGAATTTTATGTGATAAAGGTTTTTCAATATCTGCATGGGCAAAGCTATATAGTAAAGATTTGTTTAATGGAGTTAGATTTTCCATAGGAAAATTAAATGAGGATAATGGAACAACATATAAATTAATTTTGCAATGTGACAAAATTGCTTATGGAAATAAAAGTATTTATAATTATTACAAAAGACAAAATTCAATAACAACATCTAAATTTAATTTAAGGAAAATGGACTTAGTTGAATTGACAGATAAGATGTGTGATGAGATTGATGCTAAATATCCCAACTTAAAAGATAGTACTGATAAAAAAAGAATAACATCAAGATTTAGTGTGTTACGCCAAATGGCAGTATCGAAATTAAATGAACAGGAAAAAGCATTAGAAAAAGAAATAGTAAAATATATAAAACAAAGAAAAACACAAATATTAAAAAATAATAAAATGAGTAAAAGAGACAAAATTGCATTAATAACACTTATGATGGGAAAAGGTATTTTTGCCTTTTCTTGGAAAATTTATTGTAAATTAAAGTATTAGGGGGAAGAATGGAAAGACTGAAATTAACACCTGAAAAAATGATGAAAATCGTAGTTTGGGTTGTATTAGCATGTACATATATAGTTCCATCAGGATTGATTGAAACAAAATATTCGATAGCAAAAATATTATTTGTGATTCCTATGATATGTTTGTATTTATTGACTTTGAAAAAAGTACATATAAAAGAAATTGTATTTATGATAATACTCATAGGGCTAATATTAGTTACTCAAAATCCAAAATATATAATATTTTTACCAATAATTTTTCTTGACAAGATTGTAGAATATAAAGAATATATAAAAAAATATCTAAAAGAATCAAATATTCTATATA
Organism: Clostridia bacterium; assembly: GCA_017409455.1. GTDB lineage: Bacteria > Bacillota > Clostridia > TANB77 > CAG-508 > CAG-269. Next base: position 55,355 of record JAFQSS010000011.1, on the reverse strand, counting down.
TTTGTTTAGGAGCAACTTTAATATATTCAATAATATTTTTTGGGACAAAAGGAAGATATGCTTTTACAGCAATAGGAGAAATAAATCAATCAGGATTGGCAATATTTTGCTTAGGTGTAATGTTAATGGTCAAAAATAAAAAAGTAGGTATTGCTACTTTGGCATTTGGATTATTAACAATATCTAGGTCTTATTATTTAGCATTAGCAGTATATATTATATCTAAAATAAAATTTGTGAAAAAATATTTTATAAAAGATATACTAATAAAATTGTGCAACTATATTAACTTAACAATTATTTCTAGTGTTGCATTGGTTGGATTAGGAATATTTTATTATTATCAATTTCAAGCAGGAAATATATTTTGGGGAGATGAGGTTTCAAATAGATTATATAATTTGCTAGATTATTCGAATTTTTATAGATTTTTTACATTGGTGTCATTAGTAATTATGTTTTTAAAATATCCTCATTTGTTAATAACAGGATTAACAGATTACCAATATGGATGGGTAAGGCCAAGGATTTTTTGGAATATGGGTGTGCCATGGAAAAATATAGAACCACATAATTTGTTTTTCTCACATTTAAGAATGTATGGTCTTTTTTCTATAGTAGAGACTATTTATACACATTTTATTTTAGAAAAACTTATTAATAAAAATAATTTCTTGCTATATATTGCGATATTTTTATATAGTATAATTTTAGGTGCAGGATTATATAGCTATTGGCTATATTTAACATTTTTTATGTTAGTACTAAATGAAGATGATAACCAAGAAGATGTAAAAATGTTGGAGGAAAGATATGAGTGATAAAATATTATCTATTAGTGTTGCGGCATATGATTTGGAAAAATTAATATACAAAAATATAGAATCTTTTATTAATTCTGAGGTAAGAGAAAAAATAGAAATAATTGTTACAGATGATGAATCTAAGGATAATACTGCTAAGATTGTTGAACAATATGAAAACAAATATCCTGGAATAGTAAGACTAATTAAACAAAAAAATGCAGGACCAGGTTCAACAGTTAATAGTGGTATAAAACATGCTACAGGTAAATACTTTAAAATGGTTGATGGTGATGATTGGGTTGTAACAGAAAACTTAAAAGATATTATTGAATATTTAGAAAAAACTAATGTGGATATGGTAATAACTAATTATCAAGTGTTTAGTAATAAAGATAATCAAGTAATTAAAAATTGTACATTTAAGTTACCGACAAACAAAGAATTAAATTTTAAAGACTATTGCAAAAGTTTAGATTTAGGTATGCATGCAGTTATGTTTAAAACAACTATTTTACAAGAAAACAATATAATTTTAGATAATGGATTTTATACTGATACAGAATATGTTTTGTTGCCAAGTGAATTTATAAAAACATTTTCATATATAAATCTTGATTTATATGTTTATCTTGTTGCACAAGCAAATCAAAGCGTAAGTGCACAAAGTATGAGAAAAAATATTAAAATGCATGATTTTGTGCTAAATAGATTAATTGATTTTTACGAAAATAAAAAGAAAGAAAATGTAGATAAAAATGTATTAATTTATATTAGAAATCGTATTGCTCTTGTGGCTGCAAATCAGTTATCAACATATTTAACATATGATGATAAAAAAGAAAGATTAGGAAAAATTAAAAAATTTAATATGGAACTAAAAAATAAGAGCAATGATATATATGAAAGATATAAAAAGAACAAAAAGGCTTTTTTGATAATATATTCAAGATATTTGTTAACAAATATAGTATCAAAATTGTATATGAAAAAAATTGCTGAGGTAAGATATTAATTTATAAGGAAGTAAACAAATGGAAAAAGGATTAATTAGCGTAATTGTACCAATTTATAATGTCGAAAAATATGTGAAAAGATGTATAGATAGTATTATAAATCAAACATATACTAATTTAGAAATTATTCTAGTTGATGATGGATCACCGGATAATTGTGGGAAAATATGTGATGAATATGCTGAAAAAGATGCAAGAATAAAGGTGATTCATAAAGAAAACGGGGGGCTGTCTGACGCTAGAAATGCAGGAATTGATATAGCTAAAGGAGAATATATAGCATTTGTCGATAGTGATGACTTTATTGCTACAAATATGTATGAAGTGCTATATAAAAACATTAAAGAAACAAATTCAGATATAGCTATTGCAAATTATTACAAATTTGAAAGTGAAGATGAAATTGTAGATGCGAGTCTGGACGAGAAAATAATAGTCTATAATAAAGAAGAAATGTTTAATCATATGTATGATGACTATTTATTAACAGTAGTTGCATGGAATAAACTTTATAAAAGAGAGATGTTTTCAGAATTAAGATATCCTGTAGGAAAATTAATAGAAGATTCAGCTATTATTCACTATTTAATTGATAAAACCACAAAAATCGTAATAACGAATTTACAATTATATTTTTATTATCAAAGAACAAATAGTATTATGAATATTTCTAAAGTGGCTTTATTAGATGAATTGGATTTTGTATATGATAGAGTGAAATTTTTGGAAAAGAAAAATATGAAAGACAGTAAAGTGTATTATGGAACAATAGATGTATATGTAAATCGATTTATAGAATTATACTGTAAATTTACAGAAACAAAGCAATACCCGAGGGAATTGTATAAGAAATATTTTAAAACAATGAAAAAATTATTAAAAGAATATAGATTTTCTAGTAAAAAGCGAAAATTTAAATATAAATTATTTTCTTTTTCTAAAATGCTATATTATATTTTGCTAAAATCAAAGAAAAAGTATGATAAAATAATAGAAAATATTTATGTAAAAAAATCAAATAAAATATTAAAAAATAAATATAAAGACTATAAACAAAAAGTAAAAAAACAAGGCAAAATACAATATATCATCTTTAATGCTCCAAACCATGGGAATTTAGGAGACCATGCAATAATAGTAGCAGAACAAAAAATTTTAGAAGATAAAGGGATAGATTGTTTTTCTATATTATCACATGATACGGAATATTTCCTTAATAATTTAGCTAAAGATATAAATGGGCAAGACATAATAATGATAACTGGTGGAGGAAATTTTGGGACAATTTGGGAACATGAACAAATAAGAGCTAACGGAATTATTAATAAATTTAAAAATAATAAAATAGTTATTTTTCCACAAACTATATTTTACTCAGATGATATGCACGGCGCTTTTTCAATTGAAAGAGATAGAGGAATTTATGATTCATGCAAAAATTTAACAATTTGTTGTAGGGAGAAAAGAACTTATGATTTCTGTGTTAAAACGTTTAGAAATCAGGAAATTAAACTAACAACAGATGTGGTTACATATTTAAATGATTTTGTAAAAGAATCTATGAATAGAACTGGTATAGGAGTTTGCTTTAGAAAAGATGTTGAAAAGACTACATCCCAAAATGAAGTGGAAAATATAATTGAAACAATAAGAGAAAAATATCCAGATGAAAAAATAAATAAATTTTCAACAGTTTGTAAAGGAAGATATAATTTAAAAAAGGGGAAAAAACAATTAATAAAACTTGTACAACAAATTTCAAAATCAAAGCTTATTGTAACAGACAGATTACATGCAATGATATTTGCAGCAATAACATCAACGCCATGTATTACATTCCCAAATACTAGCGGAAAAGTAAAAGGTGTATATGAGTGGCTAAAAAGAGAAAATAATTATATCTATTTTGTTAATTCTATAGATGAATTTGAAAAGGTAATAAATGAAATAGATTTAGATAAGAAATATGAATATAATAACAAAAATATGAAAGAGAGTTTAAGGGAGATTATATAATGAAAGGAAGAGAAGATTGGAGAAAATAAAAAGATTTTTGGAGTGTTTGGTTCCTGTTACAGCATGCAATCTAAGATGTGAATATTGTTATGTGATGCAAGAAGGAAGAAGAACTGATGAAATCCCTAAATTTAGATATTCGCCAGAACATATAGGAAAAGCTTTAAATAAAAAAAGATTAGGAGGAACCTCGTATATTAGTATTTGTGGTGCTGGAGAAACATTAATTCCAAAAGAAATGCCTAAAATAATTGAAGAAATACTAAAACAAGGTCACTACGTTAATGTTACAACAAATGGGACTTTAACTCAAAGATTTAAAGAAATAACATCAATACCGAAAGATTTGCTAAAAAGATTACATTTTGCTTTTTCTTTGCATTATATTGAACTTAATAAAACAAACAATTTAGATGTTTTTTTTGATAATGTAAAAATGGTAAAAAATGCAGGATGTTCATTCCTAGTACAACTAAATCTATATGATGAATATATTTTGCTTATAGATGAAATTAAAGATAAATGTTTTAATGAAATAGGTGCATTTCCTCAAATAGCTGCAACAAGAAAAGAACAACTTTCAGAACAAGATATGAAAATACAATTACATACAAATTTACAAAATGAAGAGTATGTAAAACAAGGACAAAAATTTGAATCACCACTTTTTGATTTTACAATGAAAAACTTTTTGGTAAAAAGAAAAGAATTTTGTTATGCAGGTGATTGGAGTCTTTTATTAAATCTTCAAACAGGTGATATAAGGAAATGCTATGCTGAACCAGAACATCAAAATATCTATGAAGATATAGAAAAACCTATAAGTTTTGGGGCAATAGGGAATAATTGTAAATGTAGGTATTGCGTGAATTCAAGTCATTTTATGAGTTTGGGAATAGTGCCTGAAATAGAAACGCCAACATATGCAAATTTAAGAGATAGAGAAGAGGCAAAATGGTATAATGATGAAATGAAAATATTTTTAGATTCAAAACTAAATGAATCTAACAAAGAATATTCAAAACTTAAAAAAAATTATACTAATTTAGTATATAAACCAGTAAAATTCAGAAACAAAATTAGAAATAAATTAAGGGAAATTTTAAAAAATGAAAAATAATTCAAGAATGAAAAATTCAATGATTAATATAAGTGCCAGTGTAATATATCAATTTATTAACACAATTGTTAATTTTATAGTAAGGACAGTATTTATAAAAATGTTATCAGCAGAATATTTGGGGATAAATGGTTTGTTTACAAATATTCTTTCTGTTTTATCTTTAGCTGAGCTTGGAATAGGAAATGCGATTGTTTATAATATGTATAAGCCATTGAAAGAAAAAAATAAGGCAAAATTAAGTTCATTGATTACATATTATAAAAAACTGTATAATAGAATAGGAATTATAATATTATTACTAGGAATATTGTTAATACCATTTTTGAAGAATATATTAAATTTGCAAGAAGAAATTCCATATATAACTTTATATTATATATTATTTTTAATAAATACAGTATCTTCTTATTTTATGATTTATAAAACATCTATAGTAATTGCTGATCAGAAAGAATATGTTTTGAAAAAAATTAGTGTAGTATTTACTATTAGCAAACTAATTTTACAATTAATTACTTTGCTGATATTTAAGAACTATTTGTTATATTTAATCATTCAAATAACATTTTCTATATTGATGAATTATGCGATGTCTAAAAAGGCTGAAAAGATGTATGACTTAATTAAAGAAAAAAATGATATAGAAGATGAAGAAAAAAAGAATATTTGGAACAATATTAAGTCAATGTTTTCATATCAAGTAGGAGGAGTAATACTTAATAATACAGATAATATCATGATCTCTATAATTGTTGACACAGTGGTAGTTGGAATATATTCTAATTATTCTATGTTAGTTACAACTATATCATCTTTCACTTCCTTGATTTTTACATCTATGTTATCTAGTATAGGAGATTTTAATATTGAAAGTAGTTATAAAGAAAGAAGTTTTTTATTTAGAATTTTAGAGATGATATTTTATTGGATATATGGATTTTCAAGTGTATGCTTTATAACTTTAACACAAGACTTTATAGGATTATGGATAGGTAACCAGTATTTGTTAGAAAAATCGACTTTATTTATAATAGTATTTAACTTTTATTTAACAGGACTATTGTATCCGATATATTGCTTTAGAAATACAACAAATTTATTTAAATCTACTAAATATTTAATGATTATAGCATCAATAATTAATATTGTTTTGTCTATCGGATTAGGTATAAAATGGGGAATAAATGGGATTTTTATAGCAACGGCATTGGCTAGACTATTGACTAATATATGGTATGAACCTTATCTTTTATTTAAAAATTATTTTAATGAAAAAGTATATAAATATTATATAAAATGTGTATTAGAATTTCTATTGTTAGTTGTCATTGTATTCCTAAACCAAAAAATTTGCTCGTATATTTTAATTAAAAATAAGATTTTAAATTTGGGTGTTAAGATGATAATTTGTTTATTAGTACCTAACGTAATAATGATAATTAAATATTGTAGGACCAGAGAATTTAGATATATATTGGACAGGATAAAGCGTAAATTATATACAAATAAAATTTGTATATAAAGAAAAAGGAGAAAATATGAGAAAATATGATTATCTAATTGTTGGAGCTGGCTTATTTGGCGCAACAGTAGCATATGAATTAAATAAAAAAGGAAAAAAATGTTTAGTAATAGACAGAAGAAATCATATAGGAGGAAATGTCTATTGTGAAAAAATAAATAATATCAATGTGCATAAATATGGTGCACACATATTTCATACAAGTGACAAAGAAATATGGGAATATGTAAATCAATTTGCAGAATTCAATAATTATATAAATTCACCAATAGCAAATTATAAAGGAGAAATATATAATTTGCCATTTAATATGAATACATTTTCTAAGCTATGGGGAATTGTAACACCTAAAGAAGCGGAAGAAAAAATAGAACAACAGAAAAAAGAATTTAATATAAAAGAACCACAAAATTTAGAAGAACAAGCGATATCGCTTGTTGGAAAAGACATTTATTTGAAATTGGTTAAAGAATATACAGAAAAACAATGGGGCAAAGATTGCAAAGACTTGCCAGCATTTATAATTAAAAGGTTGCCAGTAAGATTTACCTATGACAATAATTACTTTAATGATATATATCAAGGAGTTCCAATAGGTGGATATAATATAATTATTGAAAACATGCTTAATGGTTCAACTGTTGAATTAGGAGTAGACTATTTGAAGAACAAAGAAAAATATAACAAATTAGCAGAAAAAATTGTATATACGGGGATGATTGATGAATATTACGACTATCAATATGGACAATTAGAATGGCGTTCATTAAAATTTGAAAATCAAATCTATGAAAACGTAGATAATTATCAAGGGAATGCTGTTGTAAATTATACAAGTCATGATGAAAAATATACAAGAATAATTGAACATAAACATTTTGAATTTAACAAATGCAAAGGAACAGTAATAACAAAAGAATACCCCAAAAAGTGGCAAATTGGAGATGAAGCATATTATCCAGTAAATGATGAAAAAAATAACGATTTGTATGCTAAATATAAAGAATTGGCAGATAAAGAAGAAAAAGTTATATTTGGAGGAAGACTTGGAAATTATAAATATTATGATATGGATAAGGTCATAAAAGCTGCTTTGGAAATGGTAAGAAAAGAGGTATAACATGAAGAAAACATTAAAAATAATAGGAATAATATTGTTAATATTAATAGTAATAATAGGCATTACTCTTGCAATAGGGACAAGCTATGTAAAAAGCAAATTATCAAAAATAAATGTAGAAGAAATTGATAAAACAGCTGTAGGAATAACTGAAGAAGTAGAAAAAGAACTTAAAGGATACAGAAACATAGCATTATTTGGAATAGACAGCAGAAAAGATGATTATGGTTTAGGAAATAGAAGTGATTGCATAATAATTGCCAGTCTAAACCAAGATACAAATGAAATAAAGCTAGTATCAGTATATAGAGACACATATATGCAAGTAGAAAGCAATGGAAAACAAATATTAGATAAAGTAACACATGCATATTCATATGGAGGACCTGAGAATGCACTAAAAGCATTAAATACGAATTTAGATTTAAATATAACAGAATATGTAACAGTAAATTTTGATGCAGTAATAGAAGCGGTAAACACAATGGGTGGAGTAACTATAAACATAGATTCTTCAGAATTAAAATACATAAATGATTATATAAAATCCACATCTTCAACAACAGGAGTAAAATCAAATCTTATTACAAATACTGGAGAACAAGTGTTAGATGGTGTACAAGCAGTAGCATATTCCAGAATAAGATATACAGAAGGTGGAGACTACAAAAGGGCAGAAAGAATGAGAACAGTAATAAATGCTATGTTAGCAAAAGTCAAAACACTAGATGCGAGCTCATTAAATAAATTAATAGACACAATTTTACCAAGAATAAGTACAAATATAACATCATCAGATGTAGCGGAATTAATTCCTATTGTTACAGCCCTTAATATAACAGAAAGCATAGGTTGGCCATATGAAATAAGAGAAATAACATTAGATAGATGGTATGGTGTTCCTGTTACATTAGAAAGTAATGTTGAAAGGTTACACAAAGAAGTTTTAGGACAACCTGATTATGTGGTAAGTGAAACAGTTAAAAATATAAGTGATCAAATCGTGAAAAAAACAGGATATCAACAATAAAATATAATAAAAGGAGAAGTTTTATAATGAATAAAAGAAAAGATTTAGAGAGCAGGTTAAAGATAAGAAGCTATGCCTGTAAAACTATTACAACAAGATAGAAAGCCATAGGTTGTAATAGTTAAATGGCAAATATATCTCGTTATTTATAAAAATTAAATAATAAGGAGATATAGAAATGATAGAAATAGAATTAAATAAAATTAAGAAAAATTATGGTTTAAGAAATGTATTAGATGGATTTAGTTTAGAACTAAAAACAGGAGAAAAGGTTGCCTTAATTGGACAAAATGGAAGCGGGAAATCTACGATTTTAAAAATAATTGCAAAACAAGAAAGTATGGATAGTGGAACTATTAACATTAGAAATGGAGCAAAAATAGGGATTTTAAATCAAATTTATGAAAATGAGAAAAAACAGATTTCAGTAGAAGAATTCTTATATGAAAGTTTTGAAGAGATTTTTAAAATAGATAAAAAACTTAATAAATTGGAAATTGAAATGTCAACTGAGCAGGACACAAAAAAACTACAAAGCTTGATTAGTGATTATGGAAAAACTCAAGAAAGATTCTTGTTAATAGGCGGATATGAAATTCAAGAAAAGTTTAATAAAATATGTTCTAAGTTTTATATTAATAAAGAACTTTTAAAACAGAATTATAATCTTTTAAGTGGAGGAGAAAAAACAAGAATAAATCTTGCAAAATTATTTTTAACTGAGCCAGACATATTATTATTAGATGAACCAACAAATCATCTAGACACTCATTCTCTAGAATTTTTGGAAGAATTAATTTCAAAACATAAAGGAACTGTTTTAATAGTTTCTCATGACAGATATTTTTTAGATAAGGTAATTAACAAAACAGTATTATTAGAAAATGGCAAAGAGAATATTTATTGCGGAAATTATTCATATTTTCTAAAAGAAGATGAAAGAAGAACTTTAGCTAAATTTGAAAACTATAAAAATCAGCAAAAACAAATTGAAAAGATGAAAGAATCTATAACAACATTAAGAAAATTTGGTGAATTAGCAGGAAATGAAATGTTTTTTAAGAGGGCAAAAAACATAGAGAAACGATTGGAAAAAATGGAAGTTTTAGACAAAGTAGATTTAAATAAGAAATCGTTAGATTTAAAATTCAATATGGAAAATAGGTCAGGCAATGATGTCCTAAAAATCGAAAACTTGGAAAAGAAATTTGAACAAAAAGTGATTTTTAAAGATGCAAATTTAATTTTAAATTATGGAGAAAAGGTTGCATTAATTGGGGAAAACGGAAGTGGAAAATCCACATTAATAAATATTATTTTGGGTCAAGATATTAAGTTTGATGGGGTGCTTAAATTAGGGACTTCAATAAAATTGGGATATATTCCTCAAAACATAATTTTTGAAGATAATAATAAGACAGTTTTAGATTATTTTTTAGAAGGAAATAATTTTTCAGAAACAGAAGCAAGAAATAAGCTTGCAAGATATGGTTTTAGACAAGAAAATGTATTTAAAAAAATAGGAAAGTTATCAGGTGGAGAAAAAGTTAGAATAATACTTATGAAATTAATTCAAAAAGATATTAACTTTTTAATACTAGATGAGCCTACAAATCATATTGATATAGATACAAGAGAAATATTAGAAGAAGCATTACAAGAATATAAAGGTACACTATTATTTGTTTCGCATGATAGGTTCTTTATAAATGCATTAGCGGATAGAGTATTAAATATAGAAGACTGTAAAGTAAAATCATATTATGGGAATTATGATAATTTTACAATGAATAAATAATAAAAAAATAAAGAGGCAGGAGCACATCTCCTGCCTTTATGTATGTCTAAACAAAAAAACATAAATAAAACCAAGAAAAATACTTCTGCCAAATCTAATTATAGTTAAAACTATCTTCCTATCATGTTGTTTTCAACTTGTTGGATCATTTTTCTAACCATATTTCCACCGATTTTACCAGCATCTTTAGCTGATATATCTCCATTATATCCATCTTTTAAAGTTACACCAACTTCTGAAGCAACTTCATATTTGAATTTATCTAAAGCGTTCATAGCTTCTGGAACTAATTTTTTGTTACTGTTGTTGTTTGCCATGTTTTTCACCCCCTGTTATATATAACATTTTAAAGAAAAAACTATTGCTTTTTCTAAATATATGATGTACAATTTGAAAGAAAATAAACAGGAAATTTTTTGAAAAAAATCGAAAAAAGTAAAAAAGGGACGGGGTCTCTTTTTTCACCAAAGGACTGTCCCAAAATTCGCGAAAAAAAGGACCGTCCCCAAATTAGCGGAGGTAAATATGTATAAATTAGCTATGATAGATTTAGATGGAACAATGCTAAACCAATATGGAATTGTAACGGAAAAAACAAAAGAAGCAATTCGAAAAGCTCAAGAAAATGGGATAGAAGTAATAATAGCATCTGGTAGACCAATAGATTCAATAAAAACAATTGCAAAAGAAATAAAAAGCGAAAAATATTTTATATCAGGAAACGGAGCTATAATATATGATATCGCAAATGATGCAATAATATACGAAAACACATTAAAAAAGCAAAAAGTGCTTGATATTATAAAAATATGTGAAGAAAATAGCATATATTATAATATTTATACTGAAAAAGAAATAATAGCTAAAAGTTTACAATGCAATGTTTTGTATTATCATAAAGAAAACTTAACTAAATCAGAAGAAGATAAAACACACATAAATATAGTTGAAAATGCATATGATTACATAGCAAATAGAGATGACAAAATTGTTAAAATAACAATATGTGATAGTAATCAAGCTATATTTAATTCTATAATTAGAAAATTGAAAGAAGTTAGTGATATTGAAGTTTTAGACGTATCACACATGTCAAGAAAAATGATAAGACAAGGTACAGAAGAAATTCCGATTGAATATTTTTACACTGAAATTTCTGCAAAAAATGTAGATAAATGGAATGCAATTGAATTTTTGCAAGAAAAATTAGATATAAAAACAGAAGAAATAATTGCAATTGGTGACAATATTAATGATAAAAAAATGATACAAAATGCAGGTTTGGGAGTTGCAATGGGACAAAGCCATCCTGAAATAAAAGAAAATTCAAATTTAATAACATTGCCAAATTATGAAGATGGAGTTGCAGAAGTTTTGATTAATATTACAGAAATATTACAATAATATTAAGTTTTTATTACAAAGAATAAACTTTGTTGATTTTAGTCCTAAAAAGAGGTAAAATAAAGAAAGATAGCATACAAATGCTAAAACAAGGAGGAATAAAAAATGATGCCATCAAATCCAATGCAAAGAAAAACAAGAAATGCATTTTTATTAGGAGTAACAGTAACTTTATTAGTTGCAGGAGTAGTAATTGTACTTCTATTTCTTATGTTAAAACAAAAAAATGATCAATTAGTAGCTGAACAAGCAGCTAAAATAAATGTATATACACTTACACAAGATGTAAAAGCAGGGCAAATATTAACTGAAGACATGTTTTCACTTCAACAAGTTAATAGAGATACAGTACCAAGTAATGCCACTGCAACATTTGAAGTGATTGATTCATGGTTTTTACAAACAAAAGAAGGAGAGCCTATTAATACTGGTAAATATGGATTGTATTTAGATAAAGGAGATACAATAATAGAAGTTATAGAAAATACAGGCAACCAGTTTGAAGATTCAAAAGGTAATAAAGTTGCAACAGGAGATTACTATGTAGATGTAAATGGAACTTTAGAAAAAGTAAAAACAACAGAAGGTGTTACACAAGATGAAAATGGAATGTTTTTTGTTGATACACAAGGGAATGATCAAATAACAAGAGTATACCAAGAAAATAGTACAGGAGAATTCTACATATACAAGTTAGATACATCAACTTTAAATACAGGTGCAAAAGCAAGAGTAAAACAATATATAGAAATAAAAAATGTACCAGTACTTGCAAAAGTAAATATGAATATGAATACAGTTATTACACCACAATTTATAGTACAATCAGATGAAATTATAACTGATGATGTAAGACAACAACAATATAATATGTTAGTTTTACCAATGGATTTGATGACAAATGATTATATAGATATTAGATTAATGTCACCAGGAGGACAAGATTTTATTGTAGTATCAAAAGTACAAGTAGACATACCATTAAATGCTGATGGAACATACGTGACAGATACTATAAGAGTTAATTTAAGAGAAGATGAAATATTATCAATGTCAAGTGCAATAGTAGAAGCTTATGGATTAGCAGGTTCAAAATTATATGTAACTAAATATGTTGATCCAGCAAATCAAGAAGCTGCATTGCCAACATATGTACCAAATGCTTCTGTAACTGCACAAATACAATCAAATCCAAATGTTGTTGAAATAGCGAAACAAGAATTGGCAACTAGATATACAGAAGCAGCTAAAAATTTAAGAAACAACTATTTACAAGGATTAATAAATAATGAAACAAATTATTTCGATAATATAAAAAGTTCAATGGACGAAGAAATTGGAAATTCAATTTCAACAAGACAAGAATATTTAGAATCATTAAATTATTAAGCAGATAAGGGCATATATATGCCCTTACTGTAGATTTAAACAAATGCAATTAGTTGCAAGAAAGGAAAAGAACATATGAAGAAGATAGGGTTTGTAGGAGCCTATGATAAAACTGATATAATATTAAGTATAGCAAAAATTTTGACAATGGTTAATAAGAAAGTTCTAATATTAGATAATACAATAACTCAAAAATGCAAATATATAGTTCCAGTTATAAACCCAACAAAGTCATATATAACTACTTACGAAGATATAGATGTAGCGGTTGGATTCGAAAATATAGAAAAATTAAAACAATATATTGGATTACAAGAAAATGAAAATTTGGATTATGATTTTTTTATAATAGATACAGATAATTTTGAAGGATTTGCTACTTTTGGATTACAATCTTCAGACAAAATATATTTTGTAACATCTTATGATTCATATTCTTTGAAAAAAGGTATTGAAATATTAAGCCAATTAGGCATTCCTAAGCGTATAACCGGAATATTCTTCTCGAAAGACATGTTAAAAGAAGAAGAAAACTATTTTGAATATTTGGCCTTAGGCACAAAGGTGATATGGGATGAATCTAAAATATATTTTCCATTAGAAAATGGAGATTTTTCGGCCATAATGGAAAATCAAAGGATTTCAAAAATTAAATTTAGAAATTTAAGTAATGAATATAGAGATAATATTCAATTTTTAACAAATAGCATATGTCCGGAAATAGGAGAAAAAACGATTAAAAATATAATAAAAGAACTTTAAAGGAGTTAGAAAATGTCAATAATAACTTTTTGGAATGATAGTAGAGAACAATCTGGAAGAACGTTGACATCAGTAGCTGTCGCAACAAGAATGGCAATAGAACGTAATAGCAAAATTTTGCTAATATCAACTAGTTTTGGTGATTCTACAATGAAAAATTGTTTTTGGGGCGATACTAGTAAAAACACATCATTTTTTAGCAATGGAAAAAATAACAATATTGCAGTTGAAAATGGAATAGAAGGTTTATACAAACTTATAACAAGTAATAAATTAACACCTTCTATTATTACAGATTACACAAAAGTAGTTTTTAAGGGCAGATTAGAAGTAATTACAGGTTTTTCAGAAGCTAAAATACGAACAACAGAAACAAGTGTTGAAGAATTAAGAAAAATAGAGGCTAGTTATATAGAACTAATAAAAACAGCGAATCAATATTACGATATAGTAATAGTAGATTTAGACAAAAGAATAAGCAGAAAAACACAAGAAGAAATTCTTAATTTATCACAAGTAAATGTATTTGTACTTACACAAAGATTGGAAAGTATAAATAGATATAATGAATTAAGAAAAGCTAATGCAGAATTGACTAAGACTAGATGTATACCAGTTATTGGGAAATACATGAGTAATTATAAATATAATTCAAAAAATATAGCTAGATATTTAGGGCAAAAGCAAGAATTAGATTTGCTACCATTTAATTTATTATATATGGCTGCAGCAGATGAGGCTGATGTGGTAGATTTATTTTTAAAATTAAAAAATGTTAAAGATAAAACAGACGAAAACTATATTTTTATGCAATGTACATTAAATTTAACAAACAACATTGTTAAAAAGTTACAAGATATGCAAATGAAAATGAGGTGAAAAAATGTCAATAACAAATATATTGTTAATGCTTATTGTTATTATATCTGCAGCAGCAGGTTTAACATACTTTTTAAACAAAAACCAAAATGCAGAAGTTGAACAAGAAATTGAAAAAGACGAAAAAACATATACTCTTGAAACAATGAGAGACTATATTAAAAAAAGATTAGATGAAATAACAAAAGTAAACTTATATGATATAGGATTATCTGAAGAAGAATTAAAGCGTAGAAAAAGCAAAAAATATGCATTGAAAAAAGCTTTAAAGGGTTGTACATATGGAGATGTTAACGATAAAAAATATGTAAAAGAATTAATTGCAGATTTATTATCACAAGAATATGGTGTTGATGAAACAAATATATCAGCAGCTATACCATTTGACATGCCATCATTACTTACATCACAAGATAAATTTGACATTTTGATATATGTGTATAAAAAAGAATTTGGGTATGAAGCATTAACACAATTAATAAAAAGATATAATTTAGCAACTTTGAAATATATTCTTGGGGAAACAAAACCATGTTATGTAATAACAGAGGATGAGATTAATGACATATATGAAAAAGAGCAAATAGTATTAACATTTCAAGATAAATTAGAGGTTGTTGTGCAAAGAATATACCAACATTATAAAGGATATAGTTCAATAGATGAAATAAGAGATATGAACATAGATGGTGTATCTGGAGGTGTATCTGGTTTACCAGAAAGTTTCTTAAGCCAAGTTGCACAAACAGATGGAGACTATTTAGACCAAGTTGCAGAACACAAAGTACCTCGAGCATGTGATAGTATTTGGATATTTTTCCAAGGTAAATCAATTCGTTTGGCATTTTTATCATTTGGTACAGAATCTGAATTAAAAAGGGTATGTCAAAATATTTACAAATACAATAACCCAGGACAATTATCAGATACAAATGGTTATAAAATAAATGAAATGAAAGACGGCTCTCGTGTTGTTGTAGTAAGACCAAGTATGTCAGAAACATGGGCGTTTTTCGTAAGAAAATTTGACGTAAAAAGAGCTACAGTTGAACAATGGACAGGAGAAACACCTGGTAAAGAGGAAGCAATTGATTTATTAAAATATCTAGTTAAAGGTGCAAGAATTACATCAATAACTGGTGAACAAGGTTGTGGTAAAACAACACTTCTAATGGGTATGATAGAAAATATATATGAAACTATGAACTTGCGTATCACAGAAACTGCATTCGAGTTACACTTAAGAAAAGTTTATCCAACAAGAAATATTTTATCAATGCGTGAAACAGATACAATAGCAGGACAAGAATGTTTGGACGTTCAAAAGAAAACAGATGGTTCTGTAAACATCATAGGTGAGGTTGCTACTGACCCTGTAGCATCTTGGATGATACAATCTGCACAGGTTGCATCAAAATTTACACTATTTACTCACCATGCTAAAACATTCCCAGACTTAGTAACTGCATTGCGTAACTCAATGTTAAGAGCAGGTGTATTTAGAAACGAAAAAACAGCAGAAGAACAAGTAGTACAAGTATTAAATTTTGATATTCACTTATCAAAAGACTTTAGAGGAAAAAGATTTATACAAAGGGTTACAGAGTGTATACCAATTGTAGATGATTTAACATATGACCATGACTACAAAGGTGAAAAAACAATGGACGGAAAAATGGAAAAATTCTTCCAAAATGCGACAACATATTTTTCAAAAGTTACAGATCAAAAATTATATGAATATAGGAATATTCTAGAATATGTTGATGGAGGATATGTAATTACAAACAAAATATCAGATAAAAACTTAGAAGACATGAGAGCAAATATGGATGAGTCAGATGTTGAAGGATTTGATGAATTTATTGAAAAACATTGGGGAAAACAAATGAAAAAAACAAAAAGAGCAAAAATTGAAGGATAACTAAAGTAAAGAGGAGGTGTTTCTATAACATGAACATGGATATGATGAAATATGTAATATTAATTGCTGTGTTATCATTGTCTGGAATAATGATTGCATATTTTATATTAATGAAAAAAATGGGAAAGTCTGAGTACAAACAAATGAAAAAGTTACAAGAAGGTACAAAGGCGAATACTTTTTCATTAGATATATTTTATCAAAAATTATACATAATGCTTATAAAAACACCTTTTGTAAAAAGATATTTATACAAAATAAGAAGAAGACTTGAAATTATCAATATAGATGATGAATATGTAACGAGAAAAGATTCTGCAAAGATATTATTAAAAGCACTGTTAATATTTGTTGTAATAGCCAGTGCAACAATAGTGATAACAAAAGGAAACTTTTTATTAATGGCAATATTACTAATATTTGAACTATTTATAGCAGATACTCTGGTAATTGGAATGGTTGATAAACTTGACAATAAATTATTAAAAGAACAGATAGATTTTTTTGCAGAAATCAGACATGCATATCATGAATATAACATGGTGGAAGAAGCAATATATCAAGTATCATTAGATGATGAAAAAAGTATTTCAAAACAGGGTGAAAAAATTTATGAAATATTAAGTTCAGATGACCCAGAGACAGAACTTGAAAAATATTATGATATAGCACCAAACAGTTATTTAAAAGAATTTGCTGGTATATCATATTTGACTCAAGAATTTGGAGATAGAGAAGAAGATGGAGTTTCACTATATTTAAAGAATGTCACAAACATTACACAAGAAATGCAAATTGAAATATTAAAACGAGATAAATTAAATTATGTATTTCAAAGTTTAACATTTATATCAATAGCACCAGTATTATTATTGGAACCATTAAAAGCATGGTCAATTTCAAATTTTGCATTTACAGCTAGCTTTTATGAAGGAAAAGTTGGCATGATAGTACAAATATTAATAGTACTATTAACAGTAATATCTTATATGTTGACAAGAAAATTAAAAGACAATGGAGGAGTACAAGTAGATATTGCAACAAATGACCACCCATGGCAAGAGAAAGTATATGAAAAGCCAATTTTAAAACAAGCAATAAATGCTTTTGTACCCAAAAAAGGGACGAAAGATTATAGAAAAATGCAGAAACTTATGAAAGATTCTGCTTCAAAAGCAAAAATGGAATGGATATATGTAAATAGAATATTTTTAGCAATAGCAACATTAATAGTTTCAATTATTTTATTTGGATTTTTACATAAAATAGCTATAAATTATGTTTATACTGAACCAACAACAGAAACAGTAGTTTTAGGAAAATTATCAGAAAAGAACCAAAAGAAAGCTGATGCATTAACAAAACAAGACAACTATTTTTTGGACAAATTAAAAGGTGATTTGAAAATAACTGTAGAAGAAATAGAAAGAGAATTACCAAAGTCTCCATATTATGAAGAAGGAGACGAGAAAATAGAAACAGATGCTGTAAGAATTTACAACAAATTAAAAATAGTAAATTCAGAGGCAATGCAGTGGTTTGAAATATTACTAGCAATAACATTTGCAATTATCGCATATATGGGGCCTGTTTGGATGATGATATTTCAAAAAAAGATGAGGCAAATGGAAATGGAAAATGAAGTAATGCAATTCCAGACAATTATATTAATGTTAATGAAAATTGAAAGAGTTAATGTTGAAATGATTTTAGAATGGTTGGAACGTTATTCAAACATTTTTAAAGAGCCAATATCGAGATGTGTAAATAACTACGAAGCTGGTGCATGGGAAGCATTAGAAGAATTAAAAAATTCTGTTACACAGCCAGAATTGATAAGAATTGTAGAGAGCTTACAAGCAGCAGTAGAAAAAATACCTATTAGAGAAGCATTTGATGAATTAGATTCAGATAGAGAATATCATCAAGAAAAAAGAAAAGATGCAAATAATGTACTAATATCTAGAAAAGGATTAATAGGTAAAGCTGTGGGGTTTGCACCAATGATATGTTTATTTGTAGGATATTTAATTATTCCTTTAGTAATAATAGGATTAACAAATATGACTGGGGCGTTTTCTCAAATGGGAGGATAAAATATGGAGAATGCATCTAAAGCGCTGTTAATTGCAGCAGGAATATTTTTGGCAATTATGATAGTATCGTTATTAGTAGTGTTGTACAATGATATTTCATCATATTATACTCAAAAACATGAAGCAACATTAATAGAGCAAACAACAAAATTTAATGCGAAATTTGAAAATTATCATAGAAACAACATAAGAGGAAGTGATTTAATTTCTCTTATGAACAAAATTATCGACTATAATGCAACTGAATCATATTTTGATGAAACTAATTATGAGAGAATTAAAGTAACAATAACTTTAGGAAATGAAGAAGTGCTAGAAGGGTTTAAAACAGGGTATGAAGGGAAAAGAAATCAATATTTGATGTCATCAGTTATAACAAATACAACAGGAGATAATTGGGTAAGTGATAAAAAATTAATAGCAATTACTAATACTCCAAGCGAGATGTGCCAGATAGCAAGTGCAAAATTAGGAAGGATTACAGATAAAGAGTTGCAACTATTGGCATCAAAAATTTACAATATATTTGTAACAGATGAAGAGGACCTTGACTACGCAGATGATAGACTTTACAGAGCATATATGTTAGAGGATTTATTAGGAAAAAATATAATAGAAGTAAATGAAGAAACAGGTAAGACTACAGATAAGTTCTCAGCAGACAGACTTCAAGTGATAAAAGATATAACAATCCAATATTATCAATATATGCAATTTAAAAGAGCAAAATTTGATTGTACTGAAGTAAAATATGATACAGAAACGAATAGAATTGTTGAAATGAATTTTAAACTTCAAACCAAAATTGAAAACGGTAAAGAAAAACCTGTAATGGATTAATATTTGTTGAAAGGAAAAAAACATGGAAAATGCAGTTAAAGCACTGTTAATAGCAGCAGGTGTATTAATAGGAATCATGATTATATCTTTAGGTGTAAGTTTATATACCTCTTTAAGTAAATATGTTGAATCAACACAAGATGAAATAGCTATTAAAGGAACACAACAATTTAATGAGCAATTTACTAGATTTATTAATTATGATGATTATACAAAAACAACCCAATTTACGTTAACAATACAAGATATCGTAACAGCAGCTAATACTGCATATGAAAATAACTTAAAAACAGATTATTATGTTACAATTAATATGTCAGGAATTACTAATTTAGAAAATAAAATAAATTCAAAATCTGCGGAATTATTGTCCTCTGAGCTTGGAAAACAATATAGATGTGGTTATGCAGATGTAAAAATAAACACAACAACAAACAGAGTTTATGAAGTAAATTTTCACGAATATACAGTACCATAACAATCAAAAAATAGAAAAAAGTTGAAAAGATAGGAAAAAAATGTTATAATAAGGATATATAGATGAAAAAGTCAATATTAATATTATTTGCAATTATTATTATTGTTGTCATAATAATATTTGTAAAGTATTCTTCATATAAAAATGAGTATAATACAATACTTAAAGAAAAAGCTGAAATTGAAGAATATACAGAAAATGAAATATATGGTATAGAATTAGGAACACTTATAAATAAAGTAATTGATAAAAATGCTAAAAATAAAGTGGAAAAAGATAATAATGATGTATTTATATCAAATGAACAAAATTCTATACAGATAGAAATATATATGCAAGACAATGATACAACATATAAAATGGAAACTTTCTATAATGCAGGAATAGGACAATTTATACAATATTATGGAAATATAAAATTTAGATGTTCAAAAATAGAATACCACAAAAACACAGGAAAAATAAAATATTTATTATTTGAACAAATCGTAACAAGTTAATAAAGTTTGGTAAAGAGATTTATCAAGTTTTAATAAACAAAAGTAGAAAAAGGAGGAATAAACTATGGAGAACGCAACAAAAGCACTATTAATTGCAGCTGCAGTATTAGTAGCAATTTTAATTATATCTTTAGGAATTGGTATATTTAATACAGCATCTGAACAAGCTGAGAATGCAGGAGATTTGACTCAATATGAAATTCAAACATTTAATGACAAATTTAAAAAATATGAAGGAGATAGCAGAACGGGTTCAGATGTAAACGCTTTACTTGATACTGTATTTAGCCACAATAATGCACAAGAAGATACATCTACTTGTGTTGAAGTAGAAGTAAGTGCTGTTGAGGGTCATACAGGTGTAGCTAAAAGCAATTCTATAACAGCATCACCAGCAAAAGTATCTTTAGGGGCTAGATATAAAGTAACTTGTGAATATGATACTGCTACTAAATTAATTAAAAAAATTACAGTAGCAAAATAACAATTAAATTACAAAAAAATTAGAAAGGAGATATACTTATGGAAAACGCAGTTGAAGCATTAAAAATTGCATTTGCAGTAATGATGTTTGTATTGGCGTTGACTTTAAGTATATCTTCTTTTTCTCAAGCCAGCTCAGCAATACAATCAATAGCAAATATGAGGGATAGAGAAACAGAATATACATATGTTAATCCATCAGAAGACCTTACTAGAACAGTAGGAATAGAAACCGTTGTAACATCAATGTATAGAGCATTTGAAGAAAATATTGTAATTTATTTTATGCAGAATGATGCTGGGACACCACTTCCTTTATATTATGATACAGAAACTACTGGAAAGGTAAAAAAAGATAATAAAGGTAATCCAATAAAAGTAGCATGCATAGAACTTTCAAATGAAGGATTTGCAAGTAAAGAGCAAGCACAAGAACATTTAGATATAATATTAGGTGGAGAAAAAGTATTAAAAGAAAAATCGCAAGATGTCAAAAACAAATATATAAACAAACTTATACACACTAATGGATTGTATAAATATTTAAAAAATGCACAATTTACAGAGCATTTAGGAGAATATTATGAAGGTGAAGGGGCAAGTCAAATCAAAAAAAGAGTGATAACATATGTATTGCAAAGCCTATAAGGAGGTAACATGGAGGATACTACAGTATCAATAATAGGTATTATAATTGCTTCTATTATGATGTTTATGGTACCATTAATTTTAATAGCAGACAGATCTGATGATATAGCTCAATTAGTAGTCCAAACAACCACATCAGAATTTGTAAATGAAGTTATAAAATCTGGGAAAATAACGAATGATTCATATCAAAAATTTGTTAATGAATTAACTTCTTCTGGAAATACGTATGAAATAGACATGGAAATAAAAGTTTTAGATAAAAATACAACTAAAATAGGAGACAATAATACATATTATTCAATTTTTACAAGTCAAATTGAAGACATAATGGGACTATCAGGGACAAATACTACTAATAATAGTGATGGAAAAATTATTTTAAAACAGGGAGATGCAATATCAGTAACAGTTAAGAATAGTAGTAAAACATTATCACAATCATTAAAAAGTTTTTATTATAATATTGCTGGTTCTGATATTGAAATAATTACAGCAACAGCATCTGGAACAATTGCAATAAATGGAATGAGATAGAAAAATGATTATTTAAACTACAAAGTAAATAATCATTTTTTATTATGAAAAAATATTGACATTAGTTATTATTATTGTTAAAATAAATGTAAATAAATGTCTATTTAAGGCAAAATGTTAATAAACAAAAGTGGAAAAAGGAGGGATAAACTATGGAGAACGCAACAAAAGCATTATTAATTGCAGCTGCAGTATTAGTAGCAATTTTAATAATATCTTTAGGAATTGGTATATTCAATACAGCTTCTGAACAAGCAGAAGGTGCAGGAGATTTGACTCAATACCAAATTCAAACATTTAATGACAAATTTAGAAAATATGAAGGAGATAGCAGAAGCGGTGCAGACGTAAATGCTTTACTTCAAACAGTATTTAGCCACAATAATGCACAAGAAGGTACAGATACTTGTGTTGAAGTAAAAAATGGAGACACAGTTCTAATTGACGATATCAATACATTATCAAAATCACCAGCAAAAGTGTCTACAAATTATAGGTATACTGTAGAATTAACATATAATACAACTACTAAACTAGTAGAATCAATCTTAATTTCACAAAACCCATAATTAAAAGTTATTTAGAAGATATATGATACAAAAATATATCTTCTTTTTTAAATTTTTTTGAAAATTTAACTAGAATAAAAAAATTAATTAATAGAAATAATAAATTTTGAAGGAGTGAAAAAAATGAAAACACTCAAGAAAATAAGTTTATTATTTGTATTAATTTTTTTATATGTATTTGTATTATCTAGAAATTATATACCAGAAACAATAGCTGTAGAAGGGCAAGAAATAAAAATATCAGATATACAAGTAATACCTGTTGGAGAAATTGTAGGAATAAAACTATATACAAGTGGAGTGCTAGTAGTTGGTACATCTGCGATAGAAAGTATAGATGGCACGATGCACAAACCTTTTGAAAATACTGAAATTAAAGAAGGCGATTCTATAATTGCAATTAATGAAAATATAGTAAATAATACGAGTCAATTAATAAATGCAATAAATATGTGTAATGGGGAAAAAATTACAATAACATATATGAGAGAAAATCAGCAAAAGAAAAGTGAAATACAACCAGTCAAAAACAAACAACAAGAATATAAAATTGGGTTATGGGTAAGAGATAGTGCAGCAGGAGTTGGGACAGTGACTTTTTATAATGAAACAACACAAAGCTTTGCTGCATTAGGTCATGCAATAACTGATATTGATACAGGAGATATTATAAAAACTTCTTCCGGAGAAATTGATGATGTAAATATTATATCAGTTGTAAAGGGAGTAACACAAGAACCAGGAAAAATACAAGGCTCTATTAAAAGTAATAGTATAATAGGGAATATTTATAAAAATACAGAATTCGGAATATATGGAATAATAAAAAATGAATCTAATTTGAAAATAGATTATTCTAAAAAAATGAATGTAGCGGCAAGACAAGAAATTGTTCTAGGAAAAGCTCAAATATTATCTAATGTGACAGGGGAAGTTAAGAAATATGATATAGAGATTGAAAAAATATATTATAATAATAATTATGATAATAAAAGTATGCTAATAAAAGTTACAGATAAAGACTTGTTAAATGAAACAGGAGGAATAATTCAAGGAATGAGTGGCTCTCCAATTATACAAAATGAAAAATTTTGTGGTGCTATTACACATGTTTTTATAAATGATCCGACTACAGGATATGCGGTTTTTGCAGATAAAATGATTCGAGAATTATCAGAAAATTAGGAGGATTGTATAATTCATTGACAAAATATGACAACTTTTATATACTAGAATTATATAAATACTGGAGGAAAAACAAATGAGAAAAAAAGAAGTACTAATATTTATAGCAATTTTTTGCACAGCAATGCTTTCTACAATATTTTTTTTAAAACCACATTATTCTATAGATACGGTAGAATTTCTAAATAATGGATATGACACATATATACAAAGCAAATTTTTAGTAGATGGTAGAATTTTTTCTGTACTCTTATTGAAACTAATAATAGATTTACCAATGAAATTTGTAATACCTATATTATATATTATAGGTGTCTTAATTTCTTGTATAGCAGTCATGTATATTAAGAATTTAATAGTTAAATATGCAAAGTTAGAAGGAAAACTAAATATAATACCAACAATAATATCATATTTAATAATTTTTAATTTTATGTATATAGACGCATTTCAATTTATGGAATTACCAATTATAGCTATAAGTGTTTTATTATTTATAATTTCAGCAAAAAACATTATTGAAAAGAATATATTAAAAAGCTTTATATTAGCATTAATAGCAATGTTTTGTTATCAAGGTACAATAAATGTGTTTATAGTAACTGCTTTTGTTATTTCTATAATAGAGAATAAAAGATTAAATAAAAAAGTAATTATAGATATGTTAAAGGCAGGGGGAATACTTTTAATAACAATTGGAATAAATTATGTTTTCACAGAAATTGTTGGAGGGACTGGCAGATTAACTTTAGATTTAATAGAAAATTGTAAAAATGCTTTAATAAATTTATATATGTTAATATTTTCTAGTAGCAATCATTATCCACAATATTTACAGTTAACATTTGTTGCGATAATTACATTATATTGCTTTGCCAAAGATATAAAAATACTAAATTTACTATGGATATATATTATATCCATAGTAGTTAATATAATATTGTTAATTACTACAGGAAATGGTGTTATGCCTGTAACTACACAGTATGGAAGAATATTTTTTACAATTGGGGCTGCAATAGGATATATGTTTATGTATATATGGTGTGTAAGTGATGTGATAAGAAAAGATAAAGCTATTAAAGTAATATTGATAATATATTTTGCAACAGTATTATTAACATATTTACAATATACATATTTTTATATGAAGGGGCAATATATAGATGAATATATAATAACCAACATAGACAATGTAATATCTAAATATGAAGAACAAACAGGAAATAAAGTAGAGAAGTATTGCTATAAGATAGATTTTGATAATTATGACATATTGGATACGTTACATATATTAAATAAAAAATATGATAAAATGATTTATGGGACTATTATTGAGGGAAGAAGAAGTCTAGAAGGTATAAGTAGTGCTTTATTTTTATTACACTCAGATAGAATAATAGAAAAGGTTGTAGAGGTAGAAGATTTTAGTGAGAAATATTTCCCCAATATTAATTTTGAAAATATAGAATTATTTGATGAAAGAAGATTTGTTTTTATTGGTGATACGGTATATATAATGCTTTAAATAAAAAAACAGGCTGTTTAGAGGCAGCTTGTTTTTTCTATTATTTTAATTAAGCACAACACCTGAATTAGATAAATTTTCTTTTTGTTCTTCTGAAACTTCAATACCTTGATAATCAATAAAACGATTAACATTTTTTTGTGTAATACCAGTTTGTGTTGCTATAGTGTCAACAGAAGTAACACCATTTTCAGCTATGTATGTTTTAAAAGTAGATAATTCTAAAATATCTTTTCCAGCACATTTTGGACAAACATCACTCTCATTTGCATGGAAAGCCCCACAGCGACTGCATTTATTTAATTCCATAAAAAATCACAATCCTTCCTCTAACGTATTTGCTTGCATTTTATCATAAAATGTAGAAAATAGGAAGAGATTTTTCGAAAAAAACGAAAAAAGGGACCGGGTCTTTTTTTGCGTAAAAACAGACCCGGTCCCTTTTTACTTTTTTAAAAATTTTTTTAAAAAGTGCTTGACAAAATAAAGATAATACATTATAATTTATAAATGTCAGGGAAATGCAGGTGTAGTTCAATGGTAGAACCTCAGCCTTCCAAGCTGATGACGTGGGTTCGATTCCCACTACCTGCTCCAACCAAATAAAAAAACAATGGTAATTCCCTTGCATTTGTACATGCAGGTGTAGTTCAATGGTAGAACCTCAGCCTTCCAAGCTGATGACGTGGGTTCGATTCCCACTACCTGCTCCAGATAAAACAAACGGGAAATCGTTTGTTTTTTATTTTAAGTTTAAAAACTTAAAATCCTTACTTATACAAGAGTATAAGTTATATATCCAAGAGGAGGTGAAAATAATGAACAAATACGAAAGTGTTATCATTATTAATCCAAACGTTAACGAAGCTGCTTTAAAAGCTTTACAAGACAAATTTACAGGATTAATAAATGAAAATGGAAAAGTAGAAGAAGTTGTAGACATGGGAAAAAGAAAATTAGCTTATGAAATCAACAAAAACAAAGAAGCTTATTATGTACAATTCAATTTTGAATCAAATCCAGAAGCTATAACAGAATTAGAAAGAATCTACAGAATAACAGATGATGTTTTAAAATTCATCACAATAAAAAAATAATTAGGATACAGAGGGCCTGAAATAAAGTAGAAAGGTAAAGTGATAATATATGAACAAAGTAATTTTAATGGGTAGATTAACAAGAGACCCAGAAGTAAGATACACACAAACAAACAATACAGTAGTTGCATCATTCTCATTAGCAGTAAATAGAAGATTTGCAAGACAAGGTGAAGAAAGACAAGCAGACTTTATAAACATTGTTGCTTGGAGCAAATTAGGAGAATTTTGTAGCAAATACTTTAAGAAAGGTCAACAAGTTGGAGTTATAGGAAGAATCCAAACAAGAACATGGGATGATGACCAAGGTCAAAAACACTATGTTACAGAAGTAGTTGCTGAAGAAGCTTATTTTGCAGATAGTAAGAGAGATGGAGAAGCATCAAGTTCTTCATTTGAAAACACATTTGGCAATGTAATGCCAGGGGGAGCAGATTTTGAAGTATCTTCAAGTGACGATTTACCATTTTAAGAACAAGGAGGGGAATTAGAAAATGGCAGATAAAAACAAAAAAAGAAATAACAGAAACAACAATAATAACTATGATGATGATTTTAACCCAAAGTTCAGAAAACAAAGAAAAAAAGTTTGTGCATTATGTAATGACAAAAACTTTGAATTAGATTACAAAAATCCTGAACAATTAAGAAAATTCATCAATGATAAAGGAAAAATATTACCAAGAAGAACAACAGGTGCATGTGCTAAACATCAAAGAGATATAACAATTGCTGTTAAAAGAGCTAGACATATCGCTATATTACCATATGCAGCAAAAGACTAGAATTTACATAGAGAGACTAGAGATAGTCTTTCTATTTTTTTATAAAAACGTAAAAAGGGACCTGGTCCCTTTTTGCGCAAATTGGGACCAGGTCCCTTTTTATTCATACAAATCTTCAATAAAAACATCACGTTCTTCAAAATTATCAATAAAACCGACTTTAGCTATATTGTTACTAAGACATTGAATCCAAACGGGGCGTTCATTATAAAAAATATCAACCTTTTCTTTATTATTTAAAACTTCTTTTACTCTACTAAAATTCATCTAAATCACCTCTAAAATAATTATATACACATAATATGGAAATATTCATAAAATATTATTATTCGTTGTATTGCTTTTAAAAATTAGATATAGTAAAATATAAGTATAAAAATGGAGGAAACAAATGAAAAAAGATAAGAATTTTTTACAAACAATATTTGAAAAAATATTTAAGAAAAACAACCGAAAAAGATTATCTCAAGGAGGGAAAGAAAAAGATATGGAACAAAAAATATCGGAAATCCTAAAAGAACAAATAGAGAAAAGTGAATATCCAGTAGTTGGAGCCAAATATAATAATGAATATAAGAATTTAGATGATTTGGTAAATCCAGAAGGAAATATTGAATTAATAAATATCAATTCAAAAGAAGGAATGAAAATATACAGAAGAACATTAACATACATAATGGGTATGGCTTTTTGGTATACATATCCACATGCTCATATAACAGTAGACTATCAATTATCAAATGCGATGTATTGTACAATTGATAATATGGAAGTAACAAATGAAATACTTGAAAATATAAAAGCAAAAATGAGAGAAATAATAAATCAAAATCTAAAAATAGAAAAAAGGACAATGTCACGAGAAGAAGCTGAAAGATTTTTTGAAGAGACTCGTACTTCAAAAGGTAGATTACAACTAGATTCTGAAGAAAAACAAGAAATTAATATGTGCTTCTGTGCAGATTATTTTAATTATATATATGAAACAATAGCTACACATACAGGAACTACACAAATATTTGATTTACAAAAATATAGTGATGGATTTTTACTAAGATATCCAAGCACTAAAAATGTAAAAGAACTACCAGAATTCAAAGAAACAAAAAAATTATTATGGGCTTTACAAGAATATGAAACAATATATAAAGTTTTAAAAGTAGGAACAGTATTTAAATTAAATAATACTGTAAAAGAAAACAGAATAAGAGATTTGATATTATTATCAGAGGCTTTACATGAAAAGAAAATATCACAAATTGCTGACAAAGTGGCAGCTAAAAAAGGTGTGAAAATGATTTTAATAGCAGGACCATCATCATCAGGAAAGACTACATTTGCACAAAGACTAGGAATTCAATTAAGAATAAATGGTTTAAAACCTGTCACAATTTCTGTTGATAACTATTTTGTTGAAAGAATAGATACACCTCGCAATGAAAAAGGTGAATATGATTTTGAATGTATTGAAGCAATTGATACAGAACTATTTAATAAACATTTAGTAGCATTATTAAATGGTGAAGAAATTGAAATGCCAGAATTTAATTTCCACACAGGAACAAAAGAATACAATGGAAAAAAACTAAAATTAAATGAAGATGAAGTTTTAGTTATAGAAGGTATTCACTGTTTGAATGATAAATTGACATCAAAAATTTCACAAGAACAAAAATATAAAATTTATATAAGTGCATTAACTGTATTGAATTTAGATCATTATAATAGAATCTCTACAACTGATACAAGATTGGTAAGAAGAATAGTAAGAGATAATCAATTTAGAGGATACAGTGCTGCTCAAACAATTGCAACATGGAATAATGTAAATAGAGGAGAGGAAAGAAATATATTCCCATTCCAAGAAGATGCTGACAGTATTTTTAATACATCATTAATATATGAATTAGGTGTATTGAAAAATGAAGCTGAACCATTACTACAAGCTATAACAAATGATCAACCTCAATATGCAGAAGCACAAAGATTGTTAGAATTGTTAAGATATTTTGAACCAATATCAAAAGATATTGTTCCATCACATTCTTTAATAAAAGAATTTTTAGGTGGAGGAGATTTTAAAGGGTAATTTAATTTACCACGGGGACGGAGATAATGGTAATACCAATTAAAATTTTACCATTATCTCCGTCACTATGGTAAAAGAAGGGAACTAGAAATGTTAGAAAATAGTAAATTTACAAAAATAGATGAAGAATTTATATGTGAGAATTGTGGGCGAAAAGTTCCTAAATTAGGATATACTTGTAGAAATCATTGTCCATACTGTTTGCATTCAAAACATTTAGATATTAATCCGGGAGATAGAGCGGAAAACTGTCATGGCATATTAGAACCGATTGGATTAGAGACAAATTCTAAAAAGGGATATGTTATTTTATTTAAATGTAAAAAATGTGGTGCTGTTAGAAAAAACAAAGTAGCAGAAGATGATAATATGGATGAAATAATTGCTTTAAGTGCAAGAGAACAAAAATAAAAAAACGCTTTTGATTTAAGCGTTTTTTTATGCTCTTTTAACTTTTCCATCTTTTAAACATTTAGCACAAACATGGATTCTTTTAACTTCTCCATTAACATCTGCTTTAACTGTTCTTAAATTTGGTTTCCAAGTTCTTGATGTTCTTTTACTTATATGTGAACGAGTTATGCTTAATTTATTTCCATAACCAGCTGTTTTTTCACAAACTTCGCATTTTGCCATAATTAAATGCACCTCCTAATTTGATTAATAAACGTGACTATTAATTAGTTTACCACATATTTCATAAAAAAACAAGAGTTTTAAGAAAAAAATCAAAAAACATTTTATAATACTTATGTGCGCAATAGTGAAAACCAATCTTTAAAAACAGATTTTGTCATGGTAAGTAAATTTATTTTATTAACAGAGGATTCTGCAACTAAACTAACAGTACCGAGTTTGCTACCATTTAATGAATAAGTAATAGTTCCAAGTAATTGTCCTTGACTAATAGGCGCTTGAACACTATCATCTAAACTCATTTCGTAAGTGATTCCGGATTCTTCACCTTTTTTTATAAGGAAAGAAGGTGAGGTTTCGTAAACAGCATTTACTTCTTGAGCCACCCCTTTTGTTACAGTCACTGATTTCACGACTTCACCCTGGTTGCCAAAAGTTTTATAAGAATAATTGCTAAATCCGTAATCTAATAAACTAGAAGCATTACTAAATCTTATAGCAGAAGTTGGAGCTTTCATAACAACTGCAATTAGTGATAAACCATCACGACTTGCTGATGCTGACAAATTAAATAAAGCAAGAGAAGTTGAGCCTGTTTTTAAACCAGTACAACCAGAATAGTTTCTAACTAATTTATTTGTATTAGATAGAGCAGATTCGCCATTCCTTAAGGAATCCATCCAAATCGTTGTGTATTCAGTGATTTTTGGATGATTAACCAAAAGTTCTTTTGACATTAAAGCGATATCATGAGCTGATGTTAGATGTTCATCTTCATCAAGACCATGACAATTTTTAAAATTGGTGTCATTCATACCAAGTTCTTTGGCTCTAGCATTCATCATTTGAACAAAACCATCTTCAGTTCCTCCAAGATATTCTGCCATAGCTACAACACAATCATTAGCAGAAACTACTGCAATTGCTTTTAACATATCGTGAACACTTAGAGTTTCAGTGGTATCTAACCAAATTTGTGAACCACCCATACTTGCGGCATTTGAACTACAAGGAATCTGTGTTTCAAGAGTAATTTTGCCACTATCTAAAGCTTCCATGATAAGTAAAAGACTCATAACTTTTGTAACACTTGCTGGATGTAATTTTTCATGAATATTATAACCATATAAAATCTGTCCACTATTTTGTTCAATTAAAACAGCTGAACCAGCTTCTAAATTTAAAAAGTTATTGTCTAATATTTCTGTATTTTCTGAAAGTGAAGAAGAAACCTCAATAGAACCATCAATTACAGACCAGGTGTAATTATTGGAAAATGCATAACAAGTCGATGCACTCAAAATTAGTGTTAATAATATTGATATAAGGAATTTTTTCATAAGGACCTCCATTTTTATAACTATATGCAGTTGTGAAAATAAAATTCCATCAATTTGGGGACGTGTTCGTCGTGCTAGCATTTGGGGACAGGTTCAATTTGCTAGCAGCGCGAACCTGTCCCCAAATGCTAGCACGACGAACACGTCCCTAAATGCTAGTATAGTAACGTAATTTTATTTCCATTCTTTTTTATAAAACCATCATCAATAAGAAGTTTTAATTCTCTCATCATTGCACTTCGATCAACACTAAGAAAGTCTGCCAAATCAGTATATGAATAAGGCAAAGTAAAGGTACGGCGTAAAGTACCTTTTGAAAGGATTCTAAAATATGAAAGTATTTTTTCTCTTGTACTTTTTGTAGTTAAAAGTTCTATTCGTAAATTTAATTCGACAATTTTATCTAAGAAGAGTTGTCTTAAACTATTAGTAAGTTCTTTGTGAAATTCGCAATTTTTTTTACATTTTACAGAAAGTGAATCATAATTATAAAATAAAACTTCAGAATTTTTATGAGCAATTGCAAAAAGTTCATTATTAGTGTTGGCAGGATAGAATACTTCTCCAAAAATTTCATTATCAACAAAATGGCCAATAATTGTTTTGTTTCCGTTAAAATCATACCTGATTAAATCAACTTCACCAGAAACAACAATACAAATTTGGCTACGTTTTTCAATATAAGTAGTAACAGTTTCACCTTTTGAAAATTTTTTTACTTGAACTCTATTACAATTATTTTTAAAATTTTCTATAAAATTTTTTTTATTAAACTTAGTATCCATAAAAATACCTCCTAAATTTCCAAAAACTACTCTTTCATAAGTTACAAAATTCGACATAATTATTATACATGCAATTATGGATTTTCGGAATAATTATATTTCATTTTTGTTGCAAATGCAACAGTTTTTTTGAAAAATAACTATATAATAAAGTCATACAAATCAAACTTAAGAAATGAGGCAAAGGACGTAGGAACCGCCTAGCTAAAGGATTTGTACAGAAGAAAGGGTAGGGGTAGTGAGATGAAAGTAATTAAAAGAGACGGAAGAACAATTGATTTTGACAGAGAAAAAATTGTAGTTGCAATTGAAAAAGCTAACAGAGAAGTTAGAGGAAAAGAAAAAGCAACAAAAGATGAAATTAATCAAATAATTGCATATATAGAAGAATTAGGGAAAAAACGTATGCTTGTTGAAGACATACAAGATGTTATAGAACAAAAATTAATGGAATTTGACAAATACGAATTAGCTAAGAGATATATTGTTTACAGATATAATAGAGCATTAGTAAGAAAATCAAATACAACAGATGAATCTATATTAGGATTAATAAGAAACGAAAATAAAGAACTTGCTGAAGAAAATTCTAATAAAAACACAGTATTAGCATCTACACAAAGAGATTACATTGCTGGAGAAGTTTCAAGAGATCTAACAAAAAGAATCTTATTACCAGAAAAAATATCAAAAGCACATGAAGACGGTATATTACACTTCCATGATGCAGATTACTTTGTACAACCAATATTTAACTGTTGTTTAATCAACATTGGAGATATGTTAGATAATGGAACAGCAATGAATGGAAAAATGATAGAAAGTCCAAAAAGTTTCCAAGTTGCTTGTACAATTACAACTCAAATAATTGCGGCTGTAGCAAGTAATCAATATGGTGGACAATCTGTAGATATGAGACATTTAGGAAAATATTTAAGAAGAAGCCATGATAAGTTTAAGAAAAAATTAACAGAAAAATTTGGTGGAAAAGTACCTAAAAATGTAATAGAAGATATGGTAAAAGATAGAGTAAAAGAAGAATTAGCAGCAGGTGTTCAAACTATCCAATATCAAATAAATACATTAATGACAACAAATGGACAATCTCCATTCGTAACATTATTCTTACATTTAGAACCAGATGATGAATATATAGAAGAAAATGCAATGATTATAGAAGAAATTCTAAAACAAAGAATGCAAGGAATCAAAAATGAAGTTGGTGTATATGTAACACCTGCATTCCCAAAACTAATATATGTATTAGATGAACACAACTGTTTAAAAGGTGGAAAATATGACTATTTAACAAAATTAGCAGTAAAATGTTCAGCAAAGAGAATGTATCCAGATTATATATCAGCTAAAAAGATGAAAGAAAATTATGAAGGAAATGTATTCAGCCCAATGGGATGTAGAAGTTTCTTAGCTCCTTGGAAAGATGAAAACGGAAATTACAAATTTGAAGGAAGATTTAACCAAGGTGTTGTAAGTATTAACTTACCACAAATAGGATTAGCTGTAGGTGGAGATGAAGAAAAATTCTGGAAAGAATTTGATGCAAGATTAGAAATTTGTAAAGAAGCAATAATGTGTAGACATTATGCATTACTTGGAACAACATCTGATATTTCACCAGTTCACTGGCAAAATGGAGCAATAGCTCGTTTGAAGAAAGGTGAAAAAATTGATAAATATTTATACGGAGGATATTCAAGTATCACATTAGGATATATAGGAATATATGAACTTACAAAAATAATGAAAGGTGTTTCTCATACAGCTAAAGAAGGTCATGACTTTGCAATTAAAGTTATGAAACATATGGAAGAAGCTGTAATGAGATGGAAAAAAGAAACAAATATTGGATTCGCATTATATGGAACACCAGCAGAATCATTATGTTATAGATTTGCTCGTATAGATAAAGAAAAATATGGAACTATTGAAGATGTAACAGATAAAGGATATTATACAAATTCATATCATGTTGATGTTAGAGAGAAAATGGATGCTTTCTCTAAACTAAAATTTGAAAGTGAATTCCAATCAATATCAAAAGGTGGAGCTATATCATATGTTGAAGTTCCAAACATGAGACATAACTTAGAAGCACTTGAAGAAGTTGTTAAATTTATATATGACAACATTCAATATGCTGAATTTAATACAAAATCAGATTATTGCCAATGCTGTGGATATGATGGAGAAATGATAATAAATGATAATAATGAATGGGAATGCCCACAATGTGGAAACAAAGATAGAGCTAAATTAAATGTAGTTCGTCGTACTTGTGGATATTTAGGAGAAAACTTCTGGAATGTTGGTAAAACTAAAGAAATTAAATCGAGAGTAATGCACTTATAAAAATGTAAAAATGGGGACGGTCCTTTTCTTAGCGAAAAAAAGGACCGTCCCTAAATTTACAAAAATAATAACTCTATACTATAGCATAACTACAGTATAGAGTTATTAGATTTATCCAATCATATCTGTATCAAGCAAAATATAATTTGCTCTGTGGATATATAAAGCTTTACCATCAATGTTCAGCTTTGTGGTTTTGGGTAAATCATCAGGGATTTCCCAGTAAACAGAATCACCACCATAAACAGCGATAGGAACTCCTAGCTGAGAGCAGATAATTACTACTTTTGGAGTACCAATCATATTTTTGATTTTGTTAATATTTCTGTCCAAAATATTAATTGTACCACCATTAGTGGTAATTTCGTCAGAAAGCTCAAAATCTTCTAACTTTTTAAGTCCTTTTTCGGCAAAAATGACTGTGTTGCCTGTCTGAGCTACTTGATTTCCATCTACAGTTAGTGTTACTACGCTAGATAATTCGTAGTTTGTTGATTTTGAACCTTCAGAATCAATGCTGGTTGTGGAAACGTAATTGGCTTCTATACCAACTTTATCTCCGTAGATAGTCAAAATGTTGTTTCCAATATTGTTGTAAAAGTCGATAGTAAAATCGTTTCCAATTAATTGTCC
The DNA here is from genome assembly GCA_017409455.1 of Clostridia bacterium. Taxonomy (GTDB): domain Bacteria; phylum Bacillota; class Clostridia; order TANB77; family CAG-508; genus CAG-269. Next base: position 19,970 of record JAFQSS010000011.1, on the reverse strand, counting down.
TTTTATGTTTTTCATTTTATTGTTAAACCAACCACAACTGGATAGCGAAATCAAAAGAATCGCCACACAAATAATTGATACGTACCGGAAAAATCGTTTCATAATATACCTCCAATTAATTAATAAAAAGGTTGTGTACTATAGCTAAATGCTATAATAGATATTATAACATAAAATGGAGTTGGAAACAAGAGGGACAGTCCTTAAAGTTTCTTAATGCGAACAAAAGGACCATCCTAAAAAGTTTTTAAAAAATTAGCAAAAAGACTTGACAAGTGCTAAAAGTTAATGTATATTATATATGAAATTAGCAAACAATAAAAAAGAGTGCTAAAAATAAAATGCAATTTCGAAACAACTAAACAAAATAAAGGAGGTAAGAAATTGCTAGAAGAAAGAAAAAAGAGGGTCTTGCAAGCAATTGTAGAATTATATATAAAAACAGCTGAACCAGTAAGTTCAAATGCAATAATGAATCTTGAAGGTCTAGAATATAGTAGTGCAACAATAAGAAACGAGATGGCAGAGCTTGAAAAAATGGGTTATATCGAAAAGCCTCATACATCAGCAGGAAGAGTTCCATCAGCTAAAGGTTATAGATTCTATGTTGATGAATTGCTACAAGAAGACAAAATAACATTAGAAGAAATTAAATATATTAGTGAAAAACTTGAAACTAAAGTAAATGAAATGGAAGAAATAACAAAATTAACATCAAGTACGATTTCAGAAATTACACATTATACTACGGTTTCAATAGGGCCAAGTTCAGATGTTCAAACAATAGAGAATATTAGATTTGTACTATTAAGTACAAGAATGATGATGGCGGTAATATTAACAGATAATGGTCTTGTTAAAGAAACAATAATCAAATTTGATGAAGATATTACAGAAAATCAAGTACAAACACTAAATTATATGTTCAATAATAAATTAAAAGGTGAGCCAATTACAAAAATAGATAAACCACTAGAAAAATACTTAGTAGAAGAAATGCAATATAGCGTAAATCTAATAAAACCAATTATTGAACAAATGAAAAAAGTAATTGAAGAAGAAAGTGTACATCTAGAAGGTGCGAGTAGATTATTAGAATTGCCTGAATTCAGTAGTTTAGAAGTTGCAAAAAACTTCTTAAATATATTAGATGAAAAAGATTTAATGGCAGATATGCTTAACACAGGTTTTGCTAAAGATATAAATGTATATATTGGTGAAGAAAATGAGCAAGAAGCCTTGAAAGATTACAGTATAGTAACATTTAAACATCGAATAGGAAATAAGGATTTGGGAACAATTGGAATAATAGGGCCTAAACGAATGGATTATGCAAAAGTTATTTCTGTTATGAAATATATAAGCAAAAAACTAAATGATAATGATAAAGAAGAAAACTAAGAAAGAAGGTTGAATATGGAAGAAGAAAAGAAAGTTGATGAAACTCAAGAAAAAGAAGAAAGTTACATAATAGACCCAAAACAACAAGAGCTTGATGAATTAAATGACAGATATAAAAGAGTTCTTGCTGAATTTGAAAATTATAAAAAAAGAAGTGGAAAAGAACGAGAATTATTATATAATTCAATTTTATCAGATATAGTTGAAGTGTTCTTACCAGTAGTAGACAACTTAGAAAATGCATTAAAAATTGAAACACAAGATGTTGAATATAAAAAAGGAATCGAACTTGTACTTAAACAATTTAAAGATATTCTAAAATCTAAAGGTGTTGAAGAAATTCCGGGATTAGGAGAAACTTTTGATCCAGCTTTACATGAAGCGGTTGGAAGTGTTCAAGATCCTGAGAAAAATACTCAAGAAATTGTGCAAGAATATAGAAAAGGCTACAAGATTGGAAATAGAGTTATTAGACATTCTATGGTAGTAGTCGCAAACTAAACGAATGAAAAGCACTAATCTGCACATTTTCGATAGTTATTGCAAACATCGACGTACCAACGTACGCCTTCTGCTTGCAATAACTTTCAAAAATGCACATCTTAGCACTTTTGATTTGTTTATAAAAAATAGTTTATAAATTTAAAAAAATATATAGTCAGTAGACACTAAAAAGAAGTAATCACTTATTCACACGGGTAGGGGACATATATTGTCATAAAAGAAATACCCGAGGGAAATATGTGTCCCCTGACATAAAAAAAGAAAAGAAAGGAAGTAAATTAAAATGGGAAAAATTATAGGAATTGACTTAGGAACAACAAACTCATGTGTAGCAGTAATGGAAGGAGGAGAAGCAGTAGTAATACCAAATGCAGAAGGAAACAGAACAACACCATCTGTAGTTGCATTCTCTAAAAATGGAGAAAGATTAGTAGGACAAATTGCAAAACGTCAAGCTGTAACAAATCCAGATAATACTGTAATCTCAATAAAAAGAAAAATGGGAACAAATGAAAAAGTAAATATAGAAGGAGACAAATTCTCTCCACAAGAAATATCAGCAATGGTATTACAAAAATTAAAAACAGATGCTGAAAACTATTTAGGACAAAAAGTAACACAAGCTGTTATCACAGTACCAGCATATTTCAGTGATAGCCAAAGACAAGCAACAAAAGACGCTGGAAAAATAGCAGGACTAGAAGTTCTAAGAATTATAAATGAACCAACAGCAGCAGCTTTAGCTTATGGAATGGATAAAGAAACTGATCAAAAAATATTAATTTATGACTTGGGTGGAGGAACATTCGATGTTTCAATCCTAGACATTGGTGATGGAGTATTTGAAGTATTAGCAACAAACGGAAATACACACTTAGGTGGAGATGACTTTGATGATGCTATAATCAAATACTTAATTGCAGAATTCAAAAAAGATAGTGGAATTGATTTATCAGCAGATAAAATGGCAATGCAAAGATTAAAAGAATCTGCAGAAAAAGCTAAAATAGAATTATCAGGTGTTCAACAAACACAAATCAACTTACCATTCATCACAGCAGACGCAACAGGACCAAAACATTTAGATGTAACATTAACAAGAGCTAAATTTGAAGAATTAATACATGACTTAGTAGAAGCTACAGCAGGACCAGTTAACCAAGCGTTAAAAGATGCTGGATTAACAGCAAACGATATTCATAAAGTATTATTAGTTGGAGGTTCTACAAGAGTTCCAGCAGTTCAAGAAGTAGTAAAAAGAATAACAGGAAAAGAACCAGATAAAGGAATAAATCCAGATGAATGTGTTGCTATTGGTGCAGCTATTCAAGGTGGTGTATTATCTGGAGATGTTAAGGATTTAGTATTACTAGATGTAACACCATTATCATTAGGTATTGAAACATATGGAGGGGTATTTACAAAATTAATTGAAAGAAATACAACAATACCAACAAAGAAATCACAAGTATTCTCAACAGCAGCAGATGGTCAAACATCAGTTGAAGTTCACGTATTACAAGGTGAAAGAGAAATGGCTGCATATAACAAAACATTAGGAAGATTCCAATTAACAGGAATTCCAGCAGCTCCAAGAGGTGTACCACAAATCGAAGTAACATTTGATATAGATGCAAATGGTATTGTACACGTATCTGCAAAAGATATGGCTACAGGAAATGAACAAAATGTATCAATTACAGCTTCTACAAACTTAACAGAAGAAGATATTGAAAAAGCTGTTAAAGACGCTGAAGCACATGCTGAAGAAGATAAAAAGAAAAAAGAAGAAATTGAAGTTAAAAACAATGCAGAAAGCTTAGTATATAATAGTGAAAAAACATTAGGAGAATTAGGAGATAAAATTAGTGGAGAAGAAAAAGCTAAAGTTGAAGCTGAAATCGAAAACACTAAAAAAGCTCTTGAATCAAATAATACAGAATCTATAAAAGAAGCTACAGAAAAACTTACAAAAGTATTCTATGAAATGTCTGAACAATTATACAAAAATGCTAATCCAAATGCAGGAGCAGATGCAAATGCTGCTGAAGGTGCAGCTGATAGCAATAATGATGGAACTGTATATGATGCAGATTACAAAGTTGAAGATGATAACAAATAATTGACACAATAATGCAGGCAGGACTTAATAATTCCTGCCTGTAAACTAATGTTAGAACGAAATAGAGAGGTGAAAAAATAAATGGCAGCAAAGAAAGACTATTACGAAACACTTGGAGTTCAAAAAACAGCAACAGATGATGAATTAAAAAAAGCATATAGAAAACTTGCAAAGAAATATCATCCAGATGCTAATCCAGATAATAAAGCAGAAGCTGAAGCAAAATTCAAAGAAGTAAATGAAGCATATGAAACATTATCAGACCCTCAAAAAAGAAGAATGTATGACCAATTTGGAACAGCAGACCCACAAGGATTTGGAGGATTCGGCGGAGGTGCTGGAGGACCATTTGGGAATGGATATTATTCATATACATCATCAGGATTTGATGGATTTTCAGACTTTGGAGATTTAGGAGATATATTTTCTTCATTCTTTGGTGGAGGAGCAAGAACTGGTGGAGCACGCCAACAAGCTAGAGGTCCTCGTAAAGGTGCAGACTTAAATTTAAATTTAGAAATTACATTTGAAGAAGCCTTTTTAGGAGTTGAAAAAGAAATTTCAATAACAAGACCTGAAACTTGTACAATATGTCATGGTTCTGGAGCGAGACCGGGAACAACAGTAACAAAATGTCCTACATGTCATGGAACAGGTACTGTACGTCAAATTCAAAATACAATTTTAGGACAAATGCAAACAACAAGAACATGTACAGAGTGCCATGGAACTGGTGAAGTTATAAAAGAACCTTGTGAAAATTGTAAAGGAAAAGGAACTACTAGAAAACAAGCAAAAATAACTGTAAAAATTCCTGCGGGAATTGATGATAAACAAACAGTAGTATTAAGAGGAGAAGGAGAACCTGGAGAAAAAGGTGGACCTAAAGGTGATTTATACATAACAGTTAGAGTACGTAAAAGCAGTATATTTACAAGACAAGGGACTAATGTATTGTGTGAAGTTCCTATAACTATAACACAAGCAACTTTAGGTGCCGAGCTAAAAATACCTATGGTAGATGGTTCTACAGAAAAAATTACAATACCTGAAGGAACTCAAACTGGTACAAAATTCACAATAAAAGAAAAAGGATTTAAATCTTTAAATTCAACAGCAGTTGGGAATTTTGTGTTTACAGTTGTTGTTCAAACACCTAAAAAACTTAATAAGGAACAAAGAGAATTATTAGAAAAATTGGCAAAATCAATGAATGAACAACCACCAATTAAGAAAAAAGGATTTTTTGGATAAAAACGTAAAAAGGGACCAGGTCCCATTTTACCTTTTTCTTATAAAAGCTTGACAGGAATGAATTTTGTATGTTAAAATTAAAAATGTAATTTAAGAGTTTACCTAAAATTGTAAAATTTGAGCGGTAAAGGGTAATGCCAATAGAACTACTTACACTTATAAAGTAAGATTATTAAAGTCTTACAAAGGAGTCTTAAAAGATTTCTTTGTGAGGCTTTTTTGTATATAATAGAGGTGAAATAAAATGAAAGAAGAACTAAAATTAGTTGTTCCAACAATAGAGTATAAAGAACAAGTAATGGAATATAGAAAAACATTTTTGGAAAATAACGAAAAACTTAGTGGATGTGCAGAGCTAGAAGATGTATCTTCATATGAAGAATGGATAGATTTTGATAATAGACGTTCAAAAATATATGGTAAAGATTATGTCCCATCTACAGTTTGTTTATGTATTAGAGTAAAAGATAACAAATTAGTTGGAATTATAGACTTTAGGCATGACTTAACAGAGTTTCTTTTAAATTATGGTGGTAACATTGGATATTCTATTCATCCAGAAGAAAGAAGAAAAGGATATGCGAAAGAAATGCTGAGATTGATGTTAATTAAATGTCAAGAACATAAAAAAGAGAAAGTGTTAATAACATGTGATAAAGAAAATATTGCATCAGCAAAAACTATTATATCTAATGGTGGGATTCTAGAAAATGAAATTATGGATAATTGTAAGGTATCTTGGTCAGGGATTGTTCAAAGATATTGGATAAAACTATAAGGAGGATAATTATGAGATTTGTAAGATATGAAAAAGTAGAAGAATTTATGAAAGAAAATTTTGAACTAATATTAGAAAAAGAGTGGCTAAATTGTTTAATGGTAGGAAACTGTTTGGAAGCGCAAAAAACAGGTACAGATGGATGGTTGTTAGCAAAAGTCACACAAAATACAAAAACAGAATTAATGATGCTATACAGAAAACCTTGGAAATTGATAATGTATTCTCCAACTGAAAATCTTTCGGAAGAACTATATAAATTTGCAGCTGAAGAAGTATATAAACGAGATAATAATTTATTAGGAGTAAATGCTGAAACAGAAATAGCCAATAAATTTGCAAAATATTATTGCGAAGTTGCTAATAAAAAATATAGATTACATACACCGATGAAAATATTAGTATTAGAAAAAATGTTACCAATGCAAAAGGCAAATGAAGCAACATTCAGACAAGCAACAGAAGATGATAGAAAAATATTAACTAAATATATAAAACAATTTAATGAAGAGGCGTTGACACAAGAAATGACAGATGAGGAAGCAAATAAGAAATGTAAAGCATATTTAGAAAGAGGATATTATGTTTTAGAAAAAGATAAGAAAATAGTTTCACAGGCTGTTATAGGAAGAGAATTAATAAAAGGTAAAAGTGTAAGTGGTGTATACACTCCAAAAGAAGAAAGAGGAAAAGGATATGCATACAATTTAGTGTATACATTATCTAAAAAATGTTTAGATGAAGGGGCAAAATATTGTGTATTATATACTGATGCAGAAAATCCAATAAGTAACCATGTATATGAAAAAATAGGATATGTAAAAAGAGTTGAATGTGAGGAACTCGAATTTTACGAATGAAAGGATGAGAGTAATGGAAAAATTCAAGATTTTAAAAGATTTAATAAAATTTAATACAATAAAAGATAAAGAAAATAAAGAAATAATTGATTATATTGAAAATGTATTGTTAGAAAAAGGATTAAAAACAGAATACAAAGGGAAATACCTAATAATGTCCACAGACAAAGAAGCAAAATTAGGGTTTTTAGGACATACAGACACAGTGGAATACATAGACGGGTGGGATACTAATCCATTTGAATTAACTAAAAAAGGAAATGAATTATACGGATTAGGAACAGCAGATATGAAAGGTGGCATAGCGGCAATGATGGATGCTATTATAGAAACAGACCTTTCGGCATTAAAACAAGGGATAAAACTTTACTTTACATATGATGAAGAAATAAATTTTGGTGGAATTTATGATATTGTAAAAACAAACGAAAAATTTCCGGAACTTATGATATTTGGAGAACCGACAGATAATGAAATTTTAGTAGGAAGTAAAGGGTTGCTAGAAATTGATATAAGTTTTAATGGGATAAAAGCGCATTCAAGCAATCCTGAAAAAGGAAAAAGTGCAAATATGAATGCAGTTAAGTTTATATATGAATTAAATGAATTTTATAATAAAAACATAAAAAAAGACTCAAACGAAAACTATGAAGTACCTTATACAACAATGAATGTGGGATTAATGAAAGGTGGTAGTGCAAAAAATTCAGTGCCTGCTAATTGTGAAATTTCAATAGATTTCAGAATAATAAAAAATGAACATATTATTTTAATCAAAGAAAAACTTAAAGAACTTAGCAACAAATATGACTGTATAATTAGCATTATTGAAGAAATACAACCATTTCTAAATCAAGTAGAATTTACAAATAAAATGAAAACAGCTAATTTTTTAACAGAGGCAAGTAAAGTTGAAAATAGTACAAGAATAATCCTAGGTGCTGGTCCTGTAACAGCTCATGAAATTAATGAACACATAACAGAAGAAAGTTATAAAAAGTTAGTAGAACAGTACACAGATATTATAAAAAAAGTGTGTATGTAAAAAATGAAGTCTTTTGCCAAAAAGACTTTATTTTTTTGGAAAAATATAGTATAATAGATATGTTAAAATAGGCGAACTAAAAGTTTGCGTCGGAAAGGAAACAGAGATATGAATAAAAAGAGAATAGTAACAGGAGATAGACCAACAGGAAGATTACATATTGGTCATTATTTCGGCTCATTAAAAAATAGAGTAAAAATGCAAGAATCTGGAGATTATGATCCATACATATTAGTTGCAGATGTTCAAGCATTAACAGATAATTTCAACAATCCAGAAAAAGTAAGAAAAAATGTAAGAGAAGTAGTAATGGACTATTTATCAGTAGGAATAGACCCAAAAAAAACTACAATATATATACAATCAATGATACCAGAAACAGCTGAATTAACAGTATTTTATTCTAATTTAGTAACAATAGCTAGATTAGAAAGAAACCCAACAGTAAAAACTGAAATAGCGCAAAAAAGAGAAGTGTTTGGAGAAAGCGTAACATATGGATTTTTAGGATATCCTGTAAGCCAAGCAGCAGACATTACAGTAATGGATGGGAAAGTAATACCTGTTGGAGAAGATCAATTACCATTAATTGAACAATGTAGAGAAATTGTAAGAAAATTTAACAGTATATATGGGGAAGTTCTTACAGAACCAGAAGCGGTTTTGTCAAAAGAAAAAAGAGTAAGAGGTTTAGATGGAAATGAAAAAATGGGTAAATCACTTGGAAATGCTATTTATTTATCAGATTCAGAAGAAGAAGTAAATAAAAAAGTAATGAGTGCAGTAACAGATCCAGGAAGAATAAAAAAAGATGATCCAGGAAATCCTGATATATGTATGGTTTCATATTATCACAAATTATTTAGTGAAGAGGAAGCTTGTAAAACGATATGCAAAGAATGTAGAGCGGGAGAAAGAGGATGTGTAGGTTGTAAAAAAGAATTAGCTAAAATGATAAATGCAACATTAGAACCAATAAGAGAAAGAAGAAAATATTATGAAGAGCACCCAGAATTAGTAGATGAAATCTTAAGAAAAGGAACTGAAAAAGCAAGAGAAACAGCAAAAGAAACAATGAAAAAAGTAAAAAAAGCAATGATGTTAGATTATTTCGAATAGAAAGGATATAAAAATGTTTACAGATTATGCAAAAATAATAATTAAATCAGGAAATGGAGGAGACGGAGCAGTAACTTTTAGAAGAGAAAAATATGTTGCTGCTGGTGGACCTGATGGAGGAGACGGAGGTAGAGGCGGAAGCATCTACTTCAGAGTCGACCCAAATGCAAACACATTAATAGATTTTAGATTTACTAAAAAGTTCAAAGCACAAGATGGTGAAAATGGAAGTGGTGGGCACAAATATGGTAAATCGGGAGAAGATTTATATATTGATGTTCCAGCAGGTACTATCATAAAAGATGCAGAAACAGGAAAAGTTGTTGCAGACTTATCAGAACAAGGACAAGTAGAGCTTGTACTAAAAGGTGGACGTGGAGGAAAAGGAAATTCACATTTTGCAACATCTACAAGACAAGTTCCTAGATTTGCACAAGCTGGTGAAGATGGAGAAGAAAAAGAAATTATATTAGAATTAAAATTATTAGCAGATGTAGGACTTTTAGGATTTCCAAATGTAGGAAAATCAACACTTTTATCAGTTGTAACAGATGCGAAACCTAAAATTGCAAACTATCACTTTACAACAATTGAACCAAATCTAGGAGTTGTCAAAACTAAAAGTGGCGATAGTTTTGTAATTGCAGACATTCCTGGAATTATAGAAGGGGCAAGTGAAGGTGTTGGACTTGGAATTCAATTTTTACGCCATGTAGAAAGAACTAGATTATTATTACATATTATAGACGTTTCAGGAATTGAAGGAAGAGACCCTGTACAAGACTTTTACACTATTAATGAAGAATTAAAAAGTTATAGTGAAAAATTAAGTACAAGAAAACAAATCATAGTAGCAAGTAAAATAGATATAATCCAAGATGATAGTGGATATAAAAAATTAGAAGAACTAGCTAAAAAAGAAGGGTTAGAAATTTACAAAATCTCAGGAGTTACAGGAGAAGGTCTTACAGAGCTTCTAAATAGAGTAACAGAAGTATTAAAAACTTTACCAAAAGAAGAACTAGTTGAATCAGAAGAAAGAGTTGTATATACTCTTGAAGAAGATAAAGATGAATGGACAATTAGAAAAGAAGGCGAAATGTTTATTATCGAAGGTAAGGCTATTAATAGACTTATGGGAAGAATCAATATTGATGATAATGAATCTATGTATTATTTCCAAAAGAATTTAAAAACTATGGGAATAGAAGATGAATTGAAACGCCAAGGTGTTCAAGAAGGGGACTTAGTAAAAGTGTTAAATTGGACATTTGAGTGGTATGAATAAAAGTGAAAAATTGGGGACGGTCCTTTTTTTCGCGAAAAAAAGGACCGTCCCCAATTTAACAGGAGGGAAAAATGAGAGTACGATTAGCAGGAATAGTTCCAATGGGAAATGGATTTGCATTTATGCATAGAATAGGAGTGCAAAACCATCCTATTGGAGAATATTATACATTTCCGGGAGGCGGACAAGAAGGAGAGGAAACATTAGAAGAAGGCACAATAAGAGAAATAAAAGAAGAGTTTGGAATTGATGTAAAAGTTATTAAAAAGCTTTATGAAATGGAACATCCAAACAAACAAACTAAAGAATACTTCTTCTTATGCGAATATATAGGTGGAGAATTTGGTACTGGTACAGGTCCAGAATTTACTGGAGACCCTAAATATGCACATAGAGGACAATATTTGCCAGAAATAATATCAAGAGAGGATGTAGAAAATATAACACTACTTCCATTTCAAATCAGAGATAAATTTATAGAAGATTTAAAAAATGGAAGCATATAGGAAGGATATATAAATGCACGAAATTTTACACATATTAGAACATACATTATTAGAAACAGTAAGGTTAATACCATTTCTTTTTATAACATATCTAATAATGGAATACATAGAACATAAAACAAGTAATAAAGTAAAAGAAACAATACAAAAATCTGGAAAATTCGGACCATTACTAGGAGCTATTGTTGGAATATTTCCACAATGTGGTTTTTCAGTATCTGCAACAAATTTATATGCTGCCAGAGTTATAACATTGGGAACATTAATATCAGTTTATTTAGCAACATCTGATGAAATGTTACCTATTTTACTAACAGAATCAGTTTCTTTTAGTACAATTTTAACGATATTAGCACTAAAATTAATAATTGGTATAATTGCAGGATTTATTATAGATGCGGTGATTAAGCTAACCAAAAAAGAAAAGCAAGAAGAACAAAAAATTGAAGAATTGTGTGAACATGAACACTGTCATTGTGATGAAGGAATTGTAGTTTCAGCAGTAAAGCATACAATAAATATTATAATATTTATTTTTATAATAACATTAGTTATTAATGGAATAATTAGTTTAATCGGTGAAAAAACAATAGCACATTTTATAAGTAAAAATATATTACTAGGACCAATAGTAGCAGGATTTATAGGATTAATTCCAAATTGTGCTTCATCTGTCATTTTAACAGAGCTATTTATAGAAAATGTAATATCAATGCCAGTGTTGATATCAGGAGTTGCAGTAAATGCAGGAGTTGGATTGTTAGTATTATTCAAGACAAATAAAAATATAAAAGAAAATCTACGAATTGTAGGCTTGCTATATGCTATAGGAGTTATATCAGGTATAATTTTACAAGTAATTTTGTGAAATTTGCCGAAAAAGCTTGTAATTTTAGTGATTTTATAGGATAATATATATGTATGATTTTGAAAATGAAAGGAAGAAATCATGAAAATAATAGATAAAATTTTGAAAAAATTAAATGCAAGTAGAAATACTTTTGCCACATATGTATTAACATTGATTTCAATATATATAGTAGTAGATAGAATTATAGAAATGTTATTTATGATATTCACGGGAGTATCAGTATCATATTGGGGGCCAATACAATATACAATAGCAATGGCTTGTCCAGTATTTGCATACTTATTTTCTCCATCATCAGAATTTGCATCATCAAAAAACATGAAAGTAACATTATTTTGTACATATGTAGCAACATTATATATAGTTGCAATATCAATGTTTACGCAATGGATAAATAGTGCGGCATGGTTATTTCTAACATCATTACCAGGATATACTGAATTAGTTACTAACTTTTCAGAACTTATAAGACCAGCATTTGCGGCATTAGCAATTTATTTACCATTAACAACATTTTTTGGTGTAATTAAATTTATTCGTTTAAGCGTTTTAGATAGTAAAGACCAAACTAGATCGTTATGGGATTATAAAGGAATTAATTTAGCCGACACAAAAGCTGGGCATGGACCATTTACTTGCGATATGTATTTAGCTAGTGATTACGAAACAGGTAAAAAGTTTACATTTGTAGAAAAGAGCAGATATCAATCTTTAGCAGTAATCGGAGGATCAGGAACAGGAAAAACCTCATTAATATTAGAACCGATGATGGCAAAAGATATTGAAAAGAAAGCATTCTACATGGCTAACGCAAAAGAAATGGGATATACAGCATTGAAAACAGGCATCGCAACATTAAATAGACCATATGATAACGATTATTTAAATGAAAATTTTAACCTAAACATGATAACACCAGTATCTGGAAAAGAATCAATATATAAAGCTTATATGAGTAAAATGATATTAGGAACAGCTGGAGATGGATTTTCTTATAGAAATTTAGGATTAACATCAATTTCTCCAGATTTTGAATCAACATCAAGAATAATGGATGTTTGTAAAAATTATCATATAAAATATAATATAATTGATCCATCAAATACACAATCAGTTGGATTGAATCCATTTGTATATGATGATGTAAATCAAATTGCAATAACAATTTCATCAGTGTTAAAAGGAATGTATGTAAACACACATCCAGAAATAGCAGAAGCATATAGAGAAGATTTTATTATACAAGCGATTGAAAATATTACAATAGTATTAAAAGAAATGTATCCAAGATTAAATGGAGGAAATCTTCCAAACTTAGAAGATATGTTAAAAATGTTAACAAATTTCGATTTAGTACAAAAAATGTGTGAAGTTATGAATGCTGATGAAGAATTAGCAGAAAAATATACAATGCAACTTGCATATTTCAAGAAGAACTTCTACAAAGATAGTGTGGGAAGAGCAGATACAGAAAAATATATTTATTTAGCGGCAGCGCAATTAGATAATTTACTAAGACTTCCTGGGGTAAAATCTATTTTATGTAACAGACACAATAATATGAATTTTGATGAAGCATTAAAAAATGGTGAAGTTACATTAGTATGTACCCGTAGAGGAGATTTAGGAAGAACAAGCCATAGAGCATTTGGATTATTCTTTATATTATCAATGCAAAACGCGGTTTTAAGAAGAGCCGGAAATGAAAGTAGTAGAGTGCCACATTTCTGTTATATAGATGAATTCCCAGATTTTATATGTAAAGATACAGAATCAATATTTACATTATATCGTAAATACAAAGTAGCAACAGTAATAACAGCTCAAAACTTAGCGCAACTAGATGGAGAATCACCAAGAATGAAATTCAGAGACACAATACTAGCAAACTGTGCAAGCAAAATATTTACAGGTGATGGTACACCAGATGATTTATTATGGTGGGAAAAAGAATTTACAATGAGAAGAGTATGGACATATTCAAATAGCATGGACTTTAAGAAACTAGAATATGATTCTAAGGTAGGAAGTGTAAAATATGACTGGGAATTATATTTTGCGGCCAACAAACTTGCTACTATGCCATTTAAACGTGTAGCCGTTAAATTAAAAAATGATGCAGGGAATTTTGATGTGGGTGAAGCAAAATTTGATTTTATAGCAGCAAAACATAAAGAAGAACAACCAGTTAAAAAATATAATTTTGCAAAATTTACAGCAGGTGTAACAAGTGAAGATGATACAAAAAATTCGGGTAAACCAAAATTTGATTATCAACACATAAATTTTATAGATGAAAATAATGAAGTAAATCCAATTCAGACAGATACAACTGATGCAACTTTTGAATTTGACAATGAAAATGCAATTGTAGTTAATTTTAAGAAAAAGAAGCAAGAAGAATAAAAGTAAAAATTTGACAAAATTACCAATATATGTTATTATATTAGCATAAACTCGAAAGGGTTTAAATATATTGAAAGGTGGTAAATATCCTATGGCAACAGTACCCTGCTCCTGTTGTGGTGGCTCCGGTCGAGTTGACGAAGGTACTAGCAAAGAAAGGGAATGCCCGTTTTGCTGGGGAGATGGCTATGTTGAAGAAGATGATGACTAAATAGCCTGAAACACCGAAAAAGTAGCTTTAATAAAGCAACACAGAAAGAGAGGAAAATAAAAAAATTCCTCTCTTTTTGAATAAAAATAAGCTAATAAAGTCGATAAAATTAATGTAAAAATCTAAAAAACAATTGACGAACTTATAAAAATATGGTATAAATATAAAGTGATTTAATGGCCCGTTGGTCAAGCGGTTAAGACGCCACCCTCTCAAGGTGGAATCATGAGTTCGATTCTCGTACGGGTCACCATATAATGTAACCTTAAAAGGGAGTAGTTTTAAATTGTTAATCAACAGTCGCGATTTTATATCTGGTTAACAAGCTTTATAAAGAGTAAACGAGACTTTTAAAGAAAAGACTAAAATTTTTTCTTTAGAGGTCTCTTTTTTAGATAAAAGTTCCTAAAAATGGTTACAATATAGAGGCGGAAGAAGGACTGTCCCCAATTTCGCGAAAAAAAGGACCGTCCCCAAATTAGAAAGGAAAGATGCAAATGGAAAAACAGTGGTTTAACAAAACTGTGGAGGAAGTTGAAAAAGAGTTAGAAACAAATCGAGAGAAAGGATTAGACAGCAAAGTTGTTGCTATATATAACGAAAAATATGGACTAAATGAGTTGAAAGAAGGAAAAAAAGAAACGCTATTACAAAAATTTCTTGCCCAATTTAAAGACTTTTCAATTATAGTATTAATAATAGCAGCAATTGTATCTGGAATAGTTGGAGTAATCGAAGGAGAAGGTATTACTGATACAGTAATAATCATGATTGTAGTATTATTAAATGCTATAATAGGTGTGGCTCAAGAAGCTAAAGCAGAAAAATCACTTGAAGCATTAAAGAAATTAAGTGAACATGCTGCAAAAGTTGTAAGAGATGGAAAAGAACAAGTTATACCAGCCAGAGAATTAGTACCTGGAGATTTAGTAATAATTGAAACAGGAGACTATGTATCAGCAGATTTAAGAATAATAGAAGCTGCAAATTTAAAATCGCAAGAAAGTTCATTAACAGGTGAATCTGTACCTGTTGAAAAAGAAACTGACCCAATAGAAGGAACAGAAGTTGGAGTTGGAGACAGAATAAATATGCTATTTTCATCAAGTTTAATTACATATGGTAGAGGAAAAGCAATTGTTGTAGAAACAGGAATGAACACAGAAGTTGGTAAAATAGCTGGAATGTTAAATGAAACAGAAAAACAAGAAACACCACTTCAAAGAAGATTAAATAAATTAGGAAAAACATTAGGAATTGCAGCACTTGCAATATGTGCAGTAATATTTGTAATTGGAATATTACAAGGCAAAGGTTTAATAGATATGTTTATGACAGCTGTATCACTTGCAGTAGCAGTAATACCAGAAGGATTAGTTGCTGTATCAACAATAGTATTAGCAATAGGTGTTCAAAAAATGGTTAAGAAAAATGCCATTGTTAAAAAATTGCCAGCAGTTGAAACATTAGGAAGTAGTACAGTAATATGTTCAGATAAAACAGGAACACTAACACAAAATAAAATGACAGTTGAAAAAATCTTCTGCAATGATGTTACAACAGAAGTCGCAAAAACTGAAGTAACTGAAGATTTCAAAAAGCTAGTATATAACTGTATGTTATGTAATGACTCGAGATTACTTGAAACAGGAGAATTAGCAGGAGACCCAACAGAAACAGCATTAGTTGATATGGCATTTAAACTAAATTATACACAATCAGTATATGATGAAAATCCAAGAGTTGAAGAAGTACCATTTGATTCAGAAAGAAAATTAATGACTACTGTTAACAAAAACAATGGAAAATATATTGTATACACAAAAGGTGGAGTGGATGAATTATTAAGAATTTGTAATTCTTATCTATTCAAAGGCGAAATTAGAACAAACTTAGATGATTATGCAAAATGGATTAGACAAAACAATGAACATATGGCAGTAGATGCATTAAGAGTTTTAGCATTTGGATATAAAGAAATTGACCATATGCCATCAAAAGAAGAAATGAAAACAATTGAAGGTGGTTTAACATTTATAGGAATGGTAGGAATGATAGACCCACCAAGAGAAGAAGCTAAACTTGCAGTTGAAAAATGTAAATCAGCAGGAATTAAAACTGTAATGATTACAGGAGACCACAAAATTACAGCTGTTGCAATAGCTAAAAAATTAGGGATATTAGAAAATGAAGAAGAAGCATTAACAGGGCTAGAACTAGATAAAATATCTGATGAACAATTAACAAAAGATATTAGAAAATATTCTGTATATGCAAGAGTATCACCAGAACACAAAGTACGTATAGTAAAAGCTTGGCAAGCAAATGGCGAAGTTGTTGCTATGACAGGTGATGGTGTAAATGATAGCCCAGCTTTAAAAACATCAGACATCGGATGTGCAATGGGAAAAGTAGGAACAGAAGTAGCTAAAGAAGCTGCAGATGTTATTTTAACAGACGACAATTTTGCAACAATAGTATCAGCTGTTGAAGAAGGAAGACGTATATATGATAATATATTAAAAGTAATACAATTCTTATTATCATCTAATGTTGGTGAAGTTGTAGTATTATTCCTTGCTACATTATTAGCTCCATTAATTGGAAAATGGTTTGGAATAACTGATATAAACTTAATACAAGTATTATTACCAATACACATTTTATGGATTAACCTTGTAACAGATTCATTACCTGCATTAGCATTAGCATTTGATCCCGCAAACAGAGATATAATGGATAGAAAACCTATTAAGAAAAATGAAGGTATATTTACAAAAGGTAGAACATTTAGAATTATATATCAAGGTGTAATGATAGGTTTATTAACACTTGCAGGATTTATTATTGGTTTAGCTACAACAAATGAACCAATTGATGGATTAACACTTGAGCAATCAAAAGTAGAAGTTGGTCAAACAATGGCATTTATGGTATTGGCATTCTCAGAATTAGTACATGTATTTAGTATAAGAGATAACAAAAATTCTATATTTAAAACAGGAATTTTAGGAAATAAAACATTAATACTTGCAGTTCTTGCTTCAGCATTTTTAATGGGAATAATCTTAGTTGTGCCAGCATTAAGACATGTATTTAGTATTCCAGTTTTACCAATAGGTAATTTACTAGAAGTATTAGGTTTAATTATAGCACCACTTGCTATTGTTGAAATAATGAAACTTGCTAAAGTTAATACTGCGAAAGATGAATAAAAATGTCAAAGGAGACGATACTTGAATTCGTCTCCTAATTTTATATATTGACATTTAACAAAAGTAATTATACAATATAATAGAACGAATAGCTGAGGAAAAAACAAGGAGGAACAAGTGAAGAATAATTTTGAAGATACAATGATTTTTAAAAAAGGTAATAAAAATATTTTAAAAAATAAAGAATTAAATAATTTAATACAATTTCAATTAGACAAAACAAATATTGAAGAAAAAGATTTACTTGAAATAAAAGATATTGTTTTAAATGGAAGAAAAATAAATGGAGATATAAATATAGTAGATTTTAATGAAATAGACTTATTTCCAAATTTACAAAAAATAGAACTAAAAAATTTAGAAATAAGTAAACAAAACATGGAAAAATTAAAAAAATTAGATGATATATATTTGAAAAATTGTAATATAGAAAGCATTGAAGAAATAAAAAATGTAAAAAACATATCAATAAATAATTGTATAATTGAAGATTTTCAATCAATAGACTGTATTCAAGATTTGGAAGAATTAGAGATTGTTAACATGCCAATAGTAAACTTTGATTTTTTAAAAAAACTAAAAAGATTAAAAGTTCTAAAGATAAAAAATGTTAAAGGATTTTCATTAGATAAAATAAATTTTGTACTACCTATAGAATATCTTTCAGTTGAGGGAATAGAGGACCTAGAAGAAGAGTATTTGACTTCAAATTATCCTAACTTAGAGATTTTATCTATAGAGTTAGCAAAAAATGAAGAATGGTCAGAAAATTTAGAAAAGATAAAACAAAAAGGCATTAAAATTTTATTAAATGATATATATGAATATTAGGAGAAAAGAATGATTATTGTAAAGAATACTAAAGAATTAGAAGAAAGATATAATTTAAATTCAATACCTGATAATGAGACAATAAGAGTTATTGGAGGAATGGAAAATAAAGCTAAATATGATAACGAAATTTATATAAGGAGAACAACGTATTCAGCAAGACAACTAAAACATATAATACAGCAAATGAAAGATATAGAAGACACCATACCTGAAGATTGGAATCAATGGCAAAGGGCCAAATATATTTACCAAGTATTAGGAAAAAATATAGAATATAATTATGATGAAGCATCTTATAGTAATCAACAATCTTCTAATTTAACAATACTTATGAGCGGAAAAGGGATTTGTGCGGGATATTCTTTATTATACAAAGAAATGATGGATAGACAAGGGATTGAATGTGATTATCTTAGAGGTGTTGCGGATATAGGCTCTGAAAGAGAAAAACATGCATGGAATGTATTAACGATAAATGGTATGAAATTTCCAGTAGATTTAACATGGGATTCATCAAGACTTCGTTCAGGGGCTCAACAACTAAGCTTTTTTGGAAATAATCAATCTTTTTTAAAACAACATATTCAAGATTCAGATGAAAGAACATGTGACTTGTATTTGCTTAGTGATGAAACAGTAAATTCAATAAATATAAGCAACACTAAAACTAAAGAAGAACTTGATGAGAATGAGAAGCTTGGCATTGTGAAATTGGCTATAGAGGAAACATATAAGAAGTTTGCAAATATGTATGATGAAGAAGCTGGAAGGAGACAAGTTACTGAAGCAATAAAAAGATATATTAATAATGGGGATTTAAGATGTTTCACAAGACAAGGAAATGCAAGGCAAAGTATTGAAAAATATTTTAGAAGTGAAGATATGCTAGATATATTAGTTAATCAATATATTAAGCAGTGTGAGAGTAGAGAAGAAGGTTCAATAGATATTTTAAAAGATGCAGTAAAGCAAAATATATATAGATATAATGACAAACAAGCTCAAACTGCATTAAAAAGCTATATTTTAAGTGGTTATACTCGGATATTTTACGAGACAAAATAATGCAAGATACAATATGGAAGAATATATGACCCGGAGAAAGTGCCTTAGACAGCATTATAGAAGATTATGTTTCTAGAGAAATAGAAGCGATTAAGAGTGCTGACGACTTTGAAAAACGCAACAACCAAACAATGATGAGTATGTATTCTGATGGTGATGAATCTACACCAAAAAACAAAAATTATTTTTATGCTAGTGAACTTGCTCAAGTAGATTTACCTAAAGAAAAGAAACAAAATTTAATTCAAAGAGCAATTCAGTGGATTAAAGAGAGAAAGACTAAATATCTAGATAAAAAAACAGAAGATGTACAGCAAAAAAATACAATAAGAGAAGAGGATAAACAAAGATAAAGGAGACCAACTATGAAAAGTCAATAGAAAAATAAAAAATTTTTTTAAATTTTTTCATAGAAAAAAGGTCAACTTTAATAACCGTTTTTTAATGTTTTTTTAAAAACGGTTGAACACATTGAAAATTAAATATTTAGT
>JAFQSS010000010.1 GCA_017409455.1 Clostridia bacterium | reverse complement strand
ACTCTATATGCTTCATTTATATCTTTTATTCTTTCTTCTGCTATTTTATTTCCCACATTTACATCTGGGTGGTATTTTTTAGCCTGTTTTCTATATGCATTTTTTATTTGATCTGTTGTTACTTTACTTCCTTCTAAACCTAGTATCTTATAATAATCTTTAAATTTCATCTAACATCCTCCCAAGAATAATTTGGTATTTGCATTATATCAATTTTTCATTGAAAAATCTATAGTTTTTGGCAAATTTCGAAAAATTTCATACCATTAGATGCTTTTACTAAAATAACATCTCCATTTCTTAATTCTTGGCTTAACTTTTCCACAATTTCTTCATTATTGTTGAAATAATATGTTTGAATTTCTGGATTTTTTTCCGCTTCTTCTATGATATATTTTGAATTTTCTCCTGCACATATTAATATGTCTATATTTTTTTGTGTAACTTCTTTTCCTACTTTTCTATGAAGTTCTTCTGAAAATTCTCCTAATTCAAACATGTCTCCTAAAACAGCTATTTTTCTTGTACCAGTATAATTGTTAAGAAATTCTATACTTGCTTTCATAGATTCATAACTTGCATTATATGCATCATTTATTAATATTGCTCCATTTTCTAGTTTTCTAATATCCATTCTTTTTTTAGTTAATTCGAATTGAGAAATTCCTTTTTGAATTTGTTTATTTGATATTCCTAAATTGTATCCAACTAGTGTTGCGCATAATGCATTATATACAAAATGCTCTCCTCCAACAGGAACTTTTATGTTTAAATTTTGTTTTTCTGAAACTGCTAAAAATTCGCTTCCATTTTCACGTAATTCTATATTTTCTGCATTTAAATCACTTTTATTTTCAATTCCAAATGTATGTATTTCAATATTTTCTCTATTTTCTTCTTGCCATTTATGTAATAAATCATTATCATTATTTATAATTATTTTAGGCTGATTCATTCCTTCTAATATTTCTAATTTAGCTTTTAAAATATTTTCTCTTGAGCCTAGATTTCCTATATGAGAAGTCCCTATATTTGTTATAACTGCTAATGTTGGTTTTGCTATATCTGTTAATAAACTAATTTCTCTAAAATGATTCATTCCCATTTCTATAACAAGTGCTTCATGGTCTTTTAATTTTAGAATTGTTAACGGTAATCCTATATTATTATTATTGTTTCCTTCTGTTTTTAAAGTTTTATATGTTGTTGAAACCACACTTGCAATTATGTCTTTTGTACTTGTTTTTCCTACACTTCCTGTTACTGCAATTACTGGTATGTCGTATAAACTTCTTTTATATTTTGCAATTTCATATAATGCTTCTAAAGTATTTTCTACTTTTATAATTGTTTTATTTGAATATTTTTCCAATTCTTTTTGTTGGATTTCTATATTATCAATTATTACAGCATCTGCTCCATTGTCTAATGCTTGGCACCAAAATTGACTTCCATCAAATTTTTCACCTTTAATTCCTATGTATATATCTCCATTTTGTATTGTTCTTGTATCTTTTGAAAAGTTTTCACATTCTAGATCTTCATTACCTACAATTATCTTACCTTTTGTTATATTTAAAATATCTCTAATTTTCATATTTTACCTCCAATGAAGTTTTTTTTATTATATTCTATTTTCGTTAGATATGCAATAAATTAATAAGAAAAACGAAAAAAAGAGACCCTATTGGGTCACTTCTTATAATTCCGTCTCATTAACTAACTTAATCAATCTATTTGATAAATTATATGTAAAATTCAACATATAGAAATATTTTTGTATTAAATCTTTATCTAATGCGCCTTTCTTTAGATTTGCTGGTTCAAACATGTCCCCAGAGTGAAATCTTAAATATAGCTCATTTTCTTTTATATAAATATCAAATTCCATATTTGTTTTATTCACAAAATCAATTAATTCTTCCATAACATCTGCTGTTAATAATTGCATCCCAATAATTTGATTAGAAGCTTGCACATCAAAATATTTTTCAAATTCACTTGAATCCATTTTTAAACTTTTAGCAAAAGCAAATGAACCATTTTGACCTATCTTCAATTCACTGTTTATTGATTTGTCCATTCCTATTTTAGCAAATAGTCCGTGGAATTTGGTTATTTCTCTTGTTTGAGTTTCTCCATCAGAGTCTTTATATTCTTCTTCTTCTTTTGTTTCTATCTCAGCCATTTGAATACTGTATTTATTATTTATTTGTCCTTCCATATAATCCTCTGATTCATAAATATCATAATGCTCATATTGAAGTTTTTCATAAATATATTCTGGCATCTCTTTATTAGGAAAATACTCTAAATTATCATAAAAATTATTCATAAGTTTATTTATTACTACACTTTTATATTTTTGATGATATTTAATTGTTTCTTTTCCACTAAATATAATATTCACTATTATATATACAAATAAATTTATTACTAAAACAGGTATCAATAAAGGAATTATAGCAAATATAGAACTTACTTTTATTCCTATACTAAAAAATAGAATTATTGCTAATATATCAATTATTAAACATATTGTCAGTGCTGTTTTATTTGCTTTTTCGCTTTTATTTTTTGCATCTTTCCATAAATTATTTAATTCGTTATTATCTCCACTTTGTAATTCTTCATAAATTTCATCAAATGTTTTCATAAAACTAATCACCTAAATTAATATTAATATTTTCTTTTTTATACTCTTCTATTTCAAATAATTTTGCTTCTTTAAATCCAAATAAGCTTGCAACTAAATTTGATGGTACTGTACATATTTTATCATTATAATTTGTAACTTCCATATTATATATTCTTCTAGCTGCTTGTAATTGGCTTTCTATTTTTGTTAAGTTTCTTTGTAAATTTAAATATTGTTCACTTGCTTTTAATTCTGGATAATTTTCTGCAACCGCTATAAGTTGGTTCATTTTATTATTTAAGTCTGCACCTTTTTCTAAACTTTTTGATTGAGACATATATGCAGATCTTAATGTTGCGATTTCTGTAAATATTTTTTCCTCATGTTTTGAATATCCTTTTACACATTCTACTAAATTTGGAATTAAGTCAAATCTTTGAGTTAAATATACATCTATTCCTGATTCTGCTTGTTTTACTTTGTTACGCGCTTTTACTAAATTATTGTATAATATTAATATGACTATTAATATTATTGCTATTATAATTAATCCTCCCATATTTCCTCCTATTTTTTATTATATATAATACATACTTTTACTAATTCATTTGATTCATTGTGTCATTTATAAATTGATTCACTTGGTTAAACACTTCATTATTTTGGTTTATAACTTCATTTGTCCCATTATTGTTTTCATATTTTTCAATTGTAAGTTCATATATATATCCATCTTTATCATATTCAAATGATACTTCAAATTTATCAGATTCATTAAGTCCCATTTTTAGATTTTTAATTTCAGTTGGATCTTGAGTTTCTGTTTCTAAATATTTAACTGTTACTTTTCTTTCTTCCTTTTTATTACTTGTAATTACTTCTTCTAAAAGATTTGTTAGCTGTCTACCTGAATTACTTCCGTTATATAATTCAAAAACTCCATTGAATGCACTTGCATTAACTTTATTTGCAGCACCTCCAAATATATTTTCCATACCATCTTTAATGTTTTCAACATCTGAATTATCTAAATTTTCTAATACATCTTCTTGATTATCTATAGCTTTATTTAATAAACTAAAAATTTTTCCAAAAAATCCTTTCGCTTCTTGTTCTACACCTTGATTAGCAAATTCATTAACTTTATTTATAGCTATAAAAGTTGTAGCAACTTTTCCTACTATACCTAAAATAACTACTATAAGAACTGTAACTATAATAATTAGTACTTTTTTATCTTTTGGATTTTTATCTTGTATTGGTTTGTCTTCAATTATTGGGTTTACATTAGTTGTTATTTCTGAATCATTTGTTAATTCATCTACAGTTATATTAAAAATTTTGCTCATTTCTACTAATTTAGCCATTTCTGGTGTAGTTTCACCTAATTCCCATTTTGATACTGTTTGTCTCGTTACATCTAACTTATAACCAAGTTCTTCTTGTGATAACCCTGCCTTTTTTCTTAATTCAATTAATTTTTCATTAAATTTCATCTTTTTCTCTCCTTTTTATTTTCTTTGATTTTTCTTGCGTCGTCTTTTTACCGCAATTCACTGATTTTATTGTACGATAATCGCAGTAATTTTTCTACCAATTTTAGCTTGCAATTTGTCAACTAAAGTTAACATTTATTTAAGTATATCAAAATATAAGTAAATAAGTCTATTGTTTCCCAGAAAATTATGCATATTTTTTAACTTTTCTTATTTTTTTATAAATTTGTTTTTATGGTTAGTATTTTATGGTTGAAAAACACACCATAAAGCATTCCAAATAACAACCAAATCACTCTAATTAGATTCAAAAACACGATTTTGGTTATTAAAAACATAAAAATATGGTGAGTTTTCTCACCATATCATACCTAAAATAGCAACTAAATAATAAAAAATGCGCTCAATAAAAAAATTTTAATATATAACTTTTTTATTGAACACATTTTTAATTAATTGCATATCTAAAAACTACTGATTTTCAACTGCTCTATTTGCAATCTCTATAGCCTTAGAAACTATACTACCACATGTTTTAGATGATACGTTTTCCCAACTTCCGCCGTCTTTCTTTACTTGATCATAAACGCCTAACTCTTTTGCTATTTCTGTTCGTAAGTTTTCAGATATTAATTTGTTCCCTCTAGACATAACTCGTCTCTCCTTTCCAAATTTATCTGTTTTACGGACCGCTTGAAAAAGTTAATTAACTTTTTCGAGATTATTATTTGTAAAATTCATTTTTTTATTATATCAATATTTGTCAATTTAAAAAACGCAAAAAGGGACCAGGTCCCTTTTTACCTTTTTACTCTGTTACGCTTCCGTTCTCTGTGTTTGTAATTATTAAGATATCTTCTTCTTCACCAGTTTCAGCATTTATATAAGCAATAAAATCAGTATTTTCTATTTTTCCTTTAAATTCATAACAAAATTTCTCAGTTTTCCACTCAGTTGGAATCATTGCTAAACCTTCACTTGTAATTTGCGCATTAGCACTTAATTGTGCCCTTGCTTTTTCTACTGAAATATTCTTAGTTGGTATATTTCTTTCATAATGGTTATTTAAATATCCTGTTGTTTCTAGACCTATTATTTCACCATTATCTAATGCAACTTTTACTTTGATTAGGTCTGCATACATTACAACATTATCTTGTTTATATGCATAATTAATTGTAATAAACCCATCTTGTTTCATATAATAAGTTTCTTGCATATTATTGAACCCTTTACTAGTAAGATATTCTCTTGCTTTTGACATAGCTTCTTGTTCATCTAACTTTTGTTCTTTAATATCCCTGTTAGAAATTAAATATACAACATGTCCACCTTTTTTTGAAATAGATATTCCTATTGTTTGATTATCAGTTGTTGTCATTTCAAATCTATATACTGGAATATCACCATTTTCTACATATCCATTATTTTGGGTGTTTTTTATTTTATCTTTTCCAATAAATTCTTCTGCTTTTCGTTTTGCTGTTTCTTCATCAATTTCGTCACCTGTTAATCCTCTTTTCTCACTACTTGTTATATGCTCAGAAAAAGCACCATCATAAATTAATCCTGTATATTCATGAAAATTCTGTTCCACTACATCAAATGTACTAACCTCAGCTATCTCAGAACCTTCTGCATTATTCATTAAATCTTCCCATGTCAAAGTTCCATTATTTAGTTCGTCAGACATTTCATTTAAAGTATTTGATAAATCATTACTATAATTATATAATTCTTTTATTTTATTGATATCATCATCTGTCAATCCTTGTCCTTCTATATTTTTTCTTGATAAAGAATAACTAAATTCACTTACTTGATTTAAATATTTTTCGGTGTTTTCTAATTCTTGACTTTCTATTGGCAACATTCCTAAATAAGCTTGTGCAAGATTCGCTTCTCTCCATACATGTGTAAGCATTTCTGCGCCATGTTCAGCTGATTTTGATATCATGGATTTTGCAAGATATGTTTTTACATTTTGTACATAATCCACTACTTCATAAAATGCCATATTATATTCATTTTCTTTTGTTGTTGCATATGCATTTCTTTGGTTTATAAAAAGATATCCAAGAACTGCAACTGCAATTAAAGCTAATACTGTCGCAACAGTCCATATTTTATTTTTTCGCATATTAACCTCCTTTTTTATTATTTTGGTTTTTTTTTGCAAAAAATATACAATTTATTTTTACTTTATGATAAAATTAAACAAAAAACAATTTAAGGAGTTCATATGAAAAAAGTAATGATATTTTATGCAGCCTATGGCGGAGGCCATTTATCAGCTGCACGATCTATTAAAGAAAATATTGAAACTAATTACAAAGATGTTGATGTAAAACTTATCGATTGTATGGAATATGTTAGTAAATATGTTAATAAAGTTACAACAAAAGCTTATTCTGAAATGGCTAAAAAAGCACCACGTGCTTGGGGAAGAGTTTATTGGAATTCTCAAAAAGGTCCATTAGCCCACTTTAGTACAACTTCTAATAAAGTTTTATCTATTAAGTTAAATAAATTGTTACAAGATTTTCAGCCAGATGTTATAATTTCAACGCATCCATTTGCAACACAGATGTGTGGTTATTTGAAAAAATTAGGAAAATTAGACACAAAAATTGCAACTGTTATGACAGATTATGCACCACACGACCAATGGCTTGTTTTTAATCACTATGTTGATTATTTCTTCGTTTCACACGAAGGTATGAAAAAGAAATTACATGAAAAAGGTATTCCAAATGAGAAAATTTTTGCTACAGGTATTCCTCTTTCAAATAAATTTCTATTAAAATACGATAAAACACAAATTTTGGAAAGTTTTGGTTTATCACCTGACAAAAAAACTGTACTTTTCTTTGGTGGAGGCGAATTTGGATTAGGCAAAACTCAAACATTTAAAATTTTCAAATCCTTTGTAGAATGCCCTGAAAACATTCAAATTGTTGCAATTGCTGGTAAAAACCAAAAAATGAAAGAAAGTTTTGAAAGTTTGGTTTATGAATTAGGTAAATATGATAACGTTAAAATTTTAGAATATACTAACAAAGTTCCAGAACTTATGAGTATTTCTGATTTGGTTGTTACTAAACCTGGCGGACTTACTACAACTGAAAGTTTAGCTTCTGGCTTACCTATTGTTGTTATAAACCCAATTCCTGGGCAAGAAGAAGAAAATGCAGCTTATTTGGAAGAAAACAAAGTTGCTATCTGGATAAAAAAAGATGATAATGTTGAAGAAATTCTAAATAATTTATTGTCAAATCCAGATAAAATGCAAGAAATGAAAATTCGCGCAAGACTTATTGCAAAAAAGAATTCAACTAAAGATATTTGCAAAATTTTATTATCATAATTTTAAGCCACTTCATATAATATTATGAGGTGGCTTTTATGGATTCTAATGGTTGTAATTTTATTGCACTTGCAAGTTCTCTTGCAATTCTTATCAGTCAAGAGTTTGAAACAGATGACCTAAATGTTCTTGCTGCTTTTTTTAGTGCATTAGGAGATAATATTGCTATAATTGCCGCTTCGAGATAAAAGCAAAATTGGGGACGGTCCTTTTTTTCGCGAAAAAAAGGACCGTCCCCAATTTTATTTACCCTATAATTCTCTTCTTCCCTCCAAAGCCTTTGTAAGAGTGATTTCATCTGTATATTCCAAATCTCCTCCTACTGGAATTCCATGTGCAATTCTTGTTACTGTTATTCCCAAAGGTTTTATCAATTTTGATAAATACATAGCTGTTGCTTCCCCTTCAACCCTAGGGTTTGTAGCAAGTATAACTTCTTTAACTTGACCATCCATAAGACGAGCAAGCAACTCTTTTATTTTTATATCGTCAGGCCCAATTCCATTCATTGGAGAAATTGAACCATGTAACACATGATATACTCCTTTGAATTCATGTGTCCTTTCCATTGCAATAATATCTCTAACATCTTCTACAACACAAATTTGTGATTGCTCTCTTTTAGGATTTCCACAAATTGTACAAGGATCTGTATCTGAAATATTATAACATTTACTACAATATTTTAAGTTCTTTTTCGCATTTATTATTGAAGAAACAAATTCATTTGTCTCTTCTTCTGATGCATTTAATATATAAAATGCAAGTCTTGCCGCTGTTTTATTTCCTATGCTTGGTAGCTTTTCAAAACTTTGTATTAATTTTTCTATTGATGGTGAATAGTACGACATCTTAATCTCCTTTTGTTTTTACCATTATCTCCGTCCCCGTGGTAAGGCCCGTATCAAAATTACATTAATCCAGGTATATTATATTTTCCCATTGATGCAGCTTGTGCATCATCAACTTGTTTAAATGCTTGATTTATACATGTAACAATTAAATCTTGTAACATTTCTACATCATCTGGATCAACTACATCTTTTTCTAATTTTAAATCTAATAACTTTTTCTCTCCATTAACTTTTACTGTAACTGCTCCTCCACCTGCAGAAGCTTCAAATTCTTTTGCAGCAAGCTCTGTTTGTGATTTTTCTAAATCTGCTTGCATTTTTTTTGCCTCTTTCATTAAACTATTGATGTTCATTCCACCAAATCCTCCCATTCCTCCTGGGAATCCACCTCTTTTTGCCATTTTCTATTTCCTCCTTATTTTATTTCCGCTTCATTGCGGTTATTCTATTACATCAAATGGTATATCAAATTGATTTGCAAATTTTGAAAGTTCTTCTTCCTCAGACATCTCATCTGCGTCTTGTGGTTTTGTATCAATATATTTTATATGCATTTCTTTTCCACAAGCTATTGAAACTTGATTTGATATTTCTGTTTTGTTTTCTGGCTTTTCTAAAACTGTCCTTCCAAAAGGAGTTAAACCCTTCGGGAATTCTATTCCAACAGTCATATCATTTATTTCAACTGCATTTGTATTTAATAAATTTGTATATAACATTATTTTTCCATTTTTCTTTAAATTATTAACTACATCTTGCCAATATTGTGCCGGCTTTTTATTTTTTCCAATTCCTGCTATCGCATGAGAATTAATTGTTTTAGTTTCACTCGTCATAGTAGTAGGATGTTTCGTTGTAGTTGTCTGTGCCCTAGGCGCTCCTCCACCTGACCTTAAATAATTTTCAATTTTTTCTAATCTAGCATATATTTCTTGGTTATTTGTTCCACTTCCATTGTTATTACTTACTTCTGTTATAGTCGTTCCGGCAGAATTATCACATAATCTAATTATTCCTGCTTGGAAAATAATTAATCTTTGTGTTGAACTTTTCATATCATTTTCTAATTTAGATAGTTCATTTATAAGATTTATTGCTCTTTCTTTAGATACTTTGTCAGCTAATTGTTTCAATCTTTCAAAATCTGATTCATTATAAATAGTTAGTTTTTGTCCAGTTTTTACCATTAAAATATCTTTTATATATTTTATAATTTCCCATAATAAATTATTTAAGTCTTTACCTTCATCTAAAACTTTTGTTATAGATTCCATAGCTTCATCTATATTATATTCAATAATTGCTTCTGAAATGCTATGTACATAAGTTAATTTAGGAATTCCAACCAACTCTTTTATTTTGTCTTCATCAATATCATTTGCACCATCTTGGACACATCTTTCTAAAATTGATAAAGCATCTCTCATTGCCCCTTCCGATAATACTGCAATTATATTTAATGCTTGTTTAGTTGCATTTATATCACTTTCTTTACATACAATTTCTAATCTTTTTATAATATCTTCATTTGATATTCTTTTAAAATCAAACCTTTGACATCTTGATAAAATTGTTGCAGGTAATTTTTGTGGTTCTGTTGTTGCTAAGATAAATTTAACATGTTCTGGTGGTTCTTCTAATGTTTTTAATAATGCATTAAAAGCCCCTTGTGACAACATGTGAACCTCATCTATTATATATACTCTATATTTTGCCTTTGTTGGTAAAAAATTTACTTCTTCTCTAATTGAACGAATATCTTCAACACTATTATTTGATGCAGCATCCATTTCAACTACATCTGTTAATGACCCATTTAATGCAGCTTTACAAATTTCACATTCATTACATGGTTCCCCCTCATTAGGATTTAAACAATTTATTGCACGAGCTAAAACTTTAGCTGATGTGGTTTTTCCTGTTCCTCTTCCACCATTAAATAAATATGCATGTCCAACTCTACCTGCCATTATTTGATTTCTTAATGTTCTTGTTATATGTTCTTGACCAACCATCTCACTAAAAGTTTGTGGTCTAAATTTTCTATAAAGCGCTGTGTACCCCATACCACTTCACATCCTCTATATCTATAAAAAATGGTGTGAGTGTCAATCTCTCTATGGAAAACAATTCTCACATAAAAGTATCTACTTATTGCTGCTTCCTTCCGGACCTGACAAGGTTCATAGGCTCTTATTGAGCTTGCTTTCCATACAGAGGTCAACCCCCATACCATTCTTATTATATACTGTTATTATAAATTTTTCAAGTATTTTTTATTAAATAACTGTTGTTTTTACCATTAACTCCGTCCTAATGGTAAATTAATTTCCAATTCTTTTAAAAACTATATTATCAAGTTCTGTAACGTCTGTTCCAACTGTTCCTTTTTCTATAATTTTATCTGTAGGAATATCTAGATTAATTGTTGCTTGATACTTTTTACCACCTACTAATTTGATGATTATATCAAACGACAAATTTGTTTTTAAATCTTCTTGTGTTAGATTTGTTAATTTTAGTAATTGACTATGGTCAATTTGTTCATCTGTTTGTGATATATATTGTGAAATATTGTTTATTGCATATCTAAATGCTACAATTCCGCCTTGATTAGATATTTTTTGTTCTTTTATATTGGATACTAATTCACCTTTATAAATAATATTTGATATCTGGTTTTCTTCAGAGTTTATAAACATTCTCTTTTCATCTACAACAGGTTTGTATAGTTTTGTCTCTCCTTTTTGGCTTTGTCTTTCTGCTACTATATTGTTTATTTCTACTTCTTCTATTATTTCTGTTTTACCATAATTTGAATTTTTTTCAATATAAACATAAATATCATTATTTTGATTTACATTAAGATTCCACTTTTCAGCAGCGCCTTGATTTTCCAGTCCTTCTACACTTTCTATTATAGAAATTTTTGTAATCTTGAATGGCATATTTGCTTCTCCTTCAACTTGATATTTTAGAATTAATATTCCACCAAAACATAATATTGAAAATACTATTACAATTATTAAAACTACATGAAAAATTTTTTTATTTAAGCTCCTATACATTTTTTCCTCCGTTCTTCATCTTACGCAAATCTTTAAAAAACGTTTTTAAAATATCTTCACATTCTTTTTTTAATACTCCTGTTTCACTTTCTACTTTATGATTAAAAGTATAATCATCAAATAAATTAAGCACAGAGCCTACTGCCCCAGTTTTTTCATCTAATGCGCCTACATACACTTTTTTTATTCTTGAATTTATTATGGCTCCTGCACACATTGTACATGGCTCTAATGTCACATACATTTCACAGTCTATTAGTCTCCACGATTTTAGTTTTTTACTTGCTTTTTGTATTGCTAATATTTCTGCATGTTTTGTTGTATCTGTTTTTGTTTCTTTTTGATTATGTGCTCTTGCTATTATTTTTCCATCTTTTACTATTATAGCCCCTACGGGAACTTCTAACTTTTTATATGCTTTTTCCGCTTCTTTTAAAGCTTGTTTCATGAAATATTCTTTCATTATATCACTCTCTTTTCTTTTTAATTATATGGCTTTTTATGATTTTTAGCAAGAGTTTTTTAAAAGAAGCCTTGCAAAACCGCAAGACTTCTTCATTTTATAAATAATTAGCTAAAATTAGTAGTATCACAACTATAATTGCTGTGATAAGTTCCCATTTTATTAAATTTATAACTTTTTGTTTAATACTTTTCTCTTCACTAATAAAGTATATAATAGATTTTATTATATAGAAAATAATTAAAACAAAAGCAATTATTCTAATAAAATTTGGTATTAGCGTATTTACATCAAATAATTGATATATTTCACCATTGGTATATGTTTCCATACCAATTTTTATTACCCATGATGCCCCAAATATTAATAGTACAACCTGTATTATAGTTATTATTAGTGATAGTTGTATATTTTTTATTTTTTTACTTGGTTCTTCTTTTGATAACTTCATATATTTCGTTGCTTGTACTACATAAATAATAGCTATCGTCCAAGCTACTATTTTTATTGTTCCTGATATACATACGTTTATTATATTACAAACTTCATATGTTGCGTCTTTTGTTGTCCAAGCAAATATTTCAACTGGTATGCTTATTAAAATTATACTTATTATTAATAATATTAATACATTTTTTAGTTTCATTTGTTTCATCCTTTCTTTTGTACTTATTGGTGTGCCCAGGCGGACTCGGCAAGCCGCGTCGGGAAAATGGTCTACTAGACCATTTTCTGTTCCTCCTTTTCGAGTCCGTTCTAGACAGATATAAATTGGTGTGCCCAGGCGGACTCGAACCACCATCGGTCGCTTAGGAGAAACTCGGGTTTAATTTCAAATAGCGTTTGAATTTTTAAAAATGCCTTTGTTTATTTCAAATTCAGCAGATTTTACTGTTTGAATTTTTTAAATAGAATTTGAACATTTTTTATTATTTCAAATAAAATTTCATAAAGTTCGCGACATTTTCGCGACCTGCTATCTGTTTTTTCTGTCCACGATTTTCTCGCTATTTTCCCACTGTTCGAGCCACCATCTAAACACTAAATATCTGTTATTTATTATAGCAATAATTCCTATTTTTTACAATATAATTACCATAATTTAATAATATTATTTTATAGGACATAATAAGAATTCATCACCATATTGTTTCTTTTTCATTTCTAACCAGTCCCATACATTTTCTATATTAACATCTGATACATTTATCTTTTTAAATATAGGGTATCTTTTATCTATATAATCTTTTATTACATCATATTTGCTTTCATCACTATCATCTGTATCAACTACAAAATCTAATAATTCTTCTATTATAGTTGTGGTAGTAAATTTTACTCTTGTATATAATGATAACATTTCATTAAAATTAACTTTCTTTTCGCCATTGAAATTATAATATTTTTCAAATACTGATATTGCCTCCTCTGTCTTATCATCATTTGAGTGTGTATATATAAATGTTGTAGATAATTGAGAGTGTCCCATTAACTTTTTAACATCTGCTGGTGATAAATTTGGATTCTCATTCATTTGCATTGAACAATAACTATGTCTTAATCCGTGTAGTGATACATCTTTAATTTGTGGATTTCTCTTTCTAAAATCTAACCATTTGCTAGATGGTGTATCTGGAAACATTATTCCACCTGTTTTACTTAAAAATAAGTTTCTTGGTGGTATATAATTTCTATTTCTTCTTTTAAAATTATATATCACTCTTTCTCTTAACTTTAAATATTC
Organism: Clostridia bacterium; assembly: GCA_017409455.1. Lineage (GTDB taxonomy): Bacteria > Bacillota > Clostridia > TANB77 > CAG-508 > CAG-269. The sequence goes on along the minus strand of JAFQSS010000010.1, from coordinate 57,448 downwards.
TTTAATAACTTCCATACAGAATAATGGAACAGGTACTTCTCTGACACTACCTTTTGTTTTTGTTGCTTTTTCTAATATTCTTTGATTTCCTTTGTCCCATACTACTGCTCTTTTTACATTTATCATATTATTTTCAAAATCAATATCTTCTAAATGTAATCCTACTAACTCTCCTCGTCTAACTCCTGTGCATATAGATATAGTAAATAAAGTTTCTGTTAAAGGATCTTCTTTCTTTAATATATCTAATATCTCTATTAACTCATCTCTGTTGTATGATGCTTTTTCTATTTTTGCTACTCCCGGTGCTTTTACTTTTAATACAGGATTAGTTTCTATATAATCCCAAGCTATCGCCTTATTTAGTATTTTTCGTAGTAATCTATACACATTATTCACACTTGTTGGTGATAACTTAACTACATTTCCATTTTTGTCTAATCTTTCTTTATCTCTTTCTTTTAAATTATTTATTATTCTTTGTATAGTTAAAGCATCTATTTTATTTAATGGCATATTGGCGATTTCTGGTAGCACATAGTTTTTTAATGTAGTTTTACCACCTGTAACAGTAGTAGGACTTAATTCTTTTTCTGCATATTCCTTATAATATATTCTGGCAAACTCTACAAATCTTATATTACCTTTATCGCCTTTACCATTTTTTAATTTTAATTCTGCAAGTTTTTTATCTCTTTCCTTTCTTGCTTGTGCTAATGTTCCCTCATAAACTGCTGAATAATAATCTCCTTTTTGCCCATTTGAGCCACCTTTTCTAATAAATATTCTATATTTCTTTCCTTTTTCTATTTCATATATATATTTATCAACTTTATTAGTTGCTTGATTTACAGCAGGTTTTCTTTCCTTTTTAGGTTTTGTTTCTTTCTTCTTGGTTGGGGCTTTTTCTTCAAATATATCATCTGACTTTTTTTCATCATTTAATGAAATACCATTTTCTTTTAGTTTTTCATCTCTTAATTTTATTGCATCTTCTAAACTACCATTTATATATTGATTAAAATTTATTCTTTTATTTTTTGCTTTATCTACTTTTAAAAATTTAACTCTGTATCTATTCTCTGAAACAAAATAAATATATTTTTCAACTTTTTCTTGCACTTTAATTCCTCCAATCAAATATCGTATTTAATTTTTTCTTTTTTAGGTTTAGTTTCTTTTTCTAACCAATTTTCTACTTCTTCTTTGCTAAACATTCTTTTTCTTCCTATAAAACAATAAGGTAATCCACCATTTTGAATTGCCTTATTTATGTTGTATCTAGTAAAAAATGGATACTTTTCTATTAACTCATTTATCGTATAAAAGACTTTACTATCTTCTATTTCTACTTTTTCTATTTTCTCTACAACCTCAACTTTGTTGGTACAAAACATTGAAATAAGTTCTTCTAAGGTCATATTTTTAATTGTTTTATAAACATCATCTCTCCCCACTTATCACTCACCCTTTCACGTTTTATATTCAAATACCATTTCATTTAAGTTCAATGGTCTTATATTATTTTTCATAATATTTGCTTTTGTCTTTTCATAATTTGAACACCAATATATGGCGTCATCTTCTCTGTTAAAGACTTCAAATTCAACTTTGTTTCTATATTCTCTAACTGCCTTATATTCGTTCCCAGATTGCCAATAATAGTTATTAAAGAAAGCATTATTTATATTTTTCTTATCGTTATAAAAACTGCTATATTCTTTTTCTAACACTTTAAAAACAACTGGATATAAACCTTTATCAAATATTTTTATTACTTCCGTGCTAACTTTGAAAAATACATATTCTGATTCATATTTTTTCATAATGTCTTTGGCATAAAAATTGCCACATTTTGATTTGATGATATAACTCTTTTCTTTCTCATCTCGTATCAAATACCATATTTCATCAAAATCACTATCTATAACTTCATATATTTTTTTAATTACTTTTGATTTGTGTAGTTTTTCCATATCTTCTTCCCAAATCATAGTCACTTTGCTCATTCCAAAGTAATAACTCCACATTACTTCAATTTCTCTTTTTTCCATATTTTCCATCTCCTTATCACTCCAATTCCAGAAAATATTTAAAAAGATTTAATATCTTCATAAATAAAAGGAATCGTATTACACCCCAATAATACTAATTCCTTTAACTTTTTACGATTGTGTGAATTTTACTGTTTTTCTAATTTTGCAGATTTGACTTTTAACTTAAAATCTTGTTTAGTTTTAAATGCAAACAAACTACAATTTATTAGAACTCCACTAACTAATTTTTTAACATCTCTTTTACTCTTACCAGTAACATACATATCTTCTACCTTATCTTTTGTAATAAGAGTAACTAGATATGTTTTATTTCTTTTTCTGCGAAACACTTTTTACCTCCTGAAAATAATATTTAACAACCCGATTTAGGTGTTTTTCATTTCTCATTTTCTTTGATGTAATAGTAATTTCAGTAGGCACTAAATTTATAACTTTACAATTTAAAATAGAAGTTTTGTTTAATAAATCTCTTACAGTATCTTCTGCAGCTGCTTTACTTTCTGCCTCAACTTCAAATTCATTAACTTTACTTCTTTGAACATATACTAAATATTTCTTCATAATTTTTCCTCCAATTTAACTTTCAATTCAAATACATTAACAATAGCATTATCAACTAATTTCATTTGTTCTGGTTTTAAATGTCCTAGATATGCTTTTAATCTTTTTTTATCAATTGCTCTTATTTGTTCAACAAGAATCATTGAATCTTTTTTTAAAAATCTATTTTTACTTATAGGAATATGCGTAGGCAATTCCATTCTTTTTAATACTGTTGTAATAGGAACAACTATAATTGTAGGACTATGTTTATTAGCCAAGTTATTTTGAACTACTACCACAGGACGTTCGCCATCTTGTTCACTCCCAACAATAGGATTAAGTGATGCAAAATAAACATCTCCCTTTTTGATTTCATAGTTTTCCATTTTTCTTTTCTACTTTGTAAATAACTCGTGGCTTTTCATCAAATAATTTGGTTATATTAAGTTTTTCATTATTCAAATAATCATTTACTAATCTATTTACATCTTCTTGTGCTTTTTTCATACTTGTTTGAGAATGATCCATAGTTGTTTCAAAAACTAATTTAACTTTAACTCTATATCTTTTCATTTTAATTTTCCTCCCTTTTTATGTATAAAAGCCAAAGTAATAAAACTCTGGCTTTGTTAAATTATTTCTACATTTTTTATTTGTTGATATTTCTCCTCGAAACCCCTCAACATTGGGAAGTCATCAAACGATTGATTGCTAATCAATTCCACGAGAATTTCACTCTCTTGTGGTTCTCACAAGACTGCCCCCATTGCTTGAATCTGTGGCTAGGCAGGAGTATCATTATGCCTATTGTTTGTTATTGCAATATTAGGAGCAACCTAATTTTATAGCCAAGTATTTATCGTCAAGCGTACTTGCTAACGTGCTTGTCTTTCCAGACAACAATAGGAACGTATCTGATGAATGTATATCCAATTGTCAAAGAACAGTCCTGTTTCTAAAAAGAGAAACAGATGAATGAGTAATTTCTTACCCCTTCACCTGTTTCCTCACTTAAACGGAAAAAGTTAAGTCTAAAATTTCATTTTTTTAGAAATTTTTTTAATTCCTAAATCAATGCTATATTTTACAGCGACTTTTGAACACTTTTCTTCCTTTGCGATTTCTTCGTATGTCTTTTTTTGAAGATAGTATTTTATAATTCTTCTTCTTTGAACTAATGGTAATGTACTTAATTCTTCAAATGAAGTTTCAACTAAAACTCTCTTTTCTACTTCTTCCTCTAACGCCTCTTGTTTTATAACTGCTCGTTCATATAAACTATTTTCACTTAACTCACTGTGTTCTTGATGTCTGTCAATTTCATTCTGTATTTTTTTAGCACTATTCTTTTCTTTAATTAGTCCCATATAAACATCATCAGCAACTTCTACTATTTCCTTTGTTAATTTAATTCTTATAATTTTGTTTCCCTTTTCATTTTCTCCTAAAAACTCATAAGGGAATTCTTGTATAAACCATCCTATTGGTCTTTTACCCATTTTTATTTCCTCCTATCAATTTGAATTTTTTTAAAACAAATTGATAAAAGGTGGGCTACGGCACTTTATTTGTCCAATTGGTGCAACAAAAAAAGCGCACATAAGTCCCTTATTCAGAGAATTATGTACGCTTATTGCATAAACAATTTCTTTTCTTATTCTTATTTTTCTTTGTATCGCTCGGTAGTATTTTAAAACAATCATAGGCAAACCTCATTTCAAGCCAATGCCTACAATTTATGTGAGTTAGTACAAATCAAAATACTACACAAAATCTGTACTTATTCTTATTCTAAAAATAGCAGTAAAAAATCTATCTTTAATAGAAAATTTTACTGCTACTATTCATCTATTTAATTTAGAATATTTTGTTATTTCATTTTATTTTTCCACCTTATTTCTGGCATTGATTTCTAGCAATATTATACGACAATTTTTTCGCGAATTTTGTCAAAAAATGGAATAAAAAAGAAAAAATGATGTTTTTATAGTCTATTTCCCCTAGAAATATAATATTACCACAAGTTAGTGGAATAATTATTATAGGTGATGAATAAAATGATTGTTAAAAACTTTAAAGAAAGTAGAGAATTATTAGATTTAAAACAAAAGGATATTGCTGATTATTTTTCAGTTCACTTCTCTACTGTTTCAGGATGGGAAACCGGTAAAGATACAATACCATTAGAAAGGCTAATTGAATATTCAAATAACTTCGGTTATAGTTTAGATTATTTATTTGGAATAACAAGATTTAATATAAAATATGAGCATTTAATTATAGATTTGGAATTAATCGCAAAAAACTTGCGTTTATTAAGAAAACACAACAAAATGACTCAAACAGAAGTTGCAGAAAAAATAAATACTACACAAGCATCTTATGCTCATTATGAAAATGCAGTCAATTTAATCCCTACTGCATTTCTGTATAATCTAACACGAATATATAAACACTTTTCTATTGATGAATTATTAGGCAGAAAAAAGCAATAAATCTTATGACTTATTGCTTTCTTTTTTTTGTTCTTCTACTTTTGTAAATTTTAAATCCTTAATAACCTTTGGTAATGTTTCTATAACTTGTTCCTGTGTTAATAATTTGCACATATATTCATCAAATCCATACTCTCCCATAAATAAATGTCTTTTTCCACTCGAAACAGTTAAAACTACAACAGGAGTATTAAAACCCTCTATTTTTCTTAATTCATCTAATGTTTCCGGTCCATCACAATTACCTTTTGTATATACATTATTGGTTATTATTAAATCATATTTTTCCCCTGTCATAATTCTTTTTATTATTTCTCTACCACTTCTAGCTGCTTTTGTTGTAATTCCCATACTCTTTAAAACGGTTATGGTGTTAGATATAGACATCAAATCATAATCTCCTACTAATACTTTAATCTTCTTACTTGACTCAAATCTAGGAAGATTTTTTTGTATTATGAATTTATATTCTTTTATTTCTTTATCATATTCATCATTAAGTTCTATATCATTATAGTTATAAATATCATCCTCATAATAAGCATACCCCTCTAAAACCATACGATCGTGTCTTTTCTTTTGTTTTTCTAACCATAATTTGTGTTGGTCAAACTCTGAATCTCTTTTTTCCATTTCTTTATGATAGTTTTTATCTTCTTTAATCCAGATTATTATAATTATTAAGATAAACACTAAAATCATACCTAACATTATTATTTCTTCCATTCTTATTCCTCACTATCTATTTAAAATATCAACTTCTTTTCAGTCAGTAATACTATTATATTTTTCAATCTATTTCCCCAAGTATTTTTTGAAAAAAAAGACAGTACACCTATATAAAAAAATGTACTGCTTAATTGATATTATTATTATAACATCACTTCATCTCAAAGTCAACGGATATCCGTGAATAATTTATGCGGATTTCCGTTAAAATATTATAAGAAATGAGGTGTGTATTTTGTTATTTAAAGAAGCAATTAGTAAAAGAATCTATGAATTATGTGATAAAAATAAAATTACTCCTAACAAATTAGCAGAACTCTCTGCCGTTGCTCCATCTACATTGCAAGATATGCTATCATTAAAAGTTTCTAATCCTAGTTCTTATGTAATTCATCAAATATGCAAAACAGTCAAGATTTCAGAGAAAGACTTTTTTGATAGTGATTTATTCTTACCAGAAAATATAGATGATTAAAAGCTACCCAAAACGGATAGCTTTTTTTATATTACATTTAATGCTTGTACAATTTATAAACTTAATTCACTAGCACTTGATAACGCACTATATACTCTTGTTGTATCATTATCTTTAAATGCTTTTACTTTGAAATATTTTGTTGTTCCTGTTGCTTCATTTCTTAAAGTAAAGTTTACTTTATTATTTGAGAATTGTTCTGAACTATATTCAAAATCATATTCATATTTATATTCCCCATCAATTGTATCAGAACTATAAATAATGAATCCATCTCCAACTTCTTCGTTTATAGTTAATGTAATTATATTTTCATCAACTACACCATATTCTATATTAGATATTTCAATGTTTTCACTTATATTAGTTTGGTCGATTTCTATTGGTGTAGAAAAACCACCATATACTCTATCTTCTGATGTTGAACCTTGATATCCTCTAATTTTGATGTATTTTGTTGTGTTATCTAATACACTAACTCTGATAAAGTCATAACCTGATGTAGTATTGATTAAAGTATATTCTCCATCTTTTGAGTCAGATGAATATATTTCAACTCCATCTCCAACTTCTTTATCAGTTAATAATTTATAAACTACTTCGTTATCTGCTGATGTCCCATCAAATGTTTTTCCTGTTACTTCTATGTCTTGTAATATTATTCCATAAGCACTTGATAATTCGCTAAATACTCTTGTTGTATCATTATCTTTAAATGCTTTTATTTTGAAATATTTTGTTGTTCCTGTTGCTTCATTTCTTAAAGTAAAGTTTACTTTTCCGTTTGAGAATTGTTCTGAACTATATTCAAAGTCATATTCATATTTATATTCTCCGTCTTTTGTATCAGAACTATAAATAGTGAATCCATCTCCAACTTCTTCACTTATAGTTAATGTAATTATATTTTCATCAACTGCTCCAAATTCAATATTAGAAATTTTTGCTTTTTCACTCATATTAGTTTGGTCAATTTCTATAACCTCTGAAAAACCACTACCCACTCTATCTTCTGGTGTTCCTTCATATCCTCTAATCTTGATATACTTTTTAGCATTATCTAATACGCTAACTCTGATAAAGTCATAACCTGTTGTAGTGTTAATTAAAGTATATTCTCCGTCTTTTGTATCAGATGAATATATTTCAACTCCATCTCCTACTTTTTTGTCAGTTAATAATTTATAAACTACTTCGTTATCTGCTGATGTTCCATCAAATTCTTTACTAGTAATTTCTATATCATCTAATAAAATACCATAAGCTTCAGATAAAGCACTAAATACTCTTGTTGAATCAGTATCTTTATATGCTTTTACTTTAAAGTATTTTTTTGTTCCATCAGTAGTATTTCTTAAATCAAAATTTACTTTTCCGTTTGTAAATTGTTCAGATGTATAATCAAATTCATATTCATATTTATATTCTCCGTCTTTTGTATCAGAACTATAAATAATGAATCCATCTCCAACTTCTTCGTTTATAGTTAATGTAATTATATTTTCATCAACTGCTCCAAATTCAATATTTGAAATTTTAGTATTTTCACTCATATTAGTTTGGTCAATTTCTATTGCCTCTGAAAGCATTCCATATGCTCTATCTTCTGGTGTTCCTTCATAAGCTCTAATTTTAATATACTTTTTAGTATTATCTAATACACTAACTCTGATATTTTCATATCCATCAGTAGTATTGATTAAAGTATAATCTCCATCAATTGAGTCAGATGAATATATTTCAATACCATCTCCTATTTCCTTATCAGTTAATAATTTATAAACTACTTCATTATCTTCTGATGTTCCATCGAATTCTTTGCTAGTGATTTTTACATCTTCTAACACTCTTTCGCCATCTATTTTGTCAATTTCAAAATCTTCTGGAACTTCTTGTGTTTCTCCTGAAAGACCATCTATCCATTGTCCTCTTGGAGTTTTATAATAAATAATCATATCATCTAAACTATCTCCCTCAATTGTTTTAGAGGCAAGCATAATGTGTTTTGTTGTTAAAACTGTTTCTTCAGAAAACACATAATTACCAATAACATATGAATTGTTAGGAATGTCAGATGGTTCTATACTCTTTGCATTTACAACAGCGGAGTTCATTAAAAAGAGAACTCCAAATGCAAATAAACATTTTAAACTTTTCTTCATATTTAACTTTTCCTCCTTAATTAATACTTGCAGTCATTTGTGTTCCATCACTTAAAACAACTATTAAACTTGTTTCACCAGCAATAGCATTCTTATTAACATTAGGATTTGCACCTGAACATAAATAAGTTCCATCGCTATATCTAATTTCTTTTACACTTATTTTACTGCCATTTTCATAAACACTTAATATTCTTGCAGGTGAATAATCATCTACTGCACTTACTTTTACTGTATAAGATTTTGCATTCCATTTAGCAACTAATGTAATGTTTCCATTTACTGCTGCATTGAAGTCATAAGCACTTCCATTTAATGTCCAACCGCCAAATGTATATCCACTTCTTGTTGGATCTGATGGTTTACTTGCTTTTTTACCTTCTTCAACTGTTTGATTTGCTACACTACTACCACCTTTTGTGTCAAATGATACTGTATATTTTGCTTTTGGATTCTCAGTCCATTTAGCAACTAATGTAATATTGCCTTTTACTGCTGAGTTGAAGTCATAAGCACTTCCATTTAATGTCCAACCAGCAAATGTATATCCAGTTCTTGTTGGGTCAGATGGTTTACTTGCTTTTTTACCTTCTTCAACTGTTTGACTAGCTACACTACTACCACCTTTTGTGTCAAATGATACTGTATATTTTTTTACAGTAGGTGTTGTAGGAGTTGTTGGTGTTGTAGGTGTAGTACTACCACCAGAATTATTATTTCCAGAATTATTATTTCCAGAATTGTTGTTTCCAGAATTGTTGTTGCTTGGTTTATTTGTAGTTGGTTTATTTGTGCTTGGTTTATTTTCTGTTTTGTTTTTTTCCCATTTTGCAACTAATTCTAAATCTTCGGTAACTTCTTTATCAAAATCATATTTTGAACCAGATAATTGCCATTCAACAAAAGTATATCCATCTTTTGTTGGGTCAGATGGTTTCTCTACCTTACCACCTTTTTCGATAACAGCATTTGCAATTGTTGTTCCTCCATCAGTATTGAACTTAATTGTAACAAGTTCTTTTTCAGGAGTTTCCTCTTGCCAACTTGCTCTTAAAATTATATTTTTATTTACTGGACTGCTAAAATCATAACTTTTTCCATCTAACAGCCATTCAATAAAAATATAACCTTCTTTAGTGGGATCTTGTGGTTTTGTGGCAGTCATTCCTTCTTCTACACTTTGCTCAGAAATTACATTACCACCATTACTATTAAACGTTACTGTATAAATTGCTTTTTCATCTTCTTTAGATGCGAATAGACAAATCAAAGCAACTACGACAACTAACGCAATAGCGCCCACCATAAGTAGGATTTTCTTGTTTTTAGCCATATATAACCTCCTCCTTTTCTTTTGACTAAAAGAGCTATAAGTGTATTAATCCTTTCTATTCCGTACATACTAATAGTAATAATAATTTTTATATAAAGTTTGACACTTTAAATATTTTTTGAAAAATCCTTTTATTTCTGCGTTTTTTTCTAATTTCATACTAAAAATTTGACTACTAATTATGCAGATAACAAAGGAATCTTATTTATTTGTTTTCTTTTTTCTTCTTCTGTAATATGAACATATAAATCTAGTGTTATTTTTATACTTGTATGCCCTAAAATAACACTTAATGTTTTTACATCCATCCCAAAAGATAATGAACGAGTTGCAAAAGTATGTCTAATTGCGTGAAAATTATAATCAGTTAATCTTAAACTTTTTATATATTTTCTATAAAAATAATAATATTGATTAGGTGTCATATAATATTCTCTTTCAGTTAGTAAGAATTTGTTATCTTCTTGTTTAAACTTTTCTAAAAAAGATACTAATACATCGTTAATTGGAATATCTCTTATAGAACTTGCTGTTTTTGGCACATCTATTTTTGTAATTGTTTTTGAATTAGCATTAAGTTTTGACTTCGTTCTTATTATATTTTTTGTTATATGAATTACCTTGTTTTCTAAATCAATATCCTTCCATTGCAATGCACATAATTCACCAATTCTCATTCCTGTAAATAATGTTAATAATATTGCAAATTTTTTTATATCTTCTGTATTTAAAGCATTACTTTCAATGATATGAATCTCGTTGTTATTAAAAGTTGATATATTGTTTTTACTTAAAGATGGATAATCAAATTTTATATGAATTTCATTATCTTCAAGAAATTGATTTAATAAAAGTAAAATATCTTTTATTCTTTTAGGGCTTAATTCTTCACTTTTTAGTGTTTTTATAAAATCTGATATATGTTGTTTATTTATAGATGTTATCTTTGTTTCATTAAAATATGGAATTAACTTTCCAGTAATTATTGAAATATAATTATAAAAAGTAGAGTCTTTTATTGAAGTTTTATTATTAAGCCAACTTATTATAGCCGTAGAGAAAATAGTGTTATCTATATTTGGCTTTTGCAATTGTGTAAATTTTAAATTTTCAATCGCCTCCTCCTTTTTTCTTTTTACTTCTATATAACTCTTTCCATATACATATCCATATTTAATAACTTTTCCTTTTAAATCTCTCTCTTTTGCATATCTCGCTTCCCATCTTCCATCTTTTCTCTTAAAAATGTTTTCTCCTTTTCTTGCCATCATAATTCTCCTTCCTAATTAATAAAATTTATTACCAGAATTTTGACTGAAAAATATTTAATTTTCTCTTGCAAAATGCGGTATTTATCGTTTTTTGTAATATAAAATTCAAAAATTTAAAAAATTTTCACTAAATTAATGTCAAATTCGACAAAATATGGTATAATTGTAAAAGCTAGAAGTGAAAACCTTGTATAAATAAAGTGTCAAACTTTATATAAAAATAAAAAGTAATAAAATTAGAATCAACTAACTTTATTACTTTTTTTGTCTTAATAAGCAGGTGTGCCATAACCAAAGATATATTTACTATTAACATCATATTCTTTTTGTCTGCACATATCATCAGTAGAATTTCCCTCTACTGTATAAACTTTACCATTTTCTACTCTTTCAACAATACCAACGTGATTTACATTTCCATCAACTTCCCAGTCAAAGAATATTATATCACCCTCTCTTGGAATATACCCTTTTTCTTTCCATTGTCCCATTGCCTTAAACCAATCAATACCATTTTGACATCCTGCAAATTTTGGAATAATATTTGACTCTATATATCCGGCTTGATTTGCTACCCAAGATACAAAACAAGCGCACCATTCTACACGAGAATTAAATCCATACCAACTCCAATAAGGTTGTCCTCCAACATTGCCTACTTGTGACAATGCTATCTGAACAATATTAGGACTTCCCAATGGACTACCATATATTGCAGATGACCATAAATTTGCATATTCTTCACTCATCAATTCATTTAATTGATTTTTCTGTGCAGTATTAAATGAATATTCTTTTGACATATCTTCAATACTTTTGGAAGATATTTTTATATGCAATATTTTCTTTTCTTCCTCTACTCCATCATCATTTTTTATTTTCTCTGTTTTTACTTCTGAAGAAATAGAATTCATATCCCAAAATACTTCTTTTAATATTGCTATTTTATTATCGTCAAGTGTTATTACATCTGTTTCATTTATTCCTTTTGAAATTCTTACTGTATATATTGCTAATACTTCTTTCCATTCTGCACGATCTGAATCTATCGTATAATCATCATAAGTATTATTATTTTGAATATTAGTAATCTTATTTGCCATTTCTTGATTTATTTCATTAACTACTGTGTTCATTGTTTTAGTTCCACCAGTATCTTCACTAGAAAAGAAAATACCAAATATAGAACTGCATAATAATGCTATTAAACAAATAACCATAATAACGACTACTGCTACCCAACCACCTGCAACAAGTGCAGCAATTAGTGCTTTTGTTCCTGCTATTATTCCTTTAATTGCAGAAACTGTTGCTTTTACTGCCACTTTAACTCCTTGTGCAGTTCTTCTTGCAGTTTCTCTTGCTAATCTTACTGCTCTTTGACTTGCTTTAACTGATTGTTGTGCTACTTTCTTTGCATTTTTTGCTACTTCCTTACTTGTTTTAATTGTTGTTTTGGTATTTTTCACAACACCTTTTACACCTTTTGCACCCTTTATACTTTTTTCAGCTAGTTTGTTTTCTTTAAATGCTTTTATCTTTAAAGTAGATTTTTTAATATTCTTCTTTGTTTCAACAAATGCTTTTTTTCCATACTTATTAAAATTATGGGCAGTTTCATCAACTGCCCTATTTGTTATAAATTGTATTTTATCACTACCATCTTGATAAACATTTCCATTATCACTATAAGTGTTCTCTGCCTTTTGTTTTGTATGAACAATAGTATCTTTAAATCGTTCTGTTGCAATAGCAGATTTATCTATTGCTTTTATACTTTTTTTAGCAATATCTTTTACTTTGATATCTGCCATTTTCTACACCTCCTATTAGTTTCCTTCTCCCGGTTTTGTAGTCATAAGTTTATATAATTTTGTATTAGTTGGGAATTTATTTATAAATGGAACTAATGAACTACCAACTTTTAATAATCCCTGTCCTGCACCTACATTTGTTATATAACTCATTTGTAAATCAGAAATATTTAATAATTTAGCAAGTTCTAATCTATCTGTACTTGCTTGATTAAGCATTACTATAAACTCTGAATTTGCTAACATTGTTCTTGCAGTATGACTTTGTAATAAGTCATCAACATTTTGTGTAATACCTGTGCAATAAGCACCATATTTTCTTACTCTTTTCCATAAAGTAAATAAGAAATTTGCTGAATATTCGTGTTGGAATAACAAATATATTTCATCAATAAAAATAAAGGTATTTCTACCTTTTGCTCTATTCATTGTTATTCTATTTAAAATACTATCTAACACTACCAACATACCAATAGGAAGTAATTGTTTACCTAAATCTAATATATCATAACAAATTAGTCTATTACTTGTATCAACATTAGTATTTTTAGCAAAAGTATTCAAACTTCCATCTGTAAACAATTCAATAGCAAGTGCTATTTCTTTTGCCTCTGGCTCACTTTGTTTTAATAATTCTTCCCTAAAATCTTGTAATGTTGGTGGAGTTCCTTGATAGTTTCCTTGTTGATAATGTCTATATACTTGTGCAGTACATCTATCAATTATACTCTTTTGCTTTGGACCTAAATTGCTACCACCTATTAACTGTTCACATAGTGATAATATAAACTCTGATTTTAATATAACAGGATTTGCACCATCACCATATTCGCTATTTAAGTCCATAGCATTTATATGATTATTACTTGTTGCAGAAATGTGTATAACTTCGCCACCTAATGCGTTTATAAGTTGTGAATACTCGCGTTCTGGGTCAATAATTATTACATCTGCATTTGGATCGCGAAGTATTACAGAAACTATTTCATTTTTTCCTGTAAATGATTTACCACTACCAGATACACCTAATATGAAACTATTACCATTTAATAGTTTTCTTCTATCTGCAATTATCATATTTTTGCTTATAACATTTTGTCCATAATATATTCCATTTTCGTGATTTATTTCTTGAACTCTAAATGGAATAAAAACTGCAAGTGATTCTGTTGTTAATGTTCTTAAAGCGTCTATCTTTCTAACCCCAAAAGGCATTGCAGTATTAAGTCCATCAATTTGTTGCCACTTTAATATAGCAAACTGGCATAAATGTTTTCTTGCAGTAGTTAATAAACTTTCTGTATCATTATCTAATTGGTCTTTGGTATCAGCAGTATGCACCATTGTGAGAACAGATAAAAACATTCTTTGGTCACGAGTGGTTAAATCATCTAAAAACTCTTTTGACTCATTCCTTTGTTGTTCCATATCATAAGGAATTACAGCACTAAAATTATTATTTGAATTTTGTCGCCTTTGCCAATTCGTTATATTTGTTTCTACTCCTAATCTTCTATTTTCTACTTCTCTTACTGCCTCATCCATAGGAACTGGTATAACATCAACACTCATCATCATATTTCTATTTAAGTCTGTTAATTCTGCTACCATATTATCTTTAATATAACTTGCATATTCTTTTAAAAAGATAACTCTACCATACTTATTTCCCATTTTAAAATAGTCTTTTTCAAATTCCATTGTATCTGGACATATAAAATCTTTAAAACTATGTCCTTTTCTCATATTTTGAATAAAGTCAAAAGTAAATGAATTTTCTTCTCCTGCTCTATAAAAATCGTGAAACATTCTTAATCTATCAACTGCATCAAGTTCTATACATTTTGAGCCTAATTGTGAAAAGTGATTTGTTAAGTCAGCACCTATTCTAGCAAAATAATTTCTTGCTTCTTCAATACTTTTTTTATTAACTGAAATAGTTATAAACTTTTCTTGTGTTATTCCATTAGCACCTGTCCCTTTATCTAAAAGCATTTTATTATATTCTTTTCTATATTCATCAAGGTTATCTTCTGCTAATGGTAATAATATATTTTTTTCAAAATCAACTTTGTTCAATCTTCTATTTAATATAGTTATTTTTGTAGTTGCACCAGTATCAAAAGAATTTAATAATTCACTATATTCTAAAAACATAGCCTCTTTATCTGCTCTACTTGCAACTGCATAATTTATATCTGTAAATCTAAAACATTTGGAAAACTTATTTTTTCCTACTTGAAATATACCATCTTGCCATATTCTATTTACAGGAATTATATCTTGTAATCCTTTCGGAACTACAAATACTTCTTTATCTTGTTTAAACAACATTTTCAATGTTTTCATTCTTTAAATCCTCCTTTTCAATTTTGTCTTTTAATAATTCATAGTAATAATTTGTTGGTTTAAAAGTTAAATGTTTAGGAATTAAAAACTCTGATTTAATCCAAGCATAAATAAACTTTTCAGCAGTCATTCCGTTGTATGTTATAAATCCAAGTGCAGCAAAAGGTGCAGCACCTAAAATACATACCCAAGATAATGTTTCAATTCCAAACTTTCCTTTTAATAAAAAATAGAGTAGCACTGCTACTCCACAAGCCATTACAGAAAAAAAGAACTGTCGCATTGACAGTCCAAAAAATATACTTTCTGTATAATCTCTTATTTCTCTATTTATCTTGACTTCCATTTTTATCTACTCCTTTCTCTATTTTTTTGTTTATAATTAAAATTGAGTTCACAACTCATAATATTATCTTTTATAGTTCCATCTGGAAATTTAACAACATATCTATCACAATAAATATCCTTACCTTTTATATAATCAAGAATAGTAACAATTTTACCATTGTATTGCATATCACTAGCAATTTTTGTATTAAATAAAGCCTTTACGCTTTCTTTTTCTTCCAATTAAATCACTACCTTTCCATATCTTTATTCTTATTTTTACTAAAATTCTTAACAACTTCTACTTTTATATTATCTGCTATTGGAATATCTGGCTCTCCATAAAATTGATTATTAGTTGCAGTACATAACGATAAACAACCTGTTCCTAAGTTAACATCTTTGTATAATTTACCTTTTTCATCTTGATATACAGGTCTATCCCAATTATCAATACCTATAATTTTTACTTTTAAAACTTCTTGTTGTTCTTCTATACCATCAATTCCTTTTTCAATGAACTGAATATAATCTTCTTTTATTTGTTCTTTGTTTTCAGTAATCCATTGTTCCAACATTTCATAAGTTGAATGTCTAGGATCTTTATATTCTTCGCTTTGTAAAAATTGTTCTGATAAATAATTACAAAAATCATAATTTATATCACACTCTGGTGTGCCAGATTTTTTTAACATATCTTGTAAGAAATCATAACCTAAAATAAAACATAAATATGCTTTTTCACTTGGCATATACACCTTACATTCATTATGCCTTTGTTCTATTTCTGGTTGAAAATAAGTTTCATCTATATAATCTTTTATATTTTGTCTTAATCCATACTTACTTAATGAAACACTTTCAATATTTTCGCCATCTATATAACTTTGCTCATTTTCATATATTTGAATTATATTCTCATCTTCATTATCAAGATTATAATCATCTACTTGTATAAAATAACCTTTATATTCAAAAGTATCACTAACTTCTAAATCATCTAAATATTTCATAATATCTGGTGTATTAGCATTTGGAATTACACTCTCCATTTCTTTATCTAAATATTCTTTTGTAATATTATTTTCTTTGCAATATTTTAAATACTTTTGAACTCCATCTTTATAATCTATATCTTCTGGATATAATTCATTTATTGAATTCCAAATATCATAATGAATATTTGGTGTAATATAAGCAATTTCCCAATTTTCTTCTAAAAGATTATACATATAATAATCATAATTAAAGTCCCATCCCGGAACATCCCAATATCCTTCTTTGCTCTCTTTTGTAATTGGGGTAAATTCTATCGCTAATGTTCCCTCTTCATTAATAGCCAAAATATTTGTTTCTTTCGTATCTTCCTTATACAAAATATATTGTATTTTTTTATCTTGATGTTCTTCACTATTTTTTAAAAAATCTTCTATTCTTAATTTTTCTTTTTCTATAAAATCTAACATAATAATTCATTCCTTTCCTATAATCCCATCATTTCTCTTACAACTCTATCTGACATTTTCACAGTTCCAACTAATACAAGCATATTAAATACTAATTCGCCTATATATTTCCATACTTGCGTTACTGCTGCTGCACTTGTATCTACAACTGGTGGACTAGATGCAAATAATGAAAATATAATACAAGCCAACACAATTATTGCACCCTCTAAACAAACTGCACAATATGATTTAATAAAACTCTTTCCTACTTGTTGTGTAGGCTCTCCTGCAAAAGTAGATAATGGAATTGGTGATATTGCAGTATATAAGTATAATTTGAAGAATCTACCATATACTGTCATTATCATAATAAAAGATAATACTGTTACTAATAATCCACCAATTAAAGTTACTGCCCATAATGGTATGCTTTCAAAAAATCCACAACTTTCTACTGCTGTAATAATTTCTTGTGGCATTACTGTCTGTGTTGCACTACCAAATCCAGATGCATTCATTATCGTTCCTATAACTCCCTGAACTATTTTAAATAAAGATAGCAATAAATCTAATCCATAGGTTACTACTATTTTTGCTATCGCAAATCTAATAAAGAGTTTTAATGCGTGTTCTGGCTTTTTAACTTCTGCAAACGAGCCACAAGTTTTCATTACACCAACTACAAAAAACAAAACTAATAAAGCAAGTCCTATTGCTTGAACTGCCCCGTGAATATTAAGAATTGTATTCCATATCGCACCACCTTTAAATGTTTCTGGTGTTTGTGTTATTAAAGTCCATATTTCACTTAATTTTGAATTCCAAGTATCTAGTGCATTTTGTAAGTTCTGCACTACCCAATTATCACTCAATATTAACACCTCCTTGTATAATAAAAATTAGGGCAAGTTTTTATTCTTGCCCATTGATAATTACCCTGTAATCATATTAAGAATTTCTTTTGCAAATGTTATTACAATTCCACCTGCTAATGTTAAGAATCCATTTGCTCTTTGGCTAGGATCGTGGCTCTTTAATGATAATCCCACTTGAACTATACCAAATCCTAGTATAATCATACCTACTGCTCTGATTAAACCAAAGATAAAATCAGATAAATTATTTACAACTGTCATAGGGTCATCTGCAGCTAGAACATTCATACTTGTTCCAACTGTTAAAGCACCTATACAAATTGCCATTGCATACATTTTAAATAATTTTTTTCCTCTCTTACTTAATTGTAATTTTTTAGTTTCTTTTTTCATATTCCTATTCTCCTTTTCCTTTTAAATATTCTTCTATATCTTCTGAAGATATAATTTCAAAATCGCCTACAATTTCTTCAATATTTGAGAAATCATAGTTATCAATATTTTCATCAAATACTATTGATGCAATAGCATTTTCTGTTTCTCCGTGTTTATAAGGTTTTTCCTTACCATCAGTAGTCATTGCTACATTAGGATGTTTCAAAATATCATACTTAAAATCCATTATTGGTCTTTCGCCTCTTATAAATAAAAGTGCATATCTATTATCAAGTAATCGTACTTCATCAGGAGTCATTAACTCTCTACCACTAATTTGATAATTAGTAGAATAACTACCACTATGCCCTGTACTTTTTCCATAAGTATTAGTATCAATAGTTTCTTTCCCTAAAAGTTCACTTACATATTTATGAGTGGATTGTTCATTTCCCCCTAAATATAAAAACTCATCACAATTTCCTACAATACTTTCCCATTGTTTTTCAAATAGTGCTTTTAATTGGGCTAGATTTTGTAATATTATGCTTACTGATACTGACCTTGACCTCATTACAGATAAAATCTTGTCAAAGTCATCTGGTAATGATACATTCGCAAATTCGTCCATTACAAAATGAACGTGAACTGGTAGGCTACCACCATATTTATGGTCGGCTAAAAAAAACAACTGCTGAAACAGTTGTGTATATAAAATACTTACTAAAAAATTAAAACTTGTATCATTATCTGGAATAAGTGCAAATAAAGCAACTTTCTTTTCTCCTAATGATGGCAAGTCTAATTCATCAGTAGCAGTTAATGAAGCAAGTGTTTGAAGATTAAACTTTTCTAATCGTGAGGCTAATGTTATCTGAATAGATTTTAATGTTTTAGCAGAGCCACTATGATAATCTCTATAATATTTAACTGCTATATGCTCTGGCTCTTTTGTTTCTAATTCATTAAACAATACATCTAATGGACTAATATAGTTTTCTTCATCTTCGTGAACTTCGCCTACTCTTAACAATTCCATAACCATTGGAAAGTTTTGTTCTTCTTCTGGTGCTTCATACTTCAAATAAAAAATCAATGCTAATAATAACATTGATGCAGCAGTATCCCAAAAAGGATCATTGCTAGATGACCCTTTTGGTGTTGTTGCTTTAAATAAATTAGTTACTAATTTTTGAACATCATTATCAGTTTTAAGATAAACAAACGGATTATAGCAATGACTTTTTTCCATATTTATTAAATCTAAAACTCTTACTTCATAACCTTTTTTTTCTAATAAATGTCCTGTATCTCTTACTATTTCACCTTTTGGGTCTAATACAACAAAAGAAGTGTTAGCTTGCATTATATTAGGTTTACAATAGAATCTCGTTTTGCCGGAACCACTTCCGCCACATACCAATACGTTCAAATTTCTTCTGTGTATTTTTCCATTTAACCCTAATGAAACATATTGAGTTAATAACTTATTATCTGAAATGGGATTTTGACAATACTTTTTATTAACACTACTTGCACTGCCCCATTTTGCAGAGCCGTGTTCTTCTCTCCTACGATAATTCTTTCTTGTTCCTAAATATATACTTATTGCCATTACATACATTACAATAAATATTAAAATAACTTTTATACTATCTGAACAAAAAGATATATTAAAAGGATTCTCCATTATAGTAGGAAAATCCTTAATAATCTGTGGTAATCCACCACTTATAGATGGAGCAATTAAAAGTGCTAACCATATCGTAGGAATCAAACCTATGGCATATACCCATTTCGGGATTTGATTAACTTCTTCGTTCATCTTTCTTCTTTCTTCTTGCTAAATCCTTTTTTCTTATCTGGGGCATCAATTGCTTTCAGTAATACTTCATCAACTGGCTCTGTTATTCTCTTTTCGCGTATAAGTTGATTTCTAAACTGATTTAAAGCATTTATAACTATACCTAATTCGTATTTATCAAGAACTAATACTTTTTCATCTTCCATCACTTAATAACCTCCTATCTTTCGTAATCTTTATTTTTTTGTGTTTTCGCCATTTTCTCATAATGCTGACTTATTCTACCATTTATATCTTCCATTGTACTTCTCATAGAACTTAATTCGTTTCTAACTTCTGATGGTGTCATATTTTTCATTGAGTTTGGTATTGTTTTTAGTTCATAATTAGCAACATCTACACTATGTTTTTTACATACCATATAAGCAATACAAGAAGATTTAAAATCATCTAATTCAGTATTACCAGTTGTTTCTAATCCTGCTCTTGAAAGTTCTTGTGCTAATTGAACAAATGTTGAGTGTATATCTTCATTTTTTCTAACATATAACACATTATCCTCTTTATTCCATTCAGCAAGTCTAGTTGTTCCAGATATATCATCAACAACTTTTACATCAACAGGGCATTCATTTAATATTGCAGTTAATTTTGTTTTATCTGCCATAGACACATTTCTAGTTTTAGATTTCATATTTGTTTGTGATATATCAAATACTTTTTTAGGATTATATGAAGTTGATACTGTTCCATCTGCTCTTGTATATTGGTCGCCCGGCTCTAATATAGTTATACTTTTTGCGTTTTTCTTAATAAATGTTCCTGCCTCTTTCCAACCTTCAAAATCTTTAATTTGTGTAGCATTTGGCATTTGTGAAGTTATCAATAGACAATTCCCAACTGAATATTTATCGAAACTACCTTGTATATCTAAATACATTTTAAATAAACTATCATCTTTACTAATTGTATCAGCAGTTGCGTCCATTAACTTATATGCCATTGTTCTTTCTTCTTGTTTTTTCTTTACCCAACTATCTCTATCAAATGATTTACTATTTGAGTTATTACTTTTAATAATTTCATCAATATTATTCATTTATTATCTACCTCTTTCCTTTTTCTTTTTGTTTTTATTTTTGTGCTTTGTAGTTTTATTTTTAGATTTCTTTTCTTTTTCTTTGCTAGATTTATCTAATTCTGGTTTTGCCATTCTTTCTTTTTTGATTTCTTTTATTTTTTCTCTAACAGAAGGCTTTTCCATTTTAGCACCCTCCTCTAACTTTCTTTTGTTCTCTAATAAAGGCTCTGACAGAGGGCTTTTTTCTGTCTTTGCCACTTGGGGGTTTGATATTTCATTTTCCTCCTTACTTATTGGCTTTGATAAAATATCATCAACAAGTTTTTCTTCAACACTCTTGATTTCAATGCCTTTATCTTTGCTTTCTTTTGATTTTTGAATATCACTTTTAATACTTGCTGTATCAATAGTTGCTAAATTAAATCTTTCAACTATACGATTGATCTTACCGGCATCTTCTGCCTTAACCATAATATCTACCATACCATCTTGATTTTTTTGTTTTTTATCAATTAAAACACTAAACAAAACCCCATATCTTTTAGCTTCTTCTGTAAATTTTTTCAAATCATCATACTTAACTGAAAATACTTTTAATTCTTTTCCAGATTTAAGCATATTTACAAGTTTAGTTTTTCCTTTTACTTTTTCTTGTTCTTTTAGCATAGCACAAAGTAAAACTGCAACATTTTTTGCACCACTTCCAGATATTCTTGCTGCAACTTCTATTCCTTGTAAACTCATTCTAATAATTGATTCTGCTGCATCACCTGATGTGCTCATCTTTACTCACTTCCTTTCTTTCATTTTCTGAATAAAATTTATCTAGGTTTTTCCTTATAGTAGGTATTCTTTTTTCTATATCATCACATAGTCCCACCTCCTTTCGTAGTGGATTCAATTCTTTATTTATTTCTTCAATTTGAAGATGAATTGACTCTTTTTCATTTTTGCTTTTAGATTTCTTATGCTGATTCCACAACCTACTTCTTTTAGTCATTAAATCTTCATACTTATCTACAATTTCTTTTTTATATGAAAAAAACTGCTCATTAGTATTTATTTCTTTACTAACGAGCAGTCTTACTTCTTCTGCTATCATATCCATTTTTCTAACATCTGCACGAATTGATGGAGGTAATTTTTGATATTTATGTTTTTGTGGAAATACCTTTAATAAATAACAATAATGCAAATATAATCCATATATTCCTGTGCTAGGTGGTCTTTTCTTTAAGTTAATAGGATAATATTTTGTATTTATTCCATAAGCCTCCATAAATGGAACTCTTGGTGCATAAGTTTTTGAAATTCTATCTGTAATATTATCTATACTATATTCTTCGCCAAAGTATCTTTGTATGCGAATATTCTTTTTATATGGACTCCTTTTTATACTTAATTTATTTGCTCTATAAATAAGTTCATAGTCCATTGCTTTCATTAACTTTTCAAAATCTTCATAATTGTATGCCATTGCTATCGCACGATCTAAATCTTGTTTTGCAGTTGTATAGTAATTATTCTTTTCTACATACTCTTTTTGATATTTAAGATAATTCACTTTACTATTTCTACACGGCTTTTCTTGTATTACACTTAATCCATATTCTTCACAAAGTGCATCAGATATTCTGCGAATTTCTGCATAAGTTTCTCTTTTATTGTAATACCTTTTCCCATCTGCAAATGATACAGAGTTTATAACAAAGTGATTATGAAAATGTTTTGAATTTAAGTGAGTAGAAACAACAACTTCAAATCTATTGCCCCACATTTCTTCTGCTAATTTAATTCCTATTTCGTGTGCTTGTTCTGGTGTTACTTCTCCCTCTGCAAAAGATTGAAAAGCGTGATATGCTAAAATACCACCAGTTTTGTTATATTCTTTTTTTGTTATAGTCATTTCTTCAAGTGCAGTAGATGGCGAACAATTTATTCCAGTAACATAGTGTTGTTCTTCTGTTTTATAATCTGACTCAATGTATTCAATAACATTGTGTAATTCTCTATAACTTTCATCACTCATTGTCTTTTCTGCATTAGTTGTATAATTCAATACATTATCTAATCTCTTTTCAATTTTCCATATTCCTGTTGTTGCCATTTCATACCTCCCATATAAATATTTTAAAAATCTTCTTCTTCTACTTTTTTTGGTAATAAAAATTGTTTTTTAATTTCTAATATAAGATTATCTATTTTTTCTACTTCCTTTTTGTAAGCGAGTTCATCTATAAATCCTAATCCGTGTGCTTTCATAGCAATTTGGTTTAGATTACTTCCTAACTTTCTTAATTGTTTTATCATCTCATAAAATTCTATCGGAGGTTTAGCTTGTGGCTCATATCCCATAATTAAACTTCGTATCAATTCTGATGCATTCATATTAGCAAGTTCTGCTTTTCTTTTTAGCATTAAATCTTCATCACGATTTAACCAAATCTGTTTTCTTATTCCACGATTTGACATTGCACCACCTCCGTTCCCTGTTCTTCTTCATCTTCGTTTTTATCTCTCATTAAAAGTAATCTTTCATATTCATTTAGTCTGTTAATTTGTAAGCAACACATTAAAGTTGTCATCACTAATCCTCCAATAATTAAACCTAATATAAAAAATAATAATTCACTCATAATTTTCTTTCCTCTCTTTCTTTTTTTGGCAACAAAAAAAGGCTAGTAAATATTTTAAATTTACTAACCTTAATTATTCCTATTTTTTCTTTGTATTTTTATAGGGGATTGGGGATTTCCCCACATTAGAATTTATACAGGAGTATAAATTCATTGCTTGCTAGACAATAAGATTACTCCCCAAAAGTACACTCGTCACAGATAGGACAATAGTATTTGCACCCAGAACATTGAGAATTTTCTTCAAATTCTTCTTCAAAATCTTCATCAAATTCTTCATCTTCTTCGTAATCTTCATAATCATTTTCTTCAAAAATTGATGGTGTATTTCCATATTTTTCTGCTAATTCTTCTTCGCTTTTTTCTAAAAAATCTTTTAAAGTTTCATTAAAAACTTTCTCATCACTCGTTACAAAAAATGATACATTTCTTATATCTTTGTCCATTTCTATTAAGTCATTTTCTGAAAGTAAATCTATTATAATCATAATTGCTTTTACTTCACTTTGTGCGTGAATTTTAAACACATCCGTATTCTTGTTTTTAACAATTATATAAAATAATTTATCTTCTTCTCTTTCATAAAAATCTGTATCTTCTAATAGATTTAATAAATCTAATTTTAATATTTTACATAGTTTTATAAGTGTAATAATATTTGGAACTTGCCTTTCTCCATTCTCAATTCTTTTTAATTCTGTATCACTTATATCTACAAGTGCTGATAATTTTCTTCTTGAAAATCCTTTTTCTTCCCTTTCATTTCTAATAATTTTTCCTAATTTTAAATAGTTATTTTTCATAATTTTATCTTTCCTTTCCATATTTTTTTAAATAATTTATTCCTAACTTTGAACATAAAAAATCGTTGAAATCCTTACCAACTTTTGGTGGATCATCAACGACTTCATATTGTTTAGGTATTATAGTTTTTAGTGCCATTGTTGCTATTCTACCGGCACTATCGTTATCTAAATGCAATATAATTTTCTTTATATTTTGATTTTGATTTAGATAATAATTTAATGCTAATGGTATTTTACTTTCATCAATTTTTTTAGCCGGTTGATATACACCTGCTAATGATAATAAGTTCTCGTTATACCATTCTTTATTCTCTAATTTTAATATTGTAGCGTATGATAATAAATCAATAGCACTTTCAAATAAATGAACTGTATCACTATTATTTAATGAATCTAATTTAAAAGAAAATGCTTTATGACTTCCATAAGCATCTATCATAAATCTTGAATTATTTGTTGCTCTTATTCCTCCATATCTTGGAACTTTGTTCTTATCAAATCCAACAAATACAACATTGTTATTATCTGCTTGTTGATAAATAAATCTATTATCTATACACTCTCTTATAATATCAACATCTATTCCTCTACCTGTTAAATATTTAATAACTTTATCATTATTTGGAGCAGGTTTAGGCAAAAGTAATCTAACATTTTTAATCTTTTCAGATTGCTTTGTTATAATCGGTGGACTTATTTTTGTATGACCTAATAAAGTTTCTACTGCCTGAATAAAGGTTAAGTTTCTAACTTTTATTAAATATTCTAATGCAGTTTTTCCACCAAATCCCTGTGAAAACCAATACCACATTCCATTACTTATTTTCAAACTATCGTGAGTTTTAGTCATATAAGTATTTTTATTAAAATGCACTAATTCTTCTGGCTCATAATTTTTTAGGTAAGTATATAAATCAATTTGTTTTACTTTTTCTATAATTTCTGGTGGATAATATGCCATATTTTTACCTACCTTTCTCTATCTTTTTTCTTTTCTCTTTGTTCTTTTTGTATTTCTTCAATAGTATCAGAAATATTGTCTTCTAATACAGATTGAATTCCTGCATCTGAATCCATCCAACCTTGATAAAGTTCTTCTAATGGATTTTTTGTTTTATTTAATGCCTTAATTTCATCAATATCATATTGTTTTGACTCTGGATAAAACATTGCAACTAATTCTTCTTTTATGACTATTTGGTAAGCACTATTTACTATTACTTCTGGCTCGTTACTTTTCATTTCTTCAATAAAATCTCTAAACTCTTTTTCCATTTTTTCATATAATTTTTTTCTAATTTCCATTTCATTCATAATAAAATTTCCTCCTTATTAATTTAAAAAAGCGATTCTAGTTTTATCTAAAATCGCTTAACTTTTATCTTTCATAATCTTTTCTTTGTGAATGACTGTCTGAAATATCAGCATTACCATCTGATATTATTTCTTTATCTTTTTCATTAAGATTTAGAATGATATTTAGTTCATCTAATCGTTTTGATTTTGTTTTTAGTTCTTCCTCTTGTGGGAATGGTTTATTGATTTCTTGTTTAGCATTTTCATATTGCTTTTTTGTATCTTCTAGTTGTGTTTTACTATTCTCTAATCTTTTATCAATACCATTTAAAACATTATCTATACGAGTAATATTTCCGTGAATATCGCTACCTAATTCAACATCATAAGTGATATTATTTTTTAATCCTAAATGAAATAATCTACCAAAACTATCAAAAGTTAGAATCATTTTAAAGCCTTTATATTCTCCTATCTCTACCGGATCGCCGTTAGTCATAGCTTTACAAGCGTCAATGATTAACTGTCCGGCATCTGCTTTTTCTGTATAAAATTTATCTTTAATTTTCATACCTTGAAAGCCATCTATATTTTGAGTATTATTCTTTAAATGTTCTATATCTTCTGTAATATCTACAATTCTTTTTTCTAATCTTTTTATTTCATTAGGATAATATTTTATAACTTTATCTTCCAAAGCATACCTTTCACTTAAATGAGTTTGCTTTAATAATTTTAATTTAGCAACTTGTGTATCAAGTTCTGTCTTTTCAATTATTAAAGGATTACCTGCTGCAAGTGCTTTTATTTCTGCATAAGATAAAGCAGTTTCATCTATATCTTCTGCAAATCTTACAGGTGTTTTTGATGTCATTATTTGAGAAATAAATCGTTGTTTATTTTCTACTAACTGATAAAGATAAGCATCAAATGTTCCCTCTGTTACATATCTATAAATATCAACTTCTTTATTCATATTACCTTGTCTAATTATTCTTCCACTTCGCTGAATTAAATCACTAGGTCGCCACGGACAATCTAAATCGTGGAGCGCTATAAGTCTGTCTTGACAGTTTGTTCCTGCACCCATTTTTTGTGTGCTTCCCATCAAAACTCTTACTTGTCCTTTTCTTACTTTATTAAATAATTCTTGCTTTCTAATATCAGTATTAGCATCGTGAATAAAAGCAATTTCTTCTTCTGGGATACCTCTTTCTATTAGTTTCTTTTTAAGGTCATCATAGACGTTAAATTTACCATCATTATGTGGTGTAGATAAATCACAGAATACAAGTTGTGCTGATTTATTTTCAGTTGTTTTCTCCCAAATGTCTTTAATATTATCTGCACAAGTTGCTACTTTGCTCTTTTCATAATCTTCTAATACTTCATTTGCAAGTCTTTGGTCTAATGCTAATTTTCTACCATCATTAGTAATTTTAAGCATATTATCTGTGCTAGAATCTACCATTTTATTTCTAACTCTTTCTGCTCTATCTGCAAGTTCTTTTACCATTTCTTTTTGCATTTCGCTTGGCTCAATTACTATATTATGATAGTTCGCTTTTGGTACTGGTAGATTTAACATTTCGGATGTTTGAATATCTGCAACTTCTTTAAACATTGCCATTAACTCTGGTAGATTATAGAATTTAGCAAATCTTGTTTTTGCTCTATAACCTGTACCCTCTGGCGACAATTCTATTGCAGTTACTGTTTCCCCAAAGGTACTCGCCCAAGAATCAAAATGTTGTAATTTCCTATTCTCTAATTCAGAATATTGTAAATATCTTTGCATTGTATAAAGTTCTACCATTGAATTTGAAATTGGTGTTCCTGTTGCAAAAACAATTCCTTTACCACCTGTTATTTCATCAAGATATCTACATTTCATATACAAGTCTGAACTCTTTTGTGCCTCTGTCTGTGCAATACCTCCAACATTTCTCATTTTAGTATATAAGAATAGATTTTTATAATAATGTGCCTCATCTACAAATATTCTATCTACACCTAATTCTTCAAAAGTAATTACATCATCTTTTCTTGATGTGTCATTTAATTTATCTAATTTAGTTTGTAGTGCTTTCTTTGTTTTTTCTAATTGTTTTATAGAAAATCTTTCGCCATTATTATTTTGTAAATCAGTAATACCAAATGTTATTTCATCTATTTGTTTTTGAATAATTGCTCTTTGTCTTTCAGCAGACATTGGTATTTTTTCAAACTGTGAATGACTTATGATTACAGCATCATAATCGCCAGTTGCTATTCTTGAACAAAACTTTTTACGATTTGCAGTTTCAAAATCTTTCTTTGTAGTTACTAAAATATTTGCACTAGGATATAATTGCAAAAACTCTTGTCCAAATTGTTCTACTATATGATTTGGAACAACAAATAAGGACTTATTACAAAGTCCCAATCTTTTTGATTCCATTGCAGCTGCTACCATTTCAAAAGTTTTTCCTGCACCTACTTCGTGTGCTAATAAAGTATTACCACCATAAAGAATTCTTGCTATTGCATTTGTTTGATGTGTTCTCAATTTTATCTCTGGATTTATTCCATCAAAAGTAATATGAGATCCATCATATTCTCGTGGTCTTATTGCATTAAAATGCTCATTGTAATACTTTGTTAATCTTTCTCTACGTTCTGGATTTTGCCATATCCATTCTTCAAAAGCCTGTTTTATTATCTCTTGTTTTGCTTGTGCAATGGCAGTTTCTTTTTTATTAAGTTCTGCTACTCTCTTACCATTTTCATCTTCATAGTAATCATATATTCTAGTATCTTTAAGATTTAAACTATCTTCAATTATTTTATAAGCATTTGCTCTTTGTGTTCCATAAGTGTTATAAGATTTTACATTCATCTTATCAAAGTTTTTGCCCTCAACATACCACTCTGATGTTGATTCTACATAGTGAACTTTTATATTCCTACTAACATAATAAGATGGATTTAATAAATGTTCTATAAAGTCTTTTATATCTGAACTAGGAATCCAAGTTGTTCCTAATCTTACACTTATTTCACTTGCACTTAAATCTTTTGGTATAACTTCTTTTAAATGCTTAACATTTACTAAATAAGTTTCATCAGTTTGTGCAAACTTTTCTGCTACTTTTAGTTTTTCTCTAACATTACCAGATAAATATTCATCGGCAGTTACATATTTTATTTCTTCATTATCAAAAGATGGAACTTTAAATATTTCGCCCTCTAAATCTTTTGCAAGTTCTTCTATACTCTTGCCAGTTAAAGAACTCATATATTCCATATCAACTCTTGCTTTTTCAGAAATTGATACTATTAGTGCATCATTTGCATTATCTACTTGCATAACCTTTGTTTTAGGTCTTATAGTTCTTTTGGTAAACATATCTGCTTTTCTTGCAAGATTACCTTGTTCATCTAATATTTCAAGTGAGCATAATAAATAATAACTTGAATCATTAGAAAAAGCAGAGTTATTTCCTCTGCTATTTATTAGTCCATATTTCTTGCTAAAAGCATCATATAAACGATTTAATTTGCTTTGTTGGTATTTTATATCTTCTTCTGGAAAATCCTCTGTTTGATACTCTATAAGAGTTCTAACACAGTCCCTAATTTCAATTAAACCTTTAACTCTACTTTCAGTAGTTAATGCTAATTCTTGTGGATACATTCTACTATTTTCTCTAAAATAAATCTTACCATCTACCAGAGTATAAGAAAAATTCCTTACATTGTAATCTGCAGGAATAGATAAATCTTCTTCTTCGCCTATATCATCTAACACATAGTCTTTTACTTCGGCGTGTATATTAGTAATTGCTTGTTCTAACATACTACTTAAATCTTGATTATCATTTGCTATACAAGCAGAGTCATAACCAAATCTAGTAGAAATTGTTTCCATATTTCCCATTATCATTTCTGGATTATCTACAAAGTATTTATTCATCTTAATACCATTTTCATTGGTATCAAGATATACCCAGTCTGGCTCTATATCAGTTATTGAATCTCTTTTTTGTAAAAAGATAATATCTGATGTTACCTCTGTTCCTGCATTTGCTTTAAAAGTATTATTAGGTAATCTTATTGCACCTAATAAATCAGCTCGTTGTGCTATATATCTTCTAACACTTGGATTTTCTTTATCTAGTGTTCCTTTTGAAGTTATAAATGCAACAACTCCACCCGGACGCACCTTATCTAGTGTTTTTGCGAAGAAATAATCGTGAATAAGAAATTTATTTTTATCGTATTTCTTATCAGATACTTTAAAATCACCAAAAGGCACATTTCCTATTGCTACATCAAAAAAACTATTAGGCAATGCAGTATTTTCATATCCCTGAACTGCTATTGATGACTTTTGGTAAAGTTGTCTAGCAATTCTACCACTTATAGAATCTAATTCTATACCATATATTTTGCATTCTGCTAATGAGTCTGGCAACATTCCTATAAAATTACCAGTTCCACAACTTGGCTCTAATATATTTCCTGTTTTTAGTCCCATATTTTCTAATGCTTTATACATTGAATTGATAACTATCGGTGGTGTATAAAAAGCAGTTAAAGTTGATTCTCTCGCTTGTGAATATTCTGTTTCATCTAGCAAGTTTTTTAATATGTGATATTCATTACTCCAAGAACTATCTCTATCATCAAACGCTTGTGGTAAGCCACCCCAACCTACATATTTTGATAATATTTCTTGTTCTTCTGTTGTAGCAAATCTATTTTCTTCTTCACATTTTTTTAATACCTTAATTGCCTCTACATTGCGATTAAACTTTTCTCTTGGAGTTCCAACTCCTAAATTGTTATCAGTTATTCTAAACTGACTACGATCTGACAAATTGATTTCTGGATGAATATCAAAAGCATTAACTTTGCTTTTCTTTTTCTTTTCAAAAGCAGGTACTAATTCTGCTTCAATTATATTGTTTTCTGCCTGAATAGGTATTTCTTCAATAGTTTCTATTGCTTGTTCATTTTGAACAATATTCTCTACCTTTTCTTCTTTTTTTATTAAATGGTCATTGCAAGGATTTTCTCTAACTTTTCTATCAAATTCTTCCTTTGACATTTCCCTATTAAATAAAGGATATTGATAATCATATAAGATTACATTAAATATTCCAATATTTAATATTTCATATTCATCAGCACCAATATAAACTTTGTCGCCTAAATGATATTCATACTCTACTTCTTTTTCTTCTGGATTATCAATTATACTCGCTAATTCATTGCCTTTTTCAGCCAGTTCTCTTTCTTGTTCTTTCTTTTCTAGCCAATTAGGATATTCTTCTAATTCTTTTGGATTTAAGTATCTATCTTCTTTGATTAGTTCTCTTATTCTCTTTTCAATATAATTCCATTTGAATAATTGTTCTTTTGCACTTTGGTCAAAATAACCTCTATTGAACTTAATTCCTTTTGAATCATAATTCACACCAATGCCAGATCCTCGCACAGTATAGGTACTACCACCTATTCCATATAATCTTTTTAAAAATTCAACATTTTCAGAATTTGATAAACTTTTTTCAAATTCTTCATATATTAAAAATTTTCTATTACTATTTCTTTCTTGTAAATATCTATCTATAAACTCTTGCGAAAATTCTAAATCTTTAACTTCTTTATTTTCTTGCTCATCTAATAAAGATAGTTGCTCACTTACACTTGGTAAAGGTTTTACTCTATCATTTAATTGATGGAGTAATATCATTGCCTCATAATGATAAGGCAGTTCTTTCCACTCTATAAAACTTTCTGTATCTCTTGATAAGAAATTTCCTTTCCAGAATAAAACTCCATTATCAAATGCCTTATAACCATACATCTTATCATCAACAATTATTCCTGTATAATCATTATTAAATATACCTTTTAAAAATTCTGCTCTTTTATTTAAGTCTTTTTCACTTTCAAAATAATTGATAATTTCTCTATTTGATTTTTTTAAATGTGGTGTTGTGCTTAATATTTGATTTATCTTTTCATCAACAACAACATAAGGACGGTGTTCTCCGTCCTTTTCATAAATATTTAAACGTAAATTAGTTCTTTCTTTACTACTTCCTCTGCTGACATCTTCAAGTTGTTCATCAACCCTACCCATTCCATTTGATTCTCTTGTTTCATTTTCTCTGTTATATTCTCTTTCACTTTCATTTGTGAAATTATTTGTTCTATCTTCATCTCTGCTTGTTTCTGAATTTCCATCAAATGTTCTTGTAGTTTGTCTTTCATCAATAATGTTGTGTACAATGCTTTCTTCTCTTGTTTTAGGTAATTCAACCTCATTTTTGCGTATTTGCCACTCACTTGTTGTTTGTTCTCTGGAAGAATCAAGTCTGGAAGTTCGTAATCCCCTTGTTTGGTATAAGTTATCATCATTCTTATCACTCCTTTCAGCATCCCTGCTTTCACTATTATCATAATCTTTATTATTATTTATATCAAATGTGCGAATTTTATTTATTTCGTTAATTCGTAAATTTTTAATTGTACTATAAATCTCACGAAGTCCCATTTCTGCTATTTCACTATTAGCAACTCCTAATCGTGTTATAGTATCATAACTATTAAATAATTCTAATTCTTTAAAATCTTCTATTGAAAAATATTCATTTGGATCAAGTCCACATCTTTTCATCATAGTAAATGCGATACTATTTGATAAAACTTTATGGAATATTTCTTTTACTTTTTCTTCTTCCATATTTTCCAACAAACTATTATCTCTATAAAATAATAAATCGGATATATAATCTAGTGAATTATCTTCAGATAGTATTTTAGAAACTGATTTTATCGCATCTGATAATGTTTCTTTTGATGATAATTCGCCATATTTATTTTCTAATGATTCTATAACATCTTGTTCATAAGGTTTTGTGACTGACCATAACAAAATGTTTTTTCCATATTTACTATTGGTATCACTTATATCAAATACATATCTTAAACTAGAATAACCATTTGATTCTGATATTAGTGCAATTCCTTTTGCACCTTTATTAACCCATCTTCCAACACTTTTATTCCAAGTTTCTATTTCTGCACAAGATGTTGCAGTAGGTCTTTGAGCATATATAAGTATTTGGTCATTAAACGAGTATTTATAGTTCATTGCAGAACACTCTAAAAATGACATCCAATTTTCTGGAATAACAACATCTGTTAATGTTTGTCCATACAAATCTGTTATTAGTCTTAATTTGTTAGCCAATTTCACACCTCCGTTCTATTACTTAATTTCTAATTATTATTTTCTTTTATTGACTCTTTTGCTTTCAATAATATTGCATAGTAATTATCATTTGCTATGATTTCTTTAATATTGCTTAACAATAAATAAATTAAATCAGTTGCCTCATTTGGAAAAAATCTAATATCTATAAATACATTTTGTTCATCATCTTCATAAGGCACACTATATTTCAATATTTTTTCTTTCAGCCTAGTACATTTATTGGCGACTTTTTCGCCATCATATTTTTCATATCTACTTAATAATTCTACTAATTGATTAAAACTCTCAATATCTAATACTACTTTTATTTTAGGTAATTGTTTTTGATAATTCATTTTTTTCTACACCTACCTTTCCATATCTCTATCTGCTTTTATTCGCATTTCTAAATTAACATTGTTTTGATATTTTTCTAATGCCTCTCTTACAGACTCTTTTCCCAATAAATCATTTACTTTCGCTTTTGCATCTGCTTTACTTTTAGCCTCAACTTCAAAAGTAATTCTTCCATTCAAATTTACATCTACTTCATATTTTTTCATTGTTTATCATTTCCTTTCTCTTTATTTCCACTTAAAAAAGCAATTAAATCTCTATTTTTAATTGCCGTTTTGAATTCTATTATTATTAAAGTTTCATTAGATGTTAGATTAGGCAATTTTGCTAAATCTTCCATCTTCATAGCGAGGATTTTTTTGTCAGTATTAAATCCTGCATCAAAAAGTTTTTCTAGTGTTTTTGTTATCTGACTTAAATTATATTTAGTTTCCAATTAAATCCCTCCTATATAACTTCTACTAATTCACAAATAACAACAATTTGTTTATCTGTATTATGCTTACAAGTTATTAAAGTTAAAGTGCTTTTTTCTGCATTTCTAACTATATGAGCATAACCATTTTTTTCTATTTCATAAGAATTAACCATTTTGTATTTATACTCTTTTCCATTGTAAACAATACTTACAATGTCATCATTTTGTAGTTTATTTAGTTTTCTAAAATAAGATATGCTACTATTACCACTATGACTTGCTAATATAACATTGCCTTTATCTACATCTGGCATATCTGATTCAGATAATATTTCAATATTTCTATTCACATTGTTCCAATAACTACCTTTACTTGCTAATCCTTTTTCTAAACCAATTTTAGGTATTTTAATAACTGCAATATAGTTTATAGTCGGAGTAGTTTTTTCTTTCTTTTCTTCTTGCTCTGCAACTTCTTCTTTTACTAATTCTTCTTCCATTACAGGAACATCTACAACATATTCTTCTTGTTGTTCATAAAAATCATTTATTAAGTCTTGTTCTTGCTTTTTATCTAAATAATTATTCACTATCTTTCCACCTAAAATTCCTATTCCTATAATTATAAGAAAAGAGCCAACTATAAAAAGTTGACCCTTTCTTTGATTATTATTTTTTGTTTTTCTTTTTAGCATAAATAATCACTCCTATTCCACTTAACATTAACAATCCAGATATTATTTCTAATACAAAATAATCATTTAATCCTGTATTAGGTACTTCAATTACTACCTTTTCATTAACCATTGTTGCCTTAACGATTTCGCCATCTTCTAATATTTCAAATGCCATTTTTTCTTCTGTTAAAATATACCCCTCTGGTGCTTCCTTTTCTAAAATATAGTATTTTCCATATCTTAATTCTTCAATGATTACTTTTCCGTTCTCATCAGTTTTACCAGAAAAAACAAGTTCATCATTTTCTGTATATATTTCTATAACAGTATTAGGAAGTGGCTCACTTGTAGAAATATCAGTTTTAATAAATTCTAGCGTTCCATAAATAGGTCTGTTTTTCATTTCTGCTTTTACTATTTTTCCATTCTCTAATATTTCAAAATATACTTTCTCATCTGTAATTACAAAACCTGTTGCAGCTTCTTTTTCAATGATATAGTATTTTCCATATCTTAATTCTTCAATGATTACTTTTCCTTTTTCATCAGTCTTACCAGAGAAAACAAGTTCATCTTTTGAATTATAAATTTCAATTAGAGTATTTGGAATAACTTCGCCATTTGCTAAATCAGTTTTAGTAAATTCTAGCGTTCCTGTTCTAAATTTATTTGTAATAGTTTTTTCAATTACTGCACCTTCTTCAACTACCTCAAAATAGATTTTCTCATCATTTAAAACATAAGAGTCTAGTGTAGATATTTCTTTGAAATAATATTTTCCATATTCTAAAACAACTTCAAAATATCCATTTTCATCTGTTGTGTGTTCGCTTATTAGTTTATCTTCTAAATTATAAACTCCAAACTTAACACCAGATAATAATGATCCTTCTTCATCATCTTTTGTAATCTTTAATGTTGAAGATATTTTTTTGTTAGTCATTTCTGCTTTTACTATTTCGCCATTTTCTTTTATTTCAAATAATACCTTTTCATCAGAAGATACATAACCCTCAATAGGATTTACTTCAACTATATAGTATTTTCCAACGGCTAAATCTTTAATTATAATTTTTCCGTTTTCATCAGTTTTACCAGAATAAATTAACTCATCTTTTTCAGTATATATTTTAAATTCTACATTTGGTATTGGCTCACTTGTAGAATAATCTATTTTAGTAAATTCTAGCGTTCCTTTTTTCAAATAATTAAATGCTTTGTAAGTATCATATACAATAGCAGTTTTATTATCTTTTTCAGTTAGTTCAAAATGATATTCTTTTGTATCTAAAACAAAATTATCTTTTGTTTCTACTTCTACTAAATAATATTTTCCTAGTGGATGTTTCTTACTTTTAATATAACCATCTTCATTAGTTATAAGTGTTTCTACTAAATCCCCTTTGTTGTAATATAAATAATTACCATCAGCTGATTTAATATCTTCATCTGCATATAAATTAAACTTTATTCCATTTAATTTAATATCTTGATATTTAAAAGTTCCATCTTCTGCTACAAACTTTTCGCCAGTTTTAAATATCTCTACTTGTCCTTTTATTGGTGTATTTTTAAATTCTACAACTACAATAGCACCATAAGTTGTGTAGTTATATTCTGTATCTTCCCCAATAGTAAACTTTAATCCATCCTTTGAAATCAAATAACCTTTTGGACTTTCAATTTCAACCAACTTATAATTACCTGCCTCTAATCTTAAATATGTTGTAAAAGTACCATTTTCATCTGTTAAGAAATTATCATATACTTTTCCACCTACATATTGGCTAACATATTGATTAGTGTCAGTATTTAATATTTTGAATTTTGTATTTGCTATTGCTATTGTTTTACCTGTTTCACTATCTTTCTTAAATACTTGAAGATATGCAGATATTTTATTATTTAAAATATTATAATATTGTTCTTTCTCACTATTCTCATCTACTGTAATATAGAAATCATAAATTTTTTCAAATCCTGTGTTGCTATTTACTTGATGGAATTTCCATACTCCGTAAGGAATTTCAATAGTAGCATAACCATTTTTATCAGTTTTGATCTCACTATATTTTGTTCCATCTGGATAGAATATTTCAAAAGTAATATTTGCCTCTGCATTTAAGAATGTTGTATTTCCATTAACATAGTCATATTGTTTTAGAATACTGATATAGTTTTTAATAACATTATCTTTAACTGTTATATTAACTGTATCACCTGAATTAACTGTTACTGTATAAGTTGTATTATCTAATTCATAACCCTTTGGTGCTGACACCTCTTTTATTGTATAAGTGCCTAATGGTAAATTGCTTGTAGTAGCAGTCATATCATCACCAATAGTTAACGTAGATACAACACTTCCACTTGAATTCATTACATTATATTTAGCACCTACTAATGTTGCTTGTCCCTGTGGTGTTGTAGAATTTGTTTCTGAATCTACTTTTTTGATTTGGATTTTACCACCTAAAACATTAAAATTTACTGATGCAACAACTGGGTCTGAAAATCTAAAAAATCCCATTTTTTGTGAAGTAGCATCTTCTCCGTGATAAACGATGGTTGTATGATTATCATAATGCTTTCTTACAACACTTAAAGTAAGGTTTCCTGTTGCTAGTGGCGTAACATATATATCATTACCCTCTATTCTTACTTTTAGATTATCTGCTTTATATAATTCATATTCACTCATTAAACCATTATTATCAGTAATTTTATATTCTTTACCTATTATAACTTCCATAGAACTACCATTAAAACTTGGTTTACTATAATGAGCATTTACTAATCTCATTATTTCATTTCTTTCTGCACTAACATTAATTGGGTCGCCATAACCATATTGTTCTGTCCAAAATTCAATTATTTGACCTCCTGTTGTTTCCCAAATCAATGCTTGTGTTGCCATTCTATATCTTAATGTTTGGTGTCCCGGATAATCATATCCATAGTGTCCTATTAACTCTATTTTTTTATTTGTTGCATCATCATAAGGTGACACTTGTAATCCATCATATCCTAAATATGCCGTATTTGTTATATCTACACCCGGCTCAATACAATAAACAACTTTTCCATTCATTGTATATTGCTCATATTGTGCTGATAAATAAGGTTTTCCTCCACCTCGTCTAGTATAATAGACATTTGGAGTTTTAGGATGTGATAATGTTTCATTATATGTTGCTGCTTTTACTTCTGATGGATTAAAAAAATTAAAAACTCCAAATAAAGTAAAAATAAGCAGAAACATAGATAATATTTTTCTCTTTTTCATACTTTTCATCTTTCCTTTCTAAAATAAAAAAGCAACCATCTCTGATTGCCTTTGCTTATAAATATTTAATTTTCCATTGGATTTGTATATCGTATTTTTAGTTTGTAGCCAATTACTTTACCTTTGTAGATAATTTCTACTGGATCAAAGCCTAAAATATTAACTGTGTCAGTTAAAGCAATATCAAATCCTGCTTGTAAACATTCTTCGTATGTTGCATATTCAACTTGTTTCATTAGCCTTTCGTATTCTTCATCAACTTCTGGCTTTTTCTCTTGTTCTACTTTCTCAACTTGTTTAGATTCTTCAACCAATGGTGCATTTTCTTCTTGTTTTTCCTCAATTTCGCTTTTAGTATCATTTTGCTGAATAATCTCTTGCTGCTTATTTTCATTTTGTTTCGTTTCTTCTGGTATCTTCTCAACATTTTCAGTTTTGTTAGTAGAGTTACTTTTTATTTCTTCTTGAACTACAACATCTTCTTTTACTCGCTTTGTGTTTGTAGTTTCTTTTTTGCTTTCAACTACCTTTTCTTCTTCAACAACACTTTCCTCAACAATTTCAGGAACTATGTTATCTTCAATTTTTTGTCCATTTTTTGGTATTTCTTCGTAAACACCAGAATTGCTAGTTTTTTGTTTAGCAAACATAATTGCAACTACTGAACTACCACCAATTACAATTACCAGAACTGTTATTAAAACAATTTTCTTCATACAAACCACCTTCCCTTTGATTTCATTGTATCTACAAAAATAATTTTTTGCATTACTGCGTTTTATTTAGTTTATTATTTATAACTTTTTTTCAGTTAGTAAATAATAGTTAGTAATATAACTAGGGAGGATTGTAAGGAGGGAATTACGGAAAACATACTCCTGTTATCTTGCACCCATTTCTCGTTGTCTTAAATACTTGCTGTAATGCTCTATTGCTTTAACAACAAAATCCTCAATTTTAGGTTCTTCAATGTTTTTTGGTAGAACATTTCTAATCCTGTCATTATCAAACTTAATCTTTTGTTTTTGATTAGGTTTTTCTTCTGACAAAATATCATCAATTTTATCTGCGTCTAACTCGCCAGATTGAAATAATTTTTTCATCACTATTGCTTGTGCGTGTGATGGTGTCGCATCTGAATACTCTATGCAATCTAGTAATGCATACTGATTATCTTCATCAAGATATGATATTTCTACTGCTGGATTAAATGCTATCTTTTTATCATCTACCATTTCTAATAACTCTGGTATCAATTCAGTAAGTCTTATAAATCTTTGAATTTGTCTAGCACTATCTTCTGAGTTTTCTGCAATAATATCTCTACTTTTATTATTTTCTAACTTGTGGCCAACTTGTCCACAAGTTAAATCATTCCTTTTTCCTTGATGATTTAATGCGTCCAATTTCATTTTATAAGCAAAAGCCTTTTCGCTAGGTAATATTTCTTCCCTTTGCATATTACTATCTACCATTATTATTGTAGCCTCATCATCTGATAAGTTTCTAACAATACAAGGTATAGTTTCTTTATTTGCTAGTTCACTTGCTCTTTTTCTTCTATGTCCTGAAATCATTTCATATTTTCCATCTTTTGTTGGTCTAACTAATATTGGGTGAACTACACCATATTGCTCAACGCTTTGTCGCATTTTATCCATTTCATCATCATCTTTTACTTTAAATGGGTGATTTGGAAAATCAGTGATATCTGTTAATTTAACTTCAACTACTTTTTCTAAATTAGCATTATCTCTTTCTTCTTGTGTGCTAAACAAATCATCTAGATTCATCTTTGGTAAAGGTATTTTTGTTTCTTTCTTTTCCACTCTCTAACACCTCCTTTGCTATGGAATTATAAGCCTCTGCTACCTTTCCACTCTTATCATAAGATAAAATACTTTTTCCTCTCGTAGTGGATTCAGCTACCTTTATTGCTTGTGGTATCTGGGTATCATAGATTTTTATTACACTACCATAATTTTCTTGCAGTTGTTGTCTTATTTCTTTTGATAGATTAGTTCTTTTATCAACTATTGTTAATAATATTCCATCAATTTTTAACTTTGGATTTATCTGTTTTCTAATTTTTGAAATTGTAGAAAACAAATAAGTCATTCCTTTTGCTGCAAGATAATGCGGTTGAACAGGTATTATTACTTTATCTGCACTTGCTAATGAATTTATAGTCATCATACCTAAACTCGGCATACTATCTATTAGAATATAATCATAATTATTCTTAATTTCTGATAAGCAACTCTTTAAAGCATATTCCCTACTCATTGCACTCATTAAATCTACTTCCGTTGTTGCAAGTTCTATGCTAGACGGGATTAAATCAATATTCTCTTTATGGTGTAAAATACACTCCTTTGTATTAAGTGTTTTATCTTCCATATAGCGATATAAAAGTGTAGATAATGTTATTGATAATTCATCTTGATTATGCCATCCCATACAAGTTGTTAAACTTGCTTGTGGATCGGCATCTACCAATAACACTTTCTTTCCCTCTTTTGCAAGTGCTACACCTAGACTTAATGCAGTAGTAGTTTTTCCTACTCCACCCTTTTGATTTGCAATAGCAATTACTTCACATTGTGACATTCTTTCTCATCTCCTTTCTTTCACAATTTAAGCCACCTTAAATAAATAAGATGGCTATGTATTCCATTTCTGGCATAAAAAAAGAACTGACATTTAATCAGTTCAAATATGTTTATAATTTATCAACTAAATTCAATAGTATATCATCAATAGGAGTTGTATCTCTTTTTTCTGAAATTAACTTATTCCTAAATTCTACTAACGCATTTATGATAATTTTATAATCTGTGCTATCAACTTTTAGTTTTATCTTTTTCATATATGATACACTCTCCTTTTCTATCTACATTATACTATATAAAATAGATAAAAAGAATTGTGCGAATTACTATAAAATGGCGTCCCCGAGAGGATTTGAACCTCCAATCTGTCGCTTAGGAGGCGACTGCATTCTCCTATTATGCTACGAGGACATTTAATTCATTTTAACATATAAATGCTAAAATGAGTTTGATTTTTTTAAATACTGTTTGAATTTTTTAAAGACAGGGACAGTTTTTCGCGACATTTTTGCGATATTTTTTTATACAATATTGTTGTCCATCCCTTATTTCATAAGGATTTTGCTAGTCCTCAACCTAATGTTTAGGAAATTCTTAGGAGGCGACTGCTCTATCCTGCTGAGCTATGAGCACATATCTTACAATATGAATTATAGCATACTTACGTTCTATTTGCAATAACATACTTGACAAGTATGTTATAATAAAAAGAGAAAAAAAAGACCCGGTCCCTTTTTACGTAATTTGAGACCCGGTCCCTTTTTCAGAAAGGACTAAACTATGCAACAAATATTAAGTAAAATGAGAAAAGCAATAGAAGAATATAATATGATAGATGAAGGAGACAAAATCGCAGTATGCCTATCAGGAGGAAAAGATTCAATAACAATGTTAAATGGCTTAAAAGCATTACAAAGATTTTATCCAAAACATTTTGAATTAATAGCAATATCAGTAAATCCCGGTTTCGATTTTTTCAATACAGAAATTTTACAAAAAAACTGTGATGAAATAGGTGTTCCTCTAATTATTGAAAACAGTGATATAAAAGAAATTGTTTTTGATGTTAGAAAAGAAAAAAATCCATGTTCTCTATGTGCAAACTTGCGTAGAGGAATAATCAATAGTGTAGCAATTCGCGAAGGATGTAATAAAATTGCACTTGGTCATAATATGGATGATGTTTTAGAGACATTTTTATTAAATATGCTATATACAGGCAATTTATCTACTTTTGCTCCCAAAAGCTATATGGATAGAAGCCAAATAACATTAATTCGTCCATTAATTTTATTAAGCGAAAAAGATGCGAATAGATATGTTAAGAAAAATAATAAAACAATTATGCCTAAGGTTTGCCCTATGGATGAACATACAAAAAGAGAAGATATGAAAGAACAAATCTTTTTATGGTCAAAAGATATTCCTATGATTCGTGCGAATCTTTTTGGTGCAATAACTAGAAATCTAGATGGATGGAAAAAAGCAGAGAATTAATCTCTGCTTTCTTGTTTATTATTCTCCACGAACTAATTTAACCATTTCTGTTTTTAAATTTTCTAATGCTTCAATTGCATTTTCTTCATCTTTTCCTTTAACCCCAAAATAAAGCTTAATTTTAGGTTCTGTTCCAGATGGTCGAACTGCACACCAGCTATTTCCTTCTAAATCATAATATAAAACATTAGATTTAGGTAATCCTGTTTTACTTTCTTCACCAGTTGTCATATCTTTAACATAATCTCTATCAATATCTTTAAATGTTAAAACTTTGTAACTTCCTATTTGTTTTATATCTTTATTTCTCATGCTTGTCATCATTTCTTTAATTTTTTCTGCACCATCAGCACCTTCTAAAACAATTGAAACTTGATCTTCTTTATAATATCCATATTTTTCATAAATATTGTTCATTTGATCCCATAAAGTAATTCCGTGAGATCTGTAATATGCTGCTGCCTCACATAAAGACATAACTGCTGCTATACCATCTTTATCTCTAGCATAATCACCAATTAGACATCCATAACTTTCTTCAAAACCAAATACATATGTATTATCTTTATTCTCTTCTGCTCTTTTCATCACTGCACCAATGTTTTTGAATCCTGTTAAAACTTCTGCAACATCTAGGTTATAATATTTAGCAATAGCTTTTGCTAAATCAGATGATACTATTGTTGTTATAAATAACCCATCAGATGGTAATATATTTTTTTCTTTCATTTGAGAAATTCTATATTCTGCTATTAATAATGCTGACATATTTCCTGTATATGACATATATTCACCAGTTTTAGTGTCTTTTGCATAAATTCCTAATCTATCTGCATCTGGGTCTGTTGCTAAAACTACATCAGCATCAACTTTTTTTGCTAATTCTAATGCTAATTTAAATGCTTTTTTATCTTCTGGATTTGGATAATCTACTGTTGGGAAGTTTCCATCTGGCCCCGCTTGTTCAGGAACAACATAAACATTATTAAATCCCAGTTCCCCTAGTAATCTCTCTACTATTGTATTTCCTGTACCATGTAATGGTGTGTAAACAATTTTTAAATCTTTCCCTTGTTCTTTTACAATTTCAGGATTTAACAC
This sequence comes from Clostridia bacterium, assembly GCA_017409455.1. Taxonomy (GTDB): domain Bacteria; phylum Bacillota; class Clostridia; order TANB77; family CAG-508; genus CAG-269. The sequence goes on along the minus strand of JAFQSS010000010.1, from coordinate 14,375 downwards.
ATGTTTTTTTAATACCTCTATATATTTATCATCCATCTCTTTTCCAATAACATGGAACAATCCCTTTTCTATTGCTTCTTCCTTGCTAATTGTTTTTATTTCACTAAAATCTGCTATGCTTCTTACTTTGTTTATTATTTCTTTATCTTTTGGTGAAATTATTTGTGAACCATCATCCCAATAAACCTTGTATCCATTGTATTTAGGAGGATTATGACTTGCTGTTATCATTATTCCAGCTGTACATCCTAATTCTCTTACAGCAAATGATAATTCTGGAACAGGTCTTAATTCTTCAAACAAATATGTTTGTATTCCATTTGCATTTAATATTAATGCTGTTTGAATACTGAATTCATCAGACATTCTTCTTGAATCATAACTAATTGCAACACCTTTATCTTGTGTCCCTTGCTCTAATATGTAATTGGCAAGACCTTGTGTTGCCTTTCCAACAGTATATTTGTTCATTCTATTTGTTCCCATTCCAATTACACCACGTAATCCAGCTGTTCCAAATTCTAATTCTTTGTAAAATCTGTCTTGTATTTCTTTTTCATCATCTTTAATTGATAATAATTCTTTTTTTGTTTTTTCATCAAATATTGGGTTTTCACACCATTTTTTATACTCTTCTAAATAATCCATATTTTTCCTCCTTAATTTGGGACCTGGTCCCTTTTTACGTAATTTGGGACCGGATCTCTTTTTACGTAAAAACAGACCCGGTCCCTTTTTTTATAATTGATAGAATTTTCTATATAGCTCTCTTGCTGTTTCAGGGCTATCTACACCTGCAGCATTTTTTACAGGAGCAAATTCTTCTTCTCTTTTTACTCTTAAAATGGCCATATCATCTAATTCTCCAAATGCATCAAATAAGAACGCTTCAAATTTATATGCATTAGGACCATCTGGTACAACTTTATTTCCATCTTTATCTATATATGTTGCTTTTTTAAATGCTGAATGATAAGGTAAAGGCTTACTTCCCATTCTTTCTACTGCATTTATATTAAATAAGTTGCATAAAATATGAGATTCACCATATATTAATTCACCATTTTCATCTGTAGCTTGAGCCATTTCCTCTGGAATTTCTGTATATTCTACAACTGATGGTTTTCCATTTTTCTTGCAGAATACACCAACTTTTTCTTGTGGATTAGCTTTTACAACAGATTTTCCAGCCGCTGTTACTTGTTTTTCTATAGCTATACCCATTAATAGTGGGTCTACCATCTTAACTAAACAATTGTCTACTCCTCCAATAAATAGCCATTCAACACCTAATTCTCTCATTTTCTTTGTCATTCCATTTTTTACAAGAGATTCATATATACCACCATGTCCATCAGCTGCTGATTTAATTAGTCCATTTTCTCCAATTAATATTTTTCCTTCTGTATCTACCATTGGTAACTCACCTTGTTTGAAGAAAAATAGGTTTTTGTCTTTTTCATATCCGAAATTTCTATGTTTAGCGAAAAATTCTATTGTATCTTTGTTATTCTCTTCACTTGTCATTATAAACCATGGTATTATAACATCATATTTTCTTCCTTGTTCTTTTAATGAATCACTTAATAATTCAAATAATGATTTGTGTGATTCTAATCCAATGTCATATGTTCCTTTTGGTCCATTATGCCCTAATCTTGTTCCTTGTCCTCCTGCCATAGTCACTGCGGCAAGTTGTCCAGCTCTTATTGCTTTTTCACCTTTTTCTATAAATCCTCTGTAATATCCATTTAAATTGTCTTTGTCTAAAAATTCAATTGGTGTTATAACATCTTGTGATTTTTCTAGTTCTTTTCTAGTATTATGATATAAACTATTTATTAGTTCAAAATCTGTAGTTTCAATTTGCCCTAATAATTGTCTTTGTTTTACTTCATCTAATTTTTCATATCCATTTAATAAGTGTTCTTGCGAATATTTTCTCAGCGTTTTCCTTATATTATCTAGATTTTCTTCCATATGTATACTTCCTTTCTTGTTACATATTTTATATATATACTATTTTGACATTTTTTTCAATAGTTTACTAAAAATTTTTAAAAGTTGTTTTTTCCTAAGGTATTTAGAGTTTTTTTGTAATTTTTTATTATATCTTCTATATTATTTTTTTCTTCTTCAAAATTATAACAATCAAGCACACTTATAGGATTTATATTTTTTATATCTTCATTTTTTTGTGATATATATTCTTTTGAACCTATTATAATTATATTCGAATTTCCTTTTGGCTCTTCTCCCTCCCATTTTAATTGTAATATCTTCTGTTTATTCTCTTCTTTTATATTCATTTTTGATGTTAATATTTCTAATGTTTCTCTTAAATTCTTTTGTGATAAAATTGTTATATTTTCATTTATTTTTTCATTTATATATGGCATTAAAATCATTTCTAAGTGAAAATCACTTACATAAAAGCAACATGTTTTTTCAATTCCTTCGTTTTGAACAACCATTTCTTTCATTCCTTTCGATTATTCTTTACTGGTAAATTTTACCATTTATTTTTGGTGTTGTCAAGCATTTTTCCTTTAAATGAATAATTTATTTTTTTTGGTTAATAATTATTTTAAAGATATTTTTTAACAATTATGTTTTTTGGAGGATTATTATGAAAAAAATATTAAATTTAAGTTTATTAACCTTTTTATTATTTTTATATGTATTTGTTTCTGCTCAAAGTTACGTTACAGCTGTAGCAAGTAATTTGTCAGATGCAGTTTTTAGATTACATGTAATTGCAAATAGTGATTCTGATGAAGATCAAGCTTTAAAAATTAAAGTCAGAGATTCATTACTTGATTATATGAATGAAATATGTTCAAATTGTTATACAAAAGAGGAAGCCATTACTTTAGCACAAGAACATAAAAAAGATTTTCAAGAAATAGCTGAAAAAACTATACTTGAAAGCGGATTCAATTATTCTGTAAAAATAAATATAAATAATTTCTATTTCCCTACCAAAAATTATGGTGATATTTCATTGCCTGCAGGATTATATGATGCTTTAAGAGTAGAAATTGGCGAAGCAAAAGGTCAAAATTGGTGGTGTGTAATGTTCCCATCATTATGTTTTATTGATATTTCGTCTGGAGTTGTTGATGATGAAGCAAAAGAAAATCTAGAAGATAATCTAGAAAAAGAGTCATATAGCATAATTTCTGATAACAAGAAAAGCAACATAAAATTCAAATTTAAACTTATCGAATTTTTTGCTGAAAAAGGACTTTTTACAGCTAATAAAAATATGTAAAAACTGTTGTATTCTTTAAGTTTTTATGATATATTGCAAAAGAAGAAATATTTGAGGAGGAATACTTTTGGAAAAATTAGTTATAACAGGAAACACACCTTTAAAAGGAGAAGTAATAATAAGTGGTGCCAAAAATGCAGCTGTAGCTATTTTACCAGCAACACTTTTGATAGATGGTATTTGTACAATTGAAAATGTACCTAATATTAGTGATGTAAAAAAATCATGCGAAATATTAGAAGGCCTTGGTGCAAAAATAACATGGAATAATCCGAACGAAGTTACAATAGATACAAGAAATATAGATACAACAGAAGCATCTGAAGAATTAACAAGTAAATTTAGGGCTTCATATTATATAATAGGTAGTATGCTTGGAAGAAAAGGAAAAATATCTGTCGGAATGCCTGGCGGATGTAAATTAGGCGCAAGACCTATAGACCAACATATAAAAGGCTTTGAAGCTTTAGGTGCAAAAGTTGATGTTGGACAAGGTAAAATAGTAGCTTCAGCAGATAAATTAGTAGGTAATTCTATATATATGGATGTTGTATCTGTTGGTGCAACTATAAATGTAATGTTAGCTGCAGTTTTAGCAGAAGGTACAACAATAATAGATAATGCCGCAAAAGAGCCTCATATAGTTGACGTAGCAAACTTTTTAAATACAATGGGAGCAGACATTCGTGGTGCTGGAACAGATGTTATCAAAATTAATGGTGTTAAAAGACTTGCTGGAAATAGTACATATTCTGTTGTTCCAGACCAAATAGAAGCAGGGACTTTTATGCTTGCAGCCGTAGCTTCAAAAGGTGATATATTAATTAAAAATTGTATCACAAAACATTTAGAATCTATTACTGCAAAAATTCTTGAAATAGGCGGACATGTAGATGACTTTGGCGATGAAATCAGAGTTTGGGCTGATGATAGACCATCAAAAGCAATAATAAAAACTCAACCTTATCCAGGTTTTCCTACAGACTTGCAACCTCAAATGGGTGTGGTTCTTGCAGTTTCAAATGGTACGAGTAGAATAATAGAAAATATTTGGGAATCTAGATTCCAATATACTGATGAGTTAAACAAAATGGGAGCAAACATTACAGCTCATGGAAAAACCGCATTTTTCGAAGGTGTAGAAAAATTATATGGTTCTCCTGTATATTCATCAGACTTACGTGCAGGTGCAGCTTTAATAATTGCAGGAATTATTGCAGAAGGAAAAACAGAAATATATAATTTAGAGCACATAGATAGAGGTTATGAAAATATCGAAGAAAAATTCAGAAATCTAGGTGCAAAAATCGAAAGAGTTAAAGAATAACATTAGAAAGAAGAAATACATATGTTAAATTTTCGTAGCTTATATAGCGGCAGTAGTGGCAATAGTTTATTTGTAGGAACTGAAAATACTAAAATTTTAATTGATGCTGGAATGAGTTGTAAAAAAATTGAAGAGGCGTTACATTCTATTGAAGTAGATCCCTCTTCAATTAATGCTATTTTAGTAACACATGAACATTCCGACCATGTAAAAGGAATATCAACAATTTCTAAGAAATTTGATATTCCTGTTTTTGCTACAAAAGAAACATTTGAAGCCATGCCATCACAAACAGAGAAATTATCTGAGAAAAATATTAATTTCTTTAATCCTTCAGAAAAATTTTACATAGATGATTTAGAAATATTGCCATTCAGTATCCCACATGATGCAGCAAATCCTTGCGGATTCAATATACTAAAAGATAAAATACATCAAATTAGTATTGCAACAGATATAGGTCATATGACAAAATCTATTATTAATCATTTGGAAGGCAGTGAATTTATTTTACTAGAATCCAATTATGATACTGAAGTTTTAAAATGTTGTTCATATCCATTTAATTTAAAATCTCGTATAGCTAGTGACACTGGACATTTATCTAATACAATTGCAGGAAAAACAATTTCCTATTTATCTAAAAATGGGAAATTAAATACTGCTATGCTTGGGCATTTAAGTAAAGAAAGTAATTTTCCAGAACTAGCTTATCAGACAGTTGTTGATGAACTAATTTCAAGTTCAATTGATAATTCTTCCATTAACTTATCTGTAGCTAATAGAGATTGTCCTAGCAAATTGATTACATTGTAATTTTATATAATTTAATTGTAAAGGGAATAATTTAGAACTAATTATCTTATAGGAAATAAGCATTAGGATTTAGGGGGCCTAAAGTTTAGGGGGTGTAGTATAATCTACAAAAATATTTAATTTTGGGGTTTATTTTTTATAGTTCGATTTTTGGGGAATTGAAATTATTCCCTTTACAAGATAAAAAACTTATTTTTTAAAATTTTTGAATTTAAATTTTATTTATTATTATCTTACACCCATTTTTTTCATTTGTCAAGAAAAATCGTTCGACAAAAATCGACGACAAAAAAAGGGACCAGGTCTGTTTTTGCGCAAAAAGAGACCCGGTCCCTTTTTACGTTTTTAGAAAATTACTCTACAAATTAATAAAGAAACAATAATACCTGTTATATCAGCAGCAAGAGATGCAATTAAAATTCCTCTTGTATTTTTAATTTTTACACAACTTGTGTATACAGCAATTGTATACAATGTTGTCTCTGTTGCTCCCATTATAACAGAAGCTAAAATGCCAATAAAAGAATCTACTCCATTTCGAGTAATTATATCTGTTGCAATGGCCATTGAAGCACTTCCAGAAATAGGTCTTAATAATGCAAGAGGAACTATCTCACTAGGAAATCTCATATATGACAAAACAGGAGAAATTACTTTTGTTATAAAATCTAAAATTCCAGAATTTCTAAGCATTCCAATCGCCACAAACAATCCTATTAATGTTGGAAAAATTTTCAAGCTTATTTCTATTCCCTCTGTTGCACCTTTTAAGAACACATCAAAAACATTTACCTTTTCTTCAAAAGCTTTAAAAACAATAATTAATATGACTAAAGGCATTGCTATTATTGAAATATAATTTATTATTTCCATATACTAATCTTTCACTTTCTAGTTGCTTTTATAGTAATTTTAGTAAAAATAATTCCTACAATCGCAGCGCAAATTGTTGAAATCCACACAGGAAATATTATTTTTGTGGGATTTTCTGAACCTAATGAACTTCTAAGAGCAATTATAGTTGTAGGAATAATTTGTAAAGAGGCTGTATTTAATACAATTAACATCATCATATTATCACTTAATTCTTCTTTATTTCCATTTTGTTTTTGCAATTCATTCATTGCTTTTAATCCTAATGGTGTAGCAGCATTCCCTAACCCTAGAATATTTGCAATTACATTCATTATTATATTTTCAGAAGATTTTTCGTTTAAACCAGAAAAAAGTCTTTTAATAATCGGTTTTAAAACTTTAGATAAATATTCAATAATTTGTGTTTTTGAAGCCACTTCCATTATTCCACTCCATAGACAAGTAGTTCCTAATAACGTTAATGTTAAATTTACTGCACTTTCAGTAGATTCAAAAATACTTTTATTAATATTTTCTATATTGCCTGAAAAAATAGCATAAATAATGGATATTATTATAAAAATTGGCCATAATATATTTAACATTCCTTCCCCCTTTTATATTTATATTTTACAAACAAACGAATTATAACAATCTTTTTTACAATATTTTGAAATTATGATTGACCAATTTTATTTTTTATGTTATTATATTAGTGAATTGATTAAATAGTTTAAGGAGGACAAGTTATGAAATCAACAGGAATTATTAGAAAAGTTGACGAATTAGGCAGAGTTGTTATTCCAATCGAGCTTAGAAATAAATTTGATATTGCGGAGAAAGATCCAATAGAAATTTTTGTAGATGGATCTTCTATAGTATTAAAAAAATATGAACCTAATTGTGTTTTTTGCGGAAATACAAAAAACCTAATTACTTACAAAGATAGATTAGTATGTTCTAAATGCGCTCAAAAAATGGCTAACTTAGGCGAAAAAAATGAAGATGAAGAATAATTAAAAGAGGATTCCTTCCAAAGAAGGCGTCCTCTTTTTTATATAAATTTCATATAAATTTCATTTTTATTTACATTTCTATCTTTTGCAATTTTTTTAATTATTTCTTTTTTATCAAATCCTTGTTTTTCATAATATTTATAGTGTTCCTCTATAGTTAAACTATTTAATTCATTTTCAGTTTCTTCTGTTTTAGTAGCACCTTCAATAATTAAAATCATTTCACCTTTTAGATTATCAATTTCATTTAATAAATCATCTATATTTTTTCTAATAAATTCTTCATGTATTTTGGTTAATTCTCTTGCTAAGACAATTTTTCTATTTTCTAAAATATCTTTTAAATCTTCTAATGTTGATTTCATTTTATGTGGCGCCTCATAAAGTATTATTGTTTTTTCTGATTCTTTTATTTCTTCTAATTTTTCTTTTCTTAATTTTTTATTTAATGGTAAAAATCCCAAAAAATTAAATTCTGCTGTACTTAGGCCTGATGCTATTAATGCATTAATCATCGCACACGCTCCTGGTATTGGAATAACATCTATATTTTCTTCTATTGCTTTTTTTATTACTTCTTCTCCTGGGTCACATATTCCTGGAGTTCCAGCATCAGATACTAATGCAATATTTTCCTCACTTTTTAATTTTTGAATCAAAATATGACTTTTTACTTCTTCATTATGCCTATGATAACTAATTAATGGTTTTGTTATTTCAAAATGATTTAATAATTTTAATGTTTGCCTTGTATCTTCTGCAGCAATTAAATCCACTTCTTTTAATATTCTTAATGCTCTTAATGTTATATCTTCTAAATTTCCTATTGGTGTTGCTACAATATATAATTTCCCACTCATTTTCTTTTTCCTTTCTTTTTACTACTCTATTTTATCACATTTTTTGGATTTTGTACATATTATATAAAAATAGCATTTTAAGCGAGAGTGATTGTTATGTATAATTATAGATATTATCCTTATCGATATAATCGTTCTGACAAGGCTTTACCTCCTAATCCACCACCACTGCCCCCCATTGCACCTAAGCCTCCACCAAAACCTCCAAAAAAGAAGTTTGATTTTAAATCATTTAAAAAAGATACTTGTACTTCTTTAAATGATGTTGAATATTTTTTAAATAATTTTACTAATACATTAAAATATATTAAATTAATTAATTTATTAAAATAAAAAAATAATAAATATTTTAATTATTTATTATTTTTTTATTTTTATTTAATTATTTTTTAAATAAATTTCTGATAATTTTTCATTTTCTTCTCCATTAATTAAAAATTTAACAGAATCTATTTCTTTTAAATTTGTTAAAGTATTTACAATACTATTAATTATTTTTAATTTATTTTCTTCTGTTTCATAATTTAAAAATTCATTTGATAAATTAATAATTGCACAAGATTTTTCAACTTTAATATCATGTAAAGCTGTACCTTCTGGAATTAATTTTTTTAGAGTACTGCTTTGAGGACCTTTTATTAACCAATTCATTATTTCTTTGTATGGCTCATTTATTAATAAGTTTGCATCTACCACTTTTATTTCACTTTCTAATTCTCCCGTCTCGTTATTTGCAAAAAATAGTATTACTTTTGTTTGCCTCATTTGTTCTTCTGATATTTCTTCTTCCGGCGTATAATCTTTATATTTTTCTTCAGTATTTTCTATGGAAATATTATTAAAAATAAATACCACCAGTAAAACTATTAAAATTAATGTTATTATTGTAATTATTTTTTTTCTGTTTTTTTTCATCTTTACCTCCTTGTCTTTATTGAATATTATTATTGATTTTTTATTTTAGAACAAAAAAACAGAGAAGAAATTTTTTCTTCTCTGTTTTTATTATTCTATACTAAAAGACATTGTGAATTCTGTTCCTTCTCCTAATTGCATTATAATGTTAAAGTTTTTCCCATTTACTTCAATTTTATATATAAATATATCTCCTTCTTGTGAAAAGTCTCTATTTTCCACCCCATTCATTTCTAAAAGGTTGTTTTGTATATATGTTTTTAAATCATTTTCTGTAGGAAATTTGTTTTGTTTAAATACATTATCTAATTTGCTATAAATATATTTATAATCTCTATCATTAATTGCTGAAATAACTTTTTCTACATTCATTGCGACTTTATCTTCTTTGCTTGCAATAGTATATTGTTCTATAAATTCTGGTAAATCTACTGTGTATTCATCTAAAATCAAAGTATAATTCATTATTGAGGTTTCATTAAAAATATAATAATTTTTATTTGTATCTATACATATATATTGCTTGTAGTCTTTATATTTTTGATACTTATAATATTCTAATGTAGCCATAGTTATATCTTTTTTATTTTCTTTTAAATATTCTTCATAATATGATTTTTCAGCAAATCTATTTATTTTATAATTTTCATGCAATCTATCATATGAATAATCTATATTATTATATTTTATAGATTGAGAATAAGTCTTTAATAAGTCTTTAGCATATGTTTCATCATCTATTAACTTATACTCGTATGTATTGTATTTTCTATTTTCTATATTGTTAATATTAAAATATTTTTCTTTAAAATCTTTGTTCTTGCTCAATTCATATAAATTGTGTTTCTTTACATAATCTGATGTATATAAATTAAATGTAGAATTATTAGAATCTACCAAAACCATTAGCCCAAAGTTTTCTATTTTAGAATTATCTTTTTCAGTTAAAGTTCCAAATGTAAAATATATCTTTATGCTTTCTGTTAAATCTCTTACATACATATCTTTAATTAATATGTATAAGTTATTATAATTTCCCAATTTTTCTTTTATATTATCTGTAGATAATCCTGTTTCTTTTATATAATTATCATCAAAAAAATTATATATTCTCTTTTGGCTATTTTCAATTTTCTGAGCATTTTCTTCCTCTAAATGTTCTGTTTCCTCATCATATTCAAATATCAAAACATCTTCACTTTTATTATTTAAATTACAAAGGCATGAATAATACTCTTCTATAATATTTTTTACAGTATAATAATTATTTCTTATTGAAACTCTTTCTAAAGTTTCATTTAGTATAATAGTAGAATCATATTCTTCTTCATCTATAATTAGGTTTGGATCTTTTTCTGGTAATAATACCAGAATACTAATTATGCTTAATATAATTAATATAGTTAATACAATTAATAAAATTAAAACTTTTTTTATATTCTTCATATCCAACCCCCTTATTTAATTTTTTCTATATGCACAAACAAATTCAGCACTTTCATCTGCACTATATGGTTCTACCTGATGTATAGACCAATTTCCTCCTGTATTATACCAACATCCATCACCAACATATATTTGAACGTGCTCTATACTTCCATTATTGACTCCTTCAGTATCCATAAATACAATATCTCCTGCCTCTAAGTCATCATAACTATCAATTCGAGTCCATCCTTGTGCTTGCAACTCTGACAATAAACCAGAACAGCCGTTATAATGTGTTTCTATATATCCGCATTCTTCCAATACCCATGACACAAAAGTGGCACAACATGTAAGTCTATATCCATAATTTCCTGATATCTGAGATTCTTCAAAAGAATTATTTAAACCACATTTGTTTATACCTGCATCTTTATGTTCATTTATTGATAATTCACTTCCAATAAGACAATAATAATATAAATGAGCCGGATCTGATATATAATCATGTATTATTTTTGCAGTAGATATTATATCTCCTCCTAAAAGTGTTATCTCATTTCCTGATCTATCAATATATGTTTCTTGTGTAAACAGCAACCAATTGGCATATTTTCTATCTCCAACAGTTCCTGAATAGTTAAATCTACTATAATTTTCTTTAAGCTTTTCTGGGTTGATTTTTCCTTCTTCATTTAAAGAATTAATATATGCATCAGCAAAACCAGAAATATTTCCATATTGATAACATATAGAAATTAGTGAATCTTTTTGTGCCTGTGAAAATTTGTATTCTGATAATTGCTCATTTAGATAATTAGTAACTTGGTTTTGGAAATATGGCAATATTTCAGCTTGAAATACAGCTGTTGCCTTTTGTTTATCTACTAAAGCTCCTTCATATAAGTCTTCTACTATTATATTTCCTGCTGCAAATTCATTTTTCCAATTATAATATCCTCCTCCATATTCTTGATGAGTAGCCCTTATATTGTTACTATCTGTAATAAAAGTTGCCCATCCATAAGCAATGTTATTGTGCCCTGCGCTTCCATCTTCATAAACAATATAATATAGTTCGTCTTCTGACAAATACTTTGTAGGTAAATATGATGATTGTTTTGTTTCATATTCCCATAGTGCAGCATTCTCCCATGCTTTAATATAATTTTCTGTTGAATTTCCTTTAACTGATTTAAATTCATTTAAATCAATTAAACTAATTTTAAAACTTGTAACTCCATAATTAATATCAGTAGCTTTATATAATAAATATTTTACAAGGTCTACCATATTAGATGTAGAAGAACTACTTTCCAACATTGTAATTAACCAATCTGGTGCACTTAAAATGTTTGCTCTTGCACTTTCACTATCTATAAATAAAGTTACAAAATTATCTTCTGAAGCATTTTTATCTACTTTTTCAGTTACTGTTGGAGTTCCCATTGTATATGTATTTGTTGTTGTTGTAGTCGTTGTTGTTATCTCATGATTTATTTTTCTAGAATACTTTTTATGAGTCATACTGTTAATCTTTAAAACACATTTTTCACTCAACAGAGCTTCTTTATATTCTTTTTCGCCTCCACAAAGTTCAGTTAGATAATCCTCCATGGCTTTAGCAGACTCTTCTACGAATGCGTCATCTACCTCTAAAGCCACTCCTGTATCCACAAATTGTGTATCATCAATTTTTTGTGGTTCTCCCGGTATTGGTTCTCCACTTCCTTCTGGTATTACATTAGAATATGTATTCTCATATTTTTGAATCCATGTATCTGCTTTTGTAATATTTGCTTTAACTGAACATATTTCTGTTTTTATGTTTTTTTCTGTTTTATATGGTGTTTCAATATCACTTTTCTTCTCATGTGATGGATAAGTTGTATCATCATCATATGTTACCTGGAAATCAGCTTTTTGAACATCCCTCTCTTGAATTTCGTATTTTTCTGTATTTTCTGTAACAATTGTTGTTAAATTTTCTTGTACTGTTATTATTATCTCACTATTTAATGCTAACTGAGCTATGTTATATGCAAATTGTGCATCTCGTCCACTAACCGTCAATGCCCATAAGAAATCAAAAGGCATTGAATACTCAGCTACTGATGATTTATATGGAATAGACTTTGTTGTTATTGCATAGTCTACTTGATTTGTCACATTTTCCACATTTGGCTCATTTGAAGTTATATTTGTTGTTGTTCTTCTCCATCCTGCAACAACTATATTTCCTTCTGAATCTAAAGAGAAATGATTTGTCACCTCAGATTGGCTATTATCTATATATTGAGAAAACGTTTCATAAGACACATATGTAAGTCTTCTAGTCGTTCCATCTGATAATGCTCTATATATTTGAATACAACCTTGAAATTCTCCTTCAGGAACAGGATTACTAAAATTACTTCTCAAATCTGGGTATTGTGTAATCAATTCTGCTTTTATAAATGTTTTTAAGTATTCCTTCTGCTTACCTTCGCCTATATATTTATCTAATACCCCATTATTTTTATCTAATTCTTCTATAATTTCATCAACAGTTGCCTCTATATCTATATCTATACTCCAACCATTATCTTTTGCAACAATATTTTGTGTCTTTGATCCAACTTTTTGCTTTACTACATGACCTGTATTCCTCTTATCTTCTTTATAACTTCCATCATCTACAGACACTTTCCATGCAAATGCAGAAAGTAATATCGTCACTATTATACTTATTAATATAACTTTTATTGCTAAACCTTTAAAAATTATTTTTTTAAAATTTATTTTTCCTTCATTTTCTATAATAATCACCACCTTTTTTGTACATTTATTATTTTAAATTTATTGATATTTTTTCACTTTCATTATTAGTATCATCAAACATAACATTTTCAAAAACTATTTCTGTAAATTCTCTTCCTGTAACATAGCTATTAGAAAATTTTATTTGTACTTGATTTTTTGCGTATGGATATATGTGTAATTGTTCTTTTGCTATTTCATTTATATATGCAGTATGTTTTACATCATTTTCATCAACAATATATATAGTTGATGTTTTTTCTAAATTATCTAAATATATATCTTTACTACTCTTATTTTCTACTTCTAAAGTATAAGTCTCGTCATTCATATATGTATTTTTATAAGCTACTTTTATAGAAATATTGTCCATATTTTCTTCTTTATTTAGATTAGTTCTACCTATAAAACTATTTATATTTAATTTATATTCTTCTTCTTCATTAATTACCGTTATAAAGTCTTGTTTGGCTGCAACGGTTATATTTCCTGTATGTAATATATTTTCTTTTAAATCGACTTTATATGTTGAACCTGACCATCTTTGTATATTATAACTTTTATTTCCATCAAAATTGTTATTATAATAATTGTTTATAAAACTTTCTAGTTTTGGATAAGCAATTTCTTTACATTGGTAAGATAACATGTTATATGCCGCTACAGTTTGTCCTTCATTACAATATTTTATAAATTGTTCTATTATATCTGATTCTTTTACTGCAATAGTTCCGCCATTTCCTCCGCCTATTGCAGAATTTATATTAATATTATTCTTGATAACAGTTTGATTTTCTGTACTTACTGTATTTTGATTTATATTATCTTTAGCAACCATATAATTAATAAAATAAAGAAGAAATAATGCAGATGCAATAACTATTATTATAGAGAATATTTTTCTACGATTTTGATTATAATACCTAATAATTTTATTCATTCTTATTTCTCGTATAATCAATTATATAGAAATATTAATCTATTTAATTGATTAATCCCTTTCTTTTAAATTTTTGATATATTATACTTCGCGATGTATAATATACATAATACACTGTGGATTTGTTTCTATTCTTTTACAGCCATTT
>JAFQSS010000009.1 GCA_017409455.1 Clostridia bacterium | reverse complement strand
TATGTGCGACAGGCATGTCGTTTAACTAATCGGTGGAAGTCCGTAGTGGAGGTATATATCGCCAACCACATAGAGAAGCACAAGCTAACCATCGTGAGGTGGAAGTGGAGGAAGTGCGTATCAAAATCTTGGCTCGATGTACAAAAACTTGATATCAAGGCTGTATAAGAGGGTAAGACTACATAGCAAGTCAAAGCCCAAAAGATATACGTAACCTTATCCAGTAAATCAAGCGAGTAAAAGAGGAAAGTTAAAAGGCCTACCCTGTGAGGTCTTGTGGACGTAGAGTAGCTAGGAAACGACGAGAAGTACAAAAGCGAAATATGGTCGAAAAAGGTTAATCACAAGAAGTCAGCAAAGGTCATAGTAGAAAAAATTTTTTTTGAAGGACCGAACAATTTGTAGTGTTTTCACTACCGAAAATTTAGTGATAGATAATAATTAGAATGTGTTAATGAGGAGAGCATAAGCGTATCTTAGAGGGTTACTCAAAATCAATGTTTTATCTATCTACGGAAAGGAAAAGAGGAAACAGATATGGAACTTTTAGAAGAAATTCTTAAACCAGAAAACTTAAACAAGGCATACAAGAAAGTATATCAAAACAAAGGAGTAGCAGGTGTTGATGGAATAACAATAGAAGAAGAATTTGAATACCTAAAGAAAAACAGTGACAGAATATTAAATCAAATAAGGAAAAGAAAATACAAACCGCAACCTGTGAAAAGAGTTCAAATACCAAAAGAAAACGGTAAAATGAGAAATCTAGGAATACCCACTGTAACAGATAGAGTAATACAACAGGCAATGGTACAGGTGTTAAGTCCTATATTTGAAGAACAATTTAACGACAATAGCTTTGGTTTTAGACCAAATAGAAGTTGTGAACAAGCAGTAATAAGAGCGCTAGAATATCTAAATGATGGGCATGAATGGATAGTTGACATTGATTTAGAGAAATTCTTCGACACAGTAAACCAAGATAAACTAATAACAATAATAGGAAGAACAATAAAAGATGGAGATGTTGTGTCACTAATAAGAAAATATCTGAGTGCTGGAGTAATGGATAAAGGAATTGTTAAAGCAACAAAAGTAGGAACTCCACAAGGAGGAAACTTAAGCCCACTACTAAGTAATATAATGTTAAATGAGCTGGACAAGGAACTTGAAGCAAGAGGTCTAAACTTTGTGAGATATGCAGATGACTGTATAATACTTGTTAAGAGTGAAAAAGCAGCGAACCGAGTTTTAGAGTCAATAACGAAGTTTATTGAGAAGAAACTAGGATTAAAAGTAAACGCAGAGAAAAGTAAAGTAACAAGACCAACACAAACAAAATATTTAGGGTTTAGCTTTTGGGTAGCAAAAGGAGGAAAATGGAAACCGAAACCACATATAAAATCATACCAAAAGTTAATAAGAAAGCTAAAGCAATTAACAAAAAGGAGTTGGAGCATAAGCTTAGATAATAGAATAAAACAAATAAATTATCTAGTAAGGGGTTGGGTAAATTACTTTAGAATAGCAAATATGAAGAACCGAATAGCAGAGATTGATGAACATTTAAGAACAAGGATAAGAATAGTAATATGGAAGCAATGGAAGAAAATATCGAAAAGGCAAAGAGCATTAGAACAATTAGGAATCGATACGAAAGTGGCACATAAATTAGCATGTTCAAGAAAAGGTTATCAATTAATCTGTAAGACAGACTGGATGAAGTTTGCTATTAACATAGAGAGGTTAAGAAAAAGAGGTCTAGTATTTCTACTAGACCAATATAAAAAGGTACATATTGAATGTACAGATTGAACCGCCGTATACCGAACGGTACGTACGGTGGTGTGAGAGGGAATAAATAAAATAATTATTTATTCTCTACTCGATTAACTATCTTTTAATTTTGATTTTAAATAATCCATTATTTTATCAAAATGATTTATTTCTTTTGATGTATAATTATATTTATATCCACCTAGAATCTTTTCAAAATTTCTTCCATTTTTATCTTGAGTAACCTCTAAATTAATCTTTTCTTGAATTATTTGATTGAATTTTTCTTCATTATTATGTAGTAATTCCATTAATATTTCAAATTCATCTATATTTACAATCCAATTTAAATTTTTATCTGTTTTAAAATCCATCTTTCGCTCAACTATGTATTTAGCATTTTCTTCCATATAAATTCTTTCAAAAGTTAAGCATATACGTATTACAGTTTTGTTAGTATCGTTTATCTCGTAAGAATTTAATTGTTTAAATGCTTTTATCAAAGTTTTATCAAAATATTCTTCTATTTTTTTATATCTTTCTTCTTTTGTAATAGTTCGTGTATCTATTGGAAATAGTGCTGCTTTTTGTTCTACTAAAAAAATATAATTATCTGTTTCTATCTTCCAATCTGGAACTTTTATTTTCTGTTTCTTACTTTCCGAAAGCTTTAAATGATTTATATTGTAACATTCTAAAACTTCTTTTAAATAGTTTTCAAAACATATTCCAAAGTAATTAGTAAAATCATTGCTATTTTTCTCTGCATAATAATTTCTTATAATCCAATAAACAGCATCTGGAAAACTTAACATTAAAGAAAAAATATTGGTTATTATATATTTATTTGTACCTTTATCAGTTTTTACTATGGGATAAAATTTTAATAAATTCCAATTATTACTTTTTTTATAAAAACTATAGTCACGACTTTGCAATTCGATTACTGCAATAATATCTTCTTTTGAAAATCCCAACTTTTCGACATCAAACTGAATATCATTAATTAAGTCATAAATATTAGTTTTATTTCTTCCTGCAGAAAGCAATATTATAAAAGAATAAATCAATATAAACTTATTGTACTCAATATTTGTTATTTCTTTAAATTTCTGTTCAAAATTAATATAACATACTTCATTAGTCTGATTATAATTTTTATTTTGATTAATATTAGTAAAAATATGGTACATTCTATTAAATCTGCAAATAGGAGTTAAAGATTGAAAATCAAACTGAATATTAGTAATACATTGTAAATGTTCATATAAATATATAGGATCCGTACTAATTAATTCTTCTAATGCTTGTTCATATATTTTATTCTCATTTAATAAATAATAGAATGATGATTCATCTACCTTTCTACCTCTATAATCATTACTATATTTTATTGAATTATAGCAAATTTGTACTAAATCCCATTGACCATAATTAAAGCCTTTAGTAATTCCTTTTTCGCCAGTTCTACGATTATAATATGGTACATCTACTATTGTAAAAGCCCTTTTATTGTCATTGTATGCTTCTATTGATGCCCTTGAAAAATATTCTAGCAAATCACAAGTAGTAAATCTTCTTATTGCATTTTCATAATTTTCTTGTGCTTTTTCTTGATTAGTCATTTTTCTCACCTTTAATCTTTTCTCTACTTTTATATACATTAGCTTGATTTCTACATTGTGGGCTACAATATTCTGCTCTTACATTTTCAGCTATAAATAGTTTCTCACAATGCTTACACATTCTTAAAGGTTGATTTTTATCACATATTTTTACTAATAAAATTGTATCTAATGCAGATGCTAAAGAGTTAAATACCCATTGTAGAGAAAAATGTGTATCTCCAGCTTTTGCATTAATTGTAATGTTTCTTGCTTTGAAGAAATCTAAACCTTTAAATGTTCTTTCTTTGTATGGTGTTTTAAAATCAAATGTATATGCAGCAATAAATTGATTATAAACTCTATTTGCAATGATTCCTATATCTTCAATTTTTTCTGCATAGAACTTTGAAAATGGAATGCTAAATTCTCTACTTCCACCCCACAACACTTCTTCATCTGTTGTTTCTTCATTTTTTATAGCATATATATCATTTCCTTTAAATTTGAATTTATCTTTTAAATCAAAAGGGAAAAAGTATTCTAAATATTGTTTTCTATCCCATATTTCTTCCATACCTAAATCATTATTACTATTTAAAAATATCTTTTCACTAGATATATAATTAAAATTCAATGGCATATAAGATATGATTCCAATCAGTCCATAGTTTTTAACAAACTCAATAATCATATCTTTTACTTTATATTTTTCAAACTCATACGTTTTACCTATATCTATATAATCCATTATCATTTGGTCTGCTACTTCCGATATTTTATATTTAATAGGTTTTGCATTCTTTTTTGGAACTATATATTCATCTCCAAAAGGTTGTTTTTTAGTTGTATATTCGCTGTATTTAATCCATTCTGTACTAAATTCTGTAACTAAATCTTTATTCATTTTTTACTCTCCTAAAAAAAATTAATTTTTTATAATGTAATACTTGACATTATTTAACTATTACACTATAATGTTAATAGTTAAAACAAATTAACTATTACACTTATTATACAGGCTCTTTCAAAAATAGTCAAGTAATTAGCCCAAAAATATGTGTAATAGTATTACTATATCTAGATTTTTCACCAAAGAAAGGAGGTTATATTATGGCAGAAACAAAAGAAATTATTTCACGATTTTATGATTTACATGAAAAGCCTAGTATTATTGCAAAAGAATTAAATGTTAGACCATCATATGTTACTAAAGTAATTCAAAAAGATACTAGATATATTCAGGAAAAAGAATATAGAACTAAATTAAGTAAAGAAAATCGAAAAAAATCCAAATGTGAATGGATTAGAAACAAACGACAAAATGATAAGCAACTCGAAGAACAAATGAAATTACAACATATTCAAGCTAGTAAAGAACTATCATATTCGTGTAAAATATCAGATATATCATTTGCAAAATGGAATAGACAAATGTTTATATATGATAATAATTCAAGTGATTTAGTATTAAGAAAAGGATTTAACTACGCGTGTGATGTACCTAAAAGAGTTAGTAATGTTATAAATCCTATTCAAAGGAGAGTCATATGTTAATTAAATATATTTTTAGTTTAAAGCCAAAATTGTAGAAGGGGCTTTATTTTTTTGCACAAATACAAGCCCTTTTGAATATTAATTACAATAGTAGGAGTATTAGCACTTCCTACAGAAGGAGGAACTTGTTATGTGCGAAAAAGTTATTTTTAATGTTATAGAGAAAAACAAATATGAAAATATAGATGATATTACAAAATACATTAATAGTATTGTTAATAAATTAATTGTAAATGAATTTGCAAAGAGCGTTGATTAAAACTACTTAATTTTGTATAATAAGATTGTACAAAATAAGTAGTTATACGATTGGAGGTATAACTATATGAAAGTTGCAATTTATTGTAGGCTTTCTCGTGAAGATGATGACAAGCTACACGAGACAGATGAAAGCGAAAGTATCCAAAATCAAAAATCTATGCTAATTAATTATGCAGTAGAAAGTGGGTGGGATATTTATAATATTTACTGTGATGAAGATTATTCTGGAATCGACAGTGAACGACCTGAATTTAATAAGTTATTAGAAGATGCTGAAAACCATAAATTTAACATTGTGCTATGTAAAACTCAAAGTAGATTTACTCGTGATATGGTAATAGTAGAAAAATACTTACATAATAAATTTATCGAGTGGAATATCAGATTTGTAAGCCTTGTAGATCATGTTGACACTTTAGATAAAGGAAACAAAAAATCAAGACAAATTAATGGTTTAGTTAATGAGTGGTATTTAGAAGATTTATCAGAAAATATCAGAAAGACATTTGATAGTAAAAGAAAACAAGGATTACATATTGGCTCTTTTGTATGCTATGGTTATGAAAGAAGTCCAGAAAACAAAAATAAACTTGTTGTTGATACAGAAGTTGCTGATATTATTAAATTGATTTTTAACCTTTATGAACAAGGCAATGGTGTTACTAAAATTGCTCAAATATTAAATGATAAAGGTATTTTAACACCTACTAAATATAAAATGTCAAAAGGTATCAATTTTAAAAATCAAGGTAAAAACATTGAATATTGGTGTGAATCTACTGTTAGCAAAATTTTAAAAAATGAAGTTTATATTGGTAATATGGTACAAGGGTATAATAAAAAATTAAGCTACAAATCTAAAAAGATGGTAAATCAGCCTAAATCTAAATGGGTTATTGTAGAAAATACACACGAACCGATTATCACTAAAGAACAATTTTATAAAGTTCAAGAGATTTTCAAAAGTAAAACAAGAAGATGTAAAAATGGTGAAGTTCATTTATTTGCTAACAAATTAGTATGCCTAGATTGTGGCACAAAACTTTATAAATGTAGGAATGATAGAAATTATATTTACTTTTCTTGTAAAGGTTCTAAAAAACTTTATGGCAATTGTACAACCCACTCTATTGGTTATGAAAATCTTAAAAATTTAGTTACTGAAAAGATTAGAGAGAAAATTTTAGCATTTTATAACTTTGATAATATTTCTGATGATTTATTTGTTTCAAATGACAACTTGAATAAAGCTAAATTATTAGAAAATAAAGCTCTACTACTTTCTAAAGAAATGGAAAATATCAATAAAGCAATAAAAGAACTCTATTTAAATAAAGTAAGTGGCAAAGTTCCAGAAGAAGTATTTGAAGATTTAAATTCATCTTTCCTATCTGATAAATCATCAAAACAAAAAGAACTAACAAAACTTGAAAATGATTTATCTAATTTAAGAGAAAAAGAATTAAACAGTAAATTTATAAAAGAACAAAAAGAAAAAATAATCGACCACTTTAAAAACTTTACTGAACTTAACTATGACATTGTTAATAGTTTTATAGATTATATTGAAATTGGAGAAAAAAACAAAAAAACAAAATCACAAGATGTGATTATTCATTGGAATTTTTAAAAAGAAATAGTATTTTACATTAATTTGTGCTATACTAATATTAGAATTTTTTAAGAAAGGACGTGAAATCTATGATTAATGAAAAACAAGAAATCATTGCAACAGTTAATACTTTACCAGAAGATACCACTTGGGATGATGCAATCTATACTTTATATCTACATTCGAAATTACAAAAAAGCCAAGATGATATAAAAAATGGTAGAGTTATGACTATCGAAGAATCTAAAGAAAGGATGAGAAAAAAATATGCAAGTTTTGATGTCAAATGAGGCACATGAAGATATAGATTCTATTTTTGAATATATATCCCGTGACTCTATTAAGTACGCAAACGAAACTTCAGAAAATATTTATTCTCGTATATATGAACTACAAAATGCTCCTTATTTAGGTAGATTTGTCCCCGAACTTTCGGACAAGCATTTTAGAGAACTTATTTATAAAAGTTATCGAATAGTTTATGATATTTCTGAAGATTCAAATACTGTTTACATACATTTTGTCGTTCATGGCAAAAGAAATTTTAAATCATTTTATAAATCTTACATTAAAAATAATTTTTAATTCAAATTATTATTAAATTCTTATTTGGATATATTCCAAACCCACCCCATGGTCTGTGTAATATGGTGCTAAACCAGCAGCTTCAATTTCTTCAATAGAAGCATTTTTAGTTAATTGATGAACAATAGTACCAACCATTTCTAAGTGAGCTAATTCTTCTGTTCCAATATCATTAAGAATAGCTTTTGAATTTTGGTCTGGCATACCAAATCTTTGAGATAAATATCTTAAAGAAGCAGCCAATTCGCCGTCAGGACCACCATATTGGCTTATTATAACTTTAGCAAGACGAGGGTCTGTGCATTTTATATTAATAGGATATTCTAACATTTTATTATAAGTCCACATTTAAAAATTCCCCCTTTCCCAAGGCCATGGTTCTTCAATCCATCTCCATTTATTACAAGGAAAGTGGATAGTTAAAGGTCCATAAACTTTTTGATATTTATCAGTTAATTCTCTATATTCTTTGCAATATTTTCTGTGTAAGCAAAGTGCTTTTTCATCATCATTGTGAGTATCTAGATAAAGACCTAGTTCAATTATTGCAAAATTTAATCCTTTGATTCTTTCCATCATTTCAGCTCTAGTTTCATTAAATTCTTCACATTCACAAGAATTCATATTATTATTAGTTGTATAAGCTACAATATTTGGATTATTGTAATTATTCATCATACAACCACAATTTCTATTGTTATCTTCTAGCATTTGTTACACCCCTCTCCAACTTTATTTGTTGCCTCTAAAAATTCGTTAACTCTCATAGATTGGCAAGGCATATATGGGCTAACTAATTCAGGGAATATAGTTCCCATTTTTAATCCAACATTAGGTTTAAATGTTTTATCCATATACTGTATAGGAACATAACTTTGAGCTAACATAGGATTTTCAGGGAATACACTTATTTCATAATCTTCATCAAATCCACATTCGCATTCATGTTTGTCACATTCTTCATAGTCATATGAAGGAACATCATCACACTTATCTTCAATTAAATTGTTACTTGTGTTATAAGCACTATTGTTCATGCAATAACATTTTTTGTATCTGCGTCTAAACATTGTAATCCTCCTTTTTTAATTTGTATACTACATAATATGACAAATAGAAGATTTCTGTGAAAAAATGACTAAATTTATAAAATTTTGCTTGCAAAAGTAATATAAAAGTGATACCATATATATGGTAGATTTAAAAAAAACCCCTTTTAAAGGTAATTTTTTAAATCTATTTTTATTTTTAAACATAAAAGGAGCAATAAAATGAAACAAGGATTTGATAGTGAAGCTTATTTAAAAGTACAAAGTGAAAAAATAGAAGAAAGAATAAATATGTTTGATAAACTATATTTAGAGTTTGGTGGAAAAATATTTGATGATTATCATGCTGCAAGAGTTTTGCCAGGATTTAAACCAGATGCAAAAATAAAACTTTTAGAAAAATTAAAAGATATTTCAGAAGTAATATTTTGCATAAATGCTAATGATATAGAAAAAAGCAAAATAAGAGCAGATTATGGTATAAGTTATGAGCTTGAACTTATCAGATTAATAGATAATTTACAAAACTTAGGAATATCAATAAATAGTGTTGTAATAACATTATATAAAGGTCAATCAGGAGTAGAACGTTTAAAAAACTTATTACAAACTAGAAATGTAAAAACATATATACATATGCCAACAAAAGGATATCCTAATGATGTTGAAACAATTGTAAGTGAAGAAGGATATGGACAAAATCCATATATAGAGACAACAAAAAAATTAGTAGTAGTAACAGCACCAGGAGCTAATAGTGGAAAGCTAGGAACTTGTTTATCACAACTTTATCATGAAAATAAAAGAGGAGTAACTGCTGGATATGCTAAATTTGAAACATTTCCTGTGTGGAATTTAAGTTTAATGCATCCAGTAAATATTGCATATGAAGCAGCAACAGTAGATTTAGAAGATATCAATATGATAGATTCATTCCATCTAGAAGCTTATGGAGAAAATGCTGTAAGTTATAATAGAGATTTTTCAACATTTCCAATCCTAAAAAACATATTGAAAAAAATAACTGGAAAAGAAATATATAAATCACCTACAGATATGGGTGTAAATATGATAAAACAATGCATTACAGATGATGAAGCTGTAAGAAGAGCTGCTGAAGCTGAAATTATAAGAAGATATTATAATTCTTTATGTGATTATAAAAAAGGTCTTTGTCCAAAAGATAGTGCAGAAAGAATAGAAATTATGATGAATAAATTAGAAATTAGCACAAAAGATAGACACGTAATTTCTGTAGCATTAGAAAAAGAAGAAAAAGAAAACAAAAATGTAGTTGCAATAGAATTACCAAATGGAAAAATAATAACAGGTAAGGAATCAAAATTATTAAGTGCATCAAGTGCTGCAATTATAAATGTTTTAAAAGAAATAACAAATATTCCAGAAGAGGTATTTTTATTGTCACCATCAATGTTAGAAGCGATTTTTAAAACAAAAGAAAATACATCTTATAGAATGTCATATTCTTTAAATGTTCAAGAAGTGTTAATTGCTCTTAGTATATGTTCATCAACAAATCCTATCATAGAAAAAATGATCAGCAAAATTAGTGAATTAAGAGGATGTGAAGCACATTCTACATATATAATGGAACAAAGCGAATTAAATGTTTTGAAAAATTTAGGTATTAATTTGACTTGTGAGCCAAAGATGTAAAACATATGGATTAGCAGAGAGGCTGAATAGAGTTTCTCTGTTTTTTTATATTGACAAAACCAAGATGAGGTTTTATAATATAGCCAAATGGAGGTGCGAAATATGATTATAAAAATAATGAAAGGAAGTGAAAAAATGAGTTTTAAAATAAGAGACAACAGACAGCAATGGAAAATGAATATTTTAAAAGAATGGGAGAAGTCATATAATTCAATATTAAATGGAACATTCAATGGAAAACCAGCAGACAAAGTATTCAACCAATTATACAATGACATATTTGGAGAAAGGAGTTAAAGCTATAGAATATAAAATATTAATTTCAAAGCAAGCACAAGAAGATATGCAGTATCACATAGCATTTTTGGCTAAAGTAAGTGAAAATGCTGCAAAAAGATTATTTGATAATTTATTAGAAAAAATTAGTTCATTAAATTTTATGCCACATAGAGGGCAAATCATAAAAATGTTTAATAAAAATCGTAAAAAATTAGTTATTGATAAAAAAATTATAATCTTGTATTCAATTTTTAAAAATAACATATATATTGAAAATATAATTAACACTAAAATGAAAGCTAATTAAAATTAGCATTTTTTTGTTGTAACTTGAAAATTTTCACATAAAATTCACAAATATATAGTAAAATATTAACAGTTCCAAAAAAGAAAGGAAAAGGTAAATGTTACAATTAAAAAATATAACCAAAAATTATTTATCAGGAGATACTGAAGTAAAAGCGTTAAAAGGTATAGACTTAGAATTTAGAGAAAGTGAATTTGTATCAATATTAGGTCCAAGTGGATGTGGAAAAACTACATTGTTAAACATTATAGGTGGATTAGATAGATATACAACAGGAGACTTAATTATTAATGACAAATCAACAAAGGAATTTAAAGATAAAGATTGGGATACATATAGAAACCATTCAATAGGATTTGTATTCCAAAATTATAACTTAATCCCACATCAAACAGTATTAGCAAACGTTGAATTAGCATTAACAATATCAGGTGTAAGTAAAGAAGAAAGAAGAAAAAGAGCAAAAGAAGCACTTGAAAAAGTTGGGTTAGGAGACCAACTAAATAAAAAGCCAAACCAAATGTCAGGTGGACAAATGCAAAGAGTTGCAATAGCAAGAGCATTAGTAAATGACCCAGACATTTTGTTAGCAGATGAACCAACAGGAGCTTTAGATTCACAAACAAGTATACAAGTAATGGAAATTCTTAAAGAAATTGCAAATGATAGATTAATAATAATGGTAACACATAACCCGGATTTAGCCGAAAAGTATTCAACCAGAATAATTAAATTATTAGATGGAAAAGTTACAGATGATTCAAATCCATATGAAGCAAGTAAAAGAGACTTAGATAGAGCACGTACTAAAAAAGAAAAATCAGGAAAAGCTTCAATGAAATTTGGAACAGCAGTAAGATTAAGTTTAAATAATTTAATGACTAAAAAAGGAAGAACATTTTTAACATCATTTGCTGGAAGTATAGGAATTATTGGAATTGCACTTATAATGTCATTATCACATGGGATGCAATCATATATAGATAGAGTAGAAGAAGATACATTATCATCATATCCATTAACAATTCAAGAAGCAACAATTGATATGTCAAGTATGATGGAAGCAATGATGGGAGATGGAGAAGGCAAAGAACATGAAGAAGGAAAAATCTATTCTAGAGCAATAGTTAATGAAATTTTAGAAACTGTATCAACAAAAATTCAAACAAACAATTTAGAAGCATTTAGAACATTTATTGAAGGCGATGAAACAGACATTAAAAATTATATAAATGCAATTCAATATAGTTATAATTTAGATTTGAATATTTATAAACAAGATGATGAAGGAAATATACAACAAGTAAATCCAAGTATAGTATTTGATGAATTAGGCTTTGGTGATATGATACAAGCAGAAAAGGATAGTGCATCAATGATGGGTGGCGGAATGATGATGACAGAAACTAATGTATGGACAGAAATGCTTGATAATCAAGAACTTATTCAAGGGCAATATGATGTAGTTGCGGGAAAATGGCCAGAAAAATATAATGAAGTTGTTTTAATAGTTGATGAAAATAATGAAATAAGTGATTATACACTTTATTCATTAGGAATCAAAAATGCAAAAGAATTAAGTGATTCAATGGAAAAAATCAAAAATGGAGAAGAACTTAAAGCTCCAGAAGAGATGGAAAGTTATACTTATGAGGATATTTTAAATTACAAATTCAAAGTACTATTAAATACAGATTACTACAAAAAAGCAGGAAATGCTTGGCAAGATATGTCTGAAGACAGTAGCTATATGAAAGAAGTTGTAAAAAATGCAGAAGAGATATCCATTGTAGGAATAATTAAACCAAATTCAGAAACAGTTGCATCATCAGGCTCAGGAATGATTGGATATAATAAACAACTTAAAGAATATGTAATTAACAAAATAAATGAAAGTGAAATAGTAAAAGAGCAAAAAGCAAATCCAGAAATAAATGTATTTACAGGAATAGGATTTCCAGAAAATAAAGACACAGAATTTGACTTTTCACAATTATCAAATGAACAAAAAATGTATATGGCTTCACTTTCACAACAAGAACTTGCTGAATTAATGCAAACATATACTGCAAATGCTAAAGCAACTTATGATACAAATTTAACTAAATTAGGAGTGGTAGATTTAAATAAACCAAGTATAATCAATATCTATCCAAAAGATTTTGATTCAAAGGAAATGATTTCAAATATTATTACAGATTATAATAATAAACAATCTGATGAAGGAAAAGAAGAGAATGTTATAAATTATACAGATATTGTTGGAATTATGATGAGTTCTGTTTCTACAATTATTGATGTGATTAGCTATGTTTTAATTGCATTTGTTGGAATTTCATTAGTTGTTTCTTCAATAATGATTGGAATTATTACTTATATTTCAGTTCTTGAAAGAACTAAAGAAATTGGAATTCTTCGTAGCATTGGTGCTTCTAAGAAAGATATTTCAAGAGTATTTAATGCAGAGACTCTAATTGTTGGTCTTGTTGCAGGTTTAATCGGAATTGGTACAACAGTGTTATTAAATATCCCAATTAATATGATTATTAAATCTATTGTTGGAATTTCAAATATTTCAAAATTGCCATTCGCAGGTGGTACAATTTTAGTTGTTATTAGTGTGGTTTTAACTATGATTGCAGGTTTAATCCCGGCTAAATTTGCTGCTAAACGTGATCCTGTTGAGGCTTTGAGAAGTGAATAATATCCTTCCTATAAAATAAAAGAAAAGCCGTACTTGCTAATAACAAGTACGGCTTTAGCATTAGTTTAAAAGTATGGCAACATCTTTTAATTCTGATTCGAGCTGAGAATCTAAATTAGGATATTCTCTTAAAGTTCCAACTGTATTGTAGTGAAGAACTTCAAAGAGTTCTAAAAAGGTTCCCTTCTCAATATCAAATCCAAAGGTCATTTGATACTTTTTGTCTCCATTTTGTCTCTTTTCTACAATGTCGCAAAGGACATAAGTAGAGGAGTCGTAGTCATGCAATAAAGAACAGTATCCAAAATCATCAGGATCATCAAAGAGAGTTATTTCAAAACAACGATTCTTCCAAATAACGGTATAGATAATATCAAGATAATATTCATCAGTTAGACACTGATTCTTTTGGGAAGTAGTTCCTCCTTGTTTCTTCCAAGAAAGAGTAGACTTTAACAAGACTCTGTCAGGTAAAAACGTAAAAGTTTTGAATTTTGTTCTTACATTTTCAATCGAATTACTTAACCGAAGTGGTTCGAATTGATATAAGGCTTGGAAAACATCTAAAAAATCGTTGGCGATTTTTGCTGCTTGCTCGTATGACATTTGAATGCTTTTTTGATACATATTAAAAATCCTTTCTTGAATAGATTTGATAAAACTAACGCTAGAACATAATTATGCCCTCCTAAAAAAATTTCAAAGTACAATTTCGTTTGAAATGCAGAACTATTATACTATATTTCACATAAAAATGCAATAGAGGTGTCGTATTTTGTCGAACGATTTTTCTTGACAAAGGGAAAAAGAAGAAATATAATGAGAGCATAATTTAGAAATTGTGTTATATCTTTTTTCAAAACACAATAAATTATCGCACAATATTTTGGTGCACTTATTTTTATCTGGTAACTTTTATCATACAATTAAAAATCTAATTAATCAATCGTAAACTAAGTATTAAATTTAATAAAGAGGAGGAATTCTATGGACAAAAATGAAATTTTAGGACCAATATTAACAGCAATTAATGATTTAAGAGAAGAGGTGAGAGAAAATAGACGAGAAATTAAGAAGAATAGTGAAAAAATAGAAAGAAATTATCAACTAATTCAAAAAAACAGTAAAAAAATAGAAAGAAATTATCAACTAATTCAACAAAATAGTGAAAAAATAGATGGAAATAGTAAGTCAATAGTATCATTACAAGAAAGAATGGACTCAATGGAAAAAACAATGACATCAATGGAAAGTAGAATGACATCAATGGAAAGTAGAATGACATCAATAGAAAAAAGAATGGAAAAACATGAAGAAGAAAGCAAAAAAGATAGGAAAGCAATATTAGACATATTATATTCATATGAACAAGTTACAGATAAGCAGTATAAAGAGAACAAAGTAAGAATAGATAAATTAGAAAAAACAGTTCAAATCGTAAATGCATAAAGATAAAAATGTATCAAAATTTAGTTGCGAACCAAATAAAGATAGGAGATGAAAAACAAGAAAACTTGACTAAACTACTACAAAATGGTAAAATATTAAAGTAAATAAAAAGGAAAGAAGGAATAAAATGAGAATATTAGCCGTTGGAGATTTAGTAGGTGAATCAGGTGTTAGAAAACTAAAAGAAATGTTACCAAAAATAAAAAAAGAAGAAAATATAGATTTCGTTATTACAAATGGTGAAAATTCAGCAGGAGGAATGGGGATAACAGAGAAAAATTTCAGAGACATTTTAGATGCTGGTACAAATGTAATAACAATGGGAAATCATACTTGGGGAAAAAAAGATATATTCAAATTTATAGATAGTCCACAATTATTAAGACCAGCGAACTATCCTAGAGGAGTAGTTGGAAAAGGTATAGGAATTTATGAATGTAAAGATAAAAAAATAGCAGTAATAAATCTTATAGGAAGAGTAGATATTAATATACTTTCAGAAAATCCATTTATTATAGCAAAAGAAATGGTAGATGAAATAAAAGACAAAGTAGATATAATAATTATGGATTTTCATGCAGAAGCAACTGCAGAGAAAATTGCTATGGCAAGATTTTTAGATGGAAAAGTTACAGCTATATATGGAACACATACACATGTGCAAACAGCTGATGAACAGATTTTTACAGGAGGAACAGCATATATAACAGATATAGGAATGACAGGACCAAAAAATTCTGTAATAGGAATGGATATAGAAGCTTCAATAAAAAGATTTGAAACAACTCTTCCAGAAAAATATAAGTTAGCAGAAGGTGAATGT
Organism: Clostridia bacterium; assembly: GCA_017409455.1. Taxonomy (GTDB): domain Bacteria; phylum Bacillota; class Clostridia; order TANB77; family CAG-508; genus CAG-269. Next base: position 31,854 of record JAFQSS010000009.1, on the reverse strand, counting down.
ATATTTAATGCAGTTATATTTGAAATAGATGATAAGACTGATAAAGTGACTGAAATTAAAAGAATTTATTGCTAGAAAAAGCTGTCGAAAAGTGCGATGAAAACTTGAAAAAATTTCCAAAAATACTAGACAAAGATTTCCAGATGTTGTAAAATACACAATGTAAAAGTTGCAACAAAAATTAAATTATAGGAGGCAAAAGAAAAATGGAAATTTTAAAAATTTCATCAAAATCTAATCCAAATTCAGTAGCAGGTGCTATTGCAGGATTAGTTAAAGAATCACAAAAAGCAGAAATGCAAGCAATTGGAGCAGGAGCTCTAAATCAAGCAGTAAAGGCAGTAGCAATAGCAAGAGGATTTGTAGCGCCAGCAGGAGTAGACTTAGTATGTATACCAGCCTTTGCAGAAGTTGAGGTTGAAGGAGAAGACCGAACAGGAATTAAGTTGATTGTAGAATCAAGAAAATAGATTACAGTTAATTAAATACTTAAAAAAGGGGGCATTTTTAAATATGTCCTTTTTTGTATTCTAGTAAAAAATACTTGAAAAAAATACAACAATGTTATATTATAACAACACGAGGTGAAGCGTTTGAAAACTAATTTTATAAAATACATATTTATAATATTTATAATTGTAATTATAGGGGCAGTAATTTATAAAGAAAATAAAGAAGAAGAAATCAAAACTGAAGAACCTGCAACAACTCAAGTAGAAGATGAAATAGTTAAAGAAATTACATTAGGTGTAGCTGAATTTGATACAATAAATCCAATATTAAGTAAAAATAAGCACATTCAAGAAATTTCGAGAATGATTTTTGAACCATTACTGGAATTAGACGAACAATATAAACTTCAAAAGTGCTTAGCTAAAGACTGGGCTAAGACAAGTGAAACTACGTATTTAGTTAAAATAAGAGATGATATAAAATGGTCAGATGGAACTCAGTTATTAGTAGAAGATGTAATATTTACGATACAAACGTTAAAAAATGTATTATCAATTTATACAAGTAATGTTCAAAATATAACAAGTGTAGATAAAGTGGATCAAGATACTTTACAAATAACGCTAGACCGTGAAATACCTTTTTTTGAATATAATTTAATATTTCCTATAATGAGTAGAACTTATTATGAAGGACAAGATTTCAGTACTACAGATAAAAACAAGATGCCAATTGGAACTGGAAAATATAAAATTGTTCAGAATATTAGTAATGCAATAATATTAAATAAAAATGAATATTATTCAAAAGATAAATTAACACTTGAAAAAATTACAATAACAAAATATGCAAATTTAGGAGAATTATATAACGCTTTTAAATTGGGAAAAATAGATATTATAACAACAACAAATATACGAGTAGAAGATTATATTGGAACAATAGGATATAATAAACAAGAAATTTCTGGAAGAGAATTCGATTTTTTAGCATTAAACACGCAAAATACAGTATTATCAGAGGTAGAAGTTAGAAAAGCATTAACACATGCAATTAATAAAGAAAATATTATAGCATCTTTATATAATAATAAATATAAAGTGACAAATTACCCATTAGATTATGGGAATTGGTTAAAAGGAGATTCTGGAGATTATTCATATAATCCTGAGTTGGCAAAACAAATTTTAGAACAAAACGGATGGCAATTCAAATATAATCGATGGCAAAAGACAATAAATTATTCAACAAAAATACTTAGCTTTAAAATTGTAGTACAAGCTACAAATCAAACCAGAGTAAGTGTAGCTGAAATGATTAAAGCTGACCTTGAAGCTATAGGAATTAATGTTTTAATAATTAAAGCAAATGATAACCAATATAAATATTATTTACAAAACAAAAATTATGACTCTATAATAATGGGAACAACATTATCATTAAGTCCAAATTTAGAAACTTATTTTGGAAGTTCTAATTATGCTAATTTTAGTAACGATGAATTAAACAATTTAATGAATGAAGTTAACAATATAACTAAAGAAGAATTGCTACAAGAAAAATATAATAGAATTCGTGAAATATATAATGAGCAAAATCCTTATATAGGGCTATATAGCAGTTATTATAATGTTGCAAGTAGTTGGTCTTTAATAGGTAGTATTCCTGCAAATTGGTATAATATTTTTATTGATATTAATAATTGGTACAAAAATTAAAAATAATAAAATTTTTTAAAATTTTGCTTGACAAAAGATAAAAATAGATATATAGTAAAGATAACGAACAAGAGTTCATATAAATTAGGAGGAAAAATCATGGAAGAAAACTTAGAAAAAAGAAAAGCACTAGAAGTGGCAATGAGCCAAATAGAAAAACAATTTGGAAAAGGATCAGTAATGAAATTAGGAGAATTTAAAGCAATGGAGGTTGAAGCAATACCTACAGGAGCTTTAAGTTTAGATATAGCATTAGGGATTGGTGGAGTACCAAGAGGAAGAATTATAGAAATATTTGGGCCAGAATCATCTGGTAAAACAACATTAGCATTACATGTAATTGCAGAAGCACAAAAAATGGGAGGAGAAGCAGCATTTATAGATGCAGAACATGCTTTAGATCCTGTATATGCTAAAAAATTAGGTGTAGACATAGATAATTTAATAGTATCTCAACCAGATACTGGGGAACAAGCATTAGAAATAACAGAAGCATTAGTAAGAAGTGGTGCACTAGATGTTATAGTAGTAGACTCTGTTGCAGCATTAGTTCCAAAAGCTGAAATTGATGGAGATATGGGAGATTCTCATATGGGACTTCAAGCAAGATTGATGTCACAAGCATTAAGAAAACTTGCTGGAGCAATAAATAAATCAAAAACAGTATTAATATTTATAAACCAATTAAGAGAAAAAATTGGAGTAATGTTTGGAAATCCTGAAACAACAACAGGTGGTAGGGCATTAAAATTCTATGCATCTGTAAGAATGGATATTAGAAAAATTGAAAACATTAAACAAGATGGAGAAGTAACAGGAAATAGAGTAAGAGTAAAGGTTATTAAAAATAAAGTTGCACCACCATTTAGAGAGGCTGAATTTGATGTAATGTATGGACAAGGAATCTCTAAAGATGGAACTATATTTGATATGGCTGTCAACTTGGATATTGTTCAAAAGAGTGGCTCTTGGTTTAGCTATAATGGAGAAAGAATTGGACAAGGTAGAGAAAATGCTAAGAGATATCTAGTGGATAGCGGACTTCTTAAAGAAGTTGATAAAAAAGTTAGAGATAATTTCGCTAAAGCTTTTGAACAAAGTTTAGGTGAAGAACTTCCAGAAGATGATGAGGAAGATATAGAAGAATAATACTAAAGAAAAATTGAACTGTCAAGTTATTTTTTGATAGTTCAATTTTTTTAAAATTTATAATTGTGCAACAACTGGTTGCACAATTTAAGAACAAAAGGAGAGTGTTGTTATTGGAGGAAAAGCAAAAGACTATTGCTCATAAACAAATAGCATTGAATCAGCTAGATTCATTATTAACATATCATATAGAAAATAATAACTTAAAAAAAGCTAATCTACTTTCTTATTGGTTTGAAGACTTTACAAAGTATAATTTAGATGAAGAAAACTTTAATCCTAAGTTTTTGAAGAAATATAAACGTGGAAGCATAATAAAGGCAAATTTGGGATTTAATGTAGGAAACGAAGAAGGTGGGTTGCATTATTGTATTGCTCTAGATAAAAGTAATGCACTATCATCTGGAACTTTAACTGTAATTCCATTAACATCAATAAAAGAAAATAAAAAATATAATAGTTCTACAATTAACTTAGGAAATGAAATTTATCTAAATTTAAAGAAAATATGTGATAATATGTCTAAAAAATTGTCACAAGAATATGAAGATATATGGAGATTGCCTGCTGAAAAAGTAGAACAATTTAATATTGACTTTAAATATATAAAAAAAGTAGAAAAAGAAATTGAAAAAATGAAAAAAGGAAGTGTTGCGCTAGTGTCTCAAATTAGGACCATTAGTAAGCAAAGAATATACGACCCTAAGACAAACACGGATATTCTTTCTAATTTGAGAGTTTCAGATAATACTTTAGATTTAATTGATTCCAAAATTAAAGAGCTTTTCTTGAAATAATTTGAATAGTATTTGACAAATGGCATATTATATATTATAATAAAGTTATAACTCGGCAGTGCAATATCTTTGATATTAGTACCTGCAATATAGAAGACTTTATAAGTGGTTCATTGCAACCACTTTTTATTTTTTATATACCAGTAAAAGAATCTAAAAAATTATTTTTCATAATTGTTAATTCCTATTGTTTATGATAAAATAAGAATACTAATAAAGAGAAAGCAAATCTTATTGCAAGAAAGATGTAATACAGGCTATATGGATGGACAATATGATATGGCATGTAGTGGACATTTAGAAAAAGGCGAGTCAATGGCTATGGCAATAGTAAGAGAGGCAAAAGAAGAAATAGGAATAGAAATAAATGAAAATGATTTAAAAATGGTTCCTCTTATTCATCCATATCAACAAGATTATATAAACGTATTTTTTGAAACACAAAAATATAATGGAACACCAGAAATAAAAGAAAAAGAAAAATGTGACAATTTGGAATGGTTTGACATAGACCAATTACCAGAAAACATAATAATTAGAAATAGAAATGTAATCAAAAACATACACCTAGGAATTTTATATGATGATGACAATTTTACACATCAAAAGAATTATTAAAATAGCAAGAAATAACTTGCTATTTTTTGTTTATAATAGTAAAATAAATGCAGGAAAATTACTATAAAGAAAGGAAAATAAAATGACAAAAAAATGGCAAATATATCAAGTAGAAAATGAAAAAGTAGAAGAATTAGAAAAAAAACATAATATAAACAAATTATTAGCAACAATATTAGTAAATAGAGGAATAATAGAAGAAAAACAAATAGAAAAATTTTTAAAACCAAAAAGAAGTGATTTTTACAATCCATATGAAATGCCAGATATGGAAGTGGCAGTAAAAAGAATAGTGAAAGCCATAGAAAATAAAGAAAAAACTATAATCTATGGAGATTATGATGTAGATGGAATAACAAGTGTAACAGTATTAAAAAGCTTTTTAGAAGAAAGAGGATTAGAAGTTGCAGAATATATTCCAAATAGATTAGAAGAAGGATATGGGTTAAATAAAACGGCGGTAGAAGGAATAGCAAAACAAGGATATACATTAATGATAACCGTAGATTGTGGTATATCAGCAATAGAAGAAATAAAATATGCAAATGAATTAGGAATAGAAACAATAATAACAGACCATCATGAACCAGGAAATGAGTTGCCAGAAGCAATTGCGGTAGTAGATGCAAAAAGAAAAGACAACAAATATCCATTTAGAAATTTAGCAGGAGTAGGTGTTGTATTTAAATTAATACAAGCAATTGCAATAGAGCTAAAACTAGATGAGAAAGAATATCTAAAATATCTAGATATAGTTTGTATAGGAACAATATCAGACATAGTACCATTAGTAGATGAAAATAGAGTCATTGTAAAATTAGGATTAAAACTAGTAGAACAAACTAGAAACTTAGGATTAAAAGCAATTTTACAAGCATCTGGATATAATAAAATAGATTCAAGTACAATATCATTTGGAGTGGCACCAAGAATAAATGCATGTGGAAGAATGGGGCATCAAGAAGAAGCATTAAAACTATTTTTATCAAAAGAAATAAATGAAGTAAATGAACTTACACAAAAACTGAATGAATATAACAGAATAAGACAAGAAACCGAAAGAAACATATATGCAGATGCAATAATGCAAATAGAAAGAGATGGACTTGCAAATAATGACACAATAGTTGTAATGGGGAAAAACTGGCATCATGGGGTAATTGGAATTGTATCATCAAAAATTACAGAAATATATTTCAAACCAAGTATATTACTATGTGAAGAAGATGACCACGGAAAAGGTTCAGGAAGAAGTATTCCAGGATTTGATTTATATGAGGCTTTAACAGAATGTAATGATACTATAGAAAAATTTGGTGGACATTCAATGGCTGTTGGAATTAATGTAAAAAAAGTTAAATTTGAAGAATTTAAGCAAAAATTGGAACAAATTGCAAGAGAAAAACATATAGAAGAAATAGTTCCTATATTGAAAATTGATGCCCAAATAAGTTTAGATGAAATAAACAAAGATATGGTAGATAGTTTAAAAGAACTAGAACCATTTGGTGAAGACAATAAAACACCTTTATTTGCATTTAAAAATTTAAAAATAGACTCAATAAGAGCACTTTCAGAAGGCAAACATTTAAAATTAACATTAAAAGATAACAAAAACATAGTTAATGCAATAGGATTTAACTTGGGAGAACTTTCAAATGACTACAGAATTGGAGACAAAGTAGATGTTGTTGGAAATCTTGAAATAAATTCTTTCAACGGAGTAGAAAATATTCAAATAAATATTAAAGATATAATGAAGTCACTATAAAACGCAAAAAGAGACCGGGTCTCTTTTTGCGTAAATTGGGACCAGGTCCCTTTTTTCAAAAGGAGGAGTAAATATGGCTAATAATAAGACAATTAGAGACATACTAGAAAAAGTAAGAAGAACTAAAAGATGGCCTGATACAAAATTAATACAAAGAGCATATAATTATGCTTTATTAAAACATGGCAACCAATTAAGAAAATCTGGAGAACCATATATTATACATCCAACTAATGTTGCATATACAATAGCTGAATTGGGATTAGATGAGCAAACAATATGTGCGGCTTTATTACATGATGTTGTTGAAGATACTGAAGCAACTTATGATGATATAAAAAAAGAATTTGGATTAGAAATTGCAGACATGGTAGATGGTGTAACAAAACTAAAACAAATACAACATGCATCAATAGAAGAAAATCAAGTAGAAAATTACAGAAAAATGTTCTTAGCTATGGGCAAAGACATAAGAGTAATAATTATCAAACTGGCAGATAGATTACACAATATGAGGACATTACAACATTTAACAAGAGATAGACAAATAGCAATAGCAGAAGAAACAATGCAATTATATGCGCCGCTTGCAAATAGACTCGGTTTATATGCAATGAAATGGGAATTAGAAGATTTAGGTTTTAAATATTTATATCCAGAAGAACATGATGAATTAATAAAAGGAATTGAACAAAAAAGAGAAGAAAGATTAAAATTCATTGAAAAAATAATGAGTGATATAAGATTTCAACTTAAAAGACAACATATTGAAGCAGAAGTAACAGGAAGAGCAAAGCATTTATATAGTATATATAGAAAAATGCAAAGAGACAACAAAACGCTTGACCAAATATATGATTTGTTTGCATTAAGAATAATAGTAAATTCAGTAAAAGATTGTTATGCAGTTTTAGGTGTAGTTCATGAAATGTATAACCCAATGCCTGGAAGATTCAAAGATTATATTGCTGTGCCAAAACCAAATATGTATCAATCAATTCACACTACATTGTTAGGAGAAAAAGGTACACCATTTGAAGTACAAGTGCGTACATGGGACATGCATAGAATTGCAGAATATGGTATTGCTGCACACTGGGCATATAAAGAAGCAAACTATGGAAGTAGAAGAGGTCAAAAAGTAGTACAAGTCCAAGAAGATAAACTTGCATGGTTAAGAGAAACATTAGAATGGCAACAAGAAATGCAGGATCCGCAACAATTTTTGGAAACTTTAAAAACAGAATTATTTGAAGATGAAGTATATGTATTTACACCAAAAGGTGCAATAAAAGTGTTACCAAGAGGTGCAACACCAATAGATTTTGCATATAGCATACATGCTGAAATTGGAAATCATATGACAGGTGCAAAAATCAATAGTAAAATGGTACCAATAATAACACCAGTTAAAAGTGGAGACATTATAGAAATAATAACATCAGAGAATTCAAAAGGTCCAAGTATGGATTGGTTAAAATTTGTAAAAAGTTCACAAGCTAAAAACCGAATTCAACAATGGTTCAAAAAAGAAAAGAAAGCTGAAAATATAGAAAAAGGAAAAGATGCAATAGAAAGGGAGCTAAAAAGAATAGGAATTCCTTATGCAGAATTATTCAAATTAGAATATATCAATCCAATGCTAGATAGATACAAATACAAAAATCTAGAGGAAATGTATGCTGCTGTTGGGTTCGGAGCAATGACAGCAACTAAAGTTATTGCAAGAATGCTAATTGAATATAGAAAAGAACATAAAGAAGAACCAATAGAGCAAAAAATAGAAGAATTATCTGAGGTAAAACATCACAATATCAAACCATCAAGTTCAGGAATTGTAGTAAAAGGAATAGAAAACTGTTTAGTAAAACTTTCGAGATGTTGTAATCCTCTTCCAGGAGATGAAATTATAGGATATATCACAAAAGGTAGAGGGGTATCTGTTCATAGAAAAGATTGTGTAAATATTCACGAACTATTCAAAGAAGAGAATAGAATTATTGACGTAGAATGGTACAATCAGGAAAAGGTATCATATACTGTAGAAATTGAAGTTTTTGCAAATGATAGGAATGGTTTACTTGCAGATATAGTTCAAAAAATTAATGATTCAAAAGCAAAAATTTTAGGAGTTAATGCTAGAGCAACTAAAGAAAGAATTGCTGTAACAGAAGTTGCGCTTGAAGTTGATAGTTTAGATAGCTTAAATAAAATTATTAAGGAATTACGCAAAGTTGATAGTGTTTATGAAGTAAACAGAAAAAAATAATTCATAATGAAAGGAAATATAAGATGATTCTAAAAGAACTAAAGATTAAAGCTTGGTTAGGAGATGAAACAAACTGCTATATTGTTCAAGATGAAAAATCAAAGGAAACAATGGTAATTGACCCTGCAGGAGATGTTGATAAAATAACAGAAATGCTTGACATTTTGCAAGCAAAAGTAAAATATATTTATTTAACACATTGTCACGGAGATCATATAGGTGGAGTACAAGAGCTAAAACAAAGATATGGAGGTCAAATTGTAACAGAGAGAAGTGATGCTGGAAATTTACTTGATGTTAACAAAAACTTATCATATTATACTTGTTCACAGGAAATAATTATTGAAACTGATGCTAGAGTTGATGATAATGATTTGTTGCATTTAGGAGATTTGCAATTTAAGGTTATACATACCCCAGGGCACACTTCAGGAGGCTCATGCCTATATTGTGAAGAAGAAAAATTGCTGTTTTCAGGAGATACACTATTTAGAGGTACATGGGGAAGGACAGATGTTCCTACAGGTGATTTTGAAGATATTATTAATTCTATTACAAAAAAGTTAATGATATTACCAGATGAGACTATCGTATATCCCGGACATGGCAAAAGTACTATGATTAGAGAAGAAAAACCAATTTATTTGGAATTGAAACCAAGATTATTGTAAAAAAGTGACTAGGTCACTTTTTTCATCAACAAACCTTTTAAAGTAAATTGACAAAAAATGTAAAAAATGTTATAATATTAGTATATAACTAGTAGAAGGAGGTGCTTTCAATTGAAAGCATTAACAAATCAAGAAGTTGCACTGATTATTAAGTGCAATTTGAGAAGGATTCAGAATCAGTCAATTTTAACAAAAGAGCGAGTTGCTGAATTAGCACATATTTCAATGGAACGGTATAATCAATATGAAACTGGAGCTAAGCTCATGAATTTTTGTGATTTGGTTAAGATTGCAAATGCCTTGGAAGTAAAGACAGATGACTTACTGGACGGAATCCTGGACTTCATGAAAAAAAATAATTGACAGAGGAAGCAGATGCTTTATGCATATGCTTCCTTTATTGGTTCTAAATTACAAACATTAAACATATAATATATATAGGAACATTAAGACAAGGAGAAAAATATGTTTAATGTTACAGTAATAAATGCAAAGAAATCGTTAATACGAATATCAGTATTTATATCAATAATGGTAATTGTATTTTGGGCAACAAAATTAATAAATACATTTAAAAAAAGTGAAATTTTACAAATTAATATATCCCATGAACTAGTAAAATGTTTAAACTATGAAATACCTGCAATAGAAACAGCATATTATAAATCTAATAATGTTATAAAAGAAGATGGAGAAGACGATGAAGAAGAAACATTTGTAGGAAAGATTCTAAGTATAGAATTAGCTAAAGTACAAGAGATAAGACAAGATGAAGAGGATTTAACAGAAGAAAATCAAGTTATAGAAAACAACATACAAAACACACCAGAGGAATATGATGAAATATCATTAGAAGTATCTACAGGTGTATTAACAGAAATAGTTACACAAAATTCAATAGCAGAAAGTTATAATATAGAAATAAATGGAGTAAAAATAAAAAATGAAACTTCATTTGAGATAAATAATTCGATTTTAGATACAACCCTAAACATAAATAAAGAAAATATTTTAATTTTTCATACACATACATGTGAAAGCTATACACCAAGTGAACAATTTCCATACCAACAGACTGGAAATTTTAGAACCACTGATTTAAATTATTCGGTTGCAAGAGTAGGATCTGAATTATGCAATTACTTATTAGGTTTTGGATTTAATGTAACACATGATAAAACATATCACGATTATCCTGCATATTCAGGGTCATATACTAGGTCTTCTACTACTGTTGAAAATGTTTTAAAAACAAATTCAAGTGATATAATAATAGATTTACATAGAGATGCAATTGGAAGCAAAAGTAATTATGATCCAAGTGTAAAAATAGGAGAAGATGTAGCTGCACAACTTATGTTTGTAATAGGAACAAATGGAGGAGGACTATATCATCCAAACTGGCAATCTAATTTGAAGTTTGCAATAGAATTACAACAAAAAGCAAATGAAATGTATCCTGGACTATTTAAACCAATGATAGTTAGAAATTCAAGATATAATCAACATTTGGGGAGTGCAGCGTGTATTATTGAAGTTGGAGCAACTGGAAATACACTGGAACAGTGCTTAAATAGTATGAAATATCTTGCTAAAGTTATTGATGAATTATAACTAAATAAGGGACCAGGTCCCTTTTTGCGCAAAAAAAGACCCGGTCCCAAATTACACAATTTAAGACCCGGTCCCTTTTTATATATTTACAATAATTCCTTACTGAACATTCTTCACAACGTGGTTTCCTAGAGTCACAAGTTTTGCGACCATGCCAAACAAAAAGATGATTAATATCTTTTAAGTGTTCTTTAGGAAATATTTTTAATAAATCTTGTTCAATCTTTTCAGGGTCGTTCTGGGAAGAAAGACCAAGTCTATTCGAAATTCTTTTTGCATGAGTGTCTACAGCAATACCGTTTGCAATACCAAATGCTTCAAGTAAAATAACATTTGCACTTTTTCTACCAACACCAGCTAATGTTAAAAGTTCATCCATAGTTTGAGGAACTTCACCATTAAAATTTTCTAAAACTTGTTTTGCACATAATTTTATATTTTTGGCTTTATTTTTATAAAATCCACAAGGGTGAATTATAGATTCAAGTTCAGTTAAATCTATATCTGCAAAATCTTGAATTGTTTTGCATCTTGCAAATAAAGAAGGAGTTGTTTTATTAACTCTTTCATCAGTACATTGAGCAGATAGCATTACTGCCACAACCATTTGAAATGGTGTTTGAAAATCCAGACTACATGTAGCGTCTGGATAAGTATCTTTTAAAATTTGTACAAAATTTTTAATATCGCTTTTATTCATTATTATCTCCATTTAAAAGTAAATCTATAATTTTAGGATATAAATCATTTGCGTTATTTTTCCAATTGTCAGAAATTTGTTTTGCTCTATCTCTTGAGCCTGCAAATGTTGCAACTTCAAAAATTGTCTCATTTTTTTCAACAATTTTACATTTGACTGTATAGTTTTTTTCATCCTTTGGGATGTACTCTGTAATTATAGAAGATTGCTCAGCAATATTTGCAAGTTCTTCTTTAAAAACAGTATCAGCTTTTAATTTTAAAATACCTGGTAAAAGCGATTTTGTAAGAGATAATGCATTTTGACCATCTGAAGTAATTTTAACAATAGTGTCTTCATCTTTTGTAAAGGAACCAACGAAATTAGATTCTATCAAATCTGTTAATAATTCTTGAAAATAAAAATAATTCATATTATTAGCAGATGAAACAATTTTGTATAAATTGTCACTTTTTATGCCGTCTTGTAATTTGTTTAATAAGTATAATATCAATACTTTACTTTCAGCTAAACCTTTTTTCATAATGAGCCTCCTTTTTCAAATTTCTGTAAATATTATACCACGGAAAATAGCATAAGTAAACATTATGTGACAAAAAAACTTGAAAAAACATATATTATATTAGCCTAATTTATAAAGAGGTGATATAATGCGAGAAATAAAAAAAGGGGATATTGTAAGTAGACATTCATATGGTCATGACATAATATTTTCAGTAAAAAGAATAATAAAACTAGCAAATAAAAAAGAAATAGCAATATTAAAGGGAATTGATGTAAGAGTAGAAGCAGATGCGCCTATAGATGACTTGAAAATTCTTACAAAAGAGGAACAGAAAAGACGTGAAAGAGAATTAGAAGAGAGAATAATACAAAAAATCCAAAAAGAAACAATATATAAAGAAAACAGAAGAAAAGAAGTGATATATACAGGGAGAATATTACATCTAGATGGAGATAAAAAATATAGCGAAAAATCAATAATGTATTATAAAAAAATGGGATTAAATGCTATAGTGAAAAATGTTCCAGAGTATAGGCAACCAAAAGTTGTATATAGATTATTACAGATATGTAATCCAGATATACTTGTTATAACACGGACATGACCGGAATGATAAAACATGGTGCAGGATATAAAGATATATATAATTATAGAAATTCTAGACACTTTATTCACACAGTGAAAGAAGCAAGAAAATATGATGAAACACATGATAAAAATCTAGTGATTTTTGCAGGAGCATGCCAAAGTTATTTTGAGGCCTTGATGGATGCTGGTGCAAATTTTGCATCTTCGCCGGCTAGAATATTAATAGATTTTCTGGATCCCTTAATAGTTGCTAAAAGTGTAGCTATGGCAGACAAAAATAAATATATAACAATAGATGATTTTGTAAATGAGTTAAGAGATGGAAAAAAAGGTGTAAATGGCCTTGGAGCAAGGGGAAAAAGAAATGTAATATTTTTGTAACACAATTGTAATATAAAAGTAATATTTGTGAAAATAGAACTGGAAAGCATTGAAATAAGCTAATTACAAAGAAACGACAAAAAAACACATCCTTTGACAAAATCACCTACTGATGATATAGTAAGGACATCTTAAGCAAAGTAGGTGATTTAATGATTTGTCGACATGATATTTCAAACTTAAAAACAGACATTAATGACATGATTGGACAAAAGATAATGGTTAAAGGTTCATTAGGAAGAAGCAAAGAATTTGCGAAAGAAGGTACAATAGAAAAAGCATATTCTAATCTCTTTGTAGTAAAATATGAAGAAAATGACCGTACAGCGTCATATACATATACAGATTTACTTACAAGAACAGTAGAAGTTGATGTATTTAATGGTGAAGAATATAGTCCATTATTACCACCATTAGTAGTTGAAAGTAAAAGAAAAAGAGTAAAAGAACAACTAGTTTAGGTTGTTCTTTTTATTGTTTTGTATTGAAATATTTGTAAAAATAGTATATAGTAATAAAGAAAGGCGGTGTTAATATATGACAATAAAAGAAACACTAACAAAAGGAATGATAATCTTAAAAGGAAGCAATATAGAAAGTCCTAAACTAAAAGCTAGATTATTATTGCAATACATATTAAAAAAGCCAAGACAATATTTAATAGTATATGATAATAAAGAAATTGAAAAAAAAGAACAATGGGAATATTTTGTAAATATTGAGAAATTAGCAAATGGAGTACCATTACAACATATTACACATTCCCAAGAATTCATGAAAATGGATTTTTATGTTGATGAAAATGTATTAATACCAAGACCTGATACAGAAATATTAGTTGAAGAAGTAATAAAAATTGCAAAAACAATGCAAAAACCAAAAATATTAGATCTATGCACAGGAAGTGGAGCTATAGCAATATCAATTGCAAAAAATGTTCCAGAGGCCGAAGTCCATGCAATAGACATAAGTTCAAAAGCATTAGAAATAGCAAAGAAAAATGCAAAAAATTTAGGGGTAAAAGTGAAATTTACAAAATCAAATTTATTTGAAAAATTAAATAAAACTAAATTTGATATAATTGTATCAAATCCACCATATATAAAAAGAGATGATATTAATTATTTAAGTGAAGATGTAAAAAAAGAACCTGAATTAGCATTAAATGGCGGAATAGATGGACTTGACTTTTATAGAAAAATTACAAAACAAGCAATAGATTATTTGAAATTCGAAAGTTATTTATGTTTCGAAATAGGTTATGATCAAAAAGATGATGTAATAGAAATTATAAATCAACAAGAAAATTATTCAAAGACTTATAGCAAAAAAGACTTGGGGGGAAACGACAGGATTATAGTTACCCAAGTTAATTAAAAGGAGGAAATATGTCATTTTCAACAGAATTAAAAGAAGAACTTAGCAAAACAGAAAACCTTTCAAATAAAGAAGCTGTAAAATATGAACTATTAGGATATTTAATTAGTAGTAATGTATCAAAAGAAAAAAGTAAAACAAAATTCAGCACAGAAAATGAATATAATATAAATAGATTTTCAAGACTCTTAAGTAATATGGGAATAAATAATTACGATATATCGATACAAGGAAAATTATTTATAATAACATCCAAGACTAAAGATTTAAACGAATTACAATATAGCCAAGAATTAAACACAGAGCAAATAAGATGGATTATAAAAGGAACTTATTTAGGAGCAGGTTCTATAAATAACCCTGAAAGAAAATATCATTTAGAAGTAGGAATCGCTCAAAAGTCTGATGCTGAAAAAGTTGTCGAATATCTAAAACTATTTGATATAAAAAGTAATATAATAGAAAAAAACAATCAATATGCTATATATTTAAAAGATGGTGAAGAAATATCAAAATTCTTAGCATTACTTGGTGCAAATAAATCAGTTTTAAGATTTGAAGAAATAAGAGTTCAAAGAGAAATGAACAATAAAATAAATAGAATTGTAAATTGCGAAACAGCAAATCTAAATAAAACAATAAATGCATCAATAGAACAAATAGAAGCAATAACAAAATTAAAAGACAGTGGAAATTTTGAAAAATTAGATGATGCATTAAAGGAAATTGCAGAATTAAGAGTAGAAAACCCAAATGCAAGTTTAATAGAATTAGGAAAAATGCTAAGAAAACCTGTAGGAAAATCAGGAGTAAATTATAGACTGAAAAAAATAATGGAGATAGCTAATGGAAAATAAAGAAATAGGAATATATGTGCATATCCCTTTTTGTAAAAGAAAATGTCATTATTGTGATTTTATATCATATTGTAATAAAGATTCGAAAATTGAAGAATATATTCAAGCAGTCAAAAAAGAAATAGCTTGGCAAAAAATAAAATCTGAAATAACAACTATTTATATTGGTGGTGGAACACCATCATATGTAGATAGTAGGTACATAAAAGAAATACTAGAAGAAATTAATAATAAAAGTGTTAGTAAAAATGCAGAAATAACAATAGAAGTAAATCCAGGAACTGTTACAATTGAAAAGTTAACAGATTATAAACAAGCAGGAATAAATAGATTAAGTATAGGTTTACAAAGTGCAAAAGATGAGTTATTAAAACAAATCGGAAGAATCCACAATTTTGAACAATTTTTAGAAACATATAAAATGGCAAGAAAAGTGGGATTCACAAACATAAATGTGGATTTAATGTTAGGCCTTCCAAATCAAAGAATAAGTGATTTGAAAGAAACATTAGAAAAGGTTATGGAACTACAACCGGAGCATATTTCAGTATATTCATTAATAGTAGAAGAAGGAACTCCAATAGCAAATAAAATTGAAAATGGGGAATTACAACTACCTGAAGAAGATATAGAAAGAAATATGTATTGGTATGTAAAAAATACTTTAGAATTAAATGGATATATTCATTATGAAATATCAAATTTTGCTAAAAAAGGTTATGAATCAAAACACAATATGAATTGTTGGAAACAAAAAGAATATATAGGAATCGGTGCAGCTGCACATTCATATAGAGATATTACAAGATATTCAAATACAGAGAATTTGGGAGAATACATTAGAAACATACAGAAAGCAAATTTTGAAAGAAATCGAATTATTCATGAAATTCAAAAAGAAGATGATATTAAAAAAGAATATATGATTTTAGGTCTACGCCAAATTGAAGGTGTACAAATAAGCAAATTTAAAGAAAAATTTGTAGATAATCCAATTTATTTGTTTAGAAAAGAATTAAATAAATTGACTGAACAAAATTTGATTAGCATAGATGACGATAATATAAAACTAACTAATAAGGGAATTGATTTAGCTAATTTGGTTTGGGAAGAATTTGTATAAATAAAAAGGGACCAGGTCCCAAATTATGTTGTTATTCGAATAAAATATTTAGAAATGTGTATAATATTAAAAATATGCCAAATTGGCAAAGAAAGGAAGGGCTTTCAAAATGGAAAGAAAAGTAAAAGTTGTTCAATATGGAGTTGGCAAAATGAGTGTATACACAATGAGATATGTATATGAAAAAGGTGGAGAAATTGTTGGGGCTATTGATGTTAATCCAGATGTAATAGGAAAAGATATTGGAGAAATTTTAGGAACTGAAAATAAAGGGGTAACAGTTACAAGTGCAGAAAATGCAAGACAAATGTTAGAAAATACAAAACCAGATGTTGCAATAGTTACAACAATGAGCTTAATTAGTGATGTTGAAGATGCATTAACATTATGCGCAGAACTTGGTATAAATGCAATTACAACATGTGAAGAAGCATTTTATCCAGCAAATTCAAATCCAACAGTTACAAATAAAATTGATGCATTAGCAAAACAAAATAATTGTACTATTACAGGAAGCGGATATCAAGATATTTACTGGGGACAATTAATATCTTCAATAGCAGGCTCAACACAAAAAATTACAAAAATTAAAGGGAGTTCAAGTTATAATGTAGAAGATTATGGAATTGCTTTAGCAAAAGCTCATGGAGCTGGACTTACATTAGATGATTTTGATAAAGAAGTTGCATCTGTTGATAGAATAAGTGATGAAGAAAGACAAAAACTTATTAACAATGGTGAATATTTACCTTCATATATGTGGAATGTGAATGGGTGGCTATGTGCGAAATTAGGATTAACAGTAAAATCTCAAACTCAAAGATGTGTTCCTCAAACTTATAAAGAAGATATATTTTCTTCGACATTAAATATGACTGTTAAAGCAGGAGATGCAACAGGAATGAGTGCAGTTGTTACAACAGAAACAGAAGAAGGAATTATAATTGAAAGTGAATGTATAGGAAAAGTGTATTCAAAAGAAGATTATGATAAAAATGAATGGACTGTTTATGGAGAGCCAGATACAACTATAGTTGTTGCAAGACCAGCAACTGTTGAACTTACTTGTGCATCTATTGTAAACAGAATCCCAGATGTTATAAAGTCAAAACCTGGATATGTTCCAACTTGTGCAATTGGTGAACTTAACTATAAAGTTAAACCTTTAAATGAATATGTAAAATAGGAATAAAGGGAGAAACTTTTACCACAGGGACGGAGATAATGGTAACAAACGAATTTTAAATTTACCACTATCTCCGTCCCCGTGGTAAATTTTTTTATATCCCAACATCTACAATATGAACAAATCTAACTTTAGCAAAATTATATTCACTAATTTTTTTGCCTAAAACATCATAAGTATGTGCAGCAACAGAAAGAGTGGTAGGGTCAAGAATAAATAAACTATGTTCAAATTTATTTCCAGAAAAAGATAATTGTGCAATATCACCAGCTTCAATTTCATTTTGAGAAACATCTTTACCACGAGGTCCATAACTTTTATTATTAATTAAAAACTTATATAAGTATTCAACACCACTCCAAGAAGGAGATTTATTGTATCCATTAACGTAAAACCAAGGATTTTTAGAATCATAATTCATCTTTTGACTACCTGCAAATAAACATTGAGAAACAAAGCTAGTGCAATCTCCGCCAACAGGGTCAAAATTATAATATTTAGGATTTCTTGCTAAAGCCCACTTTTTTGCATAAGAAATGGCAGCATTTCTATTATAAGATTTTGTATTCATAATATCACCAATATTATAATATGAGAAAAAAAGTAAATTGATATATTGAAAAAAATGTGTACACGATATATAATATCATCAGAAAGAGTGATGAAATATGAATAAAAAAGAATATGGATTAGTTTTATCAGGTGGAGGAACAAGAGGAGCATTTCAAGTAGGCGTATGGAAAGCATTAAAAGAACTTGGGATTGATGTAAAAGCGATAGCAGGAACATCAATTGGTGCTTTAAATGGAGCATTATTTTTACAAGATGATTTTAATACAACTGTAAAATTATATGAGAGAATAAAAATAGATAATATAATGAAACTTGAAGGAGTAAATGCAAATAAGAATATATTTGACTTATCAAATATATTGAATGTTGCTTCAAATTATAAAAAACAAAAAGGAATTGATAATACACCTTTAAGAGAAATGATAAAACAATACATAGATATGGATAAATTATATAATTCTGATATTGATTTTGGATTAGTTTCATATTCAGTAAGAAATAAAACACCATTACAAAAATTTAAAAATGAAATTCCAAAAGAGCAAATGGAAGATTATTTATTAGCTAGTGCTTGTTTTCCGATTTTTAAGCCACAAGTTATAGATGGAGAAGAATATTTTGATGGGGGATTATATGATAATACACCATCAAATATGTTAATACGAAAAGGTTATAAAAATATAATAATTGTTGATATGGCGGGTATGGGATTTAATAGAAAATCTGCTAAAAGAGATTCATATATAAAAGTTATAACACCATCTGAAGATTTAGGTGGCTCATTTGAATTCAATCATTCAAAAATTATAAATAATATAAAAATGGGATATTTAGACACAATGAAAAGCTTTAACAAACTACAAGGTCATATGTATTATTTTAAACCTGAAGAATTTGCAAAAATGCTTGAAAAATTTAATTTACAAACAATCTATGGTTTAGAATATGCTGCAGAAATGTACAAAATGTATAAATATAGAGAATATACTTTTGAAGAATTTATAACAGAACTTATGAACAGACATCTAGAAGCTGAGCAAATATTTGAAAAAATGAAAAAAGAAAATCTTATTCAAATTGGAAAAAGGCTTAACAAATTATTTGATAAAGGTTTAGGAATATGTATAGCCAAAGATTTATATATGGATAGACCAGCATCAAGATTGTCAAATTATTTATTTAACTTTGTTAAAGATTATATTGTTGCTGCAAAAGCGTTAATTGAATTGAAAAATTATATGGGATAGGAGATATAGATGGAGAATTTAATAGAAGTTGTTGGAACAATGTTTTTCAGAAATGGAAAACTCCTAATTGACAAACCTCGCTCTAAACCTACATT
Source organism: Clostridia bacterium (assembly GCA_017409455.1). Lineage (GTDB taxonomy): Bacteria > Bacillota > Clostridia > TANB77 > CAG-508 > CAG-269. The sequence continues at coordinate 12,162 of JAFQSS010000009.1, read as the reverse complement.
TCAAATGATAGGTGGAAAAGTTGAAAAAGGTGAAACTGCAAAAGAAGCGGCAATTAGAGAATGTCACGAAGAATTAGGAGAAAATGCAATATTTGATGAAAATCTAATTGAATTTGTAATGGATTTTGAAGAAATTGCAACAAGTGATCCAACAAAGAAAATACATATGAATATATTTCAATATAATGGTGAACTAAAAGGTGAATTAACGATTTCAGAAGAAATAGAAAGTTTTATGTGGTTTGGAGCAAATGATGATAGAAATTTATTATCAAATACCTTAAAAAATGAAATTGTACCATATTGTATAAAAAATGGATTAATAAAAGAAGAACTAGAAAGATAAGGAGAATTAAAAATGAATTTGTTAGGAATAATAATATCATATTTATATATAGGATTAGTAATAATTGGAGCAAAAATTTTTGAAAAAAGAGGTAAAGAAGCAAGTAGAAAATTTATACATATAATGCTAGGAAATTGGTGGATTATAGCAATGTACTTTTTTACAAATGTATGGTCTGCAATATTTGCTCCAATAACATTTGTTATAATAAATTATTTATCATACAAAAAGAATTTAATAAAAGTTATGGAAAGAGATGAACAAGATGGTTTAGGTACAGTATATTATGCGGTTGCATTATTAGTTTTAGCTATTGTTTCATTTGGAATATTTAAGGAACCTGCATTAGGACTTGTTCCAACTTTAGTTATGGCATATGGTGATGGTTTAGCAGCTGTAATAGGTAAGAAAATAAAAAGCAAAAAATATAAATTAGGAGATACTAAAAAATCTTTTGCTGGTTCACTTACAATGTTTGTTATATCTACAGTTTTAATTGGAGCATATCTTGCATTTAATTATGGCCCTATATTCTGGATGGGAACACATTGGCCAGTTGTTGCAATTTTAGCTGGATTTGCAATTACAGCGTTAGAAGCTGTTTCTGGAAAAGGTTGGGATAATATAACTGTTCCAGTGGCTACACTTGCATTATTAATTTTATTGGGGTGAAAAATCGGGGACGGTCCATTTTTTCGCGAAAAAAAGGACCGTCCCCAAATTAACAGGGGAGTATTATGAATAGAGATATTTTAAATGATTATAGAGAAAAAGATAACAAAATTTTATTGGCACAAATTTTAGATAAAATAGAAATGGTAGAAAAGAATAATAAAATTGAATATACAGATTTTCTAGATTTAGCACAAATTGAGCTTGTACAAAAATTCATAAATAAAATTAAAATAGAAAATTACATGGTTTATGGTGGATTTGAACAAGCAGAAAGAAAGATTTTTATATTTTATCCAGAGAAGTTCAATGGTACAGTAGTAGAGAAAAATTTATCAAATATTGTGCAAATAATTAGAATAGAATTACCTGATGATTTAAAAGGTAAATACACACATAGAGATTATCTTGGGGCAGTAATAAAATTAGGAATAGAACGAAAAAAGATAGGAGATATCATAGTTGATAATAATGGTGCAGATATAATTGTAGATAAAGATATTGTTAAATTTTTATTAGAGAATCTAGGTAGTTTGACTAGATTTTCTAAATCTACAATTACAGTTCAAAACATAGATGATTTACGTCCTGTTGAAATCAAAAAAGAAGAACTTGAAATTATTGTTTCTTCAATGAGATTAGACAATGTGATTTCAGAACTTGCTAGATGTTCACGAAATAAGGCTCTTGATATTATTAATATGGAAAGAGTTTTTGTGAATTTTGAATGTGAGACTAAAAAGACTAAACAAATCAAATCAGGAGATATGGTTACTATTAGAGGTAAAGGTAGATTTTTTATTAAAGAGCTTGTTGGGCAGACTAGAAGTGGAAGGACTATAATTAAAATAGAAAAATTTGTATAGATTATGTAGACAAAACAATAAAAACATGTTATAATTTACATTGAAACGACCTAAAAGGTCAAGTATATAACTAACAAGTGTATTATTAGTAAAAACAAAGGAGAAAATTTTATGAAAAAATTTCGGAGTCTGATACTTATATGTGTATTGGTTTACACAATGCTTTCTCTTGCGGGATGCCAAGCTGCTGTTCCAATTCCTGAGGGAGCGAATGAGAGGGCTACTTTGGTGATGGGTGAGCAACAGGTAAAAGTCTATTCACCGGTTTTGTCAACAATTGATCTAGAAGTTACTGTACAATATTCTGGTAAAGAGACTACTTTGGTAAAACAAATTCGTGTTGGAAGTCAAGGAACCGAAATAATTACAGTAGAAAATCTTGGTGAAGATTTGTTTGATGAAAACGCTAAAATCATCAATGCAACTATTATTAAGCAAATGGACCAAAGAAAAGCAAACAAGAATAGAAATTGCTGCAATTTTGATTGTAGGCATACTAGTGGTATGGATAGTACCAGGTTGTACTAAGAGACGATAAAAATAAAGTCCCCAACTTTTTTATTAAAGTAGGGGGCTTTATTTGGTTTACAAATTAAATATCATATTTAGTCATAATAAACGCATCACGTGTATTATTATAATATTTTTTTCTTATACCTAAATTTTTAAATCCAAATTTTTCGTATAAATGGATAGCTGGTTCGTTTTCAGTATCAACTTCTAATGTAAAAGTTTTTATATGAAGTTCTGAACACAATTCAATTAAAGCTTCAAGTAATTCTCCGCCAATACCTCTATTACGGTGAGACTTTTTAACAACAATATTATTAAGAGTAGCCTCATCAAGACAAGTAGAAAGTCCGGCAAAACCAATGATTTCATCATCTTCCTTTGCAACGATGTAAGTAGTGTTTTTATTTTCAAGTTCTTGTTTCAAAACATTATAACTCCAAAAATTATCAAAATCAGAATATAATGTATCTTTCATTTGTTCCAAATCTTCTAAAGTCATTGTAAAGATTTCCATAAAAATCACTCCTTTTTAGTTTTTTCTTCAAGAGCTCTTTCTGCTTGAGATTTTCTTAAGTATAAAGGCATAAGGGAAGTTTCAATTCCTTTTTTATATTTTGATAATCCAGCTATTCCAAGAGAATAACTACTTAAATTGTTTTTATCAACAAATAAGTAATTTTTACAATTACATTCTAATAAGTTTCTGTAGCTTATAGCACCATCACCAACAAATGTAATAGGAGAGGTGTAAGACTTTAATATTTGGATAGTTTCATCTATAGTTTTAAAATTCAAATCACTTAATTGTTTATATTCATTATTTTCAAGTCTAAACAATCCAAAATAAACATTATTGTTTTTGGCATCAATTAAAGAACATATTAGACCGTTTTCTTTAACATTATAAGCAAGAGCCTCAAGTGAGCTAATGCCAACACAAGGAATACCCAATGTATCTTGAAATGCAAGAACTGTACCTACTCCAATACGAATTCCTGTAAAAGACCCAGGACCTTTATCACATACAAGCAAATTTATATCTTTTAAGGTTAAATTTGCTTCAGATAAAGATTGTTCAATAACAGGCATAATCTTTTCTGAATGATTTCTTGCATCATCAACAATAATTTCTTTTATACAATTTTCATCTTCTAGTACTGCAACAGTACATAAATCACTAGCAGTATCTATACTTAAAATTTTCATTTTATCCCATCTTTCTTAAATCTAATATAGCAATTATACTACATTTGCTAAGAATTTACAAGAGAAAAACGTAAAAAGTGACCAGGTCCCTTTTTGCGCAAAAAAAGACCCGGTCCCTTTTTCACAAAATGCCGAAATCTGTCATAATATATATTAGTACTGGAGGTGCTAAATTATGGAACCACATGTAGAAGTATATTATAAAAAAGAAAAAGATAAAGACAGAAAAAATAACTGTTCTTGTTTATTTTTAATAGTGGCAATAATAGCAATAGCATTAGCATTTTTTGTTGGAGTATTAGTTGCAGCATTAACAGCTATAATAACTACACTTGGTGTAGGTGCAATAATTGCATTAGTTGTTATTTTAGCAGTATTATTACTAGTTGGTATAATTGCTCTAATATGCTGTAAAAAAGATGACAAAAAGAAAAAACATTGTTGTTGCTGCCATGAGTAATAAAAAAGGGAGGCAAAAGCCTCCTTACATAGATTTATAAAATTATACAAATTAGGCCTCCACTACCTTCATTAACAATACGTTCAAGAGTTTCTTGAAGCTTCATTTGAGCGTCTTCAGGCATTTTGGCAAGTTTTGTCTGAAGACCTTCATTAACAAGTTCGTTTAAGCTCTTGCCAAAGATGTTAGAACCCCATATGCTTGTAGGATCATTTTCGAATCCTGAAAGAAGATAATTAACTAATTCTTCAGATTGCTTTTCAGAACCAACAATAGGAGAAACTTCAGTTTCAATATTAGCACGAATCATGTGGATTGAAGGTGCTGTTGCACGAAGTTTAACTCCAAAGCGAGAACCTTGTTTAACCATTTCAGGTTCTTCTAAAACCAGTTCGTCGATTGAAGGGGTAACAATACCATAACCTTTAGTTTTAACTTCATCAAGAGCGCAAGCAATTTTATCATATTTTTTCTTAGTACAAGCCAAATCACTCATAATTGAGAACAGCTCGCCTTCATTTGTGATTTCCATACTGGTCATTTCAGAAAGTACATTGTAGAATAGTTCTTCGCGTAGTTGTATAGAAATACAAACTTTACCTGTACCAAGCATAATATTATCAACAACTGTTTTTGAGATAATATCAGTAGTTTCAATTTTTGAAACACAATTAGAAACATCTTTTAATGCTGAAATATCAGTAAATGCATCTTTTAATTGTTCGAATAATTTAGCTTTAAGAGGATGTTCAAAGTTTAAACCATCTATCCATTTAGGGAAAGATATTTTAATTTCTTCAACAGGAAACTCGTAAAGTAAATTGGCAAACATTGAATTTATATCTTCAGCAGTCAAATCTTCGCAATTAATAGGCATAACATTTGTGTTATATTTATCAGACAATTGCATTGCTAATTCTCTGGCTTCAGGAGAAGATGGATTAGCAGAATTTAATAAAATGATAAATGGTTTATTAAGAGCACGAAGTTCGCTAACAACACGTTCTTCAGCTCGTATATAATCATCACGAGCAATATCAGTAACAGTACCATCTGTTGTTATTAGAATTCCAATTGTAGAATGTTCTTCAATAACCTTTTTAGTACCAATTTCAGCTGCAGTTTCAAAAGGGATTTCTTCTTCAGACCAAGGTGTTTTCACCATTCTGGGCATATCATCTTCTAAATATCCGATTGCATTATCAACTAAATAGCCAACACAATCAACTAAGCGAGTTTTTAATTTTAAATTTTTATCTATTGTAATTTCTACAGCCTCATTAGGAACGAACTTTGGCTCTGTAGTCATAATAGTACGACCACCAGCACTTTGTGGCAATTCATCTTTAGCCCTTTCTTTTTTGTACTCGTTATCTATATTTGGAATTACAAGTAAATCCATAAACTTTTTTATAAAAGTAGATTTTCCAGTTCTTACAGGTCCTACAACTCCAATATAAATGTCACCATCAGTTCGCTTGGCTATATCTTGATATAAGCCTACATTTTCCATCTATAATACCTCCTTGTTTTTTTCGTAGTTAAGACAAACTTTTATTAATATATATGGGCAAATTTTCAAGAATATGACAGGCAAAATAAAAAAGCTTGCTAAATTCTTTAAAATATGATAGAATGGGTCTATTGAATTTCATATGATATATAAATACTATTTGTAATAGGAAAGGACTGAAAAATAATGGATAAAAAACAAGAAACTATAGAAATTTTAAAAGAATATAACCAAGAACATATTATTAGATTATTAAATAAATTAAATAAAGAAAATCAAGAAAAATTGATAAAACAAATACAAAGCATAGATTTTCATCAAATAACAGAATTATATAATAATACAAAAAAAGAAATAGAGTTTAAAGAAGGAAAGATAGAACCTGTAAAATATTTAGATAAAGCAAAACTTTCTGAAGACCAAAAAATAAAATTTGATGAATTAGGAGAACAAATAATAAGAGCTGGGCAATATGCAGTAGTTACAATGGCCGGAGGTCAAGGAACAAGATTAGGGCATCAAGGACCAAAAGGAACTTTTAAATTAGATGTATATGGAAAAGGAAAATATTTATTTGAAATATTAACAGAAAATTTAAAAGAGGCCAATCAAAAATATGATGTAACAATTCCATGGTACATAATGACAAGTAAAGAAAATAACGCCGAAACAGTAGAGTTTTTAGAAAAACATAATTATTTTGGATATAATAAAAATTATGTAACAATATTTACACAAAGTGAGTTACCATTAGTGGATGAAGAAGGAAAATTACTTATAGGAAAAGACTTTATGATAAAAGAAGCATCTGACGGTAATGGAGGAACATATTCATCTTTAAGAGCAAGTGGATGTTTAGCTGAGATGAAAGAAAAAGGGATTAAATGGGTATTTATTGGTGGAGTAGATAACGTATTATTAAAAATGGCAGATGTAACATTACTTGGAATGGCAAAGGATAAGAAAGTACAAATTGCTTCAAAATCAGTAGTTAAAGCAAATCCACATGAAAAAGTAGGAGTTTTTGGAAAAATGAACGGACACCCTAAAGTAATAGAATATACAGAATTACCAACAAAGATGGCTGAATTACGTGATAGAAATGGTGAACTAAAATATGGAGAATCTCATATAATGTGTAATTTATATACAATAGAAGCTATAGAAAAAATAAGTAAAGAAGTTCTAATGTATCATAGTGCACATAAAAAGAATTCTTATATTGATGAAAGTGGAAAAGAGATTATACCAGAAGAACCAAATTCTTATAAATTTGAATCATTTATTTTTGATGCATTCGAATTTTTCGATGATATAGCTATTCTTCGTGGTAAAAGGGAAGATGATTTTGCTCCTGTTAAAAATAAAGATGGAGTTGATAGTCCTAAAACTGCAAAAGAACTATATGAGAAGTTTTGGAATAAATAGTGAAAAATTGGGGACGGTCCTTTTCTTCGCGAAAAAAAGGACCGTCCCCAAATTAACAAGGAGGAACAAAAATGGAAGAATGTAAAATTAAAAATTTATATAATCTAGAAGAAACAATCGCAAAAAGTTTACTAGAAAATTTAATGTATCCGTGGGAAGCTTTACCTAAAATAAGTGATTTCATAAAAGATTTGGGTTCAAAATTAAATCCAGAAATATATGAACAAAAAGGTGAAAATATATGGATAGCAAAATCTGCCGATATAGCATTAACAGCATATATTAAAGGTCCTGTAATAATAGGAGAAAATGCAGAAATAAGACATTGTGCATTTATTAGAGGCAATGCTATAATTGGAAACAATACAGTAGTAGGAAATTCTACAGAATTAAAAAACGTAATTTTATTTAATAATGTGCAAGTTCCTCATTATAATTATGTAGGAGATTCTATATTAGGATATAAAGCTCATATGGGAGCTGGCTCTATAACATCAAATGTGAAATCTGACAAAAAACTTGTAATTGTAAAAAATGGTACACAAACTATGGAAACAGGTTTGAAAAAATTTGGAGCAATGATAGGGGATAATGTAGAAGTTGGATGTAATAGTGTTTTAAATCCAGGTACTGTAATCGGAAGAAATAGTAACATTTATCCACTTTCATCAGTAAGAGGAGTAGTACTGGCAAACTCTATATATAAAAAACAGAATGAAATAATATTAAAGAGGTAATAAAAAAGAATATATAAATATTGAGGTAAAGGCAAGACCCAATGGGTGTGACCCTAGCTATAAATAATAGAGAGAATAAGAAAAAACGAAATATAACTATTGAATAAAGTAAAGACCTACGCGAAGACCCGTGATATGTTTTTACTATGAAATAGTTATATTTCGTTTTTTCTTTATGAGCTACCTACATTTGTTGTGTTCCAGGTATAAAATAATCAACTACACCATAAATTAAAGCACCAATTATAGCAGCCATCCAAGAAATTGAATAACCAGCCACGAAAAATTGTGTAAAATATAAAGTAATAGCAGCTAAAGCAAATCCGACAAATCCCTTACCAAATGGACTTGCATGTAAACCTGTAAATCTAACTATTAAGTAATCCATTACAGTTAAAACAACAGCTGCAATTGCTAGAGACCAAATATTATTTATAGTAAAATTAGGTGTAAAAAAAGCTGTAATTGCTAAAACTATAGCAGCTGTAACTAATCTACCAACAATTTGCCAAACTGTAGAAGTACCTGTAGTAGTATTGCTTTGAGTATTATTTGACATATCAAAAACCTCCTTATTTGTTTAATCATTAAAATTTTTCAAGGTATATGAATATTATTTACAACAAAAAATTAATTATACAAAAATCGTATATTTAACTAAAAAATGCGAAAAATAAAAATGTACTATTAACAAAAATTAGGAGGAAAATTCATGTTAATAACATTTTTTAGAGCAATATTTTTATACATAGTTGTATTAATAGTAATGAGATTAATGGGAAAACGAGAAATTGGGCAATTACAACCATTTGAATTAGCGATATCAATAATGATAGCAGATTTGGCAGCAACACCAATGACAGAATCAGGGATACCAATAACAAATGGAATAATGCCAATATTAGGTTTATTAGTAATGCATTTAACAATTTCAATGATAAATATAAAAAGTAGAAAAGCAAGAGAAATCATTTGTGGGAAACCATCATTATTAATATTTAGAGGGAAAGTAGATCAAAAAGTTCTAAAAAAAGAACGTTTTACAATAAATGAATTAGAAGAAAGATTAAGGGATAACAATATTTTTAACATAGGAGATGTGGAATATGCCATTTTAGAAACAAGTGGACAAGTAACAGTAATACCAAAACCAAATAAAAGGCCTGCAACTCCAGAAGATTTCAACCTAGAACCTAAATATGAAGGAATTCCATACGATTTAGTCGTTGATGGAAAAATAGAATATGAAAATTTAAAGAAAATAGGGAAAAACTATACGTGGCTACAAAAGCAAACAGAAAAATTTGGAATAAAGCCGGAAGATGCTTTAATTGTAACAATTGATGGAGATAATCAATTTTTTTGCCAACCAATAGAAAAGGAGGAAAAATAATGCTAAAAGAAGCTGTAATATGTATAGTTATTATAATAGGGATCTTAGGATTAGAATTTTATACACAAAATTTTACTTCAAAATCTGTAAAAGAAATTACCGAAATATTTGATAAAATAGAAGAGAGGCTTGAGGAAAACAATGTGGAGGATGCTAAAAATGAAATCAAGAAGATAAGCCGAAAATGGGAGGAAAACCAAAAAAAGTTAGCTTATTATATTGAACATGATGAACTGGAAAAAGTTCATACTGCAATTGTTCTGATGAAAAGTTATACTGAAACTGAGGATTTTTCTTCTGCTATGGCGTCTCTAAAAGAAGGGAAGTTTGTGATTGAACATATTCATGAAAAGAATTCTTTTAATTTGCAAAATATATTTTAAGTTACCACGGGGACGGAGATAATGGTAAAAAATTGTATATAATTTAATGACTATTCCTTGATTTTTGAATGAATATATATTATAATTCCTATTGTATGCTCTTATAGCTCAGTAGGTAGAGTGCAGCCTTGGTAAGGCTGAGGTCACGGGTTCAATTCCCGTTAGGAGCTCCAGAAAGTAAAAACGTCGCATAAGACGAAAAGATTAATCGACTGTAAAAGGTCGATTTTTTTGTTTTTTGATTAAGGCTTAGTATAGTTAATAAAAAACTTGATAAAATTAGCAAAAGGTGCTATAATGTTTGTGCAAAAATTTTTAATCCTGTTTTTCAGGTTGATATATAGACAGTTTTAACAAAAATAAATATTTTTCAGGAGGTAAACAATGAATAAAAAGCATGTTCTTATGACAATTGCGATTTTTGCAGTAAGCCTTGTATTTGGGTGTGTTTTCAACTTTGTTTTACAAGGAGAAAATCCTTCCATAGTTTTTTCAATTATACGAGGATTTTTTATAGGGATACTTACATCAATATTTTATATTATTCTATCTGTGTTTATGGGCTTGGGGGTTGTTGAAGAGTACTTTGGCCAATCTGCAAAGTTTTTAATTACAATGGTAAACGTATTAGGATTTATTGCAATATGGGTTGGAATAACAGGATTTATAACCCAAACCACACTAGACAATGTATGGATGCAGATAGTAATTATATTATTTAGTATCGCCGTAGTTGTGAAAGCCAATCAAGATAGGAAAGATTTAAGAAGTACAGAAAAAAATAATTGACTAAGAACAAAAAAATAAGTACTATGAAAACTAATTGTTTTTTATAGTACTTATTTTTGATAAGAATTATTTTACATAAATGCTTGATTTTTCAAGGCAAATAAAGTATAATTATGCTATGATTTTTATAGAAAAGAAGGAGAGATAACAATGCAAGAAAACAACAATCAAAATCCAGAAATAGAATTAGATGAAAACCATTTAATTCAAATAAGAAAAGAGAAGTTAAAAGAATTACAAGAACAAGGAAAAAATCCATTTGAAATAACAAAATATGATAGAACAAATTCAGCAGGAGAAATCAAAGCAAACTATGAGGCATTTGAGCAAAAAGATGTAAAAGTAGCAGGAAGAATAATAGCAAAAAGAATCATGGGAAAAGCTTCATTCTGTACAATTCAAGACAGTGATGAAAGAATTCAAAGTTATGTAAGTATAAATGAATTAGGAGAAGAAGCATATAAAGCATTTAAAACATGGGATATTGGAGATATTATAGGAATATCAGGATTTGTATTTAAAACAAGAACAGAAGAAATATCTGTACATGCTAAAGAGGTAGTACTATTATCAAAATCATTAAGACCATTACCAGAAAAATTCCATGGTTTAAAAGATACAGATTTAAGATATAGACAAAGATATGTAGATTTAATAGTAAATCCTGAAGTAAAAGAAACATTTATAAAAAGAAGTCAAATTATAAGTGAAATAAGAAGAATATTAGATGAAAAAGGATATTTAGAAGTTGAAACACCTGTATTAAACACAATATCAGGAGGAGCAACAGCAAGACCATTTATAACACACCACAATACACTTGATTTACCTATGTATTTAAGAATTGCAACAGAATTAAACTTAAAGAGATTAATAGTAGGTGGATATGACAAAGTATATGAAATAGGAAGAATCTTCAGAAATGAAGGAATGGACATAAGACATAATCCAGAATTCACATCAATAGAATTATATTCAGCATATGAAGATTATAATGATATGATGGATATAACAGAAGAAATCTTCCAAAAATGCGCTATGAAAGTTTGTGGAACAACAAAAATTAATTATCAAGGAACAGAAATTGATTTGGGTGGAAAATGGAGAAGAGTTTCTATGATAGACAGTATTAAAGAAGCTTGTGGAGTTGATTTCAATACAATAAATACAGATGAAGAAGCTGTAGCTATTGCAAAAGAAAGACATATAGAAATTCCAGCAGGAAAAGAAACAAGAGGACATATAATCAGTTTATTCTTTGATGAATATGTTGAAGCAACGCTAATTCAACCAACATTTATATATGATTATCCGGTAGAAATATCACCACTTGCTAAAAAATCACCAAAAGATGGAAGATTAACAGAAAGATTTGAAGCATTTATTGGTGGTAGAGAATATGGAAATGCATTCTCAGAATTAAATGACCCAATTGACCAATATGAAAGATTCAAAGATGAAATTGCAGCTAGAGAAAATGGTGATGATGAAGCAGGAATGATGGATGAAGATTACGTTAATGCTCTTGAATATGGTATGCCTCCAACAGGTGGACTTGGAATAGGAATCGATAGAATGATAATGCTTCTTACAGATTCAGCATCTATAAGAGATGTTCTATTATTTCCAACTATGAAGCCAATTTGTTAATTTTGGTATATAAAAAGAATAATCCTGAGAAAATCAGGATTATTCTTTTTTGGGATTAGTTTTTGGGTTCTATAATAAATGTTGGGGTGGAAAACTAAACTCCAACATTTTTTATTCTTTTAAATAAAATAAATACACTTATCAAAATACCTGATATAATGTAGTTGTCCAGAAAACATTAAAGGAGGTATTGATAAGTGCTAAAT
>JAFQSS010000008.1 GCA_017409455.1 Clostridia bacterium | reverse complement strand
TCTCTCCTTTCATGATTTATATTGGCTTGAACACCTAATATTATATCATGGAGAGATGCCTTGCTTAAAGCCTTTAATCTCACGCGCATAGCGCGTGGTTTTTGTTTCACTCCGTTTCACAAAGCTAAAGCATAATAAAAAGAAACCTGTCACATACATAAGTATGTGACAGGTTTCTTTGACAATTTTCTAAATAATTAGCAGAACAGCTCTTTCTTAACTTTAAGAGTCATTTCTTCATCATTTTCGTTGACTTTGTCGAACAGTTTATCCATCAGGAAAGCAATTACATTTTTCTGTTCCTTGTAGTACGGTCCTTTGATAAGGTCAATACCAACTAGCCGACAACTGAACATAGATGTAATATCAGCATCTTTGTTGCCTTGCTCACAAGCCTTTTTAACGGCTCTTGTAAAAAGGCCTGCTAAATAATATTCCCATTCGCACAGACCCATGCCCATAAGAGTACGGGCTACATCACTGTCAGTAACATGTGTGTACTTGTCAGCATTGCAGAGAATTACTGTCTTATGCTGCCGACTTTCAGAATAATAATCAATTGTCATATTGTTCTTCCTCCTAAAATATTAGATTTGGAAATTTTCAGCCAAGGCATTCCCTTAACATAAGGTCATTATACCATTTTTAACTTAACTTTGTCAAACATCTTAAAATAAAAAAGATTATTCTTTTTTTGAATAATCTTTTTTATTATTATCTCCCATCTCCACTATTATTCCCTTGTAATTTTTCAAGCATTCCTTTTATTCTGCTTTCATATGAAGTTAATTTTTCTATTGAAAAATCTTTAAATTGACTGTGATTTCCAATTTTCCCTCCATAATATCTAATGCAATCACTCCAGTCATATGCAAAATTTATGTTGTTTTGCTCTGCTTGCATCCTAGCATTTGAGCCTTCATCTTTATCTACAATATAAGGAACTAAGGTTTTTCCGATAATTAGTGTTGCCATACATGTATGATGTCCATCTTTTACAAATTTTTGTCCATAATTTTCTAGTATTTCTATTTCTCCTTTTTCTGGATCATATCCCTCTTCTCGCATAATTGCTGCTAGTTCTTCTGGAGTACATCTATACATTCCTGATGGACCTGCTGTTGCTCTATCTGATTGAGTTCCTATAAAAGATGCTGGTGAAGCCCATCTTTTTGGGTAATATTGTCCTTGTCTATATGATTTTTCACCTTCTATAATTATATCAGCTAATTCATTTGTATTTGAATATGCTGTGTCTACTATCAAATCATAATTTTCTGGATCAGATAAATCTACCCCATATCTTTCTTTGTATCTTTCAATTTCTCCTAATTTTCTTTCTCTTGTCTTTCTTATCGCTTCTTCTACAGTTTTGTAGCTATCTTCTGGGCCTCTTGTTTCATCTGCAAAAGCTCTTTTTCCAGCCATACTTTCATCAATAGTTAAACGAACTGCGTATGAATGTGGTATATTGTGCCATGCTAATCTTGAATCTATTATGTATACATCATTAGGTCTTTCTTTACTATTGATTTCTATACCTTTTTTTCTCATTTCTTCATCAACTAATTTATCTATTTCATTTCTTTTATGTGCAAAAGTTTCATCAGCTTGAACATCTGCCAAATTTGCATCTTTTCTATCTGGATACATTTTAAAATATTCTTCCATTATTATGTCTCTAAAAAAGTGTCCTGTTAATATTACATGAACAGTGTACCCCATTGCTTCATATTTTTCTTTTAATCTTTTTACAACTGTGGATTTACCACTTACAGGTTCTCCAGAAACTGTGATTATTTTGTTTTTTATTTCGTTCATTTTATTTTCTCCTTTATAAGAAAATTTAATACATATATATTATACCATAGTTTACCAGTTTTTGCAAGTTTATGTTTACTTTTTTATTTTTCCTATAAAATTATTAATGGTACTTCCATTTCTTCTCGAGTTAATCCACAATGTGTTGACTTTTTAATTGGTTTTCCATCTGCAAAATATGTTTCTAATCTTATCATACTTCCACATGTTGATAGAGCTATATAATTTCCTATAAAATCATCTATTTTAGGATGTTTTTGGCCATATCCCAATAAATGTTTTTCTAAAAATTTATCTTTGTTCATTAATAAAAATTCATCACCAAATGCATTTCGAAATCTTTCTTCAAATTCTTTTTTCATATCTTCTTTCACCCAAAATGCTAGTGCACGTGATTCTAATGATGCTGGTATTATTAAACATTCTTGAATTTCAGGATAATCTAAAATTGAATACGCTTTATCTATATCTTTATGTCCATGGTCAGCAGAAATAATAACAATTGTATCATCATCTAACTTTCCATACATTTCTTTTATTTTTGATTCTGTTTGCTCTATAAATTGTTTTGCATCTGTAGATATTGTTCCAAATTTATGTAATAATCCATCCGGATTGTCTGAATATGCTAATATAAACTTTTCGTCTGGATTTGCACAAAGCATCTCTATATTTTCAATAATTTCATCTATTGACTCTGTTCTTATACTTCTTTTAGACCTTTTATCTGAATAAGATGGCATTAATTCATATGCTTTCACATTAGGTGAAGCTTTTTCAATTTGTTCAAAAATTGGTGTATAATTTACTATATCATCAAATACATTTATTTTTGCTCCTTGAATACTCTCACCTTTATATGATTCTTTGTGGTGCAACATATCTAAAGCTCTACCATATTCTTTGAAATATTGTGACCAAGCAATCCAACCCGTTTCATATGGTGGCTTTCCAGAATAATATGTTGTTAATGCTGCAGTTGTTGTTGATGGATATACTGATGTTATACAATCTATTTGTTTAGTTTTGAAATATCCATCCGGAGACAATTGGTTTAATATATTTTCTCCCATTCCGTCTAAAACTATAAATACCACATTTTTATATTTTTTGGTCAGTTGCTTGTCTAGTGTTTCTAATGATTTATGATTTGTTTCTACTTTATAATATTTTAATATTGATGTTATTAAATTTAATATACTATGATTATAGTCTGGTAATTTTATTTCACTCATATGAATCTCTCCTTTACATATACATATTATACTTATAAAAACATCTAGTCAAGTTGCATTTTCAAAAGTTTTATGATACTATTATCAAAGAAATTTTTTCATATGGAGGTTTCAAATGGTTGATTTACATATACATACACATCATTCTGATGGGACAGAAGATTGTGTTTCTATTTTAAAAAAATGTGAAGAAAAAAATTTAGATTACATTTCAATAACAGACCATAATACAGCTACTGCATACAAAGAGCTAGAAAATATTAATATTTCAGAATATTTTAATGGAAAAATCATTCCAGGAATTGAATTAAACACTAAAATTTTAAATATTCCTATTGAAATTTTAGGATATGGTATTGATTATAATAAAATGTGTGAACTTGCACCCAATATTTATATTGACTCCTCTAAACGAAATTTAATTGAAGCTGAACGCTTATATAATAAATGCATTAAATATGGAATTGTCCTTGATGATGACTGCTTAGAAAAATATACCCCTGATAGTTTTGCATCAGGATTTTTCCACAAACAAATTACAAAATACAAAGAAAATAAAAAGCTGATTTCTGTTGAAGCTTGGGAATCTAGCAAAATACTATATAGACAATATATGTCAGATCCAAATGCCCCTCTTTATGTAGAAATGGATGATTTAGTTCCAGACTTTGAAACTGCTTGTTCTTTAATAAGACAATGTGGAGGGTTAGTTTTTGTTCCTCACATCTATGAATATAAACATAATTCTAGTGCTATTTTAAATTATATTTTAGAACATCATTCTATTGACGGAATTGAATGTTATTATACAACTTTTTCTAATGAACAGTACAACGAAATCTTGCAAATTTGTAAAAATAACAATTTATTGATTTCAGGTGGAACTGATTTTCACGGAACTTTTAGACCTGAAGTTAATATTGGAAATGGATATGGTAATTTACTGATTCCAACTGAAATAATTTCAAATTGGGTTTCAACAATAAAATTATTTAATAATAAGGAGGTTTCTTATGAATAAACAAACTTTGACTTTTCTAGGTAGAGATTCAGGTTTTGGAGAAAAAAACAACTCTGCATATTTTGAAGATGATAATAACTTATTTTTAGTTGATTGTGGACTTACTGTATTTCAGGATTTGAAAAATAATTTCGATTTGTCTAAATATTTTACAATTTCAATTATAATTACTCACTTACATAACGACCACGCAGGCTCATTAAGCCAATTACTTTTATATTTATGGTTTGTTTTAAATAAACAAGTTAATGTTATTACTAATTGTGTTAATATGAAACAATTTTTGGATATTACAGGTACTCCTAGTGATTCTTATGAGTTGTTAAGTCACTTACCTAATCTTGAATTTATAAAAACTGAACATACACCATATTTAGATGCATATGGTTTTAATCTTAAACTAAATGATAGAAATATTATATATACTGGAGATACTAATACTTTAGAACCATTTCTGCCTTATATGAATAATTGTAATGAACTTTATATTGATGTTTCTAAATTTGGCGGTGCTCATTTAAAGATTGATGATATTGTTGATACTTTAATATCATTTAAACAAAATGGAACTGATATATATTTAATGCATATGGATGATAAAGAATATATAAAAAATGTTACTAATAATGAATTTAATTATGAATAATATCTAAAAAGAGCAGAAGCATTTGCTTCTGCTCTTTTCCCAGTTCTTAGAGATGTTTTTTTATTTCCCACTTAATCCAACCAGGAAGGTTGAATTCCAGTGCCTTTAAGAAAACTTCGTTGTGTGTAGGTTTGTTGGTTTCAAAAAACTGCTGAATAAGCCGTCTTTTAAACTTTCTTTTCGGTTGCCATCCTTCCATCATAAAGTAAAGAATGTACATTGCTTCCAGAGAAATCAAAGGAACTCGAAGTCCCTCAAACTCCATCCAGTCAATTTCATTCTCATCATAGCTGTAATAGTACTGCGTATTGAATGTAATTATACGGAATCCGCTAATGATGTCAATATCTACACGACCAATATGATAATGCAGGTAAACATCACTTTCGCAAAAACCATTGCCACCTGTAGCAGTCAATTCAGCTCCCAGTTCTTCCATAATTTTTTTGATGGCAGGAATAGATCCCTTATCAACAATAAGGTCCAAATCATGGAACTCATCAGTCAGACCTCTAAGGAACAAGTCCATAGAACATCCAACAGCCCATTTCACATCTCTTTGTCTAAAAATCTCTTCGATTTGGAAGAAGACCTCTTTCCGGCTAGCATACTCGACATCCTCCAAAAAACACAAAAGATTATCACGGGACTGTTCTGCACAATAGTTCATAGTGTTGTCCTCCTTTAGTTATTGTGAGATTTTCAACAGTTTTAATATATAAATCTTAACATAATTTATTATTTTTGTCAAACCATCTAAAAAAATCAATTTGTAAATTTAAGAATGGTCTATTTTTTAATTATCCCCCATAATAAGGATATTCATTTTCTTCTGGATTAAATATAAAAACTTTCTTATCTAGTCTTTCTTTATTAATTTCATTTAATGTTTTATCAACACTGTCAAGTAAATAAGTTTTAGAATCAAAGTTAAAAATTAAGCATCTTGCATATCTCTTTTCACCATCACCATTTACTTCTTTCCATATTTTCTCTATTTCGAATTCTTCATTTTCAATTATTATTCTCATATATTCAAAGATTCCTTGTGGGTCAATATCATAGTCATTTAATATTTTTAGAATGTTATTGAAATATTTAATATCATCTTTTCCTCTTAGTTTTTTTAGTTCCTCTACTTCTACTAATTCTTTTAATTTATTTTCATTAAATTTATCAATACATTTTTGAAATTTTCCTGAATTATCTCTTAGTACTTTTATTCCTTCTAACGTTAGTCCTAATTTTAATCTTGTAAGGTCTTTTAATTTATTGAAATCATCTAAATCTAATATTATACTATATTCTTCTCCTGTCAATCCTACAGAATAATGTAAATTTTCCTTATCTCCTATCATAAAAGCTTCAAGTTTATCTTGTGGTTTTAAAATTTCATTTATTGCTTTTGCAAAAAGTCTAGAAAATTCATAACAAATTCTTCTATTATGTTTTTTTCTTTTTTCTATCCATTCTGGTCCCACTATTCTTCCATACCAATCAACTGCAATATATTTTATATTATTTATATCACTTTCATCTCTTCTAAAAAAATATAATACATTTCCATCATATACATAATTTAAGCATATGTGGTTATAGATGCTTAAAATTTTATCTTCTAATTCCATTGATTTATCTTTTACTAATTTGTCTACTAAATTTTGAATAGAGTCTTCTAGTTCCCATTTTACTTGATCATATTCAATCCAGTCATCTGTTAATTCTCTGTTAGGTTCTAAAATTATCTTATAATCTCCTTGTAATGCTTGGCTTACTTCATTATAAAATTTTTTTATATACTCTTCTTTCATTAAAATTTTCCTCCATTTATTTTCTCATTTTATATAATTGAATTATATCGTACTAGTATTTATTTGTCATCATTTTTAGATTTTTTCTTACAATATACTTAATAATAGCACTAAAAGGGAAAAAAAGGACCCGGTCCATTTTTTCCCTTATTCCGTTATTTTAATATTCGTACAAATCCTCATACTGCCCATACACATTTCTATTAAATAGTCCCATACCAGGTCTTGGTTGTGGTCTAGGTGGTGGCCCCATAGGAGGTCTCATAGGTGGACGAGGTGGTCTTGGGCGTGGTGGTCTACCTCCTGGAAAACCTGGTCTCCCTAACAGTTCTCGCAATATTAGTATTCGGATTAAATCATTTAATCTAGTATTTCTAACAATTATTTGTCTATCTTCTGCAACTTGCGTAGTACTTTTACCTGTTTTTTCTTCTTTTCCTCTGTTTTCTACCATTTCTCTATCTTCTATTGCAAAATAGATTTCATCTGTCATACTGTCTATCAACTCTCTTGTAACAGGTCTAGTATTTTGATTACACGCCTTTTGTATCATAGGATATACAATTCTATATATCTCAGGATAACAATCTTCTAATTCTTGCATCTGTGGATTACTCATTGCTGTCATATTAGGCATTTCCCAATTATCAAAATTCATATCATATGTATTATAATTATTCATTGGTTGATATCCCAATACACTTCTCATATATTCTTCATATATTGAGTCATTCATTTTATCACTTTCCTTTCTAAAAACTACTACATTATATTTACTTCAGACCTAAATTGTGATAATATATAAAAAACTATTTTAAGGAGGAAATATGGAATCAAAAGAACTAATTTTAATACTAGATTTTGGTGGACAATATAATCAACTAATCGCTCGTAGAGTAAGAGAATGTAATGTATACTCAGAAGTTGTACCTTATGATGTAAGTTTAGAAAAAATCAAAGAAAAAAATCCAAAAGGAATTATTTTTACTGGAGGACCAGCAAGTGTATATGGAGAAGATTCTCCACAATGTGTAGATGGGATATTTGAACTAGGAATTCCTGTTTTGGGAATTTGTTATGGAATGCAATTAATGTCACACACATTAGGTGGAAAAGTTTTAAGTGCTGATACAAGAGAATTTGGAGAAACATCTGTATCAATAGATAATACCTCTCCTTTATTTCAAGGTTTTGAAAGCCAAAATATATTTTTAATGAGTCATACAGACTATGTTGCTGAAGTTCCTATGGGATTTGCAAAAATCGGCTTTACTTCAGATTGTCCTCATGCAGCTATGGAAAATTCTGAAAAGAAATTATATGGAATTCAATTTCATCCAGAAGTTAATAATTCTGTAAATGGAACACAAGTAATCAAAAACTTTTTATATAATGTTTGTGGATGTTCTGGAAATTGGATTATGTCGTCATTTGTGGAAGATTCTATCAAATCTTTAAAAGAAAAAATTGGAGATAAAAAAGCTTTATGTGCTCTTTCAGGTGGTGTAGATTCATCTGTTGCAGCAGTTTTATTAAGTAAGGCAATTGGTAAAAATTTAACTTGTATTTTCGTAGACCATGGTTTACTTAGAAAAAATGAAGGTGACGAAGTTGAAGAAATCTTCACTAAAAATTATGATTTAAATTTTGTTAGAGTTGATGCTAAAAATAGATTTTTAGAAAAACTTGCTGGTGTTACAGACCCAGAAAGAAAAAGAAAAATCATTGGAGAAGAATTTATTAGAGTATTTGAAGCTGAAGCAAAGAAAATCGGTACTGTTGATTTCTTAGTTCAAGGAACTATATATCCAGACGTTATTGAAAGCGGACATGGAAAAAGTGCTGTTATAAAAAGCCATCACAATGTTGGAGGACTTCCAGACTATGTTGATTTTAAAGAAATCATAGAACCTTTAAGAAGTTTATTTAAAGACGAAGTTCGTAAAACCGGCTTAGAACTTGGAATTCCAGAAAACCTTGTATATAGACAACCCTTCCCTGGTCCAGGTCTAGCAATTAGAGTCATCGGAGATATTACAGATGACAAATTAACTATATTAAAAGATGCAGATGCTATTTTTAGAGAAGAAGTTGCAAATGCCGGATTACACAAAAATATTAATCAATATTTTGCTGTTTTAACAAATCTAAAATCTGTTGGAGTTATCGGTGATAAACGTACATATGATTACACTGTCGCTCTACGTGCAGTTGAAACTACAGATTTTATGACAGGTGTTTGGAGTAAAATTCCTTATAATGTTTTAGAAAAAGTTTCTACTAGAATTGTTAATGAAGTTGAACATGTTAATCGTGTTGTTTATGATATTACTTCTAAACCACCAGCAACAATTGAATGGGAATAAAAGAAAAAAATGAAGTTACCAAGGGGACGGAGATAATGGTAAAATTGAATTTAAATTTTTACCATTATCTCCGTCCCCTTGGTAACTTCATTTTCGTTTTTTTAACTTTCACTATATATTTTATAATCTCTCATTATTTTTCTAACATAATTATTAGTTTCTTTAAATGGTATATTTTCAATATCCGAACCATCAGGTTTTATGATTCCATTTTCTATCCATTTATCTACATTTCCAATTCCTGCATTATAGGCTGCAAGTGCCACTTCTACCGATTCATATTTTTCTAATAATGTAGAAATATATTTAGTACCAATATTAATATTTACATCGGGTTCTAATATATTTTCTTCTGTAAGTTTTATATTATTTTTATTTGCAACTTCTTCTGCTGTTGCAGGCATCAGTTGCATTAATCCTAAAGCATTTTTATTTGATATTGCATCTGACTGAAAATTGCTTTCAGCTTTTATTACTGCATATATCAGATTCTCATCCAGTCCATATTCTTGAGAATATTTATTTACATATTCCGAATATTCTTTTTTATATAATATTTTTATCATTAGTGTATTGATGCTCATTACCATTATTATTAGTAAAATTATTAATGTTAATATTATTGATATTTTTTTTGCATTTATTCTTATTGTTTGTGTCAAGTTTCTCTCTCCTTTTATGTAATTTTGAAAAAACGTAAAAAGGGACCAGGTCCCAAATTACGCAAAAAGAGAACCGGTCCCTTTTTACTATTTACAATCATACCAATTAGTTGCTTCAGAAACTTCAGCAATTAAAGGCACATTTAGTTTACAAGCACTTTCCATGCATTTTTGCATCAAATCTTTAACTTCATCAACTTCGTCTAAAGTTGCTTCAAGTAGCATTTCGTCATGAACTTGTAAAACTATTTTAGTTTTCATATTTCTTGTTTTTAATTCTTTTAAAACATTCTTCATAGCAATTTTCATAATATCTGCAGCAGTTCCTTGAATTGGTGTGTTCATTGCTGCTCTTTGGCCAAATTGACGTACCATGTAATTACTTGATTTTAATTCCGGAATATATCTTCTTCTATTAAATTGTGTTTCAACATATCCTGTTTCTTTTGCTTTTTCGACAACATCTGTCATAAATTGTTTTATTCCAGAATATAATTCTAAATATTGGTCTATATATTGTTTTGCCTTTTTTCTAGATATGTGTAATTGTTCTCCCAAACCAAAGTCGCTAATTCCATATACAATTCCAAAGTTTACTGCTTTTGCAGCACTTCTTTGTTCTTTTGTAACTTCATCTATCGGAGTATTAAACACCTTTGATGCAGCTTGTTTATGGATATCTTCTCCATTTATAAAAGCTTCTACCATATGCTCATCATTTGATATATGGGCTAATACTCTTAATTCAATTTGTGAATAATCTGCATCTAAATATATTTTACCTTCTTCTGTTTTGAATACTTTTCTTAAACGTTTTCCAAGTTCAAATCTTGTTGGAATGTTTTGAAGATTTGGTTCTGTTGAACTTATTCTTCCTGTTGCCGTTATTGTTTGATGGAAAAATGAATGTATTCTTTTGGTTTTTGGATTAATATATGGTTTCATTCCCTCTACATATGTTGAATTTAGTTTTGTTAATTGTCTGTACTCTAATAATCTTTCTATCACAGGGTGTTCGTCTTTTAATTTTTCTAAAACATCTACATCTGTTGAATATCCACTTTTGGTTTTCTTTACAATTGTTAATTTTAATTTTTCAAATAGAATTTCTCCTAATTGTTTTGTTGAATTAATATTGAATTCTTCCCCACATAATTCATATATTTCTGTCGTTAATATTTCTATTCTATCTTTTAATTCTTTACCATATGCTTCTAATTCTTCTAAATCCACATACATACCATTCCATTGCATTTCTGCAAGTACTTCTACTGTTGGCATATCAATATTTTCGAATAAGTCTACAGCATTGATTTCTTCAAGTTTTTTCATTGTTGTTTCTGCTAATTTATAAATTTCTTCAGCATATAAGCAATTTTCTATTTTTTTGCTTTCGTAGTGCTCTTGGCTTGATGTAGTCATATCAAATAATGATGTTTGTTCCGCTTCCTCTTTCACTCCTTGAGATTGTAAATATTCTGCATTATCAATTTCTAGATAATCTCTTGCAATTACATCTATTGTATATTTACTTGTTGGATTTAATATATATGCAGCAACTTTTGCATCATATACAATGTTTTTCATTGTTATTCCTGCTTGTTTTAATAAAATATAATCTTGTGCTAAGTCATAACCATATTTTTCAATTTTATCATCTTCAAATATACTTTTTAGTTTTTGTTCAAACCCATCATGTGAAGTAATATAATATATTTTATTTTCTGAATATATACTTATTGCACTTATTTCTTTTTTGATTATTTTTCCTAGGTCTTGATTTTCTGTTGTTTCTAAATAGTAGTATAATTTTCCATTAAGCTTAGGAATTTCTGATGTTTCTAATATTTCAAAATGTGAATCTTGCTGCAAAACAGAGCCAGCACCAAATGCATTTTCTCTTAAATTAAATCTTTCTATATATCTATTTAATCTAAGTTCTTCAAATAGTTCTAAAACTTTTGGCTTGTCCCATTCTTCTAATTTGATATCTTCAAGAGTATCTTCAATTGGAACTTGTGTATCTATTTCTCCAAGTTTTCTTGAAAGTTCAGCCATTTCTTTGTTATTTACTATATTTTCTCTCTGCTTTCCTTTTAAATCATCTTCACCAGATTCTATCTTTTTATAAAGCAGTTCTACAGAACCATATTTTTGAATCAGAGAAATTGCTGTTTTAGGTCCTATACCTGGAACTCCAGGTATATTATCAGAAGAGTCTCCTTGTAAGGCTTTTACTTCTATTAGTTGTTCTGGCTCTAATCCATATTCTTCTAAAACTTTCGCTCTGTTATAATCTTCTGTTTCAGTTTTTCCAGCTTTCGTTCTTGGAATTCTTATTGTAATATGGTCACTAGCTAATTGGAATGTATCTCTATCTCCAGAAAGAATAGTTACTTCTAATCCTTGTTTTTCACCAAATTTCGCAAGAGTTCCTAATATGTCATCACCCTCATAACCTTGTTTTTCAATTATATCTATATTCATAGCTCTTAATACATCTTTGATAATAGGCATTTGCTGAGCAAGTTCTTCTGGCATGCCATGTCTATTTGCTTTATAACCTTCAAACATTTCATGCCTTGCAGTTGGGCCTTTTAAATCAAATGCAACAGCTATATATTGTGGCTGTATGTCTTCTAGTATTTTAAATAATATTGCCAAAAAACCATATACAGCATTTGTATACTTTCCGTCTTTTGTCATCAACATCTTACTTCCCATTATTCCGTAAAATGCTCTATTCATTATACTATTTCCGTCTATTAAAATTAATTTATCCACTGTTACCTCCTGTTAAATTGGGGACGGTCCTTTTTTTCGCGAAAAAAAGGACCGTCCCCAATTTCGCATTAATATTCTAAT
>JAFQSS010000007.1 GCA_017409455.1 Clostridia bacterium | reverse complement strand
GAGGCGCTCAATCAGCTCTACCGCTCGAAGGTGGAGTGGCACAAAAAGATGTCGCTGCCCGTCTCGATTATGATTTTCTTCCTGATTGGTGCCCCGCTCGGAGCCATCATCCGCAAGAGTGGCTCTGTCATCTCTTTATACTTATGATAAGGAGGTGATGCTTATGATAGAACAAACGCTTTTACATATAATAATTTTACTTTTTACTGCACTAGTTGTAGTGACTATTATAGCATTTACCTTAATTATAGCTATCACTATGATTTTGTGTAAACAATAAAGAAATCACATCTCTATCAGCCATTTGAGATGTGATTTAAACATTCGATGGCAACCACTCTTGTGGTTTCCTTGTTCTCTTATTGTTATTATAACATATTTATATAAAAAGTAAATACTTTTTTGACAAATTCTAATTTATTTGTACTTTTCCAACAATATCTTCTATTTTTTCTATATTATTCTTTTTCATATATTCTTCTATACCTTTTACTGTATTTACACTTGCATATGGATCTATAAAGTTGCCCGCACCTATTGATACAGCTGATGCTCCTGCAAGCATAAATTCTACTGCATCATCTCCATTTACAATTCCGCCCATACCTAAAATAGGAATATTTACAGCTTGTGCTACCTGATATACCATTCTTACTGCAACAGGTTTTACAGCTGGTCCTGATAGTCCTCCTGTATTATTAGCTAAATGTGGTTTTCTTGTATTTATATTAATACTCATTCCAAGTAATGTATTTATTAATGATACTGCATCTGCTCCTGCATCCTCAGCTGCTTTTGCCGGAAGTGTTATATCCGTTACATTTGGAGTAAGTTTTACAATTAAAGGTTTATCTAAAACTTTTCTAACCTTACTTGTAACTTCTTTCACACCTTCATATGTAGTTCCAAATGCTAAACATCCGGCTTTAACATTTGGGCAAGATAAATTAAGTTCAACTCCATCTATATCTGCCTTATTTAATATTTTACAAACCTCTACATAGTCTTCAATTGTGCTTCCACATGCATTAACAATAACTGCTGTATTTTGTTTTTTAAGCCATGGCAAATCATATTCTAAAAAGTACTCTACACCTGGATTTTGAAGTCCAATACTATTAAGCATTCCACTTGGAGTTTCGTATATTCTAGATGGTTTGTTTCCATTTCTTGGTTTTAAAGAAGTACCTTTTGTAATAATTCCACCTATTTCACTTAAATCAAAAAATTGACTATATTCCCTTCCATATCCAAATGTTCCTGATGCAACTGTTACAGGATTCTTCATTTTAATCCCCGCAAAATTAACTTCTGTATTCATAATTCATTCTCCTTTTATTATTTTTACGGGCGGACACGGAGTTCCGCCCCTACACATTTGCAATTATTTTTCTAGACTTTCTAAGGATTGCCACGAACGGCGACCCCCTACATTATATAATTACTTTGTTGCTATCAAATACTGGTCCTTGTTTGCATACATGCTCATATCCACCTGTTACAACCTCAACTGCGCATCCTAAACATACTCCAAGTCCACACCCCATTTTTTCTTCTAATGATATTTGGCATGGAATGTTTTTTTCTTTTGCTAAGTTTTGTGCTGCCTTTAATAAAGGTAATGGTCCACATGCAAATATTGCATCTATTTTTCCATCTTCTATATCTTTCTTTAATTCGTTTATTGCAAATCCATGTATTTTGTAACTTCCATCATCTGTTGTAATTACTAATTTGTTTGATACTTTTTCAAACTCTTCTTCTACTACCACCGCTTCTTTATTTCTAAATCCTAAATATGTATTTACAGTCGCACTTTTTGAAGCATTTTTAGCAAGTTCATATAAAGGAAATACTCCTATTCCTCCACCAAGAACTGCTATGTTTTTATATCCTTCAAATTTAAATGTACCATATCCTAAAGGCCCTATAATATCAACTAAATCTTCTTCTTTTTTTCTTGATAAAATTTCTGTTCCTTTTCCTTGGATTCTAAATATTATTTCTAAAATTCCATTTTCTTTGTCTACATTATATATACTAATTGGTCTTCTTAAGAATGGATCCAACCCTTCAGTAACCCTTATCTCAATAAATTGACCTGGTTTTGCTATATCTGTAATTTCTTTAGCAGATAAAGAAAATTTAAATATATCTGGTTTTAATTGTTCTTTTTTTATTAATTTAGATTGCAATTGTACTGGCATTTTTATTCCTCCTACTAATTAACATCTGTCCCAAGTTGGACAAAATGTCCCATTTGGAAACGTCCCCATTAGGACATTACATTGCGCTGTTTAATTCGTCTCTCATTCTTATTGCTTCTGCTCTTGTTGCTTTTCCATATTCTTCTTCAGAATATTCATCTTTCCATCTATCTGATTTATAAGCTGCCATTATACTTCTTGATGCATTAACTATTCCACCTAATCCATCTTTAAATCCTAATGCTATGTCTTCTGCTTTTCCTCCTTGTGCACCATATCCAGGAATCAAGAAGTATGTTTTTGGCATTATTTCTCTAAGTTCTTTTATTTGGATAGGATATGTTGCTCCAACTACAGCTCCTACACTGCTATATCCATATTCTCCGGGCTAATTCTTCTCCCCAAGAGCTTACCAATTCTCCAACTTTTTCATATATTGTTTTTCCATCTTCTAATTTTAAATCTTGTAATTCTCCTGATGATTTGTTAGATGTTTTTACTAATATAAATATTCCTTTTCCATATTCTTTGCAATCATCTATAAATGGTTTTACTCCATCAATTCCTAAATATGGATTTACTGTTACAAAGTCTACATCAAATATTGATACTTTTTCATCACATAAAGGAGTTTTTCCTAAATATGCATTAGAATACCCAGCAGCTGTTGAACCAATATCTCCTCTTTTTATATCTGCTATTACAACCATTCCTTTTTCTTTAGCATATTTACATGTTTCATTAAACACTTTTATTCCTTCTACTCCAAACATCTCGTAAAAAGCAATTTGAGGCTTTACAGCAGGTACTATATCACATACACTGTCAATTAATCCTTTGTTAAATTCTAATATAGCCTTGCATGCGCCTTCTACGCTTTTATCATATTTAGCTCTTATACATTCTGGTATCATATCATACCTTGGATCTAATCCCATAACTGTTGGGTTATTTGTCTCCTTAATTTTGTTAATTAATCTGTCCATTGCATTGTTCATAATTTTTCTCTCCTTTTATATATTTTATTTTTTATAAACTATTTTGCCATTTACTATTGTATACATTACTTGTCCTTTTAGTTTTTTCCCTATATATGGTGTGTTTTTTGATCTTGACACTATCATATCTTCTGTGTATATGTATTCTTTATTAGGGTCAAATACTGTAATATCAGCCACTTTTCCTTTTTCTATTGTTCCTCTGTCTATTCCTAATATTTTTGCAGGATTGTAACTTGTAATTCTAACTAAATCTAAATAATTAATATAACCTTTATCTATAAGATGAGTTATTGTGGCAGCAAGTAATGTTTCAAATCCTATTATTCCATTTGGTGCCTTTTCTAATCCTTGCTCTTTCTCCTCTTTTGAATGTGGTGCATGATCTGTTATTATTGCATCTATTGTTCCATCTTGAATTGCTTTTATTATTTCTGCCATATCTTCTTTTGTTCTAAGTGGTGGATTCATTTTTGCATTTGTTCCTGACTCTAGAACTTCTTCTTCTGTAAAGCTATAGTAATGAGGGCATGTTTCGCAAGTTACATTTACTCCTCTTTTTTTAGCATCTCTTATTAGTCTTGCAGTTTCTTTTGCACTTATATGGCATATATGTGCATGAAGATTATTTATTTCTGCAATCTCTACTTCCCTTGCAGCCATTAATGTTTCTGCTTCTGGGAATACACCTTGCACATTTAATTTATCAGCAATTTCACCTGCATTTATTGCACCTTTCCCAAGTTCTTTTTCTTCACAATGTGAAGCTACGAATGTATTTAAAGCTTCTGCTTTAATCATAGCATCTCTCATAATTTTTGCTCTTACAACAGGCATTCCATCATCTGAAAAAGCAATTGCTCCTGCATTTTTTAGAGCTTCGAAATCTGTTAATTCTTCTCCTTTTTCTCCAATTGTTACACTGGCATAAGGAAAAACATTGCAAAGCCCAACTCTTTTAGCTTCATTTTGTATTTTTTCTAAAACAAAAGCACTATCACAGGTAGGATTCGTATTTGGCATTGGACAAATAGAAGTAAATCCACCTTTAACAGCACTTTTCATTCCAGTTTCTATAGTTTCTTTATATTCAAATCCAGGTTCTCTTAAATGACAATGAATATCTATCATACCTGGAATGATAAATAAATTACTACAATCAATAACATCATCTGCTACAGTATCTATATCTCTTGCAATTTCTTTTATAATTCCATTTTCGATAAAGATATCAAAATAATCTTCTGTTCTTGTTTTATAGTCTATTACTTTACCATTTTTTAATAGAACTGTCACTTTAGTTCCTCCTTTTATCATTTTTTCAATATTATCATTTTATTCTATTTTTTTCAAGGTTTTTATTTGACTTTATACAATTTTTGTTTTATGATAAAAAAAATAATTAATAGGAGGTTTTTATGAGTAATTTAGTATCATATTTATTTGAAACAAATGCTTTAAAAATTTGCCCAGACAACAAACCATTTTGGTATACTTCTGGTAAAATTGGGCCATATTACATAAACACACATTTCCTTTATGGAAGTGAACAAGATGCAGTAAATTTATTGAAATTTATTGATTCTGAAAAAGAAAATAAGGAAACTCTTCCTAAAAAAGTATTTGAACAAACATTTAATCATTACAATCAAAATGAAATTTATAAGAATGTAATTAATGAAATGATTACATTTATAAAAGAAAATATAAATGTAGATGAAATTGATTATATCTCAGGTGGAGAAAGAAGAGACTGGTTCTTCTCTAATATAGTAGCTAATATACTTAGCAAACCCCATATAACAATATACAAAGATTTAAGTATGATAGTAACAGATAGCACTTTTGAAAAAGAAATTGATAAATCAGAAGTAAAAGGAGCTAAAGTATTACATATAGCAGACTTAATAACAGAAGCGTCTAGTTATATAAGAGCTTGGATTCCAGTAATCAAAAGCTTAGAAGCAGAAATTGTTTGGAGTACAGTTGTTGTAGATAGAATGCAAGGTGGAAAAGAAAAACTAGAAACAGAAAATGTAAAATCATTATCAATGATAAATATAGATACAAGTCTATTTGAAAAAGCACTTAGCATGAATATAATAAATGAAACACAATTTGAAATGTTAAAAAACTTTTATGAAAATCCAGATGAAACTATGAGAAATTTCCTTATAGCACATCCTGAATTCTTAGAAAATGCACTAGCATCTGATGAAAAAACAGCAGCAAGAGCAAAACTATGCATAGACAGCAATTTATATAATTTATAAAGTGAAACGAAAGGGGACAGACCCCTTTCGTTTCACTTTCTCATTTTTCTATAATACTTAGCTTTACTTATTTCAAATATTCTAAGAATTTGTTCAACATTCAAATTTTTTATTTCCTTAATTTTATCAACAACTTCTATTAAATTTTGTTCTGTTATTTCAGGAATCTGTTTTGTTTTTATAAAATATTCTAATAAAGCTCTAGCTTTCAAATCCGATAATTTTTCTTCTACATATGCTGCATCAATTATATCATCTTGTTCTCCTGTCATTTGTTTTTTAAATTCATTTATTGCATAAATTTTATCATTATTATATATACTTAATACAAAATCTCTATCTATAATTTTTGAACCATATATTACCTCGTTAAAACTGCTCCATTTATATTCTTCTGTTTTGCAAATCCCTGCTTTTTCTGGATTTCTATGTATATATCTTATTAGTCTTAATAAATAGTTTTGATTCTCAACATTTTGACTTTTAAATCTGTCTTGAAATAAATGTCCTACTCTTTTATGCTTTTTGTTAAATTCTCCTGCATAAACACAAGTTGTATTTTTCATTAATTCTCCCATATTTAGCTCTTTATCTTCTATTAAAATATGTACATGATTACTCATCAAGCAATACGCATAAATCTTGCAATTTAATTCTGTCTTATATTTTTTTAATAAACGTAAAAACATCTTTCTATCATTATCATCTAAAAAAATAGTCTCTTTATTTACTCCTCTTATAATAACATGATAAAATCCTGTTTCACTTAATTTTCTTGCTTCTCTTGGCATATATAACCTCCTTTTTATATGCCCCAAAAAAAGGGAGCAATTTTTATTTTTGCCCCCTTAATTTTAATTTTGAAACGAAAGGGGTCTGTCCCCTTTCGTTTCACTTTATTTCATGAATGCTTCGTATGTTCTATATGCTTGGTATATATCAAATTTGCTTGTTACTTCGTATGGTGAGTGCATTGATAATACTGGTACTCCGCAGTCTATTACATCTATTCCTTTGTTTGCTAGAATATATGCAATAGTTCCGCCTCCTCCTACATCTACTTTTCCAAGTTCACCTATTTGATATGGTATATTATTGTTTTCTAACATTGCTCTTATTTCTGCTACGTATTCTGCATTTGCATCTGATGCTCCTGATTTTCCTCTTGCTCCTGTGTATTTGTTAAATGCTATTCCATATCCTAGGAATGATGCATTGTTTCTTTCTGATACTGATGCATATATCGGATCTAATGCAGCATCAACATCTGCTGATAACATTCTTGAATTACAGAATACTTTATCTAATAAATTTGGTCTATTTTCTCCTCTTTTGTTTAGTAATTCTGCAATAAATGTATCAAATACATTTGATTCCATTCCTGTATTGCCCATACTTCCAATTTCTTCTTTATCTGATAATATACATACTGCTGTTTTTCTAGGATTGTGTATATTTAGCATTGCTCTTATTTCTGAATATGCACATACTCTATCATCTTGTCCATATCCTGCTACCATACTTCTATCAAACCCTAAGCTTCTTGCTTTAAATGCAGGTACTAATTCTATTTCTGAACTTAGTAAATCTTTTTCTGTTATTCCATATTTTTCATTTAATATTCTTAACACATTTAATTTTACTTTTTCAGATGTTTTTTCATCTCCATATGGAATGCTTCCTATAAGAAGATTTAAATCTTCTCCTGAAATTCCTTCTTTTAATTTCTTTTCCATTTGGTCTTGTGCTAAATGTGGAAGTAAATCTGTTATTGTAAATATTGGATCTAATTCATCTTCACCTATATTTACTTTTATCTTTTCTCCATTTGTTTTAACAATTACACCATGTATACTTAAAGGAATTGTTGTCCATTGATATTTTTTAATTCCTCCATAATAATGTGTTTTTAGATATGCAAAACCACTATCTTCATATAAAGGATTTGGTTTTAAATCTAATCTTGGTGAATCTATATGTGCTCCTAATATATTTAATCCTGTCTCTAATTTATCTGTTCCTATTACTGCCATATAAATACTTTTTTCTCTGTTTACGTAGTATACTCTATCTCCTGGTTCTAAAACTAATTTGTCTCTTAAATCAACAAATCCATTTTTTTGTAATACTTCTCTTGTAAAGTCTACTGCTTCTCTTTCAGTTTTAGCTTTGTTTAAAAAGTATATATATTCATCTCCAAATGTATTTATTTTTTGTTTTTCTTCTTCTGCTAATCCTTCCCATCCACATTTTTTATTATTAAATAATCTCTCTTTTAAGCTTTCGTATTCTGACATTGTTTTCTCCTTTCTTTTGTTTACAATGTTTGAGGAATGTCTTTACAAGGTTTGAGGGACACACCTCAGTCCAAGGGTATTCCTCATAGATTGAGGTATGTCCCTCGTTTTAAGTTATTATATCACAAGCATTTTTTTCATACAATATCTGGTAATAATTTTATTATATCTATTTTTAATTTTTATATACAAAAAGAGGATGGGGAAAAAGGGCCCTGCCCCCTTTTTCCCCATCCTCTGCTAAAAGTGACAAAAGAAATGACCCCGGTATTATCCGGGGTCGGTGTTTGGAGTATTACTCAAAAGTATTACTTCATGGAATACTTTAATCGGAGTTTATCAGAAATCATCGCAATAAACTCAGAGTTTGTAGGTTTGCCACGAACACTCTGGATAGTGTAGCCGAAATATGTCTGCAATACATCGACATCACCTCTGTCCCATGCCACTTCAATCGCATGGCGAATTGCTCTCTCAACACGTGATGATGTGGTGTTGAATTTTTTTGCAATCGTAGGATAGAGAATCTTCGTCACGCTTGTCATCATCTCACTATCCATAATTGAGTCTACTATCGCAGCTCTGAGATAGTGATAGCCCTTAATATGGGCTGGAACACCAATCTCATGCATAATCTCACTTACCCGGATGGTAAGTGCCTGCTCTGACATAGGGTCTTCTGGCTCTGCCTCTGATTCTTGTTCACTTACAATCAACTTTAAAATTGCTTGTTCTGAATAGCCGCGAACTTTAAGTTTTTCTACAAGTTCTTCCTTTTCAGAATGTTCGCTTGTCAAAAACTCCAAAATTGCTGAATCTGTATATCCAGATTTTTTCAATCCTTCAATCAAATCCTTTGTTTCTGCTGCTGTTACTTTTGTTGTCTTTGTCTCTTTCATACCGAAGAGCACCTCCAAAAAAATAAAAATTTCGTCAAGCCACTGGCTTGTACTCTTATATTATACCACTATTTACATAAAATGTCAAATTTGGACTTATTTATACCTGTATTTCTCATTCTTTTTTGTCTTAATTAAATCTATTCTAAAAAATAAAAAGATAGACTAAAGGGGTTTGTCCCTTTAGTCTATCTTAATATTATGTATTATTTTTTTAATACGAATTTTTTAATTAGTACTATTCCAGCTCCTATTACTGCTACTGAAGCTATTGCTATTAATGCTATTTGTAATGTTGTAAGTTTGTCTTCTCCTGTTGGTTTAGAAATTATGATTTGTTCTCCCCAGAATTCATCTTCTTCATTACTGTTTTCCATTGTTTTTCTTGTATCTTCACTATGTACGTAACTTAAGTTTTCTGGTTCTGCTTCCATATTTCTTCTACCTGCTGCATTTGAATATGATGTTACTTCTGCAATATAGCTTGGTATGTTTGCTCCAAGTTCTCCATTTGTTGATGCTGATAATACTGTAGCTAATTTTAGTGTTTTTGTGTAATCTGCTTGATTTGCTGCTAATGCTTTACTTGCAGATGTGTTTTTAATTACTGTTTCAATACTTCTATCTACTAAAATTCCATCTGAATTGTAAACTTTTTCTGAAGCATTTTCTGTATTTACTTTTGCAAAATCTGCTCCAGATATTTCTTCATCATATTTTACTTGATTGTTTAATGCTTCTTCTATAGTTTCTACTCTTGATAATACTTCTGCATCACTTGTTCCAACATTTCCAGTATAGTAGTATTGTCCTAAATATCCACCATATAACTGTGTATTTCCTTTTGTATTAGTTTTAACCTCTCCTGCTTTACCATTTAGATACTCAGTATAGTTTACGTTATCATTTATATAGTTTTCTATTAAATTGCTTGATAAGTAATCTTTTTCACCATCATTTTTTATTACATATGTGTATTCAACTTCTAACTGAGCTCCTTGTGCTAATTCTTCAATATCTGTTTCTACTTTCCAGAATCCTCTGTTATTTCTGTCAGATGCAATTGTTGCAAGTCCTGTTGTTATACCTGTTGGAGCATCATTATCTGTATTTTCATCATAATATGCTTCTATATCTTTTGTTGCATCTATTATTGATTGAACTCCTACTCCATTTGGTGTTATTTTTAATCCTGTTATATGTTTTTCTAATACTAATTTTGTTTGTGGTCTTAATGTTAAACCGAAGTTTACATTTTCAAATGTAACTATATTGTCTGAAGTTCCATTATCTACTGGAATATTAATTCTTGATGTCTCTGCGCACATCCATGTTTTGTCTAATGCAGTTTTTTCTGCTAATGCATTTCCTATTTCTCCATTAATCATGCTTGAATATGCCATTACTTCTAATCTTCTTCCTTCATTGTCTCTTGCAACTGATTGTCCCTCTGTATATCCTGCTGTATTATACCACTCTTCATTATATTTTGTATCTATTGTTGATTTGTAATCTTGTCCATTATATGTTTTTATATTATCTGTTAAATCATATGCCCTTCCATCACCATAGATAAATCTTATAATATAGTTTCCTGGTATGAAGTCTTTAAATTCATATTGTCCGCTTCCAGCTTGTACACTATTTGTGTATGCAGTTCCTTCATATCCATTTCTCGCTGTAGTTTTAACTTGGTTATTTCCACTTCTTGTTTCTTGCCAGATGTATTCGTAATATTGTCCACCTATTTTCTTTATTTCAATAAGTTGTACTATTACGTCATTTACTGGTGTATTTTCATTATTTAAAGAACCATCTTTATCCTTATCATCAAATACTGTACCAGTTATTGTTCTAATTTTATCTTGTTTTAAAGATATATTTATTCCTTTCGCTTGATCAGTATCGTCTTCATAGTTGCTAATTGAATTATTTGTTATTCCATTTCCTGGTGCTGAATCTTTATCAATTAATCCACCTTGCTGTGTAGAATATTTTGTTATTTCTGCTATATTTGTAGCATTATCTTTTAATATTACATTACTATTTGCATCTTTATTTACTCTAAATGTTAGTTCAATTTCTTTTCTATAATTATTTGATTCTGACAATTCATTTCCACTAACATTTTCAAAAGTAATCTTATTATTTCCAATAGATGTAACTTTATATCCATCAATCTCATCTTCATCCTCAAACATAGGTGTATATACTGCATCATAATAATATACAAATTCATCTACTGTAGCATTATATGTTGTTTGATTTTTTAGTATTACTGAATATGTTATATATACTTCTAGTTCTTTTAAGTCATCGTAATTATTAACTTCATTATCAGATGAATTTAAATTATTATTAATTGTTTCATCACCTGTTTTATAGTCTGATATTCTATAGTTATAGTCAGATGTATATAAATATAAATTATAATATACATCTGTAGCAGATTTATTTTGTAATATTTCATCTAATCTTTTATCTGCTAATTCTCCATTCATAATTTGAGCATATTCATATGTTACTTCTTTATCATTAACTTTTAAAGTAGCTTTTTCTACATCTGTTCCTAATGCTAAATCAAATTCTTTTTTAACAAGTCCACAACTTATTCCTTCTGTTGTACCAGTATATACTGGTGTTTCTGCACTCATTTGGAATTTTGCATCTGTGGTTCCTATTGTATGTCCTGCTATTGTTGCATTTAATGTTGATTTTTGATTTGCATATGTATAAGTTAATGCTGTACCATCATTAGATTGGCCTACTCCTATTGTTTTAAATCTATTGTTGAATTGTGTTCTGCTAACTTCTGTTCCTTTGGATACTCCCGCTGCAGTTGATGTTGTGTAATAATGAATTCCATTATACTTAAATCTTATTTTATATCCTTCACTTGTTTTGCTTACATTTGTAAAGTTATAGTTACCATTACTATCTGTTGTAGTAGTCTTTATAACA
This sequence comes from Clostridia bacterium, assembly GCA_017409455.1. Lineage (GTDB taxonomy): Bacteria > Bacillota > Clostridia > TANB77 > CAG-508 > CAG-269. The sequence goes on along the minus strand of JAFQSS010000007.1, from coordinate 23,158 downwards.
TTTTTATCTCGCATACTATAAAGTTCTACAATTACACCTTCAAGATTCTTTTCTCCATTATCTTTCAATCCGTTTGGTCCAGCTACATCTTTTTCTCCTATTTGTCCATCTTGCCAAACATTACCGCTTAAGTTAATTAACGGAACATTTTGGATTCCTACAGATGCTGTATTGCCAGAAATTGATGCACCTGATGCTGTCCAAGCGCCATTACTGTATGTCATTGTTACTGTTACTGGAGCTGCCACCCCATAATGATGTCCTGTAGCTGTTGGAGCTTTAGTTTCAGTAATTGTTGCTGTTATGCTTTTTGTAGTATCACTTGGTACAATTCCTGTTAATTTTATTTGTCCATTACTATCTGTTGTTACATCAATTAAAGATGGTGAACCAGAATATCCTTCAATAGATGCTACATTAGTCAATGTAACTCTAAAATTAGCATCTTTTAATTTGATTCCTATTAATGAATCTGTTTTATTTATAATTAAATTAGCTTTTGGTTTGTTTTTTACTATAACAGTTTTATTTGTAGCTATTCCAATATTTCCATTATTACTACTTATTCCTGTAACTGCTCCTGTAGTTGTATCATATGTTACTGTTAAAGTAGCTTCTCCACTCATTCCTACATAATTAGCTGGCACACCTGTTTCAGTAACTTTTATTTCAAATTTACCTGTATTTGATTTTGGTGTTACTGTAACACTTCCTGTTCCCAATCCTAAAGAATTAGCAGTTAATGAAGAAACATTATCTACAGCTTTTAAACTTATTGTTGCTCCACTTAAATCTCTTCCATTAAAATCTTGTTTTTTAAAACTTAAAGTCACATCTACGCTATCAACACTATTTGAAATCTCTGTAAGTAATAAATCTTGATGATTATTATTATATAAATGATAAATTTTAAAATTTCCTGTTCCATTAAAATCTTTCGCAGTATCATATATTTCTACCGCTTCTTCACTTTTAGTAAAGGTAATTTCAGAGGTGTTAGAATGTTTAAAACTGACTATGTTCCCACTACTATCTTTTTCTATTATTAAACGTGCACCTGTAGTAGATGTAGGTAAAGAATATATCATTCCCTCGAAGAAGTTAGTCACAGCAGTAATGTCAACATAATCATTTAAATAAGCCCATAAAGCTAATTGCTTAGGATCATTTCCTGGAAGGTAACCAACATTACTAAACCACCCGTCTGTTGTAGAATCAGGAGCTTTATTAAAAACAGGGGCTCTATTATAGCTTGAATTATATGCTAAAATATATGCTAACCCTTTTGCAAATTTTATGCACTCAGCATCAGTAGTTTCAGTTTTTGTTATTTTTCCATCATTACCTTTAATTCTTTTCGTTATTTTGTTTCCATCAAATATAAATTCTTTTTGAATTCCATATGACTGTCCACTTGCAGTACTTTGAGCTAGACTCAAGCAAAATATATTTCCATTAGCAAACATATCTGATCCTGAAAAACTTAATGAATCTTTTTGTTTTGAATTTTCTATCCATTTAAAGTTTTCTCCATCCCATTTTATAGGATTCCCTGCTCCGTTATCCCAATTTTCTCCGTCTCTTTTATATATCACTGTACTACCAGAAGAACTATCTGCTTCTTCTGTTTTAGGTATTAATACTATGGTAGATAAGATTAACATTATAACTAAAGTAACTTTTAATATTTTCTTCATTTTTCTACCTCCTTACCTATATTCTTACTTTCAGAACTTTTTTATCTATTATATAAATTCCAGTTCCTAAGATTATCATACTTGCTAGTACAATTCCAATATACATTATTGGACTACCTGTTCTAATTGAAATGATTAAAGTTGCTTTTGCTAAATCATCTTCTCCATCTTGCTTATTACCTGCTGTAGAATCAATTTCTTTTATTCCTTCTAAGTTTATTCCTTCTCCAATTTCTGCTGTGTTTTCTATTGTTCCTGCACTATTGTTTTTCAATGTTTTTGTCAATACTAATTTTACTTTTTGTGTTTTTCCTGGTTCTATTGCTTCTGGATCTAATGCCATGTAATGTAAGTTATTGTCTGTTCCTAAATACCATTCTGAATTCATTTCTGAATTAAATTCTAATTCACTTGGTAGATAGTCTACAATATCTGTTACATATGCATTTACATCTCCATCATTAGATACTTCTATTTCGTATTCTACTAATAATACTGTGCCTGCTATATATTTTGCTCCAAGTTCTACTTTGGCAAGCTCTGTATTTTCGTATTCATATGTAGTTGTTCCTTCTTTATTTGTTGTTACTACTTTTGAAATGTATTTATTTAAGCTTAAGTCGAATTGTGGATTTTCTATTAATCCTATGTCTATAGATGCTGCTCCATTGTTTTCTATTTTAATTGTATCTGTCATACCTACTAATACATTTTCGTTGTTTAATAGTAATTCTCTGCTTATTGCATCTGAATTTATAGTATTAGTTCCACCTTCTACTTGATATTTTGTAACTCCATATTTTTGTGAATCATATTTAAATACTACAATATATTCACCATTTTCAATATCTGCAAATTTATATGTACCTGTTAAAGATGTTTCTGTCTCTACTTTTACATTTCCTTTATTATCTAATAATAAAACTTTTAGTGATTGTAATACTTTTTCTTGGTTATCTCTTATACCATTTTTATTTTCATCTAACCATGCTAATCCTGATATAGTATTTTTTTCTGCTTCACTAGGATTATTTGACTCTCCTGGGTTACTTGGATTATTTGAATCTCCTGGATTGCTTGGGTCGTTAGGATTATTTTGGTTGTCTTTATTTATAATTGTATTAACTATTTTATTTGATTCTAAATATTCTCCATCACCTAAATTTATTTTTGCAACATTTGCTATTTGTTTAGATAATACTGAATCTTCTAATTGTTCTATAGTTCCTTCTATTTCAATTGTTAATGTTTCTCCTATATCGACTGGATATATAACATTAACTTTATTATCTGAAAGTGGTAAACTGTTTTTGTTTTGTGTTCCTATATAATAAGTTACTCTGTTAATAGCTATTTCGTTTGGAATATCATCTATAACTGAAACAACTGAACGTCTTTTCCCACTATTTAATACTTTTATTATGTATTTTATAGTTTCGCCTTCTTTTAAGTTCTCATTACTTGTTGATGTCATATTTATATTCCATTTAGGAACAAGAACTATACTTGTATAAATATTTGTTTCATATTGTTTCCCATTAGATGTTTTAACAACTGCTATATTTTCTATTTCTGTTTCAGCTGAATTGTTTTCTAATCTAGCTACTTTTACCTCAAACCTTATATCTTTTGTTTCTCCTGGATTTAATGTATCAATTGTATAATTTACATTTCTTGTATTTTCATTATAATTCCAATCTTGATTATATTCTGAATCTTCTATCCACTCAGTTTGATTTGGAACTTGTGATGTAATAGCTACATTGTTCATTGTAAAGTTAGTATTGTTTGTTACTATTACAATATATTGTATTGTACTTCCATTACTTAGTGGTATATCTAGATTGTCTCTTCTAGACATTCTTGCTGTTAAATCACCTTCAATTACACTTACTGCTTGATTTGTGCATTGTGCAATTATTGTTCCTTCTGAATCTTTTAAATTAGCACTATTTACAATCTCTGTTGCTCCATCTTTAATTCTTAAAGTAATTTCTTTAGTTATTGATTTATTTGAATTAAGTGTTTCTATTGTCCATTGTTTATTTGTAATTTCACTATCTGTAAATGTCATTTCTGTTGCTTGTGCATATGTAAGGTCTGTAACTACAGCCCCTTGTGGCACAATATAATCTAATGTAACATTGTTTAGTGTTTGAGCACTTGTATTTGTTACTTTTATTTCATATGTTACTACTTGTCCTTCATGTAATGTATTTGTTGTAGTTTTTGGTGTTATTGCAATTGTTACTTCATCCTGTGGTATTACTGGTTCTTCTGGATCAACTGGTTGTTCTGGATCAACAGGTGTTTCTGGATTTTCTGGTTCTACTTCATTTTTTATTACATTTAAAGTAAATTTAATTGTTTCTTGCTTTTCTTGTTCATTAATTGTAAAACCTACATTTAAATTGTTTACTAATGCAACATTTTCTTCTATTGAATCTACATTTATATTTAATGCATAATTTAAATCAACTGTTTCTCCATTTACTAATTCTGCTAAACTAATTTTGAAAAATTTTACTTTACTATAATCTGCTACTTCTGTTACCCAAGTGTTTGAATCTTCTGAATATGATACTGTTACGCCTTCTGCGCCACTTAAAATAGCATTTGTTAATGTTGCTCCTTCTGGAATATTTCCTACTATATTAATATTAGAAATATTTTCTCCAAAATTATTTAAAATTGTTGTACTAATATTTGCATTTGTACTTTCTGTAATATTAGCACTTAAATTGTTGTTATTTATCTCTTTAATTATATTTTCTCCTAGTGTTAAAGTGTTTCTTGTAATTAATCCTGTTTTAGAAACTAGTTTTACATTTTCTTTGCTTTGAACATTTTCTGCACCATTAATACATGTAGCTGTAATTACTACATCTTTGCTTGCCATAAATTCATTTGTTTTTACTTTTAAGTTTGCTTTTATAGTAGCATTTTGTGTTGAAGTATTATATTTTGTTTGTGGTCCTTTAACTACTATTACTAATTCTTTATTCCCAGTTTCACTATTTGTTACTATTTTTGATGCTTCTGCATCTAAAGTAAGTTCATCATCATATAATACTGGTGTTATATTTTCTAAACTTGCTTCTGTTATTTCTTTAGGTAATTCTATTTTTATTGTTGTAGAATCTCCAAATAATTTATTTCTACTTTCGTTTGATTTTAATTCTGTTGTAATTTCTAATTCATTTTCTACTTGTGTAGATAATGTGTTTTTGTCTAAAGATATATCAAATGTTGTTACAGGTTCTAAAAAGTTTGCACTGCTTTCATTTGACTGAACTGCTATAATATCACTTTCGCCTACATCATCTGTTGGTTCTGCAACTACATTAATTGCTGTCATTGCTTGATTAACTGTTAGTTTTGATATGCTTGGTATTATTTCTGGTTCTGATACTTTTATTGTTTTTTCTATAATAATATCTAGTATTCCTTCTGTTTGTGCAGGAGAAGTTAATATTCCAACCACATTTACTTCTTTTTCTAAATTCTCAAAAGAAATTTCATAGTATTCTTCTTCAGGCTCTTCTGACAATACTATTTCTCCTATTTTTGGCATTTCATCACTGTATATATCATATATTTTTATTGTTCCTGTTGTTCCTAATACTTTTCTAGCTTGTGCTGCATTTACTTTTATCGATTTATAATAAATTTCTACCCCATCTTCTTCATCTATATAGTTTCCTTCTACATCTATTAATCGATCTAAATCTCCTTCTGTAGTTGCAATTGTTTTTATAACATTGCTATATGGTATATATAAGCTGTTTTTTATTTCATATGTAGTTTCTCCATTTATATATAGTTTTCCCTTATATATGTTTTCTGATATTTCAGTTTTTAGATTTATTACATCTCCTATTTCTTCTAATTTTTCCACTGTCAATGTATTTGTTTTTTCTAAGTAATCTTCCTCGTCTGTTCTTCCATGTAATAATACCATAGCTGTTATATCACAATTAAATGAAGATACTTCTGTATTTCCATCATATACATATGTAACAACATATTCATCTGCGCAGTCTTTTTCCCAATATACTTCATTGTTGTTATCTGGGTAGTTAAATGCTACTATATTTGTTGCATTATATCTATCTTCCCCATCATATGTTAATCCATATTCCCATGTACTTGTTTCACCATCATTAAATTCTAAATATGTTCTTCCATTAGTAGCTTTTGTACTATATGCTGCAACTTTTACTTCTTCTGGTTCTATTCCTGTCTCAGGATTTTTTATAGAAATACCTGATGCGTGCACTGGTGCCTTATTATCTTTTAGTTTTATTGTTACTAACATTTGAACAATTCTTTTATTAGATCCATTAATGCTATATACCTTATTTGTGATTATACTTTTTTCTAACTCTATATCATCTTCAGTTATTGAATCTGTTGTCCATTTTATTTGTACTGCTTTTATTGTTTCAATATCTGTTATAGTTCCATTTGCAGCTACATATTCTCCTGTTAATTTTATTTGGCTTTGCATGTTTAATAAGCTTAAGTTATAAGCTTCATCTTTTTTTGCTACTACTGGTATTCTTACAGTTATTCCATCATTTGCTTGTATTTTATCTAAATTATAAGTTGTTTTTTCTGGATCGTTCTTAAATTCAAAGTTTGAATTTAAAAGTTCTAATACTGCATTTTGTAAATATCCCTCATTTTTTACATTCACTGATATATTTAAATTCACATCTTCTGAATTTATTTCTGCTTCTTTTTCTCTTATAGTACCAGTTTCAGTTTTTTCAAAATACACATCAAAGCTAACATTTTCGCTGTTAGTTTCTGTTGTTTGAGATCCTAAGTCAATTCCTGCTGCTATAACTTCACTGATGTGCGAACCAACTAATGCAAAATTAGCAAATGTTAATGTCATTACAAGCATTATTGCTATAAGTTTTACTCTTATTCTCCCTTTGTTTAAATTTTTTAAATTACCAAACATAGTAGTTCCTCCCAAATAAAATTATTATATTTAATTAGCTATAAATATATTAATATAGCATTATTCTTACATTTTTATCGCTTAATGTCAATATATGTTTTCTTTAATATATATTATAAATTATTAAAAACTATAAAATGTGTATACGGAAACACAAAACACAGAATTATGCTTTAAAAAATTACATTTTTATGACATTTTTATAACAATGTGTCTTGTTTAAAATCTATTACCCCATATACATTAATTATATACGTTTATGTAAACTTTTTCAAGTGTTTTTAGCATATTTCTAGCATTTTTTGGAAAAAAATAGAATAAAATTTTTATTTGAGATTTTTTTTACAAAATTCGATAAATTTTGAGAAGATTTTTAGAATTGTTTTGAATTAATATTTGCAATATACCTGGTTTTCGGGCGGACACAGAGCCCGCCCCTACATATTTAATTCTTTTTTCAATTTTGTTATATAGTCTAATGTTTGTAAATAGCCTTGTTGATAGCAAAATTCTAGTTTGCTAATACTAAAAGGTTTTACATCTTTTAAATCTATACTTATAACAAAGTCGCTTTCATTTACTGAATCTTTTATTAGATTTTCTGACATCAAATCTATGGATTGCATTGCAATATTATACAAAGTTCTCTGTTTCCTTGGATAATTTAATTTAAATTTTATAGATATAACCTTGTCTACTCCAAGTTTTCTAGTTTGCAAAGCAGGTAAATTATCAAATATTCCTCCATCTGCAAATTGGAATTTTCCGTATTCTAATGGAGCATACATTCCTGGAAAGCTACAACTTGCACGTACTGCTTTTCCTATTTCTATATCATGTATATATTGTTCTCCTTGTGCATCTTCATTGTTAGTAAAAATTATTTCTCTATCTGAAATTAAGTCTGTTGTAGGAATAGCTATTGGCATTTTTATATCTTTTATGTTTTTTATACTTTTTAATCTAGCCGCTTCTTCTACTGCTAATTCAATATTTTCTCCTGAAGTAAGTCCTCCTAATTGTATCCCTTTTTTCTGTTTTATTCCTCCAAAAAAATATCTAGGAGATATACTCATTACAGATTTTGCAAAATAATTAAATAATTTATACATTTCATCAGTTGTATATCCCATAGCATATAAAGCTGTAACAATGCTACCTGCTGATGTTCCAGCAATCGCATCTATTTTTATACCATTTTCTTCTAAAGCTTTTATTGCTCCTACATGAGCAGCTCCTCTTACTCCACCACCGAGATAGTGCTAGACCTATTTTCATAAAATGCCTCCTTGCATTTAATTTATTTTATCTGTAGGGGCGAGGTTCCACCCTCGCCCGTATTTTTTCATGTCTTTTTCGGGTCGGGGTGGAACCCGACCCCTACAATATTTGCAATGTGCTTTTTGCGGGCGCATCATGCGCCCCTACATTTCTTGTTCCATTTTATATACTATTTTACCAATTAGTTTGTCTGGAACTATTTTGCTTAAAAATCTAATTATTTTATTATTTCCCCCTGGTATTATCATATACTTACCTTCAAACATTTTGTCTATTGCATATCTTGCAACATACTCTGCTGTCATTAGTTTTGTTTTAAATTTTACATTTGCTTTTTCTATAAATGGTGTTTCAATTGGTCCTGGGCATAATGCACTTATATTTATATCATATCCTTCTTGGTTTAATTCCTCATATATACTTTGTGTTAAATTTAATACATATGCTTTGCTAGCATGATATGTTGCCATTTGTGGTCCTGGCATAAATCCTGCAATTGATGCCACATTTAAAATATATCCAGAATTTTTCTTTTTCATTTCATGAAGGTATAATTTTGTAAGTGTATGCACTGCGCATATATTTGTGCTTATCATATTTAGTTCTGTTATATAATCCGTTTCTGTAAAACTCCCTGTTGCTCCAAAACCTGCGTTGTTTATTAATATATCTATGTCTCCAACTTTTTTATATAAATCAATACAATTTTGTGCGTCAGATAAATCTACACATATTATTTCTGATTTTGTTTGTATTTCTTTTTGTACTTCTCTTAATCCTTCTCTATCTTTTGCAACTAATACTACATCTACACCTTGCTCACTTAAATATATTGCCATTTCTTTTCCTAGACCAGATGACGCTCCTGTTACTAATGCTTTCATGTTATTCCTTCTTTCTTTGATAAATTGTTGCGAAATATTTCTTTTTAAAATATAAATATATTATCTGTGAACCATTTTATCTCCCGGAAGAAGTCCTTCGAAGCATAATGCCGGAGCCACCGAAAAATGGTTTCACATCTAATATGATTTATATTTTAAATAATAATTTACAATTTATCTATATAATCGTGTACATTATAACAGATTTTTTCAAAAATTAATAGTTTTTACTTTATTTATTTTATTTTTTGTTATATAATCTTTTCAATATTATTTACGGAATAAAGAATTTGAACAGATTGGAGAGATAAAAATGGAATATAATCACAAAGAAATTGAAAAGAAATGGCAAAATTATTGGGATGAAAAACAAACTTTTAAAGCAGATACTGGAGATAAAAAGGACCCTTACTATATATTAGTTGAATTCCCATATCCTTCAGCAGCTGGTCTACATGTTGGACATGTAAGAAGTTATACTGCGCAGGATGCACTTGCAAGAATGAAAAGAATGCAAGGATATAACATTTTATATCCAATGGGTTGGGATGCTTTTGGAGCTCCAGCTGAACAATATGCAATAAAAAATCATATTCATCCAAAAGCTGCTGTAGAAGAAAGTATTAGAAACTTTAAAGGACAAATGAAAGATTTAGGATTCTCTTTTGACTGGTCTAGAGAATTTTCTACAACAGATCCAGATTACTACAAATGGACACAATGGCAATTCTTACAATTCTATAAACATGGAATGGCATATAAAGATACAGTTCCAGTTAACTGGTGTCCAACTTGTAAATCAGTTTTATCTAATGAGGATGCTGCTGGTGGAGTTTGTGAAAGATGTGGAGACTCTGTTGTTCAAAAAGAAAAATCACAATGGATGCTTAGAATGAGTGATTATTCAGAAGATTTATTAAAAGGTCTAGATGATACAAATTTTGCAGATAGAGTAAAACTTGGTCAAATTAACTGGATCGGTAAATCTACTGGTGTTGAATTAGATGTAGATATAGTTGGTGGAGGAAAATTCTCTGTATTTACAACTTGTATAGAAACAATTTATGGTATTACATTCTTTGTTATTGCTCCTGATGGAAAATTAATTAAAGAATTAATGCCAAGAGTTGAAAATAAAGATGAAGTAAATGCGTATATTGCTGAAACAGCTAAAAAATCAAGTATGGATAGAACAGAGCTAAACAAAGGAAAAACAGGTTGTTTAGTTAAAGGAATTAAAGCTATAAATCCTGTTAATGGTAAAGAAGTTCCAATATTCCTAGGTGATTTCGTTTTAGGTGATTATGGAACAGGTGCTGTTATGGCAGTTCCAAGTCATGACCAAAGAGACTTTGAATATGCAGTAGAGCATAATCTAGAAATGATTCAAGTAATAGATGGAAGAGAAACTGATACTTGTGCTTTTGAAAAACAAGATTATTTAGGTAAAGGATGTAAATTAGTTAACTCTGAAGAATTTACTGGTCTTACTGTTGAAGAAGCTAAGCCCGCAATTACAGATAAATTAGTTAAAGAAGGAATTGCTAGAAAAGTTAATAATTACAAAATGAGAGACTGGGTATTTTCTCGTCAAAGATTCTGGGGAGAACCAATTCCTATGATTTATTGTGAAAAATGTGGATGGCAACCAATGAAAGAAGAAGATTTACCATTACTTCTTCCAGATGTTGCAGAATATGAACCTACAGAAGATGGTGAAAGTCCACTTGCAAACATCACTGACTGGGTAAATACAACTTGTCCATGCTGCGGCGCACCTGCAAAAAGAGAAACAGACACAATGCCTAACTGGGCAGGTTCAAGCTGGTATTTCTTAAGATTTATGGATCCACATAATGATAAAGAATTTGCTTCTATGGAGGCTATGAAATACTGGGATAAAGTTGACTGGTACAATGGAGGAATGGAACATACTGCAAGACATTTATTATATGCTAGATTCTGGGTTCAATTCTTATATAATATAGGTTTAGTTCCTAAAAAAGAAATGATTTGGACTAGAGTAAGTCATGGTATGGTTTTAGGAAACAATAATGAAAAAATGAGTAAATCAAAAGGAAATGTTATAAATCCTGATGATATAGTAAACGAATTTGGTGCAGATACTTTAAGACTTTATGAAATGTTTATGGGAGATTACACACAAGATGCTCCTTGGAGCACTGATTCCCTAAGAGGATGTAAACGTTTTATAGATAAAGTTATTCGTTTAAAAGATAAAGTATCAGATGGAGAAGGATATTCAAAAGAATTAGAATCATTAATTCATAAAACTATTAAAAAAGTTCAAAATGACTTAAATACAATGGCATATAACACAGCTGTATCAAGCTTAATGATTTTAGCAAATAGTATGGATGACAAAAAATCTATTACTAAAGATGATTATCATTTATTACTAACATTATTAAACCCAATAGCACCACATATAACAGAAGAATTAAACGAAATGTTAGGATTTAAACCACTTTGCGAAACAGCTTGGCCAGAATATGACGAAGCAAAAACAATTGACAGTGAAAAAGAAATTCCTGTACAAATAAATGGTAAAGTAAAAGCTACTGTAAAAATAGCACTAGATGAAGAAGAATCAAGTGTAAAAGAAAAAGTTCTTGAAGCTATTGCAAACCAATTAGAAGGAAAAACAATTGTAAAAGAAATATATGTAAAGAATAAGATTTATAATATTGTTGTTAAATAAATAGACAAAAGGGGACAGACCCCAATAGTCTACTTTACAAAGTAGACTATTGGGGTCTGTCCCCTTTTGTCTATTTAAAATATTCTATTCCTGATTCGAATAATTTTTGATCCATGTTTCCTGGTACGTTTAATATGTTTCCTCTGTATGCTCTTTCTGAGTGTCCCATTTTTCCAAGTATTCTTCCATCTTTGCTTGTTATTCCTTCTACTGCATATACTGATCCGTTTGGATTGTATTCTATATCATATGTAGCGTTTCCATTCATATCTACGTATTGTGTAGCTATTTGTCCATTTGCTATTAATTCTTTAATTACTTGTTCATTTGCTACGAATTTACCTTCACCGTGTGAAATTGGAATTACAAATTCTTCTCCAAGTTCTATTTTGTTAAACCATGGTGATAGTTTTGATACTACTTTTGTTGTAACAAGTTTTGATTGGTGTCTTGCTATATCATTATATGTAAGTGTTGGCATTTCAGAATTCATTTCTAGTATTTCACCATATGGAACTAATCCTAATTTTATTAATGCTTGGAATCCATTACATATACCTAGCATTAAGCCATCTTGTTCGTTTAGGTGTTTATGGATAGCTTCTTTTAATCTTGGATTTCTAAATACTGTTGCTATAAATTTACCAGAACCATCTGGTTCATCTCCTGCACTAAATCCTCCTGGAAGCATTATAATTTGTGATTCGTTTATAGCTTCTTCCATTACTTTAATAGAATCTTCTATATCATTTTCTTTTAAGTTTTTAAATACTTCTATTCTAGGATCTCCACCTGCATCTATAAATGCTTTTGCTAAGTCATATTCACAGTTTGTTCCTGGGAATACTGGGATGAAGATTTTTGGTTTGGCTATTTTAATTTTAGGTGTCGGGCAGACAGAGTCGTCTGCCCCTACGCCTGTATATAATACATTTTCAATTTTAGTAAGTTTTGTTTCAGCCTTAGTTGGGAATACTTTTTCTAATGGTTCTTGCCAAATTTTAATTAATTCTTCTAAATCTAATTTTTCATTTTCTGATATTATTATTTCTTTTTCAGAAATTGTATTTCCTAAATATTCTAATTTATCTATGTTTAGTTCTTCTGCTGTTTCTATTACAAATGATGCAAAACGTGGTTTAAATAAACATTTATCTTCTTTAAATTCAAATCCTATTTTATTACCAAAACACATTTTGCTTAAAGTATCTGGAAGGCCAAATTGTCTTACAGATGCTACAGATATTGCTTTTCCATCATTTATTAATTTGAATATTAACTCATAGTTTTCTTTTAAATCTTCAAAATCTGGTAAAAAGTCTTCTGTTATTTTTGTTTTTAAAATATATACTTTTGAATCTGCTTTTTTGAATTCATTTGATACTACCTTGTTTGTATCTACAACACCAATACAGAATGATGTTAACGTTGGTGGTACATCTAATTCGTTATATGAACCAGACATTGAATCTTTTCCACCAATTGAAGCAAGTCCTAATTTTTCTTGTACTAGATATGCTCCTAAAAGTGCTGCTAAAGGTTTACCCCATCTTAAAGCATCTTCTCTTAATTTTTCAAAGTACTCTTGGAATGTGAACCATGCTTTTTTATAATCCCCACCACATGCTACATATTTTGTAAGTGAGTCTATTACTGCATATACTGCTCCATGTAATGGGCTTATTTCTGATAAATATGGGTCATATCCAAAACTCATTACTGTTCCAGAATTTGTGTATCCTTTTAGTGTTGGAATTCTAGCACACATTGCCTCAGTTGGTGTTAATTGATATTTACCACCAAATGGCATAAATACTGTTCCTGCACCTATTGTGCTGTCAAATCTTTCCACCAATCCTTTTTGTGAACAACAGTTTAAGTCTGAAATTACTTTTTTCCATCTTTCTACTTTTTTACAATCACTTCCAGTTGTTTTATAACAATTTCCTTTTTTTGCTCCTGCAAAATATTCTTCTAATCCTTCTGGTTTTTCTATTTTTGCTTCTGCACTTTTTACTGTTCCATTTGTATTTAAGAATTCACGAGATAGGTCAACTATTAGTTTTCCTCTCCAGTACATTTTCATTCTTGGTTCTTCAGTAACTGTTGCAACTACTGTTGTTTCTAGGTTTTCATTTGATGCAAGTTTTTGGAATTTTTCTACATCTTTTGCTTCAATTACAACTGCCATTCTTTCTTGTGATTCAGAAATAGCAAGTTCTGTTCCGTCTAATCCATCATATTTTTTAGGAACCTTATCTAGGTTAATTTCTAATCCATCTGCAAGTTCTCCAATTGCTACGGACACCCCACCTGCGCCGAAATCATTACATCTTTTTATTAATTTTGTAACTTCTGGATTTCTAAATAATCTTTGTATTTTTCTTTCTTCTGGTGCATTTCCTTTTTGTACTTCTGCACCACAACTTGTTAATGATGAGCTATTATGTGCCTTTGATGAACCTGTTGCTCCTCCACAACCGTCTCTACCTGTTCTTCCACCTAATAATACTACTACATCTCCAGGTGCTGGTCTTTCTCTTACAACATTTTCTTTTGGTGCAGCACCAACTAATGCACCTATTTCCATTCTTTTTGCTGTATATCCATTATGATATATTTCTGCTACTTGTCCAGTTGCAAGTCCTATTTGATTTCCATATGAACTATATCCTCTTGCTGCTTCATTTGTTAATTTTCTTTGTGGTAATTTATTTGGCATTGTGTCTTTTACAGAAGTTCTTGGATCTCCACATCCTGTAACACGCATTGCTTGATATACATATACTCTTCCAGATAGTGGATCACGAATTGCTCCACCTAAACATGTTGCAGCTCCACCAAATGGCTCTATTTCTGTTGGATGGTTATGTGTTTCATTTTTAAACATTACCAAATATTCTTCTGGTTTTCCATCTACTAATATTTCTGCTTTAATACTACATGCATTTATTTCTTCTGATTCATCTAAATCTTTTAGCATTCCTTTTTTCTTTAATTCTTTTACTGCAATTGTAGCAACATCCATTAAGCATATATCTTTTGCTTTTTTATTGTCATATACATATTCTCTTGATTTTTTGTAATCTTCATAAATTTTATTTGCTAAATCCCAGTTTATTTCTACTTTTTCAAGTTTTGTTAAGAATGTTGTATGTCTACAGTGGTCTGACCAATATGTATCTATCATTTTCATTTCTGTCATAGAAGGATCTCTTTTTTCTACATCTCTAAAATATTTTTGGCAAAATTTTAAGTCTTCTAAGTCCATTGCAAATCCATATTTTTCGTAGAATTTTTTAGAATCTTCATCTGTCATATTTATAAAGCCTTCAACAATTGCAACATCTGCTGGCTCTTCTTGTTTTTCATCTAGGCTTTCTAATTTATCTAAAGAACATTCTCTTGAGTCTACTGGATTTATAATGTATGATTTTATTTTTTCTACATCATCAGCAGTTAAATTTCCTTTTAAAACATATATTTTTGCACTTTTAGATATTGGTCTTGCACCTTCTGTTAAAATTTGCAAACATTCTGATAAAGAATTTGCTCTTTGATCAAATTGACCTGGCAAATATTCTACTCCAAATACTTTATCTTCTTTTTCAAAAGGATAATCTTCTTCAAAACATAAATCTACTTGAGGTTCTGAAAAAACTGTGTTTTTTGCTTTTGCGAAAACTTCATCTGTTATTCCTTCAACATCATATCTGTTTAACATTATGATATCTTCTAAGTTATCTATTAAAAGATTTTCTTTTAAATCTCCTAATAGGCCTTTTGCTTCAACATCGAAGCCTGATTTTTTTTGAACGTAAATTCTTTTTACCATGTTACATTCTCCTATCTTTATTTATTATACAATTATTACAAACCAAAAATAGAGCAGACATTTCCGATAAAAATCGTATAATATCTGCTCTGGTGCTGTGTCTGTACTGCGTTAACCGAAAATTCTTCTGAATATGCTCGGTTTAATCTGGAATGCTCCGTCCGGATAAAGAATGACCTTATCACCCTTATAGAAGTAATACATAAGTCCTTCTTCCTCAGTTGTGATCCTTCCTTCTGCACGACACCTGATTTTCAATTCTTTTTGAAGCTGTCTTCCTTCATCTAAAATTGGACAAACCCTGTGTGAAGATTCTGTGGATCGCAATTTATCCGCTAATTCCCCCCGAGAATACTTCGCATTAAGGATAATAATATCCTTTTTTCCTGCTTCGGATACGCACGTATACAGTGTACCCATAAGTTGTCAACTCCTTTTATTTTTTTGTACAAAGGATTTTCCTGTACACTAATATTATACTATTTTTTCTATGAAATTGTCAATTTTCAATGGTTTTCATTTATTTGCGGGCGGACAGGGTCGTCCGCCCCTACATCGTTTGTAATTTATTTTGTTTTTTTCACTTACGGGTCGTCGAGGACGCCGACCCCTACATAACCTATTCTATTATTATCTCTTTATTTCCTTCTACTACCTCTCCTATTAAATACGCTTCTTCTCCTGCTTCTTTTAATAGATTTATTGCTTTTTCTACTTCGTTTTCTGAAACTATTACAGCCATTCCTATTCCCATGTTAAATGTGTTGTACATATCTCTTTCTGGAATATTTCCTCTTGATGCTATTAATTTAAACAATGCTGGTACTTCATAAGAATTTTTATCTATTTTTAATGATACACCGTCTCTTAACATTCTTGGTAAATTCTCATAAAATCCTCCACCTGTTATATGAGATATTCCTTTTACTTTAACTTCTTCTATTAATTTTAATATTGGTTTTACATATATTCTTGTTGGTTCAAGTAGTGCTTCTCCAACTGTTTTTCCTAATTCTTCTACATATTCTTTTAGGTTTTCTTCGTTTACATCAAATACTTTTCTAACTAATGAAAATCCATTTGAATGAACTCCTGATGAAGCAAGTCCTATTACTTTATCTCCAACTTCTATTGTTTTACTATCTATTATTTTCTTTTTATCTACAACTCCAACACAGAATCCTGCTAAATCGTATTCGTCTTCTGGATAGAAACCTGGCATTTCTGCTGTTTCTCCACCAACTAAACTACAATTTGCTTTTTTA
This sequence comes from Clostridia bacterium, assembly GCA_017409455.1. Lineage (GTDB taxonomy): Bacteria > Bacillota > Clostridia > TANB77 > CAG-508 > CAG-269. Next base: position 6,502 of record JAFQSS010000007.1, on the reverse strand, counting down.
CATCCTTCTGCTACACCTGTAACTATTGTTGCTACTTTTTCTGGTATATTTTTTCCTAGTGCCATATAGTCTAAGAAAAACATTGGACTTGCTCCTGTACAAATTACATCATTTGCACACATTGCTACGCAATCTTCTCCTATTGTGTCATGTTTATCCATTAAAAAAGCCAATTTTAGTTTTGTACCTACTCCATCTGTTCCTGAAACTAAAATTGGTTCTTCCATTCCTTGAATTTGTGGCGCATAAAGTCCCCCAAATCCACCTATATCTGATATAACTGCATTTGTGTATGTTGATTGAACTGCTTTTTTCATTAATTGTACACCTTTGTACCCTGCTGTAACATCTACACCGGCAGCTTTGTAACTTTCGCTAAAACTTTTTTCCATTACAATCTCTCCTTTGGATTTTTTCTTGCGGATATTCGCATTTACGAGTTCATTATATTATATAACGACATTTTTTGCAATGCATTTTTCGAAAAAATATATTGTTTTTTTGGCAATTTTTGTCGACTTTCATTTCCATATTTTGGTATAATGCTATTTGGAAATAGGAAAAGCAGAAATGTGGATTTGTCATCTCTTTATACTCATAATAAGGAGGTGATGCTTATGGTTGAACAAACTATGTTACATATCATAATTTTACTTTTTACTGCACTTATTGCAGTCACCATAATTGCTATTGCCTTAATTATAGTTTTAGCTATAATTAGTAGCAAATAAAGCAAAATCACATCTCTGCCTGCTATTAGAGATGTGATTTTTAATTACTAACCGATGGCAACCACGTTTTGTGGCTTCCTATTTCTATTTTTATTATACCATATTTAAAAATTTTGTAAATATCTTTTTGACAATTATTTGAGCTTTGCAATTAGAGCTTTTGTTTTTATTCCTTGTTCTTCAAACATTTTTTCATGTTCTGTTTCTATATTGTTTTCCCATATTGGCTCTGCATGTAAATCATACGTTTTAGAAATAATTTCAAATCCTGTTTCTTCAAAATATTTTATACTTGCATTAAATAAATTTTCATCATCTGTTTTAAAGTATATTTCTCCACCTTTTTTTAGAAATATCTTATAATTTTCTAATTGCCTTGTAAATGTAAGTCTCTTTTTATTATGTCTTGGTTTTGGCCATGGATTACAAAAATTAATATATATTCTTTCTACTTTATCTTTTTTATTTAATATATTTTGTATTATCAATATTTCATAAGCTGTCAAAAGAACATTATCTATTTCTCTTTTTGCATCTAAATATTCTTTTTCTACATTTCTCTTTGCAAGTCCTAATACTTCACTTTTTATATCTATTGCTAAATAATTTATTTCTGGATTTTCACTTGCTAGTTTTGCAATAAAGCTACCTTTTCCACACCCGAAGTTCTAAATGCATCGGTTGTTTTGGTCTAGCAAAAGCCTTATGCCATTTACCAATATTGTCTACAGGATTATCTATAAAAAATTTACTTTCTGCAAGTTCTTCTCTAACCCATGGTTTTCGTCTCATTCTCATTTTTTATTTCCTCTTTTTCTACTTTTTTGCTCCATTTATCTATATAATATCTACGAATTATTGCTAAATTTGTAAACATTCTTCCTACAAATACTACTATTGCAGCTAAGTAAATATCTACATTCAATTTAACTCCAAGCCATGTTAAAAGTATTGATAAAATCGCATTTCCAAAAAATCCTGTTATAAATACTTTAAAATCAAAATTCCCTTTAAGTACTGATGTTATTCCACCAAACACTGAATCTAAAGCTGCAACTATTGCTATGGCTAAATATCCAGAATATGTGTAAGATATTGTCGGAACATTCATTCCTATTAGTGCACCTAATGCACATCCTATTATAATTGCGAATATTATCATTATTCTGCCTCCTTTGCATATTCCATATTTAGGTTTCCCTTATATGCATTTATTAAAATTTTGTCTTTTCTTTCAAGAACTACATCTTTCCCTTGTTCTAGTTTTGTATCAATATATCCATATTGCTTTTTAGATAATCCACTCTCTAAATATGTCGGATTTCCTATTACCTTTACTTCATATGGAGATACTAATCTTTCTCCATTAACACTTATAAATGTACCACCTAAATCTACTACATATGAATCATATACAATTCTTTGTCCATTTATAGATATTGCTTCTGCACCATCTGCTCTCAACTGATTTAATAGTTGCCTTAAATCTTCTGATGTTATTTTTTGAGCTCTTGTATCTGTTAATGTTAAAATTATTCCGCTTCCGCTTACATCGTTTTTCCCTAAAATATTATTTTGTTGTTCCAATTCTTCAGCTAAAAGTTCAGAAGCTTTTTTATCTGTATTAATTGTTTCTTGATACTCTTTTATTTTTAAATTTGTTGTTTTTAACTGTTCTTCTATCTCTACTGCTTTTTGTTTAAAGTTACTAATTTCAGTTCGAAGTTCGTCTTCTCTCATATTTTCCAATGTTGTAATATCTGTTTGATTTATTGTTTTAAACTGAACAAATATAACTGTTGTTAGTATTAGACACATTAAACTAATCGTTATAGTTATTGTGATTTCTCCCTTTTTCATGCTATACATCACCTCTTGTTAAATATTCATAAGAGTATATTCCATCGTATTTTGGAATACTTATATACTCACTTCTTTCAACTGTAACAACAACTCCATCATTAGCCATTACGTCTAAATATCCTCCCGGTCTAGTTAATGCTCCATCTAATCTTTCAGGATACCCTATTGCTTTAATTGTTACAGGTACTCCTATCATCTTTCCATTTATTCTTATTATATTTCCATCACAAAGTATAGAAGTGGTACTTACAATTCTTTCATCGTTTATTGATACAGCATCTGCACCGCAATTAAACAATTCATTTATTATATATAGTAAATCTTCTTCATGTACTAGGTAACTATTAATATCTAATATTTCTTCAGTATTTACATCACTGTTTTCATCTAATGTTATAATAAGTCCTTTTCCTTCAATATCAGTTAACCCTAAAAGTTTTTGATTGTTTTTTATTTCTTCTTCATTCTTTGAATCGCTCTCGTTACTATTTGAAGCACTTTGTCTTGTTTCCTCTAAGACTTCTTCTTTCTCTTCTAATTCTTTATATAAAGATTCATATTTACCTTGTATACTTAGTAATTCATCTCTTAAACCACTATTATCTCTTAAGCTGGTTCCAACATTTTGAGTAGATGCCTTTATAGTATTTATTTGTACACAAATTGCTATTACCAAAATCATACATACAATTCCGTAAAACTATTGCTGTTTTATTTTTGTTCATCTTTATCACCTCTTTATACTTTTTCTCTAAATACAGTTTTCTCTAAATCTTGAAAGTATATTTCTCCTTCTATACCTTTTTCTTTTTCAATAACTGCTTGTACTTTTAATAATTTAATATTTGCATTTGAACAATCTCCAAATTGAACTGTTTTTCCTTCACTTGATATTGTTAATTTGTAGTTTGCCCAATCTGTTATATCTATTGCTGTAATTAATTTGTCCATTGAAATATTTTTTGCTGCTTCCATTATTTTTATAACATCTTCTAATTTTTTCAAATCTCCAACTGCTAATCTATTACCTTCATTTATTTCTTCTGCAGGAGTCTCAAAACCTGTAATCATTGGTAGTTCTAAAGGATTCTCTGACATTTCTAACATGTATCCTTGATTATTTATATATACATATGCATTTGCAAATTTTAATATATATGTTGCCTTTCTTTCCTCTACTTCAAGTGTAACTGTTCCATTAAGATTTCTTTTTACTTTAACATTTTCAATATATGGATTCATTTTTAAATTATTTCTTATTACATTGTTAGTTGTTTTAAATATATTTACTCCTGGTGTAAGTGTAGATAAATTAATAATCTCCTCTGATGACACTTTACTATTATTTGTAACTATTATTTGTTTTATATTAAATACACTTGACAACATAAAGAAAACTATAGCTGTCAATAATAACAATAATAAAATTATCCATTTTATTATTTTATTTTTTGTCTTGTTTTTTTGATTTTGTTTTTTATTTGCAGTTTTCTTTTTTGAATTTATTTTTTTGTTTTTAGTCGGGCGAACAGAGTTCGCCCCTACAGTTTTTTTATTTTTTGGTTTTTTTGTTTTATGGGTGGCCACAGGGCCCACCCCTACATTATTTTTAGGAGTTAAACCTATTATGATTTCATTATCTATATTTATAATTTTATTATCTTCATTATTCGTTTTTTTCTTCTTTTTTGGGGTTGTTTTTTTATCTTTTGACGAGCGAGCAGAGTTTACCCCTACATTATTTCTCTTTTTAGTTTTTGTCTTTTTAGTTGTTTCTTTTTTGCTTGTATAAAACGAATCAATAGTTTGTCCTTTTGATTTTTTCATAAATATTCCCCCATATTTAGGTATATTATATTTTATCGGGCGGACACAGGGCCCGCCCCTACATTTTTATTTTTCTACTTTTATATTTGCTCCTATTTTATTTAGCTTTTTGTCTAAGTTTTCGTATCCCCTTAGTATATATTCAATATTATTAACCCTTGTTTTTCCTTTTGCAACAAGTCCTGCTAATACAACAGCAGCTCCTCCTCGTAAATCTGTTGCTTCTACTGTTGCACCGTTTAATTTTCTTACACCTTTTACAATAGCAACTCTTCCTTCTATATTTATTTTAGCTCCCATTCTTTTTAGTTCATTTGTAAATTTAAATCTATTTTCAAATATGTTTTCAACTACTACTGATGTTCCTTTGCTCGTGCAAAGCATTGCTGTGAATACTGATTGCATATCTGTTGGAAACCCTGGATAAGGCATAGTTTTTATATCTAGTGATTTTAGTTTTTTTGGTGAATCTATTACTACATCGTTTTTATTAATCTCAAATTTACATCCACATTCTTCTAATTTATTAATTATCGGTCCGATATGTTCAGGTACAACATTGTTTAATTTTAATTTGCCTGCTGTTGCTCCTGATATACAAAGAAATGTTCCTGCTTCTATTCTATCTGGCATTATATTATAGCTTACATCTTTTAATTTTTTTACTCCTGTTATTCTAATAACATTTGTACCTGCACCTTCTACTTTTGCGCCCATTTTATTCAAGAAGTTTTGTAAGTCTTTTATTTCTGGCTCCATTGCAGCATTAGTTAAAATTGTTTCTCCGCTCAGCAAAAACGGATGCTAAAATAACATTTTCTGTTGCTCCAACAGATGGAAAATCTAAATGTATTTCTGCACCTACAATTTTATCACAACTACATTTTATATATCCTGCTGTTTCATCTATATTTATTCCTAATTTTCTTAATGCTTTTAAGTGCAAATCTATTGGTCTTGAACCAATATCACATCCTCCGAGGATATGTAAATATTGCATTTTTAAATCTAGCAACAATAGCTCCTGCAAGTACTACAGAAGATCTCATTTGTCTCATTAAATCCTCTGGAATTTCATGATTATCCATTTTGCTAGAATCTATTATTATTTTACCATTCTTCTTATCAACTTTGCAACCTAAAATCTTTAATATTTTCAAAGTTATTTGAGTATCATGAATATTTGGTACATTATATAATTTACTAACACCTCCATTTAAAATACTTGCAGCTATTATTGGAAGAGAAGCATTTTTTGAACCTGATATATTCACTTCTCCTTCTAATCTATTTCCACCTTCTATTATGTAGCTTGACATTTTTCATTCATCCTTTCTAAACACATAGTTTTGCTATATTTTATGAAAGGTTTACAGAAATTGTGAATAAATATAAATTGTTATTTAATCTTTACTTTTAAAATATAAATATATTATCTGTGAACCATTTTATCTCCCGGAAGAAGACCTTCGAAGAATAATGCCGGATCCACCGAAAAATGGCTTCACATCTAATATAATTTATATTTTTAATAACAAATTTTCATTTGACTATTTTTTTGTTTTGAGTATATAATATTAAATGATGAAAGAGGTGTTTTTATGGATTTGTCTAAAGAAATTGAAATTGCTAAAAATGCTAGAAAGAATGCTCATTCTCCTTATGGAAATTACTATGTAGGATGTGCTTTAAAGGCTTCTTCTGGAAAAATATATTCAGGATGTAATGTTGAAAATCATGGTATTCAAGGAATTTGCGCTGAAAGAGTTGCTTTTGTAAAAGCTATTTCTGAAGGAGAAAGAAGTTTTGAACATATTGTAGTCTGTGGTGGTTCATCTGATAAATTAGATGATTGTTTACCTTGTGGCTATTGCAGACAATTTATGAGTGAATTTGTAGACGAAAAATTTAGAGTATATGCACTTTCTGAAAATGATAAAATAGAAGAGTATTCAATGGAAGATTTGCTTCCACATGGATTTAAATTTTAAATATAAAAGTAGACTAAAGGGGACAGACCCCAATAGTCCAAACTAGTTGTGGACTTTTGGGGTCTGTCCCCTTTAGTCTACTTTTTAAAT
>JAFQSS010000006.1 GCA_017409455.1 Clostridia bacterium | reverse complement strand
TTATTAAAATAATATCTATAAATCTAATATTATTTAGACCTCAAAAAAATTTTTATACCCTGAGGTCTTTTTGGCATGGGATATTTTCCAATTATAATTTTTTTATAAAAAAGGCTTGACTTTTAATAGTTAGTCTCCTTTATGAAAAAGGGACCTGGTCCCTTTTTACGCAATTTGGGACCTGGTCCCTTTTTACGTTTTTGCTCTTTAAGTTCTTCATATATTTTGCAAAATCTTTCATATCTTTCTTGCGAAATTTTCCCATTTAAAATTGCTTCTTTAATTCCACAAGCATTTTCTTTGATATGTGTACATCCTACAAATTCACAATTTTCAATTTCTTGCACAAATTCTCTAAAATATTTATCTAATTCTGTGCTTTCTATTTCACTTATTTCGAAACTCGAAAATCCTGGTGTGTCTGCAATATAGGTATTTTTTTCTAATTCATATAGTTTTGTATCTGTTGTTGTGTTTTTACCTTTTTTATTCTTTTGGCTGATTTCTCCTTCTTGGGTTTTGTCTCCGCCAAATATTGCATTTATTATGCTTGATTTTCCTACTCCTGAATTCCCTGAAAATACACTTATTTTGTTTTTTAATATTGATTTTACATCTTCTATACCTAGTCCTTGTTTTGCACTTGTAACTATTGTTCTATAACCTATATTTGAATATAATTCTTGAATGCCTTTATAAGTATCTTCTAAGTCAATTTTGTTAATGATGATAACTGGCTCTATTTTTAGTTTTTCTACATAAGCAAGTTGTTTATCTAACATCAATAAATCTGGTTTAGGATTTTTGGTTGATACAATAAAAATAATTTGGTCTATATTTGCCATTTTAGGTCTTTTGATTTCATTGTTTCGTGGTAGGATTGATTCGATTACTGCTTTGCATTTTTCTTCATCTGTTATTTCTATCTCCACTTTATCACCTACCAATGGTGTTATTTCTTCATTTTTTAATTTTCCTCTTGCATATGCTTCATATATTTTTTCATCTGTTTTTATTTTGTATGAATTTGATATATTTCCTATTATTAATCCTTGCATATTTCCCTCTTTTCGCTTTTTACTATATCAAATATTTACTTTTTTTTCAAGTTTTTTTATTTAAGTTATTCCATAGTGCTCGAAAAAATAAAAATATTTTAAAAATCATAAAATTAATTCTTATTTTTGTAATTACTAAAATTTTTGACTTTAAAGTGTGGATTATGCCCACACTTTTGTAAGCTTTTGTGCTATATTTTTAATATTTTGTGCAGCACAAATCAGCCATGTATAATTTTGATTCTTCTCAATTCCTCTATACATAGCATATCTATAACCATGATTTTGTTTACTATCAGCAAAGCTTCTTTCTATTTTCTCTTTTCTTTGTTTATATAATTGTTTTCCTCGTTCTGATATTCGTCTTTCTCTCATTTCTTCGTTTAAATCTTCGCAGATATGTCTAGTTATAGTTCTATATTCTTTTTTATTACAACATCCTTGTTTCTCTGGGCAGTTTTCACAATTTTCTTTGCTTGCATAATATTTATATCCATTTCTGTCTATTCTTCCTGTATATTCTAGTATCGCTCCTGTTTCTGGACAAATATAGCAGTCGTGTTCTTTTAAATATTTAAATCTACTTTTTCTTATTGTTGTTTCTGCTTTAGCATATCTTCTGTAAGCTATTACTCCATATATATTATTGTTGTGTAAATATTTTTTTATATCTAATGTGTCGTAGCCTGAGTCTATTCCAACTTCTTTTATCTCAAAGTTAAACTTTCTTTTTATATATTCCAATCTACCAATATATGGAATTGAATCGTGAACATTTCCTTTATTTCTTTTTCTTCAATCTCATCTGTATATTCAAATTCTTTTTTTCCTTGTTTTACTCGTTCTTCGTTTATTTCTTTCTCTAGCCATTCTCTTCTTTTCTTTACTTCTCGTACTATTTCTACATGGTGTTTATTTTTGTTTGCATTAGCCTTTTTATGAGTTGAGTCAGTAAAGAAGGTTTCTCCTTTTACCAAACCATAATTCATAGCTTGTTCTACTATTTTTACAAATATGTTTTCAAACACTTCGGTTCCAGCATATCTTCTTATATAATTTTGGCTGAAAGTAGAGTAGTGTGGCGTACTTTTTCCAAATGGTATTCCTAGAAAACACCTATATTCTGCATCTACTTTTATTTTTTCACAAGTTTTTCTCATAGATTTTAGACCTTCTAAAGCCTCTATAAATACTAATTTAAATAAAACTACTGGATCTATACTTGGTCTTCCATTTGTACAACAGTATAAATCTTTTACTTCATCATAAATAAAAGTGAAATCGATACATGCATCTATTTTTCTAAATAGACTATCTTCTGGAACTAATTCGTCCATCGTATATAATATCATTTCACTTTGTTCATATTCTTTTATATTTAACATATTCATCCCTCCAAAACAACCTATAGTAATTATATCATTATAAAAGGAAAAATGCAGTATTTTCCAAGAAAACACTACATTTTTTTGTCCTTTTTAGGTTGTTTTGGACTATATTTATTTTACTACACATTTATAAAAAAAGAAAGAGTGTTAACAAATTTTTTTATACTTTGTCAACACTCTGAAAAGAAAAACTACTATAGTAGTTTTTCTTTCACATGGAATTTTTATTGAAATTTATCTGGATAGTTTCTCTTGTATGCTAACAATCTATTAAATGTATTTTTATGCCCGTTGTCTTTTGCACATGTTATTGCTTCATCATAACTTGCTTCATTCAATGTGCCAGCATATTTTACTAAAGTATCAATTATTTTTATATACCCCTCTCTTGCTGCAATTTTGATACATTCTTCAAAATCACATTTGTATCCTAAATCAAAAAAAGCATATAAGGCATCAGGTCGATTAGTGCAGCATGCCATTCGAATCGCTCCTGCATACATCATGGTGTCAACAACACCTTCTTGCATCTTTATTTCTTTAGAATGTGTATCTATCAAAAACTTTAACGATTGTATACTGCAATATCTTGTTGCAACGACTATGTCTATAGTTTTCAATTTGTATAATCCAGTTTCAACAATACATTTTGCTGTGACAAACTGTTTTCCAGAAATTGTTTTGCGGAAAAGTTTCTCATCGATAGATGTGATGACCATTTCCTCATGAAGCAATCTTAGAACATCTGTATATCCTTTATTTACAGCTATCTTAGTGAGTTCATCAACAAGATCAGTTCTAAATTGAATTACTTTTCTTATAACACCCGGCCTGTTTTTCCTGCAAATAGTATAGAGAAACTGTTCTTTAGCTACTTCGCTGAATTCAACAGATTTGCCAAATCCCTCTTTAAACAGCCTTTCAGCTATACGTTGATGTTTATCAAGATGCATGGGCCAAAAGTGTGCTTTTGCTCCAAGTTTTAGTAATGCTATAATTGCATCTACAGAAGGATAATCCTGTTTTAGCAATTCTTCCACTGCTACATTAGCATCTCCACTATCTTGTATCAAAGTGTCTACAACTTCGTATTTCTCAGACCGTGTTAAAGAAATTGCAAGACGGATTCCTTCATTCAGTAATTCTTGGTTGTCACTAATTTCAGGTTCCCATAACAGTTCTCCTAACAGCTCAAAATTACAATTTTTAATTGCATATTTGAACAGTTCCGCTCCTCCTGCCAGAAGATCTGGCTTTAACTTAAGCACTAATTCTACCAAAGTGGAATTATCACTTTTCAGTGCTGCCACCAGTGCCGCATTTTTTGTTTCTTGAGAATAGTTGTCTAAGATTATCTCAATTGTTTCCATGATGTCACTCCTTTAAATAATTTTATTTTCAGGTTCTTAATTTATATAGAATGGACTTGTCCACACTATTTTGGTATTATATCATAGATTTACAAAAAATACAATATTTTTGTTTCTTATATTGACTTTTGGTCTATTTAACTGTATACTTTTATTGTATTTTTTCATTATTTTTTATTGTTTTAATTTTATTTCTTTAATAGTACTTTTTCTGTACTGATGATTTCCAACAATGAGGAGGTGATATTATGGATTTAGATACAAAATTTAATATATTGTTAACAGAAGTTAAAAACATTTGTGACAAAATCGATGATAAGTTTGAAAAAATTGATGAAAGATTTGAACAAATCGATAAACGCTTTGAACAAATGGATAATAGAATTAATGCTCTTTCAGCAGAAATAGGCTCTGTTCATAGAATACTTTTCAAATTAGATGTAGAAACCCAAAACAATCTACGTATTCTATCTGATGCAGTCAGACTTCACAATGATAAACAACTACTTTTCGAAAAACAAATGTATAGATTTAATGATCAGCTTGATAATACTACTTTTAGAGTTTCTATTTTAGAAGATAATCATTCTTATTAATTCATTTATTTCAAAAAAACCCTATACATTGGTTCATAACCTTGTATAGGGTTTTATAATATTATTCAAAAGTTACTGATGTGTCTTTATTAAAATCAACTGTTTTTGTCTTTGTTGCTAAAGAATTTCCTTTTGAATCTTTAATTTCAATTTTTACTGGAATTTTTCCAGTAGCGCTCACTGTTCTAGAATATTCTTTATTATCTCTTTTTGTACTTCCTGAATCATATACACTTCCATCAACAGATATAGTAACAGTTACTTTTTCAGCTTCAACTTCTTGTTCTGTCATTTCTCCATCTGGTCCTTCAACCTCTTCTGTTTTAACTGTATAATCTGTTAGTTTTGCGACATTTACTACTACTTTGCATTCTTTTGCTTCAACTAACTTATTAACAGTAATAACTACTTTAGAGCCTTCATCAACAGTCTCTCCAGAAGCAACACTTTGTTTAAGAACAACACCATTACCTCTTTCCTTGTCTTCGCTATATTCAACTTCAACAACTAACCCAATGTCTTCTAACGTCTTTTTAGCAACCGCTTCTTCTTTATATAAAACAGAACTTACAACAACTTGTTCTATACCAGTACCAATACTTAAATAAACTTTAACAGTATCGCCTGCATTAACTTCTGTATCAGGCTCAGTTTCTTGTTTTACAATATATCCAGCTTCAACAGTTTTGCTAATTTCTTCAATTATTTCTAATTTAATTTTAGCCTCTTTAGCTGTTGTTTCAGCTTCTTCTTTAGTTAAACCTTTTAATACTGGTACAGTTGTTTTTTCAGTTCCTAAACTTATAACAACTTTAACATCTGTGTTTTCTTTTATAAATCTGCCTTCTTTATATGGTGGATTTTGAGATATTATTTGTCCAGCTTCATATTCAGTATTAAATTCAGATTCATCTTCAACATAATTTAGTTTATTTTCAGCTAAAATTTGTTTTACTTCTTCAACCGTTTTTCCTACTAAATTTGGAATAGCAACTTCTTTTGGTCTTGTAGCGTTTGCAATTCCAATTGTTGCACCTAAACTAATTGCAAATAATATGAATAACCCAACAATTGAAGATAAAACTTTATGCTTTTTAATAAACATTACAAATTTATTAGGTTTCTTTGCCTTTCCTTTTGCTGATTTAGGTCCTCTATCTTCACCAACACCTAATGTTGAAAATCTTTGAGTAGGAAAATCTTCTTGATAATCATTACTAGATACAAAATTACCAGTTGGTTCTTTTAAAGCTCTTTTTAAATCAAATACCATAGATGTCGCACTTTGATAGCGTAAATTTGTATCCTTTTTTAAAGCTTTTGTTATTATATCATTAACAGCAGAAGGAATATTTGGATTCATCTCTTTTGCTGTTTTTGGTTCTTCTTGCATATGTTTCAAAGCAATTGAAACTGGTGTATCTGCATCAAATGGAACTTTTCCTGTTAACATTTCATACATTACAACACCTAATGAATATAAATCAGATTTTGCATCTGTGAATCCGCCACGAGCATGTTCAGGCGAAAAATAATGTACTGAACCAATTGTTGAACCAAAAGCTGTAATTGTTGAATTTGATACAGCTTTAGCGATTCCAAAATCTGTTACTTTTGCAACACCATCTTCAGTAATTATTATATTATGTGGTTTAATATCTCTGTGTACTATGCTATTTTTATGTGCAATTTCTAATGCTGATGCAATTTGAATTGCTATATTTACAGACCATTTCCAAGGAAGTGGTCCTTTTTCTTCTATTATTATATCTTTTAAAGTTTTACCTTTAATTAATTCCATAACAATGTAATATAGATTTCCATCTACTCCTACATCATATACAGAAACAATATTTGGATGTGTTATACTTGCAGCTGATTGAGCTTCGACTTCAAATCTTTTTATAAATTCTTCATCTGTTGTAAATTCATCTCTTAAGATTTTGATTGCTACATATCTGTTTAGTACATGACATTTCGCTTTATACACTGTTGCCATTCCGCCATTGCCTATTTTTTCGATAATTTCATATCTATTTCCTAACAATCTACCTTTTAAATCCATTTTTTATCTCTCCTTATAGGTTATATGTTTTTTATTACTACAACTGTTATGTTATCTAACCCACCATTTTCATTTGCTAAGTCTACCAGCCTGATAGGTGCTTTTTCTATATTTCCTTTTGCAATTTTAAATATATCTTCTTGTTTTACCATATTTGTTAATCCGTCTGTACATATAAGAAAGATGTCATCTCTTAAAAATCCTTTTACAGATACATCCGGTTCAACAAACGCATTACATCCAAGTGCTTTCATAAGCATGTTCTTTTTAGGATGCTTTTCCGCTTCTTCCTTAGTGATTGTTCCGTCTTTAACTAATGTTTGAACATAACTATGGTCTTGTGTTAATTTTCTTATAAAATCTTTTCTTATTCTATATATTCTGCTGTCTCCTATATGACCAATATATGCCTTATTATTATATATTAAACAAACCTCTAAAGTAGTACCCATTCCTTCAAGTTCTTTTTCCTCTTTTGACTTTTCATATACTATCATGTTTGCATATTCCATGCTACTAGCTACTAGCTGAATTAAACTTTCTTTGTCTTTTGGAGTTTCTTTGAAATTATTTTCTATATAACTTTTTGCACATTTTATTGCTAAGTTACTTGCTATTTCTCCACCTTTGTAACCACCCATTCCGTCTGCTAATATATATAGTTTGACTTCACTTGATGATTCAGATATATAATATGCATCTTGGTTCATTTCTCTGGTCTTTCCTACATCTGATTTTCCATAAGCTATTATCATTGTTTCACCTCGTATCTTTCCTTTTTTGTTATATCATACTTGAATTTATTTGTCAACCAACAATTGGGGCCATGTTCGGTGTGCTAGCATTTGGGGACAGGTTCGCTTTACTAGCGCAAAATGAACCTGTCCCCA
>JAFQSS010000005.1 GCA_017409455.1 Clostridia bacterium | reverse complement strand
GGGACAGGTTCGCTTTACTAGCGCAAAATGAACCTGTCCCCAAATGCTAGCACACCGAACATGGCCCCAATTGCTGTTATAAATTTTTCCTTCTTAACTGTCCACAAGCAGCATCTATATCAGAACCAAGTTCTCTTCTAATTGTAGCAACAATTCCGTGGTCATTTAAATAATCTCTAAATTTCATAATATTTTCATTCGAACTTTTTACATAATCACCATTTTCAATTTTATTGATAGGAATTAAATTCACGTGACAAATCAAACCTTTTAACAATTTCACAAGTCTTTTAGCATCTTCTAAATTATCATTATTATCCTTTGCTAAAGCATATTCAAAAGAAATTCTTCTATTTGTTTTTTCAATATAATCCCTACACGCTTGTAGCAATTCTGCAATATTGTATCTATTGTTAACAGGCATCATTTCACTTCTTTTTTCGTCAGTGGTAGCATGTAAGGAAATTGATAGTGTACATTGAATATTTTCTTCAGCTAATTGATATATTTTAGGAACTAATCCACTTGTTGAAATACTTATATGTCTTGCACCTATATTTATTCCTTTTTGATTATTTATTATTCGAATTGCATTTACAACATTGTCATAATTATCTAAAGGCTCTCCAATTCCCATAAATACTACATTTGAAATTCTTATATTATTATCTCTCTCAACAGCTAGGATTTGTTCAACAATTTCACCTGATGTCAAATCTCTTATAAATTTGATTCCTGTTGATGCACAGAATTTACATCCCATTTTACATCCTATTTGTGTTGATATACAAAGACTATATCCATGATGATAACTCATTAATACTGATTCTATTGCATTACCATCTAACACATCAAATAAGTATTTTATAGTTCCATCTGAAGATTCTTGTTTTCTTAATATATTGAAATTATGCATTCCATAATTTTGTTTTAATTTTTCTCTTAATTCTAATGAAAGATTTGTCATATCGTCAAAACTAGCAACTTTAGCTTCATATAACCATTTAAATACTTGTTCTGCTCTGAATGGTTTTTCTCCCATTTCGATAAATTCTTGTTTTAATTCAATTAAATCATAATCTTTTATATTTTTCATAACTACTCCTTAAAACGTAAAAAGGGACCTGGTCCCTTTTTATCTTTTTCTCCTAATTATCCAATCCTTTTCGCATTTGATTGGTAAAATCATTTTAACTTTTTGACCTTTTACACCTGGGCTAACAAAATCAATTTCATTATTTGTATCAATATCCCATAATTTTTCTATTTTGAATTCTACAGGTTCTAGTTGATAAGGAACTAATATCTCCATAGTATCTCCTACTTCAAGTCTATTGCGGATTTCTACAATTGCTTTTTCACTTTCGTTTTCAACAACTTTTCCACCAAATTGATATTGCTCATTATATTGTTTTCCTGTATATTCTTGGATATCTTTATTTTGTCTATCATTAAAATAAAATGTTGTTAAACCTCTTGTTTTAATTTTTTCAATTTCTTTTAGATATTTATTGTAATCATAATTTGAAGGATCTTTTTGGTAATCATCAATTGCATTTCTATAAACATTTACAATACTTGCAACATAATATTCTGTTTTTAGACGACCTTCTATTTTTAAGCTATCTACTCCCATATCGATAATTTCAGGTAATTCTTTTATCAAACATAAATCTTTTGATGAGAAGATGCTTGTTCCATGTTCATCCATTTCTATTGGCATGAATTCACCTGGATTATTCTTTTCTTCTGCATATAGATTATATGACCATCTACAGCTTTGTGCACAATCTCCTAGATTTGCACTTCTACAAGATAAAAAGTCACTCAAGAAACATCTTCCTGAATATGCAAAACAAATAGCACCATGTACAAAAATCTCTATTTCCATATTATCTGGCTTATTTTCCATGATATATCTTAATTGCTCTTTATTCATTTCTCTTGCCATTATCATTCTTTTAGCACCATTATTTTGCCAAAAGTTACATGCATGTAAACTTACTATATTAGCTTGTGTGCTCACATTTATAGGAACACTTGGAGCATATTTTTTTACAACATCAAATACTCCTCCATCAGCAACAATTATTCCATCAGGTTTGATTTCTTCTAGTCTTTTTGCCATTTCTATTATTTCGTCATAGGTTTCATCCCATGCATATATATTTAAAGCTACATAAACCTTTTTACCAATGCTATGCGCATATTGTATTGTTTGAATTAAGTCCTCATCTTGTATCTCAGCTCTTGACCTTAATGATAATGATGCTGTTCCACAATATACCGCATCTGCACCATATAAAAATGCTATTTTTGCTTTTTCAAATGACCCCGCAGGGGCTAATAATTCTATTTCTTTCATATTTCTTACCTCTCTAAATTTTAACATATATATTTTATAACTTTTTGACGAATTTTGCAAGTCTTTTGACTATTTATGTAAATTTTAATATTTACATTTAAACTTTTTAAACAATTTTGAAAAAGTCCTGTACATTTTATATTTTTTGTGTTATAATGGGAAAGCTGAAAATTTATAGAAAGGATTGTACTAGATGACTCAAGAGACATTAGACCTAATTCACGCAAGCTATCAGCAAGCACTAGAAAAATCAGACAATATTTTGCAAATAGTCAAAAATCTATATGCAATCTTGTCTGATGCAGAAGTATGCGAAGAAGACGTCAAAGCATTTGATGCATTCATTGATGGACTTCGTGGATGTTTTCACACTCGCAAGAAAACTTTTATATTTACCAATGAAATTACATATATTAATATTGTATTTATGTATGTAATCATTTGGTTAAATTCAACCCAAAAGATGTGTTACGACATCAACTTGAATGCTCGCCGTAAATCTCTTGAAAGTGATTTACGGAAAATCTTAGAAAAATCAATTGAATATCCCCATATTTCAGCAAATATTCGGGACAGATTTGGTTTAAGAGGAATTTTACTCAATGATTTTTCAAGTGAAGTGTCAACAGAATACATCTACAAACTCTATGATGCACTCGTTGGCATCTTAGCAGGCAAGAATCGTAAAATGAGAAAGTCTTTTATTGACTGGTATGAAAATAACACCTACATTCCGCCTTCTGACAAGGCTACAATTCGGGATGTTTTGGACATACCTTTCTATGTAGATTGTGTAAAAGACTATATCAGCGGTCCTAAGAACAATGGCTATAAGACATTGCAATTTACGATGGGTGTTGCGGTTTATTCTGAAATCTTACCTGGTTTCCAACTGGAAATCCAGTTAAGAAGCAAAGAAATGCATGATATCGCAGTCTCTGGAACTGCATCTCATGAAAAATATCGGAACTCTCAAGAACTCCAAAAAGTATTTCTTGTAGATGATTTTTCAAAACTGCATATAACTGGTTTTACAAGTTATGACAGTAAAGAAGATGACCAAGATGGCATTCATTTTTCAAAAGAAGTTTTTAACAGACGCATATCTACAACTTTGGTTCCCTAGAATTTAGGCTTTGATAGCTAAACCTTTCGCTCCCCCAGAAGTAATCTCTGGGGGATGTTTTTATAAAAACGTAAAAAGGGACCTGGTCCCTTTTTACGCAATTTGGGACCAGGTCTTTTTTCACTTTTTAATTCTGCTTACTGCAAGTCCATCTCCAACTTCCAAAATTTCAGTTTCTATATCAGGATTTTCAGTAACTTCTTTCACATATTCACGCAAATTCCTTACAGCAGTACGTTGTTTATGTTTGTTATAATCACTCATTACATAGCCTTTATATAAAATATTGTCAGCTAAAATAACTCCATTAGGCTTAATCATACGCAAAGCTTCTCTTAAGAAAAATGGATACTTTCCTTTTGCAGCATCAATAAATACCATATCATATTTTTCATTTAAAGTAGGTAAAATTTCAACGGCATCACCTTCATAAATATTTATTAGGTTTGCAACTCCTACTTTTTCAATGTTTATACGTGCTTCTGCTACTCTTTCTGTATCTCTTTCAATTGTATCTATTTTTCCGCCCTGTTGTAAATATTCAGAAAAACACATTGCAGAATAACCTACAGCTGTTCCTATTTCTAAAATTCTAGTTGGTTTAATTTCTGTTAATATTTTATCAACTACTTCTAGAGTATCATCCATTATTATTGGAACATGATTTTCTAGAGCTTTTTGCTTTATTTTTTCCAATTCTTGTTTATTCATTTTATACGTCCCCAAATTTGACTATTTATTAGCAGCTCTTGCTGCTCTTTCTCTTTCTTTATTATCTAATATTTTCTTTCTTAATCTTATAGATTTTGGTGTAATTTCAACCAATTCATCATCTTGAATAAACTCGATTGCTTTTTCAAGAGACATTTGAATTGGAGGAACTAATCTTAAAGCTTCATCTGAACCAGATGCTCTAGTATTAGTTAAATGTTTTTCTTTACATACATTTATAGCTAAATCCTCACTTCTAGAATTTAGACCAACTATCATACCTTCATATACATCAACACCAGCACCGATGAATAAATCACCTTTATCTTGTGCATTGTATAATCCATAAGTTATAGATGTTCCATTTTCAAATGCAACAATTGTTCCTCTAACTCTTGATACAACCTCACCTTTGAATGGTTCATATGAATCAAATATGCTATTCATAACTCCTTCGCCTTTTGTATCTGTAAGGAATTCTGTTCTATACCCAATTAATCCTCTTGCTGGAATTCTAAATTCGATTTTTGTATGTCCAACTTCAGCTGGTTCCATATTGGTCATTTCAGCTTTTCTTTTACCTAATTTTTCAATAACGTTTCCAACACAGTCATCCGGAACATTTACAACTAATCTTTCGATTGGTTCACATTTTACTCCATCAATTTCTTTGACGATTACTTTTGGTCTAGATACTAATAATTCATATCCTTCCCTTCTCATTGTTTCAATTAATACAGATAAATGAAGTTCTCCTCTTCCTGAAACAACAAATGAATCAGGTGATTCTGTTTCTTCAACTCTTAAACTTACATTTCTGTCTAGTTCTTTGAATAATCTATCTCTAATATGTCTTGATGTAATAAATTGTCCTTCTCTTCCTGCAAATGGTCCATTATTTACACTGAATGTCATTGATACTGTTGGTTCATCTATGTCTACAAATGGAATTTTTTCTGGATTATTAAAGTCACAAATTGTATCACCTATATGGATATTTGCAAGTCCTGCAATTTCAATGATGTCTCCAGCTTTTGCTTCTTCAACTTCAACTTTTTTAAGTCCCATATGTGTGTAAAGTTTTGCAATTTTACCTTGTGATATTTTGTCGCCTTTTTCACAGATACTAACTGGCATACCAACTTTGATGATACCTCTTTCAAGTCTTCCAACAGCAATTCTTCCAACATAATCATCATAATCTATGTTTGAAACTAACATTTGTGCTGGTCCTTCTTCATCACAGTCTGGAGCTTTGATTGTATTTATAACTGTTTCAAATAAACATGTTAAGTCTCCATCTGGGGCACTTAGGTCAAGTTTTCCAACACCATTTTTAGCTGATGCATAAACTACTGGGAAATCTAATTGATCATCATTTGCATCTAATTCAATAAATAATTCCATAACTTGATCTAGTACTTTTTGAGGATCAGCTCCTGGTCTGTCAATTTTGTTTATAATAACTATTGGTTTTAAGTTCATTGCTAGAGATTTTTTCAAAACTTCTCTTGTTTGAGGCATTGCCCCTTCAAAAGCATCAACTAATAAAACTACTCCATCAACTGTTTTTAAAACCCTTTCAACTTCTCCACCAAAATCAGCATGTCCAGGTGTATCAACTATGTTTATTTTTACATCATTATACATAACTGCTGTATTTTTAGCTAAAATTGTTATTCCTCTTTCTTTTTCTTGGTCATTTGAGTCCATTACTCTGTCTGCTACTTGTTCATTTTCTCTAAATACATGGCTTTGTCTTAACAAAGCATCTACTAATGTTGTTTTTCCATGGTCTACATGGGCGATTATTGCTATATTTCTAATTTTTTGATTGTTCATTTTTTGCATCCCTTTCTTTTTTACCATTATCTCCGTCCCCGTGGTAAAGTTAATTCTACTATTTTCTCCATTATTTCATCTGTAACTTGATCTAATTCATCTTTACTTCTACCACTAAAGTCTAGAGGTTGTCCGTATTTTATGTACATTTTTTTAAATGGCTTTTCTCCTCCGCTGATTCCAACAGGAATCACTTTAGCTCCTGTTCTCACAGCGAAAAATGCTGCGCCATCTTTGGCTTTTTCACCTTTTTCCATTCCATTTCTAGTACCTTCAGGGAATAATGCAATACTTTCCCCATCCTTTAAGGCTTTAAGTGTTGTTTTTAATGCTGAAACATCTTTTGAATCTCTTTTAACATAGATTCCATCAAACACCATTCCTAAAAATGCAAAAAGTGGATTTTTTCTTAATTCTTCTTTTGCTAAAAATCTCACATGTCTTTTGGCTGTAACAACTATTAATGGTGGATCCGCATAAGTTCTGTGATTTCCACAATATATTAGAGGCTCAGTTTTATTTGTAGGTATATTTTCTCTTCCTTCTACTTTTACTCTATAAACTACTACAAAATATAGACGTATAGCAGTTCTTACTATTACTCTTGCAATTTCTTTTAATATTTTCATAATTTTTCCTCATCTTTCTCTGGAAAATATATACTTTTAGCTACAACTTCTAAAGAAACCACATTCATTGCTGTTAAATTTTCAATTTCTTTTCTAGCTTTATCTTTAAATTCCTTTAAACATTGTTGCATATTGTATCCATATGTTACGGTCACTTCCATATATATTTGGGGACCTGCTTCAGTGCTTGTTGCACGAGTTCTTATAACTTTATGTATTGCAGGCATTTTTTCTGCTAAATATTCCATAATTTGTCTGAAAACCGTATCTGATATTGTGAATTTTCCCATATAACTAAATGTTGGTCTTATTATTGTTTTTTCAGATATATATGGTTTTTGTCCAGCACCTTTTGATTTAAATATTTGAAGTGGATCTAATAAATATCCAGAAAAGTCTTTTTTCAATTCAAAAGTTGGCACTGGAATAACATGTTTTCCTTCTGTTACACGTATATGTCTTGCAGTTTGCATTTCTTCTTCTGTTGCAACTTCATTTATATAAATTATTTCTGCTACTTCTGGCAAACCTAGGTTTGCAGCAATTTTTTGTACCATTCCATCAGATGTTCCAAGTATCAAAATATTTGAAGGCTTGTATTTTTTTAATGCATTTTGTATCACTTTTTTTTCTTCATCTTTATAAAATAATGCATGTTTTACTGTTTCTATTTTTGTTGGCGCTTTTTTTGCAGATATACCTGCAACTACTTGATTATCTTTTATAAGAAGTCCATCATCTATTATAAAATTTATTCCTTTTTCACTTGCAACCATCTGAGCTCTGTAACTCTTGCCAGTTCCTGATGGTCCAACAAATCCATATACTTTCATATTTTTCACTCCTTTAAAAAGTGACCTGGTCCCTTTTTACGTTTTTGTCAATGAGAAAGGCACGAATAACCGTCGTGCCTTACACATTCCGTGTCTTTTAATTAAATCTTTTCTGGCGCCTCTTTTACTTCAGCAATTTTTATACTTCTAACATGATTAATTTTTTCCCATGTTGTTTCTCTTTTAAATAAACATTTTATATTTATTAATATCCATGTTCCCATAAATGCAGGATAGCAAAGCAATCCTTTAATCATAGGTTTTATTGGTTTTTTATCTAAAGCCATTGCAAATACTGCTGTACCTATTGGCAATAATAATGTTGGTATTAAATATCTTAATACATTGAAAGCTAAGTCTGCAACCGAAATTGTTTGTGATAAATACATTACGGCATTTATCACCATTAATATCATTGATATTATTAGCATTGGTATTGAACCGACTATATATAGAAGTCCATCAAAATTCATCAATGTTTTATTTTTTCTTACTGCATCAAACAATTCACCTGTATATCTTTTTATACATTGCATATGTCCAACTGTCCATCTACTTCTTTGTGACCATGATTGTTTAAATGATGTTGGTTGCTCATCATAAACTATTGCGTCTGTTGCCCATCCAAGTTTTCTACCTTGTATAATATTTTTTAATGAGAATTCGATATCTTCTGTTAATGTTTCTGTTTCCCATCCATTTGGCTTTAATACATCGAATTTAACCATAAATCCTGTTCCGTTTAGTAATGGCGATAATCCAATATTATATCTTGCTAAATGATACATTCTGTGCATTGTCCAATAAAATAGTGCATATCCTGCTGTTATCCAGTTATCTGTTGGATTTTTAATATCTCTATATCCTTGAACAACTTCTTCTCCTTGGCATAGTTTTTTATTCATATTTACAATAAAGTCTTTATCTACTATATTATCTGCATCAAATATAAATAATGCATCATAATCTGCATTTTCTGCAATTTTTTGTTTTAAGAACCATTGTAATGCATGACCTTTTGTCTTATGTGTTGGATCGAATCTTTCATATACTATCGCTCCCGCATTTCTTGCTACTTCTGCAGTATTATCTGTACAGTTATCTGCGATTACATATATATCATATAATTCTTTATTATAATTTTGATTTTTTAAACTTTCAACTAAATTTGCAACTACCATTTCTTCATTGTGTGCTGGTATTATTGCCATAAATTTGTGATTTTTGTTTGTTATATATGGTTTATCTTTTAATTTTATTAATGCACATAAACTTATTACTGCTTGATAACACCAATATGCAGTTAAAATATAAACTAAAACTTGCTTTAGTATATCTAAATATTCCATTTTACCTCTCTCTTTTCTTTTATTTATTATACCCTTATTTTTATATAATATTTTTCTGCCTTATATATTATACTATTAATTGGATTATTTTGCAAGTTTTTCAATAAAAAAACATAAAAAGGGACCTGGTCCCTTTTTAACTATATTTTTAATACTCCACCGATAACTTTTTGTGTACATTTTTTGCATACAACAGTTTCAGCTCCTCCTGATAAAACTACAACATCTCCTGTTTCTAATGTTCCATCAGCTTTTAGTTTTTCAATTCCTTTTTCAATTATGGCATCTGGATTAGTTTCACCTTCAACTAATACTGGCAATACATTCCATACAACAGATAATTTGTTAAATGTCTTTTCATCATCTGTTACTGCAATGATTGGGCATCCAGGTCCCATTCCGGCTAATTTTGAAATTGAACTTCCTGTATGTGTATATGCAACTATTGCATCAGCATTCATATGTTCAGCCATTGCACATGATGTATATGCAATATTTTCAAGAACATCTTCTGATTTTCCGCAATATAATCCTTTTTTTACAAATCTCTTCCAATAGTTTACTGAACTTTCTATTGAATTTGATATTTTAACCATTGTTTCAACACATTCTACAGGATATTTACCCATAGCACATTCTCCAGAAAGCATTATACAGCTTGTTCTGTCATATACTGCATTTGCTACGTCGCTAACTTCTGCTCTTGTTGGACGTGGGTTAGATATCATTGTTTCTAACATTTGTGTTGCTGTTATAACTGGTTTTCCTACAGCATTGCATCTTTTAATCATGTGTTTTTGAACAACTGGAACTTGTTCCATTGGAATTTCAACACCCATATCTCCTCTAGCTACCATGATTCCATCTGATAATTCAAGAATTTCTTCAAAATTATCAATTCCTTCTTGGCTTTCTATTTTAGAAATTATTCCAACTCTTTCTCCTCCATTGTCATTTAATAATTTTCTTATTTGTTGAACATCATCAGCTCTTCTAACAAATGATGCTGCAATATAATCAAATCCTGCTTTAACTCCTTTTGTTATATCATCTATATCTTTTGGAGATAATGCTGGTAAATTAAGCTTTAATCCAGGAACATTAACTGTTTTTCTGCTTCCTAATCTTCCTGCGTTTAATGCTTTACACACAACATCTTTATCTTTTATTTCTACAACTTCAAATTCGATTGCTCCATCATCTACTAATATTTTAGCACCTGGAACAACATCTTGATATAAGTTTTTATATCCAATTGATGTTTTTGTATTATTTCCAATTACATCATCATAAAGGAATGTAAATGTTTGCCCTTCCTCTATAACTACTTTTTCGTCTCCTGATTCTAATTTTCCTGTTCTGATTTCAGGACCTTTTGTATCTAATACTAATGCAACTGGTCTATTTAATGCTTTTCTTACTTTTTTGATTGTGTCGATTTTTGTTGCATTTTCTTCATATCCTCCATGTGAGAAATTGATTCTTGTTACATTTAATCCTGCATTCATTAATTCTGTTAATTTTGCTTCACTTTCACTTGCTGGTCCGATTGTTCCTACAATATTAGTTCTTCTTAAATTTTTCACTTTTAATTTCCTCCCTTATTTTAACAACTAATGAACATTATACCACTTTTTACCTTTTTTATTCAATAGTTTTTGACATTTTTTTCAATATTTTTACCATTAACTCCGTCCCTGTGGTAAATTTTTCGAAACAGGGTTAACGACAAAAAACGCCTGTCGGCGTTCGTCTACATACTTTATTCTTCAGTTTTTTTTGCAACTAATTCTTTACCATCATAATATCCACAGTTTGAACAAACTCTATGTGGCATTACTGGTTCGTGGCAATGTGAACATGTTCCAAATGTTGGTTTTTCAACTTTCCATGTTGATCTTTTTAAATGTGTTCTAGCTTTTGACCATCTTCTTTTTGGTTGTGCCATCTTAATCCCCCCTTGTGCAGATATATTTATTTATATCTATTCATTTTTTACGTATTTAAATTCACTATAAGATTATACTAGTATTTTTACATTTTGTCAACATGTTTTGAATAATTTGTTTAAAAACTACAAAAGGGACCTGTCCCCGTTTGCTAGCATCTGGGGCCATGCTCCAGATGCTAGCATAGCGAACCTGTCCCCAAGTGCTAGTAAATTGTTACTCTAAATCCTACTTGTTTTAATCCAGTAGATGCATTATAGTTGCCACAATAATTTGCTAAATTGTTAGCAGTATCTAAATAATCTCCTCCGTTTCCGCCGATTGGCGTTGAACCACTGAATGCAATGTTAAATGTCCATTCAGCTAAATTTCCTGCTAAGTCATATATATTTTGATGACTAAATGTTGTATTTCCTCCTGTTGTTAAATAAACTGCTTCTTTGTTATATTTTTCATAAGGTCGATTTTCCCATGTTGTAGTACCTGTGCCTAATGAATATTTAGCTTTTGGATTTGTTACATAATATGTATTATCATAATAATTTCCTAATGTTAAACCTTTTGTTTCCATGTCTTCTGAACTTGTAAATACACCCTTTGTCTCTAAGTATTTCATTACTAAATCCCATTGTAATCCAAACATTAAGCTACTTGTATAGCTTCCAGAATCCATACTTTTTGCCAATGACTGTGCTTGAAAAGCTGTTACATAGTTGTATGGGTATGCATTTGCTTGAATTACTGGAATTTCTTCTGTTGATTCTGAATAATAATCTCTATAACTTCCTAAAATTCCCGTTTCATATCTTCCTATGTAAAATCCCCCATTTTGATATATGCTTTTTAACATTTTGTTCTTTGTTGCTGTATAGTTTTCTGGTGAAAGCCCTATTATATTATATGTTGTAGGCTGATCCTCTCTGACTCTATATTCTACACTATATGCTTTTAGTGCTGTTTCTATTGCTGTGTATTCTGCATCACCAAATGATGTTATATTTAATCCTTCAGCACCATATACAGTAGCACTCTTTGGCACTTCCACCCAAACATATTCATTTCCTTTAGAATCTTTTATTACTAGTCCAGATTCTAACGTTGTACCTGCAACTCTAATAAATCCTGTTGGTAAATATGGTTTTGTTTCCGCTGTACTTGGCATTGTAATAGTTTGTACATAATCTTCTTCTACTTGGTATGAATCTATCGTTAATGTCATTGATATTACTGAACCTGCTCCAGGAGAATTTAAATATTCTCCTACAGTATAACCCCACTCTGAGTCTAAATCATGATTATCTCCTATCCAATTTACTTTTACTGTTAAATATCCTTCTCCTCCTGTTACATTTCCTAAAGCATCTGTGCCATAAGGTTCTACCAGTGCTGAATGTTCTATTTCTATTGTAAATGGAAATTTCTTTATATTATTTGTAACTGTTCCTTTTACTGTTTGTACTCCTGTTGTGGTATCTGTTTCAATATATGCTTGTGTTAATAATATATAATTAGCTGATGTCGGTGTTTGTCCTTCTTGTACTAATTCATATGAAACTCCTGCAATTGAAATTGATTGAAGGAAATAGTCTATATCAACTGTTCTTTCACCATTGTTTTTAATATCTATTGTTACTGATTGTTCAGGCATTGCTGGATAGAGTGTAGATATTCCTACTGATATTCCATCTTCGGGATTTTCTTGTTTTACTTCATTTATGTAATATTCCATGTCCCATGATGAAATATGTATATTTAGTGATGTGTTTAATACTTTTGAATATGCAAACCATGCAAATGTTGTCATTATTAGAGAGAATGAAAATAATAATATTGTTTTGAATTTGAATTTCTTTTTTGATTTTCTACGCCATCTTAAAATGTTCATTTGTATTTTTCTTCTCCTTCTTTCGTATTTTTTGATTTCATTTGTACAATTATATTTTACACCATTTTTATATTTTTAGCAATATAAAAATCTGACATTTAGAGATTTTTTTATACAATTATAATGCTTCAATTTCTTTTACGGTTAAGCCTGTTGTTTTGCTTATTGTCTCTAAATCTATTTTTTGTTCTTTCATTTTTTTAGCTATTTTTAAGGTAATTTCTTTCTTGCCTTGTTCAAGACCTTCCTTCTTACCTTGTTCAAGACCTTCTTTTTTGCCTTGCTCAAGACCTTGTTTTTTGCCTTGCTCAAGACCTTGCTTTTTCCCCTCTTCAAGACCTTGTTCCATTCCTCTATCTCTAGCAGTTTCCAATGCCGCTTGTTCTTCTAGATGTGACATCAATCGTACTTCAGCTAATCTTTTTACTTCAGCATCTCCTGTTAATACATTATAATTTTCTTTTGCTTCTTTAATTAACTTATTTTCTTTTTCTGCCATTTCTAGTAAGTCCCCCCTTTCCATATCGATAAATGCCAACCACTGATTTATTGGTTGTGTCATATCTGGATTTTGATTTCTAAACTTTTCTAATTCTATATAATAATATGTAACGTCATTGTTTATTTCATATTTTCTGTGTTTATCTGCTACTCTTACAGTTTTTGTAACATATTCTGGTAGATTAATAAAACTATAATTTAATATTGATATTACTATTATCTTTTTTAAATCTGAATATTTTGCTTTAGGCCCCAATTGTTCTGATATTTTTTTGCCTGCATAAAATGTTGTTCTTTTTTCCATGTTGTTGTGGTTGTTCATTTGCATTTCGATGTTTATTATTTCTCCACTTTCTAATTCTACATCTAAATCTAATACTCCATATTTTTGTTCTCTTGCTAATTGTTCTAATCTCGCATCATGTATCACTTTTTGTATTTTGATTTCCTTTCCTAATATTGCATTTAGGAAGTCTTTTAAGAATTTTTCATTCCCAGTTTTGCTAAAAAATGCTTTAAACATGATGTCGTCTTTCATTACTAATGTTTTTGTTATCATTAAATTCCTCCTTATTATATATTATTTTTGCTGTTTTTACAACAGTTGTTTTTGATTAACAGTATTTTCTAAATTTTCAAGTTCCTTAATATTTTTATTATTTGTTAATATTTTTATTTGTGTTCTAGCAGTTTCGTTTAAAATTATAAGTCTTTCTTTTTGTGATAAACCACTTTTAATTAATTGAGCATTTATATTTTCAAGATTATTTAATACTATTAAATGTAATAAATCGGTATAATCTCTTATATTGCCTGTTTCTGCCAAAGTGGGATTTTGTTCTCTCCACTCTTTCGCTGTAATTCCAAACAATGCTACATTTAATACATCTGCTTCTTCGGCATAAATAAAATTTTTTTGTTTATCTGTTAGCGTTGGAACAATATTGTTTTTTATAGCATCTGTCTGTATTAGATAATTAACCTTTGCTAACACTCTATTGGCATGCCATTCAATCTTATTTTGATATGACTCATTAGTTTTAAGCCTTTCAAATTCAGTTATTAAATATAATTTAAATTCAGGAGATAACCAGCTAGCAAATTCAAAAGCAATATCTGGGTGTGCAAATGTTCCAATACTATATTTGCCACCTTTTGATACTATTCCAATTGCATTAGTTCTTTTTATCCATTGAGTCGGAGACATTGCAAATGAATTCTTACCATACTCAGTTTTAATTTGGTCGAATTCGACCAAATTAAAATTAACATTGTTGATTTGTTCCCAAAGCCCAACGTAATCTATAGTAGTTACTCTTCTTAACCAATTCTTAACTGTAAATGATGGATCAGAAGAATTTTGGTATTTGGCCAAATCTGTTAAAGAAATATAATTAACATTTCTAACTCTTAAAATTCCCACTTTATTTTCTTTGACAATTATTTCTGTTGTTACTCTACACTTCTTCATCCTTCCCTCCTTTCTGCTAATTCTTCGTTGTCATTTTTCATAAGTAACACAAATAAACTAGTTAATCCTAGACATCACTTCCTTTTTATTGATTTTTGCATATTAGAAAAAAACGAATCTAATATTTTTGAATAAATTTAAATTTTGTCTTACCTAAGTTGAAATTGAAAATTGTACTAAAATATGTACACCCATAATATAGCATACATTTACTTGTTTAACAAGTGTTTTTAATGAAAAAACGTAAAAAGGGACCAGGTCCCAAATTACGCAAAAATAGATACGGTCCCTTTTTACGCAAAAGAAAAGACACGTTTTCGTGTCTTTTCTATATAAGGTTCTATAATAAATGTTGGGGTGGAAAACTAAACTCCAACATTTTTTATTCTTTTAAATAAAATAAATACACTTATCAAAATACCTGATATAATGTAGTTGTCCAGAAAACATTAAAGGAGGTATTGATAAGTGCTAAAT
>JAFQSS010000004.1 GCA_017409455.1 Clostridia bacterium | reverse complement strand
GATGAAGGGGCAGAAAGCAGTAGAGGCACAACTGAAGCTGAAACAAATTTAAAAATAGCTTTAAAATTACAAAATTTATTAGAACAAAGTGGTTCATCCGTAATACTTACGCGTTCTGATGAAAATTCTATTTATGACATAGACAGCAAGACATTAAGACAGAAAAAAATATCAGATATTCATAATAGAGTAAAAATAGGGAATGAAAGTTCAGCAGATATTTTTGTTTCAATTCATTTGAATAAAATACCACAACAACAATATGATGGTTGGCAAACTTTTTATAATGCTAAAAGTGCAGAAGGCCAAAAACTAGCTGTATCAATACAAAACAACTTAAATGATGCAATTCAAAAAGAAAATAATAGGGTTGCTAAATCTATAGATAATATTTATATTGTTAAACATGTAGAGATTCCGATTACAATTGTTGAATGTGGATTTTTGTCAAATCCTGATGAGGAAAAACTTTTACTTGAAGATGAATATCAAAATAAATTGGCATGGGGAATATATAATGGAATAGTAGACTATTTTTATGAGTAATTCAATTTGAGATGGTATGTACGCACTGTACCAATAAAAAAATAAATGAAGGATTTTGTGTATCTAACCTTAACATTAGAAATTCTTATTTAATAAAATGAGGGACGTTCACGGACACCTAATTATTTATATATTTTTCATAAATTCCTCGGCTACCCTACATAACGTTAACAAATTCTAAAACAAAAATCACAACTATACCCGAAAACAGGACCCTTTATGATTTTTGTTTAAGAATTTGTAACACTATTACGGTCGCATTCGTTATTTATTCAAAATATATAAATAATTAGGTGAGCCTGAGTGAAAGAGGCTCATTTTATTAAATTAGAATTTCTTTGGGAAGGTTGGCTTATCCAAAATCTGTAATGACATTTTATTATTGGCACATTGCGTACATACCATCTTAAATTGATTTATTACAAAAATTGCTGAAACCTTAGGGAACCGGCAATTTTTTTTGTAATTTTATCTAAATACATTGACTTTTTACCATTTTCATTGTATTATAATAATTGAAAAACTGGGATTTTAGATTCATAAGAAATATCCTAAGGAGGAAGAATATGGGAGAAGTTATAGTTATAACATCAGGAAAAGGTGGAGTTGGTAAAACAACAACAACAGCAAACCTAGGTTCTAGCCTAGCATTAGAAGGGAAAAAGGTAGTATTAATAGACACAGATATTGGTCTAAGAAACCTTGATGTAGTAATGGGGTTAGAAAACAGAATAGTATATGACATAGTAGATGTTGTTGAAGAAAAATGTAAACTAAGACAAGCATTAATAAAAGACAAAAGATTTAAAGAATTATATTTGTTACCAGCTGCACAAACAAGAGATAAAAGTGCAGTAAACGAAGAACAAATGAAAGAATTGACAAATAAATTGAAAGAAGAATTTGACTATATACTTATAGACTGTCCTGCAGGAATTGAACAAGGATTTAAAAATGCTATTGCAGGAGCTGACCGTGCTATTGTAGTAAGTACAGCCGAAATTTCTTCAATAAGAGATGCCGATAGAATTATAGGTTTATTAGAAGCGGCTGAAATAAAAAATCCAGAATTAGTAATAAATAGAATAAGACCTAATATGGTAAGAAAAGGCGAAATGATGGATGTAAATGATATAGTGGACTTGTTATCAATAGATTTATTAGGTGTAGTGCCAGATGATGAATATATAATAACACAAACAAATAAAGGAGAACCAGTAATTCAAAATAGAAAAGCACCATCAGGAAAAGCATATTTAGAAATAGCTAAAAGAGTGTTAGGTGAAAATATAGAAGTAACAATACCTGGAAGAGAAAAGGGATTTTTTGCAAAATTAAAAAGCTTATTTAAAAAATAAACAAATGTGGAGGGGTAATAAATAATGTTTGAAAGCATAATGAAATTTTTAAAGAAAATGACTAAAAAAGAAGATCAAACATTAAAGTCTAAAGATGCAGCAAAAGAAAGGCTACATTTAGTTCTAATGCAAGACAGAGCAAATGTATCAGCAGACTTTTTAGATTTGATGAAACAAGAAATAATAGAAGTTATAAAAAAATATATAGATATAGATGAAAGTGCAATGGATGTAAGACTAACAAACAAAGAAAATAATGATGGAACAAATGGAGCACCTGCATTATATGCAAATATCCCTATAATGAATATCAAAGATGAAGTAAGAAAAACTGCGCAAGTTGAAAAAACTCCTTCATCAGAACAAGAAAAGAAAGAGGCTAAAAAAACAAAACAAGGGCAATCTTCAGACAAAACAAAAAAAGAGGATAAGCCAAAAAAAGAAGAAAAATCTGAAAAAACAGAAGACAAAGAAGAGAAAAAAGAAGAAACTAAAGAAGAGAGCAAAAACTAATAATCTTATAAAAGAGTGGTTAAATGAATATAAAAAAATTAAGAAAAATAGAGTGGTTAATACCAATATGTGCAATTATATTATGTGGAATTGGTCTAATAGCACTATTTTCTGCATCATATGATTCAGGTTTAGATGAATTTAAAAAACAAGCAATGTGGATGGGGATAAGTTTTATAATAATGCTTGTAGTAATGCTTATAGACTACAAGATTTTAATAAAATTATCTCCTATATTGTATGCAATTGCAATTATAATGTTAATAGCAGTACTTTTTACAAAGCCAATAAATGGTGCAAGAAGTTGGTTTAATATAGGTGATGGACTATTTTCTTTTCAGCCAGCAGAGATGTCAAAAATATTTATAATATTATTTTTAGCATATGTTATTTCTACAATTCAAAGAAATGGAAGAGGACAAATAAATAGAATTCCTAAATTAGCTTTAATAGTATTAACAATATTAATACCAATAGGATTAATAATAATAGAGCCAGATTATGGGACTGCTGCAGCATATATAATAGCATTTTTATTAATGATATTTGTTGCGGGTATAGATAAAAAGTATATAATATCAGCAATAGTAATAGCTATAATAGTTGTAGTGGCTGGATATCAATTCTTTTTGCCAGAGCATGCAAAAACAAGAATAGATACATTTTTGAATCCGGAATCAGACCCAAGAGGAGCTGGATATAATGTATTGCAATCAAAACTTGCAATAGGTGCAGGTCAAGTTACTGGAATGGGAATAATGAATGGTAATCAGACACAGTTAGGATATTTATATCCTAAGACAACAGATTTTATATTTTCTGTAATTGGAGAAGAGATGGGCTTTGTTGTAGCAGGAGGAGTAATAATATTAAATATAATTTTAATTACTAAATCTATAAAAGTGGCTAAAGGAATTAAAGATGAAGCAGGTTCATATGTGGCAATTGGAATTGCGGGAATATTTTTATTCCATACATTAGAGAATATAGGAATGACAATGGGATTGCTTCCAATAACAGGAGTACCTTTATTATTTGTAAGTTATGGTGGAAGTTCGATGCTGACAAGTTTTATTTTAATTGGTATTTTATTAAATATTAGTAGTCAAAGAAAGAATGGATTGTTTAATAAATAGGAGAAATAAATGTATATAAAAAGTCTAAAAATAGGAAATGTGGAATTAAAAAATAATTTGATTTTAGCTCCAATGGCAGGTGTAACAGACCTGCCATTTAGGCGTATTGTAGAAAAGTTCCAACCAGGATTAGTATGTACAGAAATGGTAAGTTCTAAAGCATTGTATTATGGAGATGAAAAAACAAAACAATTATTAAAAACTGATGGAGAGAAGAAACCAATTAGTATGCAAATATTTGGTAGTGACCCAGAGTCTATGGGATTTGCAGCTAAATATGTTAGTGAACTTGCAGATATTGTTGATATAAATATGGGATGCCCAGCTCCAAAAGTTGTAAAAAACGGAGATGGAAGCAAATTACTATTAGATTTAGGCAAAGTAGAGGAAATAATAAAAGCAGTTGTGGAACACTCAAAGGTGCCTGTAACATTAAAGTTTAGAAAAGGTTGGGATAATAATAATATTGTAGCTTGTGAAGTTGCAAAAATTGCAGAAAAAAATGGAGTTTCTGCAATTATAATACATGGTAGAACACGTGATGAATTTTATAGTGGAAAAGCAGATTTAGATATTATAAAAAAAGTAAAAGAATCTGTAAATATTCCTGTTATAGGTAATGGAGATGTAATTGATGAAGAAAGTGCAAGATACATGTTTGAATATACAGGTGTAGATGGTATTATGATAGGTAGAGGTTCAATGGGTAATCCTTGGATATTTGAACAAATAGAACATTATTTGCGAACAGGAGAAAAATTGCCAAGACCTACAAGTCAACAAAAATATGAAATTTTAAAAGAACATATAGAACTTGATATTAAAGAGAAAGGTGAATGTATAGCTCTTAATGAAATGAGAAAACATATTAGTTGGTATACTAAAAATATGAAAGATTCAAGTTCATTTAGAAATGAGATTAATCATATCGATAATAAAGAAACATTAATGGAAGTAATAAAAAAATATTTTGAATCTAATAATTAAAATGAAGGTATTTAATACCTTCATTTTTTTGTAATATTATCTTTGAAAATCTAATAAATATTACACAGGAGGTAATTTTCATGAAAAAGAAATATTGGTTAGTATTATTAATTATAATGATTTTAATTGGAGGAATAATTTTTTATAAAAATAGGGTTAAAGATTTCAAAAATGGAAATAATAAAACTAGTCAAGAAATTGTAGACTATATTTTAAATATTAGTTCATATGAGGTAAAAGTAACAGTTGATGTAACAAGTAATAAAAATAATAACAAATATATTTTAAAACAAACATATCAAAACCCTAATAAAAGTATACAAGAAGTAATTGAACCAAGTAATATAGCAGGAGTAAGACTAGAAAATGATGGAACAAACTTAAAATTAGAAAACAGTCAACTGAATCTAAACACAATATTAGAAAATTATAACTATCTAGGAGATAACTGTTTAGATTTATATAGTTTTATAGAAGACTATAAACAAGATGCCAATTCAAGTTATGAAGAAAAAGATTCAGAAATAATAATGAGAGCAAATAGCAATATTGAAAATATTTATATACATGAAAAGATTTTACATATAGATAAAAAAACAAATAATCCAACACAAATGGAAATAAAGGACAACAAACAAAAAACGACAATTTACATATTATATAATGAGGTAAAGGTAAATAGTACAAATTAAAATATGTACACTTTCCTTAATATATAAATGTAGCGGACTATTGACTTTACTTCAAACTAATAAAAAATATAGAAATAAAATTGTAGTTTTTGGGAGTGAAGAAAATGGTAGTAAAAAGAGGAGATATGTTTTATGCAGACTTAAGTCCAGTTGTGGGGTCAGAACAAGGAGGAATTAGACCTGTTTTAATTATTCAAAATGATTTAGGAAATAAGTATAGTCCAACTGTTATTGCTGCAGCCATAACTTCCCAAACAAATAAAACTAAATTACCAACACATATAGAACTTGGAGAGAATAAATGTGGACTTAAGAGCAATTCAGTAGTCCTTACTGAACAAATAAGAACAATTGATAAAAGTAGGTTAAAAGAAAAAATTGGTCATATAGATGATAATCAAATTATTAGTAAGCTAAACAATGCACTCGGAGTGAGTTTCGGGTTAGAATAGGGAAAAAGGGAGAGGCTCTTACCACGGGGACGGAGATAATGGTAAAATTTAAATTAATTTTACCATTATCTCCGTCCCCGTGGTAAGAGCCTCTCCCTTTTTACGTTTTACTATCTAAATAAGGCAAAACTTCACTTAAGATTTTCCCACCAACAGGAGCAGCAACACCACCTCCTTGGTGACCGCCTTCACCTGTAGGATTATATAAAGTAATTAATAATACAATTTCAGGATTATCAGTTTCAGCAACACCACAGAAAGAAGTAACATATTTACCAGTATTAACACCATCTTCAGAAGTTCCTGTTTTACCTCCAACATTATATCCAACAACTTGTGCGTTTTTTCCAGTTCCTTCAGAAACAACACTATTCATCATACTCAAAACTTTTTCAGCATTTTCTTTAGAAATTACTTGTTCACCAGTTTCAACTGGAATTTCTGTTATTTCACCTGTCTCACTATTTTGAATACATTTAACAATACGAGGTTTTATATAAACGCCATGATTTGCTATAGTAGATACAGCTGTAACCATTTGCAAAGGTGTAATTTCGAATCTTTGACCAAAACTGATTGTAGCTAATTCAACAGGTCCTGCTTTTTCTTCTTTTACAAAAATACTATTTGCTTCTCCTGGCAGTCTTATTCCTGTTTTAGAAAAAAGTCCAAATTTTTCTAGATAATCATAATATTTTGTAACACCAATTTTCTGCCCTAAACCTATAAAAACAGGATTACATGAATTCATTAAACCTTCTCTTAAACTTTCAGAACCATGAGGTCTATAATATCTCCAACATTTAATTCTAGCGCCAGCAACTTGAATAGAACCAGTACAACAAAATTGTCCTGGAGCATCAATGTCTTTTATGATTCCTTCTTCTAGCGCTGCTGAAGCAGTTACAGTTTTAAAAACAGAACCAGGTTCATATGTATCAGAAATTGCTTTATTTCTCCACATACCTTGCAAAGCAGTTGTTTTATCTTTTTGTTCCATTCCATCCCATGCAGATTTTAGTTCATCTGTATAAGGTTCATAAGGACTATTTAAATCATAACTTGGATATGTTGCCATTGCAAGGATATCACCATTTTGAGGATTCATAGCTATTATACTTCCCCCATCGGTACAAACATTATCAATACAAGCTTCTTCTAAATATTTTTCAACAATAGATTGAATTGTCATATCAATTGTCAAAATTAAGTTATTTCCATCAATTGCAGCAATATATTCTTCTCCACCAAGACTTTCGCCAGTAGCATTAGTTTGCCTTTGAATTTTTCCATTTGTACCTTTTAGTTCATCATCATATTTTGCTTCAATAC
The DNA here is from genome assembly GCA_017409455.1 of Clostridia bacterium. Classification (GTDB taxonomy): domain Bacteria; phylum Bacillota; class Clostridia; order TANB77; family CAG-508; genus CAG-269. The sequence continues at coordinate 45,695 of JAFQSS010000004.1, read as the reverse complement.
CATCTAATCCTTGATTATCACTACCACAGAAACCAATAACCTGAGCAGCTAAATCGCCATAAGGATAATATCTTTTAGAATCTTCATCTATATTTATTCCAGTAGTAATATTATTTTCGGTCATCCAATTTCGGAGTTCATCACTTTTTTCTTTATCTACTTTTTTTATAATAGTTTCAATTGAACTACGTTTAGAAACCTTTTTTAAAACTTTTTCGTAATCTAATTCAAAAATATTGCTAAGAGCTTGCGCAATTTTTTCTTTGTCCTTTGCAGGAATATTTGTTGGATTTACATTAACAGATTCGACACTTGAGCTGACAGCTAAAATGTATTTTCCAGTGCTATCATAAATAGTTCCTCTTTTGGCTGTAATGCTTCTACTTTGGGATTGTTGAGCGCTTGCTTTATTACTTAATTCAGGCCCCCATATAAATTGAATATAAGAAACACGTGCTGTTAATAAAATTATAATAAATAATGCAACTAATAAAGTATTTCTTAATTTCTTTTTGTTTGTCAATGATATTGGCATAAAATCACCTCTATTAAATTTATGCTGTATCAAATTGAAATATTGACAATATTAAATAAAAAGAATAAAATTAGAAAAAACAAATATAAATGTTAAGGGTGATATTATGATAAAGTTAGGTGTAATATATGGAGGGATATCAACAGAGCATGATGTATCAGTTATGTCTGCGAAATCTGTAATAGAAAATTTAGATAAAGAAAAATATGAAATACACGAAATTTATATAAATAAATACGGAAAATGGTTTGAAAATGATGAAGAAATATACAATTTGATTTGGGTTTTAAAAGAATTAGATGTAGTTTTTCCTGTTTTACATGGACTAGGAGGAGAAGATGGAACAATTCAAGGGATGCTAGAAATGCTTCAAGTGCCATATGTGGGGTGTGGAGTTTTAGCTTCTAGTGTAGGAATGGATAAAGTGTATACAAAAATCGTATTTGAAAAAGCAGGAATACCACAAGCAACATATGTGTATGTTAAGAAAAATAAAGATGGTTATGCAATTATAGATGAAAATTTTAATGAAGAAGAATTTAAATTAGATAAAATAACTTCAAAATTAAATTTTCCTATGTTTGTCAAACCGTCTAATTCGGGTTCATCTGTTGGAGTTAAGAAAGCTACTTGTGATACAGAATTAAAGGCTGCAATTGAAAATGCTGCTCAATATGATACTAAAATTTTAGTTGAACAAGGAATTAATGGTAGAGAAGTAGAATGTGCTATTTTAGATGGAGAACAAATTTTAGCTTCTACAGTTGGAGAAATAATGTCTGCAGAAGATTTTTATAGTTTTGATGCTAAATATAATATTCCAGAATCAAAAACAGTAATTCCTGCAGATATTAGTGAACAACAAATTGAAGAGATTAGAGAATTAGCAGTAAAAGCTTTTAAATCTATCGATGGAAAAGGATTATCAAGAGTAGATTTTTTTGTTGAAAAAGGAACAGATAAAATTTATATCAATGAAATTAATACTTTACCTGGATTTACTAAAATTAGTATGTATCCTAAATTGTTTGAAGCGGTTGGAGTTTCATATTCTGAATTGTTAGATAAATTGATACAAAATGCGATGAAGTAAAAGTTGTTATATAACAACTTTTTCTTTTTTTACATTGAAAACTCTGACAAAATATGATAACATATGACAAGAATGTGAAAAATTGGGGACGGTCCTTTTTTTCGCGAAAAAAAGGACCGTCCCCAAATTAGCAGGTGATAACATGAAAAAAATAAGTGAAGTCTTTAATGACTATAAAACAAACAGCAACATCGCAGATGCTGAAATAACAAAAATGAATTTAATAAAAAAGATAAATACACTTGAAATAGAAATGGTATCAAAAGAATATATAGAAATAAAAGAAATATGGTATTTCGAAAAATTTTTAAGAGAAAGATTCCAATTTGGACAAGTTCATATGATGATTCAATATGAAGAAGGTGTGCGTAAAAAATCAATAGAAACAGAGTGGGAAAATTTGATATGTTATATGGCACACAAATATCCATTAATGAGACCATTGCTATTATTGAAAAGTAAAATAGAAGTTCAAGATTCAAAAATTAATGTATATATGAAAATAAAAGGTGCAGATTTTTTAAAAGCAAGAAAACTTGACAAAGAGCTAGAAATGGTAATTGTAAATTTATTTGGAAAAAAATATACAGTTAATATTGAAGAAAGAATAACTGAGCAAGAAGTTGAAGCATTTAAAGAAAAAACAAAACAAATGGAACATCAAGCTGTTGAAGAGGCGATGAAAGCAAGTCAACAAGCACATCAAGAAGAAGATGTTCCACCAATTCCACAAGGACCATATAATGATGCTGATTATGCTATGCCACCAGAAGACGTACTAGGATATGCACCAGAAATGGAAATAGAGGAACTACCACAAGCAGAAAATCTTATATTTGGAAAACCTTCAAGAGCAAAAGAAAATAAAATGAAAATAAAAGATATAACTTCAAATGATACAAGAGTTACATTAGAAGGAAGAATAGTAAACTCAGAATGTAAAGAAACAAAAACAGGAAAAGGAATGCTTATATTTGAGTTATATGATGGTACAGGAATAATTACTTGTAAAGCATTTGCAAAAGATGCTGCAGAAGGTAATGAAGTATTAGAAAAAATAAAAGCTGCAAAAGCAATAAAAACAACAGGTAAAGCAGGATTAGATGCTTATGCAGGAGATATAACTGTAATGGCAAATATTATAGCAGAAATATCAGATGAAGGAATGCCACCCTTACCAGAAGAAGATGACAGTACACCATTAATTTTAGGATCATCGATAAATATAAATGATCCATTAACAAAAATTGCAGACCTAAATGCAGAATCAGGAAATGTATGCATTGATGGTGAAATTCAAGCAATGGAAGATAAAGAAACAAAATCAGGAAAAGTAATTTTGAGTTTAGATATTTATGATGGAACAAGTACAATGACATGTAAAGCATTTTTACCTGCAAATAATGCAAAAAGAATAATAAAAAGACTTAAAGGCACAAAAGCAATAAAGTTGGCAGGTAAAGCACAAATGGATGCATTTTCAAATGAATTAACAATAATGGCCAATATAATAGTAGAATCAACACCATTGCCAAAAACAACAAGAGAAGATAAATCAGAAGTAAAAAGAGTCGAACTTCATATGCATACAAAAATGAGTCAAATGGATGCAATGAGTTCAGCTGAAGATTTAATAAAAAGAGCAATGAAATGGGGAATGAAATCAATAGCGATAACAGACCATGGAGTGGTACAATCATTCCCAGAAGCACATCATTTACTTGGAAGAGATAATCCAGATATGAAAGTTATTTATGGAGTTGAGGCATATCTTGCACCAGACAAAGAAAATTCAGTAATAAATGAAAAAGGGCAAAGTATAGATACAACATATTGTGTGCTTGACTTAGAAACAACAGGATTTTCACCTGTTACAGATAAAATAACTGAAATAGGAGTAATGAAAGTTCAAAATGGAGAAGTGATTGATCAATTTAGTTGTTTTGTAAATCCAGAAAGACCAATACCACCAAGAGTTGTAGAAGTTACAAATATAACAGACGATATGGTTAAAGATGCTGAAACTATAGATAAAGTATTTCCAAGATTAATGGAATTCCTAGGAGATTCAGTAATTGTAGCACATAATGCTGGATTTGATGTTGGATATTTAAAACATAATGCAAAAGTACTTGGATATAATTTTGATTATACATACATAGATACTTTATCACTTGCAAAAGATTTATTTCCGAATTTCAAAAAATATAAATTAGGAAAAATTGCAGAAGAATTAGGAATAAAAGTAGAAGTTGCCCATAGAGCTTTAGATGATGTTGATACAACAGTAAAAGTATTTAATGTAATGATAAAAATGCTAAAAGATAAAGGAGTGACAACACTCAAAGAAATTGATGAAGTTGGAAAAGACGAAGAATCAGCAAAAGAAGAATACAAAAAATTAAATACATATCATGCTATAATTTTAGCAAAAAATTATGTAGGACTAAAAAATCTTTATAAACTAGTATCATTATCACATTTACATTATTTTTATAAAAAACCAAGAATATTAAAAAGTTTATACAAAAAATATTCAGAAGGACTAATATTAGGAAGTGCGTGTGAAGCAGGAGAGTTGTATCAAGCAATATTACTTGGAAAATCTGATGAAGAAATTGAAAAAATAGCAGAAGATTATGATTATTTAGAAATTCAACCTTTGGGAAACAATGAATTCTTAGTAAGAGAAGGAAGAGTTCCTGATAGAGAATATTTAAAAGATTTAAATAAAAAAATTGTACAACTAGGAGAAAAGTTGAATAAGCCGGTTGTTGCAACTTGTGATGTTCACTTTATGGATCCACAAGATGAAATATATAGACGTATATTAGAAGCGGGTCAAGGATATAAAGATGCAGATAATCAAGCACCATTATATTTAAGAACAACAGAAGAAATGTTACAAGAATTTAGCTATTTAGGTGAAGAAAAAGCATATGAAGTAGTAGTAGAAAATACAAATAAAATTGCAGACATGTGTGATAGAATTTGTCCAATATCACCAGAAAAATGTCCACCACATATTCCAGGATGTGAAGATGATTTGAGAAGAATAACTTATGAAAAAGCACATGAATTATATGGTGATCCATTGCCTGAAATAATTGAAACTAGATTAGAAAAAGAATTAAATTCAATTATAAATAATGGATACTCAGTAATGTATATTATTGCACAAAAATTAGTATGGAAATCAAATGAAGATGGATATATAGTAGGTTCAAGAGGTTCTGTAGGTTCATCACTTGTAGCATTTATGACAGGTATAACAGAAGTTAACTCATTACAACCACATTATAGATGTCCGAATTGTAAATATTCAGATTTCACAGATTATGGAATAGGGAATGGATATGATTTACCAGATAAAGATTGTCCAAATTGTGGTCACAAGCTTGCAAAAGATGGAATGGATATACCATTTGAAACATTCTTAGGATTTAATGGAGATAAAGAACCTGATATAGACTTAAACTTCTCAGGAGAATATCAAGCAAAAGCACATAAATATACAGAAGTAATATTTGGAAAAGGAACAACATTTAAGGCTGGAACAGTAGGTACAGTTGCTGATAAGACAGCATTTGGATATGTAAAAAAATATTATGAAGAAAGAAATATACCTGTAAATAAAGCAGAAATAACAAGAATATCAGCCGGATGTACAGGAATAAAAAGAACAACAGGACAACATCCGGGAGGAATTATAGTAGTTCCAAAAGGAAGAGAAATATATGAATTTACACCAGTACAACATCCAGCAGATGACCCAACATCAGATATTATAACAACACATTTTGATTATCACTCAATAGATGCAAACCTTTTAAAACTAGATATACTAGGACACGACGATCCGACTGTAATTCGTATGTTACAAGATTTGACAGGTGTAGCTCCAACAGATATACCATTAGATGATAAACAAACAATGTCAATATTTAATTCCACAGATGCATTAGGTGTAACGCCAGAGCAAATTAATTCAAAAGTAGGAACTTATGGAATACCTGAATATGGTACTAAATTTGCTAGAGGTATGCTTTTAGACACCTTGCCAACAACTTTTGATGAATTAATACGTATATCAGGCTTATCACATGGTACAGATGTATGGCTTGGAAATGCTCAATCATTAATAGAACAAGGAACTGTAACACTTAAAGAAGCAATATGTTGTAGAGATGATATTATGGTATTTTTAATGAAAAAAGGATTGCCACCAGATAAAGCATTCAAAATAATGGAAACAGTTCGTAAGGGAAAAGCGCTTAAAGATCCAGAAAAATGGAATGGATTTAAAGAAATAATGAAACAATATGATATTCCAGATTGGTACATAAAATCATGTGAAAAAATTAAATACATGTTCCCTAAAGCACATGCTGCAGCATATGTAACAAATGCCTTTAGAATAGCGTGGTTTAAAGTACATATTCCACTTGCATATTATGCTGCATATTATTCAATCAGAGCAAAAGCGTTTGATGCAGAATTTATGATAAATGGAAAAGAAAAAGTAAAAAACAAAATGAAAGAAATTGAAATGATGGGAAATAACGCAACACCAAAAGACAAAGAAATGTATGATGATTTAGAGATCGTTCTTGAAATGTATGAAAGAGGAATTAAATTTTTACCAATAGATTTATACAAATCACATGCAACAAAATTCTTAATTGAAGGGGAATATTTAAGACCACCTTTAAATAGTATAGCAGGTCTTGGAAATGTTGCTGCTGAGGGTATAATGAAAGCACGTGAAGAAGAAAAATTTATGTCAATAGATGATATGAAAATTCGTGCAAAAGTTGGTGATTCTGTAACAGAATTGTTACGCCAATTTGGATGTTTAGAAGGAATGAGCCAAAGTAATCAATTAAGTTTATTTGGGTGAAAAATTGGGGGCGGTCCTCAATTTCGCGAAAAAAAGGACCGTCCCCAATTTCGCGAAATTTGGGACAGACCCTTAAAAGGAGAAAAGTTATGTTTGAAAATGCAATTTCAATAACAGATATATTTACAATAAAAAACATTTTAATATATCTATTAGTCATTAATTTAATAGGATTTCTAATGATGTGGTCAGATAAAAGAAAAGCTAAAAAAGGAAAATGGAGAATTCCGGAACAAACATTATTTATTGTAACTGCATTAGGTGGAGGAATTGGAACAATAGCTGGAATGTATACGTTTAGACATAAAACTAAAAAATTAAAATTCACAGTAGGACTGCCTGCATTAGTAATCTTAGAAATTGTAGCAATTATTTATATTAAATTTTTTTATTAGATTAAACAAAAAGTACAGTGATATGTCGCTGTATTTTTTTTACAATTAAAATATAGGCTACATAAATCAAAATTAAAAATACAAATAAATGTAAAAAGAAAGTTATCAACAATTGTATGTGAATAACTTATAAAAAAGATATCGCTATTTTAAAGTTATTCACATAGTTATCCACATTATCCACAGGTATGTGGATAAAAATAAACTTTTAAAACGTAAACCTGCAAGGATACATAAAATAAAAAAAGAAAATTGACTACTAGTTCGAAAAATAAAAAAGTCTTGCAAAAACAGCTACAACATTATATAATATCAGTGAAAAAATCAGAGATAATAGGTGAAGTATATGAATAAAACTAAAAGAAAAATATTTGAGACTTCAATGAAACTATTTGCAGAAAAAGGGTATGATGCAACAAGCATAGAAGATATAACAGCTACAGTTGGTGTGGCAAAAGGAACGTTATATTATCATTTTTCGAGTAAAGAAGAAATATTCAATTTTCTAATAGAAGAGGGAATAAAATTACTACAAAATAGTGTAGATATAAAAACAGCGAAACGAAATAATTATATAGATAAAATAAAGGCAATAGTACTAATTCAAATAAAAATTGTAGCTAAATATGAAGATATAATAACAATTATATTAAGCCAATTTTGGGGAAATGAAGAAAGACATAAAAAGTGTCAAAGTCTAGTGTATGAATATATAGGACAAATAGAAAAAATTGTACAACAAGGAATCGAAAAAGGTGAGATAAAAAATGGAGACACCAGAGCAATAGCTTCAGAAATATATGGTTTAATATGTTCAACACTTGTTTATAAAAAAAGAGAAGACGAAAACATGGATATAATGAAATTGTATAATGAATATGAAAATACAGTAATAAATGGATTACGAGTAAAACAGAAAGAGGAGAAATTATAATGGGAGTAAAATCAAAAAATATGAAATTTAGAGATTTAAAAGATATGCTAAAACAATCAGGAGAAGTATATGGAGATAGACCAGCATTTATGTATAAGACAGAAACACCAGGACAGTTCAGAACAATTACACATAAAGAATTTAGAGACGATATAAATGCATTAGGTACAACACTGATAAAAATGGGGCTAAAAGATAAAAGAATAGCAGTTATATCAGACAATAGATATGAATGGGAACTTGCTTACTTGTCAATTGCAACAGGTACTGGGGTTGTTGTGCCATTAGATAAAGCTTTACCTGAAAATGAAATAGAAAGTTTAATTCTACGTTCTCAAGTAGAAGCTATATTCTATTCAAGCAAATATGACGAGATTATGAATTCATTAAGAAGTAAGAAAAATACAAATTTAAAATATTTCATATCAATGGATTTAGAAGAAAATACAAATGGAATATATTCACAAAAAGCATTAGTAGAAAAGGGAAGAAAGTTATTATTAGAAGGAAATAGAAAATTTTTAGATGCAAAAATATATCCAGATAGTATGGGAATAATGTTATTTACATCTGGAACTACAGCTATGTCAAAAGCAGTAATGTTATCACATAAAAATATTGTTACGAACATAATGGATATACATGAAAGATTTGGAATGTCGTATGAAGATAGACTTCTATCATTTTTACCATTACATCATGTATTTGAATGTACAGTAGGATTCTTATATATAGTATCTATAGGTGCTTGTATATGTTTTTGCGAAGGTGTAAAACATATAGCAGATAATTTAAAGGAATTCAAAATAACAGCTATGATTTCAGTGCCAGCAGTTTATGAGGTAATGTATAGAAAAGTAATGAAAACTATTGAGAAAAAAGGAAAACTAGAAGCTGTACAAAAAGGAATAAAAATTTCCCAAGCATTACTAAAATTTGGAATAGATGTTAGAAAGAAAGTATTTAAAGAAATACATGACAATTTAGGTGGTGCACTAAACATAGCGGTAGCAGGTGGAGCTCCATTAGATATAGAAACACAAAAAGGTTTTAATAATTTAGGAATTAGTTTAATACAAGGATATGGATTAACAGAATCATCTCCAGTAATAGCTGCTGAAACTCCTAAGGAAAGAAGAATAGGTGCAATAGGAAAGAAATTTCCTAGTGTAGAAGTAAAAATAGAAAATCCAGATGAAGAGGGTATAGGAGAATTGCTGGCAAAGGGTCCTTCAATAATGCTTGGATATTATGAAAATGAAGATGCTACAAAATCAGCTCTTGATAAACAAGGATGGTTACATACAGGAGATTTAGCTAAAATTGATAAAGACGGATACATCTACATAGCAGGAAGAAAGAAAAGTGTAATAGTACTAAATAACGGAAAAAATGTATATCCAGAAGAACTTGAAAACTTATTAAACAAAGTTGAAGGGATTAAAGAATCTTTTGTTTATGAGAAAAAAGATGATGATGGAGATATTAAAGTTTGTTCAAAACTTGTTTATGATAAAGATTTAATTAAGGAACTTTATAACATTGAAGGTGAAGATAATATTAGAGAATTTTTATGGAATAAAGTTAAAGAGGTAAATAGTTTAATGCCTAAATACAAATATATTAAAGAAATGATTATTACAGAAGAAGAGCTTATTAAAACTACTACTTTAAAAATTAAGAGACATGAAGAAATGAAAAAGATTTTGGCAAAATAAATATTACAAAAATATTACAAAAGCGTTGAAAAATGTCATAAAAATGTAACATAAAAATGCTTAGAAAAGCCTTGTATGTTTAAAAAAGTTGAGTTATAATAAAAGTAATTATTGTATTGACTACATAGGAAGAAGGAGGAATTTGCAATGTCTAGAAAATCAGGCATAGTAAATGTGAGAATGGTTATCACTGAAGAGAAAATATTATCAAATATAGATAAAGTTCAAAAGATGATAAATCCAAATAGTAAAAAGCAAATAATTCAATTAGAAGATGATACATATTTTAAAGACTTAATTGAATCTGTAAAAGCATATTTAATAGAATATCCAAAGAAAAAGAACTTTCCTGTAAATGTTTATAAAGCAGCTTACGGTCTAGTTGAATATGCAACTATTCAATTTGAGGAAAATACAAAAAAAGTTGAAGAATTAATAAGACAAAGAGAAGAAAATATTGCATTAGCAGGTAAATTAAGAGAACTTGTAGAATCAGTAGAAAATAGAGAAGAAGATTGGAAAGAAAAAGTTGAAGAGGCAAATGGCCAATTTTCAGAAGAATTAATCGAAACATTAAAATTAGTAGGTAAAGACAAAAATAGAAAAAGCCAGAATTATCAAGATGCCTTAAAACTACTAAATGCAAGAATAAATAATTTAGAAACTAATTTACATATTGAAATAGATATGGAAAGAACAGAAGACAGATCAAAAGCTTTAAGTTATATAGGAATTGAAGTTGCAGAAGCATTAAAAACGATTCCAAAGCCAGTTGATGTAGTAGAAGAAACAATAGAGGAAGAAGCTTCTATAGAAGAAATGGTAGCTATAGATAATGTACAGGAGAATAATGAAACACCAGTATCAGCAATAAAAGAAGAAACTGAAAAACAAGAGCTACTAGAGTATGAAGAATCTGTTTTATTTGAAGAAAAACCATCATTATGGCAAAAAATTAAAAACAGTAAATTAGGAAGAGCAGTTTCTTATGTATTAAAAATTAGAGTTAGAATAAAAATTGAATTACCAAATGCTTTACCAGAAGGCAGAGGAGAATAAACAAAGAAGCTAGTTAAATTTAGCTTCTTTTATTTAAATCCAATGAAGGAGTTGAACATATGAAAAATGGGGCTTATGAACAAATAAAAGGCAAAATAAGAAATTTACAAAACTCAATAATTCAAAGAACTATAATAAAAGATCCATATATACTAAATGAAGCTATGAACTATATAGACCTAATATATAAATATGCTTTTCAAAATAGTGATAATGAAGAAGTAAAAGAATGGTTTAAAATCAAAGATGTAATACTATTAAGTAATCTTCATTACATAAGAAATCAAAGAGATGCTTATATATATAACAATGATATTAGTAATATTGATTATAAGAAAATATTAGAAATATTAAACGAATATCAAAAATACATGAAAAGAAACAATACTGATTATAGTATTCCATATTTTGATTTTGAAAATGAACTTAGAATCAAAACAGAGCTTCAGCTAGATAAGGAAATTGCTGATGAATCACAAGGAAAAGAAGGAGATATATACTATTCTAGTTGTTATAATCAAAATGGAAAGATTCTTAAATTAAAAAGGAACTATAATAATATTGTAAAACCCGATTTAGCTATTTTTGCAGTAATACATAATTTATTAATTAGAACCAAAATAATACCAAAAACAGATTACTTAGAACAGATGAAACTTAATGAGCAAGAAATTAATAATGTATACTACTTCCAAATGATTATATTGAATGCAATAAAGAATGGAGAACTTTTAATAGAACAAAATAACCAAATTGCTATAAATAAATCAAATATAGAATATGTAAAATTAGCTTGTAATAATTTAAATTATTATATTAAATTATTTAATCATTTAGTAAAAAATAAAGTAGAAGATATAAAATGTAGAATAATTGAAAATCGTGAGGCTGGAATAAAAATAAATGAAAAACAAATTCCTTATGAAATAATTGACGAAGATTTTAAATTTAATAATAAACAACAAGTTTGGACTAGTAGAAGAATTGAATATACTTTTTCACAAGCAAATAAAATACACTACGAAAAACTTTTATATGAAATATTTAAATTTAGAGAATTTAGAAAAGGTCAGCTTGAAATTATTAGTAATATTATACAATCTACAAACCAACAATTAAATGTAGGAATTTTACCAACAGGATATGGGAAATCATTAATTTATCAATATATGGCAATATTACAGCCATTAAAAACAATAATAATATCTCCGACAGAAATATTATTATATGACCAAATAACAAACTTGCATGAAAATGAATTTGATTTAGTTAGTGTATTAGATAAAGATAAAGTAACACAAGAATCTATAATAAATTATTCAACAACAGAGACTTTTCTACATGATAGAATGTTGAAATATTTAGAATTATTAGATAGTAATAATGAAATTTTCAATATAGTTTTAGACGAATGTCATTATATATCTGTATGGGGACATAGTTTTAACCCAAGTTATTTAGCATTAAGTAAAGTTATAGTAGAAAAAATTAAAAATGCCCAAATAACAATGTTTACGGCTACTGCTTCAAATGTTGTTTTAAAAGATATAAAATTACAATTTAAAGAAAAAGAAATCAAAGTAATGTCACCTGTTTCAATGAGTAGAGGAAATATACAATATAATATTATTAAAGGAGACAACTTAGATTCTTTAATTAAAAATGTAATAAATGTTTTTGAAAATTCTTATGAAACCAATAGTTTGTGTGATTGTTCAACTAAAGTTCAACCTAATTTAACATTGATAATTAACAATGATCCTAAAATCTTAAGAGAAATATACAAAGAATTTTATAAAAATGAAACATTAAAAGATCACGTTGTTTTATGGGATAATACAAAGCAAACTTATGAAATGTTTAGACACGGTATAAAAACAATATTATTAGCTAATGATGATTTTGTTGTAGGTATAAATATTCCTAATTTAAGAAATATAATTTGTATAGGAATTCCACCATCAAAAGAATGGCTATATCAGGAAGGTGGAAGAGTTGGTAGAAGTGATCAAGAATCAAATATTATAATAGGATATATGAAACGAAAAGAAAAAGTTCTAGACAGTATATTTGATTTAAATATACCTGTAAATGAAATACATGATATTATGATTAAAAATAATAATGAATATATAGATATAGCTAACAAAAACTATATATTAAATTACTTAAAAGATGAAGAAGAGGAATTAAAAGCATTTGATACTTTATATAATGGAATATGCAAAAATATTCAAGGAGAACTTGATTCTAGCAGAGTAATAATATCGTTAGATACAAAAGGTAGAAAAGAATATAACTTTGTAATATATATATTATTCTTAATATCTTTTATAGATGTTTGGTTATATACAGATTCAAAAAGTGCTATAAAAAGAGATTATATCACAACATATAAATTATGGTGTAAGAACTTATATTTTTATGATTTGCATGATTATATAGCTAAAGCAATACAAAAAATACTTGAAATAAATATGAAAGATAATGATAAATTAATTGATGAAATTAGTCAATCTAATAACATGCAAGATATAGTAAGAGGGATGATACGTTGGATTCATGAAAATATATTATTCCAAAAGAGACAAATGCTTATAAATACATATCAATTATTAGAAGAGTTTGATGGAAATTCTAATATAATGGAAGAAAATTTAGCAACACATTTTAACATAAAAATATATAATCCTGGATTAGAGAATATGAAGGATGATGAAAAAACAAATTCAAGTGCAAAAAACAAAGAGATTGTAAATCCTCAATTAGTAGATAATACAGATGATAGAAGAACAGTTATAAATAGGATTACACAAAGAAAAGAAAAAGCTAAAGAGGATATGATAATAGAGAGAGTTTATGGTCTTCAAGGAATGGATTCAAATGCATGGAAGATAGTTGATGAAATTGCTGAATTAGAAAATTCAGAAATGATGAAAGTTAAATGTGAAAAATTGATTGAAGAAACATATTCGTTTGGCTTATTGTTGATTTTAGCTATATTAGAAATGCAAAAAAACGGAAGTAAAATGATAAGATTTAAGTCATTAGCGCAAGATTTGAATGAAAAAGATTTAATCAAATTGTATATAGTGCAAAAAGATAATATGACTAAAAAGAATATTAAAAATGCTAAAAGAATAATAAAAGAGATTTACCCTGCAAAAGGAATTTTAAGAAAGATAAGTTATAAGTTTTTATAATTTGTTATAAAATTAACCCCAGAATATATTTTCTGGGGTTATGTTTTTATTCATTAATTCTTGTATATAGTCCAATTGAAATTATACCACTAATACCTACTAATGTGTATATAATTCTGCTAAATGCGCTCATAGCTCCAAAAATTGCTGCTACTAAATCAAAATCAAATAGTCCAATAAGTAACCAGTTAAGAGCACCAACAATAACTAAAGTAAGTGCAATATTATATAAAAGTTTCATAAGATTACCTCCATAATATTTATTTATAAGTAGTATATTCAAAAAAATACAAATTATTCAAAAAAATAAAAAAACTGTAGCTTTGCTACAGGTTTCTAGTTTTGGTTGGGCTGGCTAGATTCGAACTAGCGCATGTTAGAGTCAAAGTCTAATGCCTTACCGCTTGGCTACAGCCCAGTATAAAATATATGGGGTGGAAGATGGGACTTGAACCCACGGTCTCCAGTGCCACAAACTGGCGCGTTAACCACTACGCTACATCCACCATCATTATGGCTCTTTGTGAGCACATTTAATATTTTAATATGATTTTATAGATTTGTCAAGTGCTTTTTGATAATTTGTTAAGTTAATTTGGGGACGGTCCTTTTTTTCGCGAAAAAAAGGACCGTCCCCAAATTAACATTGCAAAATCTTTAAAAATCTGCTAATATATATAAAGAAGAAAGAGAGGTAGCATTATGCCAAAAGTAGTAGTAATTGGTGGCGGACCAGCTGGAATGATGGCAGCTATAACAGCAGCAGAAAGCGGAAATGAAGTGTTGATAATTGAAAAAATGCCATCATTTGGAAGAAAATTACTTATAACAGGAAAAGGAAGATGTAATATAACAAGTTCACTATATATGAGTGAATTTATAAAAAACACGCCAGGGAATGGGAAATTTTTATATAGTGTATTTCAAAACTATACAAATACAGATATAATAGAATTTTTAAAGAAGCAGGGGCTAGACGTTAAAGAAGAAAGAGGAAATAGAATTTTTCCGGTTACAGATAAATCTATAGATGTGCTAAACTGTTTTATAAACAGAATGAAAGAATTAAATATAAGTTATAAGCTAAATACAACAGTTGAAAAGATATTAGTTCAAAATGATGACGTAACAGCTGTAAGAACAAATACAGAAATGATAAAAGCAGATAAAGTCATTTTAGCAACAGGTGGAAAAAGCTATCCATTAACAGGATCAACAGGAGATGGATATAAAATTGCTAAATCTTTAGGACATACAGTAACACCAATAAAACCATCATTAGTGCCTTTAGAAGTGTATGAAAAAGAACAATGTCAAAAATTACAGGGATTAAGTCTTAGAAATGTAGGAATTAAAATCGTAGATACAAATAAAAAGAAAACGATTTATGAAGATTTTGGAGAAATGATATTTACTCATTTTGGGATATCAGGTCCTACAATACTAAGTGGGTCAGCTCATTTAGTAAGGTACAAGGATATAGAATATTTATTAAAAAATAAATATATAACACTAACTTTGGATTTAAAACCAGCGCTTTCAGAAGAACAATTAGATGATAGAATATTAAGAGATTTTAAAGAAGTTAAGAATAAGCAATTTAAACATAGTTTGGACAAACTATTACCGCAAAAGATGATTCCTTTAATAATAGAATTATCTGGAATAGATGAAGAGAAGAGAGTTAATGAAATAACAAAAGAAGAAAGGAAAACAATAATTAAATTATTAAAGAATTTTACTGTAACTATTAAGGATTTCAGACCAGTTGAAGAAGCTATTATAACATCTGGTGGAATAGATATAAAAGAAATTAATCCTAAGACTATGGAGTCAAAATTAATTAAAGGTTTATATTTTGCAGGTGAAATAATAGATGTAGATGCTTATACAGGGGGATTTAATTTGCAAATAGCATATTCTACAGGATATACAGCTGGAATGTAAAAAGGGACCAGGTCCCTTTTTGCGCAATTTGGGACCTGGTCCCTTTTTCACTTTTTTAAAGGAGATTTTTATGGAAGAATTTATCACGATTTTAATAGATGAAACCTCAGAAATAATAGAGAAAAAATCTAAATTTATTGCTAATATTTGTCATGTCAAAAGCATAGAAGAAGCGGAAGAAAAAATAAAAAGTATAAAAAAGAAATATTATGATTCAAAACATAATTGTGTAGCATATAGAGTAGTAGAAAACGGACAAGTTGTAGAAAAGTCTAGTGATGATGGAGAACCTTCAGGAACAGCAGGAGGACCTATGTTAAATATATTACAAAAAAACAATTTGTGTAATGTGGTAGTTGTTGTAACAAGATATTTTGGAGGAATTCTTTTAGGAACAGGAGGGCTTGTTAGAGCTTATTCTGATGCAACACAAAAAGCCATCGAAAAATGCATAAAAGCTTATAAAGTTGATGGAATTGAAATTGAAATAAAATTAGATTATTCAAATTTAGATATTTTTAAATATTATTGTAAAAATAACGAAATAAATATAACAACAATTAACTATGGAGAAGACATAGTTTTAAAAATAGAAATGGAAAAAAATAGAAAAAATATTTTTTTGAAAGATGTAGACACAAAAACTCTTAATATAAAGAATTTTCAAGTGATACAAGAAAAATATATTGACAAAAGTGTAGAAAAAAATAAATAAAATGGGAAAAATTTCCAGAAAACTCTTGCAAAATTTTTTCAAAAGTATTATAATCTGAAATGTAAAATTTTTACAGTAGAAAAAATTAGGAGGAGAAAACATGAGAGAAAAAATCACAGTGTTAATTGCAGATGACAATCAAGAATTCAGCATGACGTTAGCAACATATCTAAAAAATCAAGAAGATATGGTTGTAGTAGGAAGAGCTAAAGATGGTAACGAAGCTTTAGATATGATACCTAACTTAATGCCAGATGTAGTACTATTGGATGTAATAATGCCACATTTAGATGGAATAGGAGTTTTGGAAAAATTAAATATGATAAAAATGAATAAAAGACCAATCTGCATAATGTTATCAGCAGTAGGCCAAGACAAAATTACAAGAAAGGCGGTTGAACTAGGAGCAGAATATTATGTGGTAAAACCATTTGATATTGAATTATTAATCTCAAGGATTAGAGAACTAAAAAATTATAAACCAGCTCAAAATAATAATTTTATATCAAGAGATATTCCTATACAAAAACAGCAATATATAGATATACCAAAAAGTTCTGAGAAGAAAGAAGATAACTTAGAAGCATTAGTTACTAATGTAATTCATGAAGTGGGAGTACCTGCGCATATTAAAGGATATCAATATTTAAGAGAAGCTATAATTATGGTTGTAAAAGATATTGATGTTATTAATCAAATAACCAAAAGCTTATATCCTAAAATTGCAACTAAATTTAATACTACACCATCACGTGTAGAAAGAGCAATAAGACATGCAATCGAAGTTGCTTGGGGCAGAGGTCAACAAGATGTTGTTGAAAATATTTTTGGATACACAATTTCAGCAGCAAAAGGAAAGCCTACAAACAGCGAATTTATAGCAATGATTAGTGATAAATTAAGACTTGAATTAAAAAGTGCATAAATAAAGAAGCCGTACAACAATATTGTACGGTTTTTTTAATGATTAATAAATTGTTAAAAATAATGTAAAAAAATGTACAAAAAATAAAATGATATGATATAATAAGATTCATAAGTATAACGATATGATATAGAAAATAAAGGAGAGTAAAAATGGAAGAAAAAATAGAAGAAACAAAAGTAAATAAAAAAAGTAATAAAAAGGTTATATTAATAGTACTTGCAGTAGTTGCCATTTTTATAGCAATATTAGTAGCAGATCACTTAAATAATCCAGTCACAAGATTTGAACGTAATTTAGATAATGCAGATGTTTCTGAATTACAAGAGATTTATCAAACAACAGAAAGTTATGATGAAAAGAAAAGCATAGAAAAAATTTTTACAGATAAATTGAAAGATATTGTAGATGAGTTCATAAATGGAACAAAAGGATATGAAACAGCAATCGAAGAAATAGATAGATATAAAGAACTTGGTGGATTTGCTAGTGATATCAAAGCTGCAAAAGAAGATATAGAGAAAGTAAAAAATTCAAAAGATAAATTTGTTGAAGGACAAAACTACGAAAGAGATGGAAAAATATTAGAAGCAATAAAAACATTTGAAGAAGTTATTGAGCTAGATGAAAAAAATTATAAATCAGCACAAAACCATATAAAAGATAATAAAGAAAAATTAAAAACACAAACTTTAACAGAAGTTGATACACTAATTTCTAATAATGACTATATAACTGCTAATCAAAAAATTAATGAATTAAAGAAAGTAATACCAAATGATGATGTAATAATACAAAAAAGCAACGAAATAAAGGATAAAGCAAAACAACAAGAAATAGAAAAATATAAAAATGAACAAGAAGTAACTGTTGAAAGGACAGGAATAGCTATACAACATGATGAATATAAATCTTTATATCCAGACATGATAGAAGTTATAATAAAAAACAATACTAACAAAACCATCAAAGATTATAATCTTGCTATTTTAGCTTATGACAAAAATAATTATCCATTAAAAATAAAACCAAAATACGATTATCGTGGCGGTGCATTTGAATTTACAGGACAAGCAGATAATGTGAATATAATTGCAGGGGCTACTGGAGGAAAAGATTATGGTTGGGAATTAGATTCAGATCATGGGATTTCAAAAGTGTTAGCTATTGTAAAAGATGTAACATATTATGATGGTACAACTTGGGAAAATCCATATTATCCATATTGGATAGAACAATATAAGGAAAAACCATTACAATAGTGAAAGGAATACAAATGAAAGAGAATAGAGTACTAATGCAGTATTTCGAATGGTACTTAAGACCTGAAGATAAGTTGTGGCAACAAGTATCAAGAGAAGCTGAAAACTTGAAAAAAATAGGAATAACAGATGTATGGTTACCGCCAGCATATAAAGCAGCAGGTGGTAGATATGATGCAGGTTATGCAACATATGATTTATATGATTTAGGAGAATTTAACCAAAAAGGTAGTATAGAAACAAAATATGGAACAAAAGATGAATATATACAAGCAATAAGCAATTTACATGAAAATGGTATAGGTGTATATGCAGATATTGTATTAAATCATAAAATTGGAGCAGATGAAGCGGAATTTGTATATGCAAATGAAGAAGAGGCTCAAGATAGAAACAAAGATAAAGCTCCATTTGAAAAAATAAAAGCATGGACAAAATATAATTTTCTTGCCAGAAAAAATAAGTACTCAGATTTCAAATGGAATCATAATCACTTTAATGGAACAGATTGGGATGAAAGTGGAAGAAAAAATGGTATATTTAGATTCTATGGGAAGAATTGGGACCAAAATGTGGACCAAGAAAATGGAAATTATGATTACCTAATGGGAGCAGATATAGATTTCAACAATCCAGAAGTTGTAAATGAACTAAAAAAATGGGGGAAATGGTATTTAGATTTTACAGGAGTAGATGGATTTAGATTAGATGCAGTAAAACACATAAAATCATTATTTATGGCTGATTGGATAAAATGTATGAATGAAGTTAAACCAATACAATGTGTAGGAGAGTATTGGAATAGAGATTTAGAAACATTAAAATGGTATATTTATCAAACCAATTCAACAATTCCATTATTTGATGTACCATTACATTATAATTTATATGAAGCATCAAATTCTAATGGAAACTATGATTTATCAAAAATATTAGATAATACATTAGTAAAACAGTATCCAGAATTAGCAGTAACATTTGTAGATAATCATGATACAGAACCAGGGCAAGCCTTATTTTCTTGGATACAAGATTGGTTTAAGCCATTGGCATATGCACTAACTTTATTAAGAAAAGATGGATTACCATGTGTATTTTATGGTGATTATTATGGAATACCATCTCATAATATTAATCCAATAAATGAAACTTTAGAAAAACTATTAGAATTAAGAAGAGATAAGGCATATGGAGAACAAATAGACTATTTTGATGATTATAATATAGTTGCTTGGGTAAGAACTGGTGATGACATGCATCCAAAATCAGGTTTAGTTACAATTATGAGTGATGGCCCTGGAGGGGGAAAGAAGATAAATGTAGGAACTAGACTTGCTAATAGTGTATTTTATGATTATACAGGAAATATACAAGAAACAGTATATGTTGACCAAGAAGGAAACGGAATTTTTTACTGCAATAGTGGAAGTGTTTCAGTTTGGGTAAAAAAATAAAACAAAAAGAGCTTTAAATAGCTCTTTTTTTGAATCCTAATTTTATTATTAAAACTGAAATAATAGCTCCAATAGAAGCTGTTATTAATTGTGTTAATCCCATAGTATTTCTTAAAGTATTTGCAACAGCACCTTGGTTTGGCAATACTGAAAGTGCCATCCATATATTTAAGAGACCAAATATTAGTGCAACTTTAACTAATATTGATATAACAGCACTTATAGCATAATTAATGTTTTTATTTGCATATAAGTATTTCATAAGCATTATTAATGAAAAGTTTCCAAGCCAAATTCCTGGTATCATGAATAGTGTGACTTTTGTTAAATTTCCAAAAATATATCCACTACCTACAGCAGATAAACTTGGCAATGTAGCGATTAATACTAATTTTCTCCAGCCTTTTAAGTTTAATCCTGCCATAATTAGAGCAGTATTAACTATACTTCCAACTATAATTTGCGAATTACTTGCAATAACACTAGTTTTTCCAAATACTAATTGTAATAATTGTGGTACGACAGCTGGAACTAATAAAGCTCCTAAAATAATTAAAATTGTTTGGATTATTTCTCCTGCTTTTGAAAGTTCATATACTCTTTTGTTTACTACTTGTTCCATATTTTTTCCTCCTCTTTAGTGTGTCTCTTTAAAAACACCTGCATTTAGTATAGCACAAAAAATTTTTATTGTACACATTTTTTCATATTAAAAAATTAAAGAAATATAATTTTTTAATATAGAAAGGAGAAAATGTTTATGGATAAAAATAGAGAGAAGTATTATGAAATTGTTGCAAATACAATTATCAAAAATTTAAGCAAACGTCAGATAGAAGGATACTATTGCTCAGATAGAGAGTGTGCTGTGCAAAAAGCATTAGAATTAATTCCAAAAGGGGCAAGTGTTGGATGGGGTGGGTCGATGACTCTTATAGAAATTGGATTAATTAATGCTATAAAAAATGGAGATTATAAAGTAATTGATAGAGATATAACAACAAATTTAGAGGAATTAAGAAAAATATATGGAGAAATTTGTTGTGCTGATTATTTTTTAATGAGTACAAATGCAATTACTTTAGATGGTGAATTAATTAATATTGATGGAAGAGGAAATAGAGTTGCTTTTTTATGTTATGGTCCTCAAAATGTATTGGTTTTGGTAGGAATGAACAAAGTTGTTACAGATGTTGAATCAGGTTTTAAGAGAACGAGAGATATAGCTGCATCACCTAATGCAATCAGATTAAAAAGAAAAACTCCTTGTGCTATTACAGGAAAATGTGAAAATTGTTATTCTCCTGATTGTATGTGTGGCCAACTTATTGTTACAAGACGTTCAGGAATTCCTAATAGAATTAAGGTTATTTTAATTGGGGAAGAGTTGGGGTATTAATTACTTATATTTAATGATATTTTATTAAAAAATCAAGGGCACTAGAATCTAGTGCCCCTTTTCAGCTGAATTTCTTAGTAATGTTGCTTTTAAGCTTTTTTCTCTTCAGGTTTAGGATTAACAAATTCCTTTACCTTTTTAATATACTCATATGCTTTGTCGCTTCCCCACGCATGAATACCACGTTTCCATTTAGTAACATCTTCGCTTTCAAAAATACTCATATCGAAAGGTTTGAAATTGTCTTTCCATTCAATCGATATAACTCTTTTTCTCCAACCGATTTCGATGTCACCATCAGGAGTATGACATAAAAACCAAGGTTTATGTGCGCAACACGGCTGACTGCAATAGCCATTGGGAAGAAGTTCAAATGTTAATCCATCTTCATAGATAAATTCCATAATTTGATGAATAATTCTGTCAATTTCCCTTTCATGTTCATATTGCTTTGCACATTCACGGTGGGCTATTTTGCCATTAATGGTGTCAAATCTTCCTGTTTTAACATCTTCAATAGTAAATTCTTTTGTACACCAAGGGCAATTATCAGCTTTAGAAGGAATAGCACATACACCTTCCCAAGATGCAAATTTATCAGGCTTTACTGTATTGTAAATCTGATTAAATGTGCTTTGGGTGCAAGCGATAGGCATTCCAGGGATTTCGTATTGCTCACCCAGTGTCCATACCTGACCAAATTCATCAAGGTAATATCTACCAAAGATAACATACTTGTTAAGTTTGCCACCACCTAAAAGCTTATTATAAATTACTCTATCTCTGAGTAATTTATTCAAAGATTCTAGGTCTTTGATTCCGCTTGTAATTCCATCCAAAGAATTACTGCGTGTGGATTGATGTTCACATTTGCACTGTCATACGTAACTACTGCAGTAAGCCTGTAATCTTTTCCGTGTATTCTTTTAAGAGCGGTTACGGAGCAGGTATGCGAAAAATATATCTGCAAAGTAATGCTGTTTTTATATAATTCGATTTATTTGATTATAATCTATCCATAGACTTTGTATTTATTCAATAATTTAATCCTATTTATTTAAAATAAAACAGAAGATATATACCGATATGTACATACCTTCTATTTTAGGATTAACTGTTTAGCAACACGGACAAATTGATTATATTAGATTTGCATAAGAG
This sequence comes from Clostridia bacterium, assembly GCA_017409455.1. Classification (GTDB taxonomy): domain Bacteria; phylum Bacillota; class Clostridia; order TANB77; family CAG-508; genus CAG-269. Next base: position 22,995 of record JAFQSS010000004.1, on the reverse strand, counting down.
CCGAATTTTGTTTTCATCAATTCCAGCTTTTAAAGCATGCTTTCTTAAATAATTAGTGTCGTGTCCACTCATAACAATTACCTTTGCAGCAGGAAGAACTTCAATGATTCTCTTGGCTAATGTTAAACCATTCATTTGAGGCATTTCATAATCAGAAATTACAGCATGGATTTCTTTTTTCTCTACCACATACCGTAATGCATCCACTGGATTGGAAAATGCCGTACACTTAAAGTCTTTACTTATGCTTTCAGCAAAATCCTTTAAGGTTTTGAGAAACATTTCGTTGTCATCAACAACTACAATTTCTTTCATATTTTATCCTCCTAACAAATGTTTTACGAGAATGTTCAAACTGCTATTATTATTATAGTTCGCATAGCTACGAATAATTACGATGGTTATTATATCATAATATATATAAATTTTCAACTTGTAGCAAAAATTTGTTCTTTTTATATTGATTTTTATAAAATCCTATGTTATACTACCTAACATAGGAAATGAAGATAAGCAGATGTGGTTTGCCACTTTTAATCCGTGACTTGTGTCACGAGTGAGGAGGTGGTGCTATGATAGAAGCTATTTTGTTAGAAATAATATATCTACTTTTATTTGGCTTAGTTGTCGAAACTATTATAGTATTTGCATTAGTTATACTGGTTATAACTTTAAGCAAATAGACAATAAAAAAACACATCTGTAATTTGACCGTTGTAGATGTGTTTTTTACATATTAATCGGCAAACCACGTTTGTGGTTCTTCACTTCCTATTTTTATTATACTAATATTTTAGTGTTTTGTCAATAATTTTTCTTTATTATGGTTCTAACATGCATAAAGTTGGAGCGGGTAGCGAGAATCGAACTCGCGCAACCAGGTCGGAAGCATGGTATTCTACCACTAAACTATACCCGCACATAGTATAAAGATATTATACTACAAAAAAACATAAAAGTCTAGATTTTAAAACTTTGACCATTTAAATAATTTAGAATTCCGCTATCAGTCTTAAACTCAAATTTTAGATTATATGCTTTTAATTGTTGAAATTTAAAGCCAAAATCTTTATTAACAGAATTGATACCATATTTACCATCTCCAATAATTGGATGGCCTATATGAGCCAAATGAGCACGAATTTGATGTGTTCTACCAGTTTCTATTTCAACTTCTAATAAAGCAGAATTATTATCATATTCTTCCAAAACAGAATATGAAGTTATAATTTTTAAATATCCTATTTTAAACTCATCTGAAATATACACCAAAGATTTTTTATTATCTTTGAATAAAAAACTTTCTAATCTAGCTTTCTTGACTTTAGGAATGCCATAAACTAATGCTAAATATTTCTTACTAATTTCATGATTTTTGAATTTATCAAGCAATATATTTAAAGAATCTTCATTTTTGGCAAATAAAACTAAACCAGTAGTATTTCTGTCAAGTCTATGGCAAGGCATAGGTAGAAAACTAGAATTAGAGTATTTGGTGTGAACAATACTAGTCAAACTATCTTCACCAGTAACTTCCAAACATGCAGGTTTATTAATAATGAATATATTTTCATCTTCAAATATAATATCTAAATTTACAGTAGGGCAAAGCAAATCATCTGTGATATAAATAAGAATTTCACTACCCCCATATATAGTGCAATCCTTATTTGTTCTAGTTCCATCAATTTTGATATCTTTTTGTCTTAATGCTTTATATAACATATTTGGTGATAAATGAGGGAAACTATCCAATATGAATTTTGTAAGTTTTTTTCCATTATATTTTTCTGGTACATTTAATTTTCTCATAATATAAATCCTTTTATTTAATATAATTAAATATACCATAGTTTTCGGTTTTTTTCAACATACATCGAAAAAAGTCGAAAAAATGAATAAAAACGAGGAAAAATGAGTAAACTATAAACATATCAAAGGAAAATCAAAGAAAAAAAGGGGCAAAAAGGCTTAAAAAAGTGAAATCAAGGATACAAAATTTGCAAAATGAGCAAAAATATGGTATAATTATTCTTGTCGCGCAAAAAAGGAGAGTGTATATTATTTTAAAAAGAAAGATAAAATACTATACTAAAGAAATGTGCAAACTATTTAGCATAATGGCAGTTGCATTAGGGTTAATAACAGCGATTATTTTATTGAAATATAAACCAACATATAAAGTAACTTTATCAGGACAAGAAATAGGTTATGTAGAAAGTGGAACAGAATTTGATAATAGAATACAACAAGAAGTTATAGGAATGGAAGGAAAAAATATTGATTTTGTTTCATTAGATGAAATGCCAAATTATGAATTAAAATTAGTAAGCAGAGAACAAGAAACTAACGAAGAAGAAATAATTATAGCATTAAAAGAAAATGCGAAAATAATGTATAAATATTATGCAGTTATCTTAAATAATGAAACTATAGGATTAGTAGACAATATTGAAGAAGCACAAGAATCTGTAAACGAAATAAAAGAAGAAAACAAAAATAAAACTATAAAATTGGATTTAGCAATTACAGAAAATTATACAGAGGATATTAATTCTGTGACATTAGAAAGTGTTCAAGTTGCACAAGCAAAAATTGAACAAAAAGTAGCAAAACTTATAAAAATAGATCAAAAAACTAAGAAACCAATAGTAAATGGAATCTTATTAGCAGTAACGCCAGTACAAGGAAGAATAACATCAAGATTTGGTCATGTAAGTGGTATAAGATCAGGTGCACATACAGGAACAGATATTGCATGTCCTCAAGGCACTCCAATTAAAGCAGTAAATTCAGGAACAGTAACTTTTGCAGGCTGGAATGGTTCATATGGTAACCTAATTAAAGTTTCTCACGGAAATGGTGTCGAAACTTGGTATGCGCATTGTACAGAATTATATGGAACTGTAGGTCAACAAGTTAATGCAGGAGATGTTATTGCAACAGTTGGTTCAACAGGAAATTCAACAGGTAACCATTTACATTTAGAAGTAAGATTAAATGGAAAAGCATTAAATCCACAAAATTATTTATACAAATAAAAAAGATTACCCCGTCTCCGAGGTAATTTTTTTTTATTCTACTGTTACTGATTTTGCTAAGTTTCTAGGTTTATCAACATCTAATCCTTTTTCCTTTGAAATATAATAAGCAAGTAATTGCAAAGGAATAATAGAAAGGATAGAAGAAAGTGATGTATGTGTATCTGGAATAGGTACTATTTTATCAATATTATTACTTGGTAAAGTTTTATTAGTAATAACTAAAGTATTTGCACCACGAGTAATAACTTCTTGAATATTACTAATAGTTTTTTCTACTAAAAGTTCATCTGTTAAGATACTTACTACAGTAATTCCATTCTCTATTAAAGCAATAGGTCCGTGTTTTAATTCGCCAGCAGCATAAGCTTCTGAATGAATGTATGAGATTTCTTTTAATTTTAGAGATGCTTCAAGGGATGTATTGTAATCAACACCTCTACCTAAGAAAAATACATCTTTTTCTTGATACATATTTTTAGCGAAATTTTTTATTTCATTACAACATTTTAAGGTTGTTTCAGCTTTTGCAGGTAGAGATAAAATTTCATTTTTTATCTTAACAATTTCTGAGTAAGGAGTACTTTCTAAAATTTCAGCAAAGTAAATTGCTAAAATATTAAGTAGCATAACTTGTGATGTATAAGCTTTTGTTGATGCAACAGCAATTTCTGGACCTGCATGAGTATAAATACAATAATCTGCTTCTCTTGTAATAGAACTTCCTATAACATTTGATATAGCAAGAGTTGTTGCACCTTTAGATTTTGATAATTTTAATGCTGCAATAGTATCAGCTGTTTCTCCTGATTGAGAAATATAAATACATAAGGTATTTTTATCTATAATAGGATTTCTATATCTAAACTCTGAAGCTATATCAACACTTACAGGGATATTACAAAGCTGTTCAATTGCAATTTTTCCAGTAAGCCCAGCATGCATAGCTGTACCACAAGCTACTATATATATTTTATTTATACTTTGTAAAAATGCTTTACTAAAATTTAAATTTTCAAAAGTGCAACGTTCGTTTTCTGGTAAATGAGAGCCTATAGTTTCTCGTATTGCATTTGGTTGTTCAAAGATTTCCTTTAACATATAATCTTCATATCCATTTTTATCTGCAGCACTTGCATTCCAATCAATGCTTTTTATTTTTTTTGTTATTTTATTCAAATCAATATCGTAAAAGTCAATTTTATCTCTTGATAATATAGCAAATTCATAATCATTCAAAAAATAGAAATCTTTTGTAAATGATAATATTGCAGGTATATCTGAAGAAATATAATTTTCTCCATTGCCCTTTCCAATTACAAGAGGGCTGTCTTTTCTAACAACAAGCATATTATCAGGTAAATCTTTTGAAAGTACTTGAAGTGCAAAACTTCCTTTCAAATCTTTACATGTTTTTTGAACTGCTCGTAAAAGTTTAAATTCGTCTTTTTCAGCATCTTTTGAATAATAATAATGTATTAAATTTGGAATAACTTCTGTATCTGTTTGAGAATAGAAAGTATATCCATTCTCTATTAAGAAAGCTCTTAAATCATTATAATTTTCAATAATACCATTATGAACGACTGCAAATGTTTTACTATTATCTAGATGTGGGTGAGAGTTCTCCTTAGAAGGTTTTCCGTGAGTAGCCCATCTTGTATGAGCTATACCAATTGTTCCTTCTAAGTCATTAATACCATCCAAATCATAAAGATTTTTTACTCTACCTTTATCTTTCATAACAGAAAGTCCATTTTTTTCCATAGTAGAAATACCTGCTGAGTCATAACCTCTGTATTCTAATCTTAAAAGCCCATTAATAAGAATAGGAGTGGCTTTTTGTGCTCCTATGTAACCAATAATTCCACACATAGTGAATCCTCCTTATATAAATAATTTGTGGAATTGAAACATATACTTATGTATCAACCTCTGTTATAGTATTACTACTATTTTTTATTTGATACTATGGCTTAAGTGAACCACTAGAGCATCCGCCGAATGTTTCGATAACTCTAGACCTCGTCAACACAATATTTTTTAGTGTCCTGGCGCTTATTTTTTATTTATTATGTTTCAATTTACCATATTATATTACAACAAAATGTAAAATGTTGCAATAGTTTCTATTGCAAATTAGATAAAAATAGTGTATCATAATAGAGTAAGAAAAGACAAAAGAATGGAGGGATAAAATGTTTAATATAGAAGAACAACTAAAAATGTTGCCTGATAAACCAGGAGTATACATTATGAGAGATGTAGAAGATAAAATTATATATGTTGGAAAAGCTGTTAATTTAAAAAATAGAGTAAGATCATATTTTAGAAAAACAGAAAAAACAGAGAGAATAAAAAGAATGGTTTCATTAATAGACCATTTTGAATATATAGTTGTAGATAATGAGGCAGAAGCTCTTATATTAGAATGTAATTTAATAAAGAAAAATCGTCCAAGATTTAATGTATTATTAAAAGATGATAAAACATATCCCTATATAAAAATAGACGTAAAATCGGATTATCCTAATGTAATTATTACGAGAAAAGTTGTAAATGACGGGTCAAAATACTTTGGACCATATGCAAATCCAGGTGCAGCGAAGGAAATGCTAGATTTTATAAAACAAAAATATAAAATTCGCCAATGCAAAAACTTTAGGTCAGAAACAAGAGCTTGTCTAAATTATCACATAAATAGATGTTTAGGACCTTGTATGGGTTATATATCAAAAGAAGATTATAGAAAACAGATAGATGAAATTATAGACATTTTGGAAGGAAAAGTGGATAAAGTCTTAAAAGATTTGCAAAATCAGATGTTAGAAGAAGCCAATAATATGAATTTTGAAAAAGCAGCTTATATAAGAGATAGAATGTTAGCAATTGAAAGAGTTAATGAAAAGCAAAAAGTTTCAAATATTACAGAAAATAATATTGATGTTATTGGAATTGCAAAATCTGAAATGGAAGTTTGTATTGAAATTTTCTTTGTTCGTGGAAGTAAAATGGTTGGGAGAGAACATTACTTTTTTCCAGATTTGAAGGAAATGGATGATAAAGAGATAATATCTGGTTTCATAAAGCAATATTATATAGATGCGCAAACTCTTCCAAATAAAATAATGGTAAGAGAAGAATTAGAAGATAAAAATGCAATTGAAGAATGGCTAAGTAAAGAAGCTGGAAGGAAAGTAGAATTAAAGTCTCCTAAAAAGGGTGAAAAATTAAGATTTGTAGAAATGGCAGATAATAATGCTAAAATCACACTAGAAAACAAAGAAAGAGATAGAAGTGAAATATTAGTAGAATTAAAAGAAGTTCTTGGATTAGATAAGTTACCAAGAAAAATCGAAACATTTGATATATCAAATATTTCAGGAGAATATATTGTTGCCGGAATGTGTGTAATGATAGATGGAGAAGTAAAAAGAAATATGTCAAGACGTTTCAAAATAAAAACAGTATATGGACAAGATGATCCAAGATGTATGGAAGAAGTTGTAACAAGAAGATTAAAACATTCAATAGACAGTAATTCAAGTGGTTTTGGAAGATTGCCAGATGTTATATTTGCAGATGGAGGAATTACACAAATTAGAGCCATAAAAACAGCAATTGAAAAATACGAAATAAACATACCAGTTTTTGGAATGGTTAAAAATGATAAACATCAAACAAGAGCATTAATGGATGAAAAGCATCGTGAGTTAGAAATATCAGAAAACTTAAAGAACTTAATTACTAAATTTCAAGATGAAGTTCATGATACAGCAATTTCTTATCATAGAAAATTAAGAGATGAAAATATAACAAAATCAGAATTGGATGAAATTGAAGGTATTGGAAAAGTTAAAAAACTAGCATTATTAAAACAATTTGGTAGTGTTGAAAAAATTAGAAATGCAAGTATTGAAGAATTGACAAAAGTGAAAGGAATAAATGATAGTTTAGCTAAAAAAATAAAAAATAAAAGATAATTTGTAGATTACTGCGATGAAAAGTAATTGTTTTTTAGAATAATATAAAAAATCTCACATATACATATTATTACGGACAAGTTGTACGTAATAAGGGGGGGTTGTTATATGAAATTTTTAAAAAAACATAAGTGGCTTTCATTTGCAGTAATTTCTTTTTTTATGCTCTCAGGAGTGAATTTTTATATGATTTTTGAGCTTGTTAGGGTGATTCGGGAAAATATAGGTACACAAGCAATGCAAGAAATAAAAAAATGCTTTACATTAAATTTGTATTGTGGTATACTTCGTTCAAGTAAAAATGTAAGCCATTATGAATAAATTTCAAGGAGGCATAATTATGCAGATGAAAGAAATTCAAAAAGAGATTCTTGAAAATAAGAAGCGGCATGGTTTCAATACAACAAATATTGAACAAGAATTTTGTTATTTGTATGGGGAACTAAGAGAAGCCTACGAAGCATATGTAAAAGGGTGGGATATATTTGGAGAAGAGCTTGCAGATGTTACCAATTTTTTGATGGGAATTGCAGAAATCAAGGGAATTGACTTGGCAACTGAAATATTAAAAAAGGTTGCTAAAAATGGAGATAATGCATTACAGCAAAAAGAGGGTATTGTTCTGCAGTTGAACCCCAACATAACAGATGCAAGTAAGCCAATGAAAGAACTCCAGAAAGAAATTCGTGAAAACGACATTCTACAGGAAGAGTATCTGACCACTATTGAGCAAAAGTTTTGTAATGTGTATGGAAAAGTAGGCGAAGCCTATGATGCATACTACAAAGGGTTGGGTAACTTTACAGAAAAACTTGCTGATGTTGCAATCTATCTAATGGAACTTGCAGAAGTTAATGGGATTGACCTTGGAACTGAGATTGTTAGAAAGGTAGAGAAAAACAAAAGTAGAGTGTATAGACAGAACGAGTTAGGAAATATGGTGCATCTTTAAGTAGGAATCAAGGAGTTCGGATATTTTATCTGAACTCCTAATTTTGTGTGTATTGAAAAAATTTCCTTAATATGATATAATATAAATGTTTTAAAAGAAAGGAATTAGATATGAATATAGCAAATAATTGGAAGGATTATAAAATATTAGATATGGCCGATGGTCAAAAGTTAGAACAATGGGGAGATGTAGTTTTATCAAGACCAGACCCACAAATAATTTGGAAACAAAAGTCATATCCACAAAAATGGAAAAATATAAATGCAACATATCATAGAAGTAAAACTGGTGGAGGTTCATGGGAATATAATAAAAAAATGCCTTCACAATGGCAGATAAAATACAAAGAATTAACATTTAATATTAAACCAATGGGATTTAAACATACAGGACTATTCCCAGAGCAAGCTGTAAACTGGGATTGGATGATGGACAAAATTAGAAATGAAAAAAGAGAAATTAAAGTATTGAATTTGTTTGCATATACAGGAGGAGCAACAGTAGCGTGTAGCGCTGCAGGAGCATCTGTATGCCATGTTGACAGTTCAAAAGGAATGGTGACATGGGCAAAAGAGAATATTGTTTCATCAGGATTAGAAAATAGACCAGTAAGATATATAATTGATGATGTTGTTAAATTTGTAAATAGAGAAATTCGTAGAGGAAATAAATATGATGCGATAATAATGGATCCACCATCATATGGAAGAGGGGCAAATGGGGAAGTATGGCAATTTGAAAATAATATTTATGATTTAGTAGAATTGTGTACAAATGTACTTTCAGATAATCCATTATTTTTCTTGATAAATTCATATACAACAGGAATTTCAAGTAAAGTATTAGAAAATATTTTAAATTTAACAGTAAATAAAAATCATAAAGGAAAAGTATCATCTGGGGAAATAGGACTTCCTATGGAGGAATCTAAATTAGTGTTACCATGTGGAATTTATGGTAGATGGGAAACGTAAAAAGGGACCAGGTCCCTTTTTGCGTAATTTGGGACCTGGTCCTTTTTTACGGTTTTTTGAAAGGAGAGAAAATGCAAAATTTAGAAGTAATATATGAAGATAATCATATAATTGTAGTAAAAAAACAACCTAATATTCCATCACAAGCTGATAAAACAGAAGATATGGATATGTTGACACTAATAAAAGAATATATTAAAGAAAAGTATAATAAATCTGGAAATGTATATTTAGGATTAGTTCATAGACTTGATAGACCTGTTGGAGGAGTAATGGTATTTGCCAAAACATCTAAGGCGGCTTCAAGACTAAGTGACCAAGTAAGAGAGAAAATATTCAAGAAAAAATATTTAGCAGTTGTAGATGGTAAGTTTGAAAACGCAACAGGAAGTCTAGAGGATTATTTATACAAAGATGAAAGAAATAATATGAGCAAAGTTGTAAATAAAGACAAGAAAAATGCTAAACTTGCAAAACTAGATTATGAACAATTGGCATATAATGAATTGAAAAATTTATCTTTAGTAAGAGTAAATCTTCACACTGGTAGACATCATCAAATAAGAGTTCAATTATCACATGCAGGTCATAGCATATTTGGAGATCAGAAATATGGTACAAGAGGGCAAGGTAAACAGATTGCGTTATGGGCGTATGAATTAACAATTCAACATCCAGTAACAAAAGAAGAAATGACATTTAAATGTTTGCCTGAAAGTAATGGAACATGGTGTATTTTAAGAGATATAGAAATTTAAAATAGGAAAAGACTTATGGAGGGAATTTAGATAATACTTTATCTAAATTCCCTCTATATAGTTTAAGCTTCTTTTAATATTTTTTGTTATTTACCTATTCCTTAACGATTAATTTATAACTATTTAAACATTCTTGACTTTTAATTATGGCGAATTCGCCATAATTAAAATTAGAATTGTGTTTTTAATTTTCTTTATGAAAGTGGAGGAATTATATATAAAAATAAAATTCTATAATTTTATATTAGTAAACGATAGTTTTATAAAATAAAAATTAAAAACACATATATAGTGATAAAATTTTATATGTGCTAAAGATAAGAAATGAGGGATAAACATGGTTGATAAAATCTGTACATATCTAACAAACAAAATTAGAAAAGAAATACCTGAAATAGATGATGAACGAGCAGAAATTATTATGTATGGACTTCAAAACATAATTGGAGAAATTCCAAAAATATTTATTATATTTATAATTTCTTATTTTTTAGGAATACTGGAATTAACACTTATGGCAGTCTTAATAATTGCACCATATAGAGTTTTTTCTGGTGGAGTACACATGAAAACACATATGGGATGTATTTTATATACATTAATGCTTTATAGTGGTTCCGTATTAATTGGAAAATATATAGTATTAACAGGGATAACAAAATATATTGTAGCTTTTGTAGTATGGATGTTCTGTATGATAATGATAAAACTATATGCACCAGCAGATACAGAAAATGTACCAATACTTAGAAAACAAGAAAGAAGACAAAAGCAAATTTTTTCATATGTTATTTTGACAATAGAATTTATAATAGCAATATTAATTAATAATACAACAATTGCTGGAATAATAATATTAGGAGATTTAATACAAACTTTAACAATAACAAGATTCGCATATAAAATAACTAACAATAAATATGGATATGAGATATATGCGAATATTTAATTTTGGTAATATAAGAGTCATGCAACTACTCTTATATTATAGATTTTACTAAAGAAAGGGGAATAACAAATGATAAAATTTTTAGCAAAAGTGGCAGAAAAATATGCGAAAGCAACAAATACAGCATGTTTAGTGGCTTGGTGGGGACATCAACCAAAAATGCCAGCTTCTTTAATAAAAAAAGATTAATTAAACTGATAATGTACTTAAACATTATAAATCAATTCGAAAAGAAACCTCTCATAAGAGGTTTCTTTTTTACTATTAATAAAAAGAAGTGATTTTATCACTTCTGTATAATATCATAAATAGATAATTCTTGTTTAAAGAATTCATCTGTTTTGCTTGTAAATAAATCTAAGTTTTTACTTTTACTAACATATTTTTTGACTTCCCACAATCCTATACCTGAATGATTTTCTTTACCAGATTTACCTTTTTCGAATATTTTTTCTAAATCTACATCTTTATTTGAATATGTATTTTCAATAGTTATTATATTTCTATTATTTTTATTTTGACGGATAAAAGAAACTTTTACAATCTTCTTTTCACATTTTTCTGCTTCTTCCATTGCATTATCAATTAATATACCAAGTATTCTCGAAAATTGATACATATTAACATCTAAGTTGTCTAAATTTAAGAAATATTCTATTTCAAAACATATACCTAGATTTATAGCTTTAAAATATTTATTATTTAATAAACTATATAATCCTGGGTTGTTAATAGTGCTAGGATTTAAGATTGATAAATCATTAGTAAATTTGCAATCTTTTTTCACACCATGAAAATATTGTTTTAATCCAGGCATATCATTATTCTCTATATAACCATATATGGTAGAAACTATATTATCGAAATCATGTTTAAAACCCTTAACTTCATCATACAAGATTTGCAAAGATCTATTGTATTCCTCAGCACTGGCAAGTTCTTTTCTAGTATTTGACAATTTTATTACACGAGTTATGCTATAAATGCTTAATATAAGAAATGCGATAAGTAGTACAAAATTTAGAACGCTTATAATTAGCGGGACTATGTCTATATAAAATGTAGTGGTTATTAATTGAATACATAGTGTCAAGAAACCTAGTAATAAGTTAATTATTAAAAGTACGAGAGTTTTCTTATCTAAGTTGTCTAATAATTCTAAATTCAATTTAGAAAAATTTAAATGTTTAATTATTAAACAAATTAAGAAAAGAGATGTGTATACAATAATTAAGTATGGAATTCTATATAGAGGTGTACTTATAAAAATATTAGGTTCTATGTTTAAAATTATCAAATAAGGATTTTGAATTAAAACATTTAATACACCAAAAATGAAAATTGAAATTATAAGAGAAAGGAAACTCTTTAATAAATTCAAATGGAAAATAATTTTTATAAAGAATAACATACAAGTATAATTTAATAGCACATTAATAGGACTTGGTATGAAATATGAACTTATAGCACTTATTATTGACATGGCAAACACATACAATAATTTTTCTCTAAGAGTAGTTTTCACATTAAGTATTACTAAAAATAAATTCATCAATATAAAATTTTCTACTGGGAAAAGTGGTAATGACAGCAAATTCACCAACTCAACATTCTCACTACTTAAAGCAATCCAAATATTATTTAGAAACTGTATCATAATTAATTACCTCCATAAAATAATTTTTATATTTAGGACCAATATAGCAGATATCACCGTTTTTAAAAGTAATAGCGCTATTAAGCAAAGAAATATTAGCAATATTGATAACATTTACAATAAAAGATTTGTGACAACGGACAAAATTTTCAGGAAGATCATTTTCGATTTTAGAGAAAGAATTATAAGTTTCGAAATTTCCATGAGAAGTATGATAAATAAGTTTCATACCATTCTTTTCTATATATTGAATATCATTTAAATCGATAAATGTTCCTTTAGTATCAATTTTTAAGAATCTTTTGGAATTACTAGAAACATCATCAAATAATCTTGATAAAGTATCAGAAAGTGTATCAACACTTAGAGAAGTTTTAAAAAGATATGCAAAAGTTTTGTAATCATAAGCTTGTACTAGATATTCAAAATGGCTTGTAATAAAAATAATATAACAATCTTTATTAATTTTTCTAATTTCTTCAGCGATATTTAATCCATTCACATTTGAATTTTTAAATTCAATGTCTAAAACAACCACATTTACGATGTTAGTCGACATATAAGAAAGAAGTTCCTTATAGTTTGACGTTTTCAAAACTATTTTTGCATCAAAATCATTTTTAATAAAAGCTTTTTCGAACAATGCTGAAAGCCTATTGAGCATATGATTTTCATCATCACAAATAATAAAATTTAACATATATTTCTCCTCTGTATATAAGAAATTTGACATTTTTTGTCAATTACATAATAAATATAAAACAAAAAGATTAAAATGTCAATAGGCTAATTGAATGCACCAAATGCTTGAAAAACAAAGTTTTATATTGATTCGAATATAAAAAACACATATCCAGAAAATGTAAAAGCGTGTCAGAAATATGAATATTGTATTTGTAATAATTTTTTCATAAAGTAAATATGTTTTAATAAAAAAGTTATAAATGGAGGAGACGGAATGGAAACTAAAAGAGAAAAAGCTAAAAATTTTATAATAATAGGAGCTGTATTAATAATATTTTCAATATGTGTAATTCAGTTAAATGATAATATAATCCAAACAACAGCAGAGGCTGAAAACAATAAAACAATAGGCTGGGGAATAAAAAGGGGTGAAAAGAATATGCAGCCAGATGTTGGAGCATCTAATAAGCAATTACTAGAAGAAAATGGAGGAATATGTTTAGGCAGTGAATTAGAGAAAGTTATATATTTAACATTTGATGAAGGTTATGAAGCTGGATATACAGAAAGTATTTTAAATACATTAAAAGAAAATGAAGTGAAAGCAACTTTTTTCATAACAGCACATTACTTAAATACTGCATCAGATTTAGTTGCGAGAATGATAAAAGAGGGACATATTGTAGGAAATCATACTGTAAACCATCCAAGTATGCCAAGTATTTCAAATGAGAAAATTGAAGAAGAAATAATGCAATTACATCAATCAGTATATGAAAAATTTAATTATGAAATGAAATATATAAGACCACCTAAAGGAGAATTTAATGAAAGAACTTTAAAGAAAACATTTGAATTAGGATATAAAACTGTTATGTGGAGTTTTGCCTACGTTGATTGGGATGAAAAGAATCAACCATCAATAGAAAAAAGTCAAGAAACAATAATTAATAATTTTCACTGTGGTGAAATAATGCTTTTACATCCAAACTCAAAAACAAATGCAGAGGTTCTGGATACTATTATAGAAGAGGGTAAAAGTCAAGGATACGAGTTCAAATCATTAGACGAATTTAAATAGGAGGCAAGTATGAGAAAAGGGAGATTAAATAAAATTTTAGAGATGCCTGAAGAATTGTATACAAATTCACCTAAATTAACAATTACAGGTTTTAATGAAATTGTTTTGGAAAATTATAAGGGGATATTAGAATATGAAGAATTTTTTGCTAGTATAAGTACTTATATTGGAATCGTAAATATAAATGGTTTCAATATCAATTTAGAAAAAATGACAAATGATGATATAAAAATAACTGGAAAGATTGAAAGTATAGAATTAGAGAGAACTGAAGATTGTTCGAATTAGGAGGAACACATGCTAATTAAAATTTTATTAAAATATATATTAGGGTATGTAAAAATAACTGTAGAAGGCTATTATATAGAAAGATTTATAAATATATGTACAACTAATAAAATATTAATATGGAATCTAAAAAGAGAAAAAGGAGTAAAGCTACACTTAAATATAGGAATTCAAGATTTTTATAGAGCGGTAAAGGTTGCTAAAAAACTAAAATGTAAAGTTAAAATAGAAAAAAAGAGAGGAATTCCATTTTTAATAAATAAATACAGAAAAAGAAAAATATTTTTAATATCTTTAATAATAATTATTATGTCATTATATATTAGCTCAAATTTCGTGTGGAATATAGATATACATATAGAAGAAAATGCGCAAATGGAAAATCTAGAACAAGACATTAAAGAAGCAGGTCTTGAAATAGGAAAGAGCAAAAGCAAAATAAATACCCAAGAAATAGTTAATAAAATACGATTAAAAAGAAAAGACGTTTCATGGATCGGGATATCTCTAAAAGGAACAAATGCTATAGTAAAAGCTGTAAAAGCAAAAGAGGCTCCTGAAATAATAGATGAAAAAGATTATTGTAATATAGTAGCTAAAAAATCTGGAACAATAACACAAATAATTGCTCAAAATGGTACAGCGCAAGTTAAAATTGGGGACCAAGTACAAGAAGGTCAAATTCTTATACAGGGAATAATGGAAGGAAAGTATACAGGGATAAGATATGTACATAGTTTAGGAGAAGCAAAAGCAATTGTACAATATACAAAAACAGGACAATATCCATTAAAAGAAGAACAAAAAATAAAAACAGGAAATAAAGAAAATAAATATGGAATAAAAATTAATAATTTTCAAATAAATTTTTATAAAACCCTTTCAAAATTTAAAATTTATGATACAATAGAGGAAGAAAAAAAGTTTAAGATATTTTCGAACTTATATTTACCGATTTCAGTGATAAAACTAACAAATGAAGAATTGGAAAATTTTTCAAAAGAATACACTATAGAAGAAATAACAGAAAAAGGTACAAAACAGTTAGAAGAAGAAATTGAAGCAGAAATTGAAGAAAAGGAAAACATTCTTCGGAAAAAATGCAACAGTAACAGAAATGGAACAATATATAGAAATAACTGTGACATATGAAGTAATTGAAAATATAGGAATGCAGGAAAAAATAGTACCACAAGAACAACAAATAGAAGAACCTGCCTACCAATAACTTGGAAAGGGTGTAGAGTATGGAAGAGAGAAGTCTAAGAGTAGTAGGGACAGATAAGACATTTTTTAATAAGTTAACAAATACATTAAATAAATTATTAATACCAACACAAATAGGTATTAATGGAATGCGTATAAGCATAAAAAGAAATGCATTAATAAAAGCATATGAAGCGACCGAAAATATAGAAGATGCAAGCAAACAAGATGCAATAGAAAAGAAATATGAAGATGCTTATACTGCATATCTAGAATCACTAGACAAATATGTTTTAGATACAATATACAAAAAAGTTAAAAATGATACTGCAACAAAATTAGAAAGTATAGCATTATCACAATATTATGGAATAGTGCAACTAAAACAAAGTGAATTTGTAGAATATAAATATAGAAAACAAAAATACCTATTAGAATTAGATAAAGAAACTGTAATGAATTCAGGTAAAGCAAAAGTGGTAGAAAAATACCAACAATTCTATATTTCAAAACAAGATAATTTATATAAAGGAATATTAAAAAATTATTCAATAAAATTAGCAGATAGTACAAATGTATATGATTCATCAAAAGATTCAACATATGTAAAAATATTTGAAACAGTTGAAGATTATATAAAAAATGTATTACCATTAAAAATAAATGATCCAAAGCTAGCAAAAGTAGCAAAAGAGTATGAAAAGTATGAGAAATTTGCAGTAGGAAAACTAGATGCAAGAGATAATATCGAAAAAAATATGATATTGTTAGGACTAAGTAGAAACTTATTTACACATAGTTTACCATTAGTAGTAGCTGAACAATGTTATATGAAATTATTAAAAGATGCAAGATGTTTAATACAAGATACAAAAATAGCTGCAAAAAGAGAAAAAGCTTATACGATGTTATTAAATTTGATAGAAGATTATAACATAAGACTATTAGCTACAAAAGTATATTGGGAAAATGCAAAAGACAGAGAAATATTCAAAAGATTCCATGAAAAATATAAAGAAATTGAAAAATTAAAAGAATTGGATTTTATAGAATATGTAAAACAAAAAGAAATACTATTTGTTAAAGAAGATATTAAAAGAATTCAAAGTGATAAAACTGATTATAGTAGATTAGTTAAATACTATAAGAGAAAGTTAGTAGATTATGGTGTGATGAAAGAATTAAAAACATATATAACACAACATCAAAAATATCAAAGACATAAGGTAAGTGCAAGAATTTAAAATACATAGGTGGTAAAATGTATCAATTAGAATATCTAGATTTACAAGAAAACAAAAATTATGAAGACATAATAAAAAAAGTAATAGAAAAATGCTTTAAAGAAGAGAAATTAGAAAACTCAAAATTATATATAAGCATAATTTTAACAACTCCTGAACATATTCATGAAATAAACAAACAATACAGAAATGTAGATAAAGAAACTGATGTATTATCATTTCCAATGTTTGAAAAAAATGAATTAGAGAATAAAATAAGAAATCAAAATTTTGAACATGAAGATGTTCTTGGAGATATTGTTATATCAATTGAAAGGGTGAGAGCCCAAGCTGAAGAATATGGACATAGTTTTGAAAGAGAATTTTCATACATGTTAGTACATGGTTTTTATCATCTTATGGGATATGACCACATAAAAGATGAAGATAAAGTTATAATGAGACCAAAAGAAGAAAATGTTCTGAATCAATTAGGAATAAGAAGGGATGAAATGAATGAAGAATAAAAAATCTAGTAATTCATTAATTATAATTTTAATGCTACTTGTAATAGTAGCTGGAGGAGTGTTTGTATATAAATATGCAACTATGCACAGACAAGCTAATTCGGGTGATATTATTGATACAGAAACAGAAAAAGAAGAAGACAAATTAGTAGTACCAGATAAACAGGTACAAATCTTTAGTGGACAAGATAGAGCAATTGCAGTAATGATAGATAACCATTCAGGGGCATGGCCACAAGCAAACTTAGAAAAAGCATATATTGTTTACGAAATAGTTGTTGAAGGTGGAGAAACCAGATTGATGGCTGTGTTTAAAGGTCAAGAATTAGAAAAGGTTGGACCAGTAAGAAGTTCAAGACATTATTTTCTAGACTATGCATTAGAAAATGATGCAATATATGTTCATCATGGATGGAGTCCACAAGCACAAGCAGATATTCCTAAATTAGGTGTAAATAATATAAATGGAATACAAGAAAGTTCAAAAGATTTTTCGAGAGTAAAAGATAAATCTGCACCTCACAATATGTTCACATCAACAGCAAGTATATTAAAAATAGCAGATAGAAAAGGTTATAAAACAACATCGACAAAAGATAGTGTATTGAATTATGTGGCATATGAATTTGATTTAGGAGATAAATATAAAGTTAAACTTCCTGAAACAGAAGTTCCTGAAAATGCTAATGTACAAACAGAAAGTGTACAAGAAGTAAAAGGAACAGTAGCAACATCAGCTATGAGTGTAACAATACCACATTCTAAACTTCAAACAGTAAAATATGAGTATAATGAAGAAACTAAAAGATATACAAGATATGCAAGAAATAAACTTCAAACAGATTATATAACAGGTGAGCCTGTAACAACTAAAAATATAATAATTACAATGTGTGATAATTACACACTAACAGATAGTGAAAATAAAGGTAGACAAGGTCTTAAAAATATAGGAACATTTGATGGATATTACATTACAAATGGAAAAGCTATACAAATAAAATGTACAAAGACAGATAGAAATCAGCAAACAGTTTATAAAGATTTAGATGGAAATGAAATCGATGTTAATGATGGAAATACTTTTATAAATATTTGTCCAACAGATGTAAATATAGTAATAGAATAAAAATTTAAAGTATATATCTGCCAAAATTGATATATACTTTTTTATATATTAAAGGGGGAGTTTTTATGAAAACAAGCAGAAAAGTTGTATTAGTAGGTGCTGGATTTGTAGGGATGAGTATGGCATATTCACTACTAAATCAAGGGGGTGTTGATGAATTAGTTTTAATAGATGTCAACAAAGATAAAACTATGGGAGAAGAAATGGATTTATCACATGGATTACCATATGCACCACACAAAATGAGAATAAAAGCAGGTAGCTATAAAGAATGCAAAGATGCAAATATAGTAGTAATAACAGCAGGATTAGCTCAAAAACCAGGACAATCAAGATTAGAATTAGCAGTAGAAAATGCAAAAATAATGAAAGACATAACAGAAAATGTAATGAACAATGGATTTGATGGAATATTTATAATAGCAACAAATCCTGTTGATTTAATGACATATGTAGTAGCAGAAGTGTCAGGAATGCCAAAATCAAGAGTTATTGGTTCTGGTACTGTATTAGATACAGCTCGTTTAAGACAATTAATTGCTGAATATTTAGAAGTATCAAGTAAAAATGTACATGCATATATTTTAGGAGAACATGGGGATTCATCATTAGTTCCTTGGGAACATTGCTATGTGGGATGTAAAAAAATAATTGATATTATGAAAGATAATAATCACCCAATGGAAGATTTGAAAAAAATACATGATGGAGTTTGGCAAGCAGCTTATGAAATAATAGAAAAGAAAAAGGCAACATATTATGGAATTGGTATGGCTCTAAATCGACTTATAAAAGCAGTCTTAAATGACGAAAATGCAATATTGACTGTTTCAGCATATCAAAATAATGAATATGGGCAAGAAGGAATTTATATAGGGGTACCTGCAATTATTAATAAAAACGGTGTAAAAGATATTTTGAAATTGAATTTAAATGAAAAAGACCAAGAATTATTTGATCATAGTTGTGAAATAATGAAACAAAATATTAAAAACGGAATAGATAATGTAATAAATTTGAAAAAATAGTAGGAAAATCTGAAAAAACGTGATATAATAAGGGACGATTAAGTTATATGAGAATAGTAAGGAGGAAATTTTAATGCAAGTAAGCAAAGAAGAAATATTGCATATAGCAGATTTAGCGGAATTAGAATTAGAAGAAAATGAAATAGAAAATTACATTGTAAATTTACAAGACATTTTGAATTTCGCAAATATAGTAAACAATGCACCTGTAGAAGGAGTAAATATTACAATAGGGGCAAGCGAGTCTAAAAATGTATTTAGAAAAGATGAAAAAAAAGTATTTGATAATATAGAAGGCTTATTACAAAATGCACCTGAACAAGATAGACATATGTTTAAAATACCAAAGGTGTTAAATTAAAAAAACGCGAAATTGGGGACGGTCCTTTTTTTCGCGAAAAAAAGGACCGTCCCCAATTTAACAAGGAGGAAAGCATGAATATAACTGAATTAACAGTACATGAATTACAAGAAAAACTTAAAAACAAAGAATTAACAATAACACAAATAAATGAAGCATATATAAAACAAATAAAAGAAAAAGAGCCAGAAGTACAAGCTTTTATAACAGACTTAACAGAAGCGGCAATAAATCAATCTAAAGAAATTCAAGCTAGGCTAGATAATGGTGAAGAATTAGGAAATTTAGCGGGTATTCCAATAGGAATAAAAGACAATATATGTACAAAAGGTGTAAAAACTACATGTGCATCAAAAATGTTAGAAAACTTTGTTGCACCATATGATGCAACAGTAATGAATAAAGTAAATGCCGAGGAAATGATAAGTTTAGGAAAACTAAATATGGATGAATTTGCAATGGGAAGTTCAACTGAAAACTCATATTTTAAGAAAACTAAAAATCCATGGGATTTATCAAGAGTGCCAGGTGGGTCATCAGGAGGCTCAGCAGCAGCAGTGGCAGCAAATATGCTACCATGGGCATTAGGGACAGATACAGGAGGAAGTATTCGTCAGCCTGCAAGTTTATGTGGTATAGTAGGATTAAAACCAACATATGGATTAGTTTCAAGATATGGTGTAGTAGCGTATGCATCATCACTTGATCAAGTGGGAGTATTAACAAAAGATGTACAAGATTGTGCAATGCTTTTAAATGTAATTGCAGGATATGACGAAATGGATTCAACATCAGTAGATGTAGGAGAAAAAGACTATACACAAGCATTACAAAAAGATATAAAAGGTTTAAAAATAGGTGTTCCAAAAGAATTCTATGGAGAAGGTATAAATGAAGAAGTAAAAGTTTCATTAGAAACTGCAATTGCTAAATATAAAGAAATGGGAGCAGAAGTAGAAGAGTTTTCATTAGATATTGCACAATATGCATTAGCAGCATATTATATAATTGCTTGTGCTGAAGCAAGTTCAAATCTTGGAAGATATGATGGAATAAGATATACATATAGATCACCAGAAGCACAAACATTAAAAGATGTTTTCAAAAAATCTAGAAGTGAAGCTTTTGGTTCTGAAGTAAAAAGAAGAATTATACTTGGAACATATGTATTATCATCAGGATATTATGATGCATATTATAAAAAAGCACAACAAGTTCGTACATTAGTAATGAATGAATTTAGTAAAGCATTTGAAAAATATGATGTACTTATAACACCGGTATCTCCAACAACAGCATTTAAAATAGGTGAAAAATCAACAAATCCAATGGAAATGTATTTAGCAGATATTTGTACTGTATCTATAAATGTTGCAGGACTTCCAGGAATGTCAATACCATGTGGAATTGATAGTCAAGGTTTACCAATAGGTATGCAATTAATTGGAAAGAAATTTTCAGAGGAAACACTTATAAAAGCAGCATATGCATATGAACAAGAAACAAACTTCCGCGAAAAATATAAACCAACATTTAAGGGAGGTGTTCAATAATGGCTAGAGAAGATTACGAAGTAGTAATGGGACTTGAAGTACATGCAGAACTTTCAACAAAAACAAAAATATTTTGTAGTTGTCCAACAACATTCGGAGCAGAACCAAATACACAAGTATGCCCAATATGTATGGCAATGCCAGGAGTACTACCCAAATTAAATGAAAAAGTTGTAGAATATGCAGTAAAAGCAGGATTAGCAACAAATTGTGAAATATCAAGAGATAGTAAAAATGATAGAAAAAATTATTTTTATCCAGATACTCCTAGAGCATATCAAATATCACAATATGATAAACCGCTATGTGAACATGGATATATTGAAATAGAGACAACTCAAGGAACTAAAAAGATAGGAATAACTCGTATTCATATAGAAGATGACGCGGCTAAATTAGACCATGATAATTTTGGAGGAGGAGCTCTTATAGATATAAATAGAGCAGGTGTGCCACTAATAGAAATAGTATCTGAAGCAGATTTTCGTTCAGCAGAGGAAGTAGATGCATATTTGAAAAAATTAAAATCAATACTTGAATATGTAGAAGTTTCGGATTGTAAAATGCAAGAAGGTTCTTTTAGAGCAGATGTTAATATTTCAGTACGAAAAAAAGGTGAAACAAAATTTGGAACACGTACAGAAACAAAAAATATGAACTCATTTAGAAGTATAACAAGATTGATCAATTATGAAGCTGAAAGACAAATTGATGTAATCGAGAATGGGGGAGTTATAACACAAGAAACATTAAGATGGGACGAAGTTTCAGGAAAAACTTTTTCAATGAGAGACAAAGAAAATGCTCAAGACTATAGATATTTCCCAGAACCAGATTTAGTTGCAATAAAACTATCAGATGAATATATTGAAAATATAAGAAAAAGCTTACCTGAAATGCCAGAAAGTAGAAAACAAAGATATTTAAATGATTACAAATTATCTGAAAAAGATGCAGGAATTATAACAGCTTCTAAACATTTATCAGATTTGTTTGAAAAAGCATCTGAAATATGTGGAAATCACAAAGCAGTTAATAACTGGATAATTTCAGACATTTCAAGAATATTAAATGAAAATGAAATGGACCCAGTTGAAATACCTTTTGATGCAGAACAATTAGCTAAATTAGTAATGTTAATTGATAAAGGAACAATTAGTTCAAGCATTGGTAAAAAAGTTTTAGAAGAATTATTTGAAAATCCAAAAGATCCAGAAGATATTATAAAAGAAAAAGGTTGGATTCAGATTTCTGATGAAGGTGCAATTAAAGAAGTTGTAGTGAAAATTATTGAAGCCAATCCTCAATCTGTTGCAGATTTTAAAGCAGGAAAGGATAGAGCTTTAGGTTTCTTAGTTGGACAAGCTATGAAGGAAACTAAAGGAAAAGCTAATCCACAAATGCTTAATAAAATGTTTGCAGAAGAATTAAAGAAATAAAAACAAAAAAGACTTCCAATAGGGAGGCTGCTGAAAAAGTAGCCGAGTAAGTCTCTAAAAAAATAGTGAATTGGAAAATAATTTTTCTAATTCACTATTTTTCATTTAATTTATAAAAAAGTACAAAATATATGGATATTTCTATCCATTATTTTGTACTTT
>JAFQSS010000003.1 GCA_017409455.1 Clostridia bacterium | reverse complement strand
TATTAAAATTATTTTATCCACTGTTACCTCATTTTAATTTGGGGCCGGTCATTTTTTCCGCTAAAAAATGGACCGTCCCCAATTTCGCATTAATATTCTAATTTCCTCTTTATTCCTAATCCATCTCCATAACATATATGAGATTCAACTTTTTTTCTTTTTTGACTAATCTTTTCAAAAGTTACTTTTAACGATTCCTTGAAGCCTTCCCTTGGTTCGTCTAAATCACATTTACTTATATCTAACATTACGATTTCTTGTTTTTTTATAAAAATATTTTTTAACTTTTGCCATAATTTCTTAAATATACTCATTTTATCTACCTTCTTCCGCAGAAACTTGACCTGAACTATTTTCTTTGTTCTCTTGAATTTTTTCTCCATTTTCCCATGGTCTTTTATTATCAGTCGCTTTTTCTAAATCCCTATCATAACATTCAAATTTGGCTTCAAATTGTTCTTGAGATAATGAAATAAATTCCCCTGATTGTTTATCAGCATAAAAAAACATTTTTTGTTGTTCTTCAAGTTCCATATATATGTATAATACTGCATCTCTATTATCATCAGCTCTATCATATACTCTTGATGCAATACATTTTTTAAAGTCAAATTTGTCATTTGTTTCAAATAAGACATCTTGTATAACACTGATTGTTGAATTTTGGCATGATGCAAACTCAGGACACCACTCTTTTAGCAATGCAAATTTTCTGTTTATATTTGATTTCATATCACTTGAAGTTTCATCTATTTCTCTAGCTTGTACTATTAATTGGCCTATTGGAAATTTGCCATCTTGTCCTGCAATCCCGATGCTTTTATAGACTTCTCTTAAACTCTCTATATCCATATTAATAGTTTGTGCTTGTTCTAATTCTTCATTTTTATGGCATTTACGGTCTTTTCCATTATCTTCAATATCCACTTTTCTTAATTCTTCATAGCTTTTACAAAAATGTTGTGGCATTGCACCAAAACGTGACGCAGCTAAATTCCAAGTTGGGTCTACTAATGTATCTCCTTGTATAATCCCACATTCTGTTGGAATAGCAATATTTTTTATTTTAACAAAAGAATGATGTTTACCAGAAACTAGTTCACTTTCTATTCCAACTCTTGCCAATAAATATTTTTCAATTTGTGCAATTCCGTTACATACACCATATCCCTCTGTTATTATTCTCCATAGTGCTCGTGAATCATCAGTCTTTTCTGCTTCTGTACCAAATTCTGGACTATAACTAATTCGTTTTCCAATTGCAGTATCTATATGTGCTAATTTTTGTATATCTGTCCATTCTGGTTGTATTCCTTCTAAAACAGAGCTAATCCATGTTTCTCCTGTTACATATTCTCGTCCACTTGAAATTCCAACAGATAAATTATCTGTAATGTCCATATTGGGACAAATTTTGCATAATTGTAATAAATGTTCTCTGTCTTTATCACTTTTTACCATTTCTAAAGGATTTATACCTAATAATTCATCTAAATCTTGATATTGACTCAAATCCTCATTAAGATTTACAATTATTTTTCCATAAGATTTTAGTACATCTTCCGATAATTCCATACCTAACAATGGTCTATATTCTTCATCTATTTCTTCTATATCTATAGCTTCTTTTGTTTCGTTTTTTAATGATGCATACATTCTTCTTTTTTCTGCTTCAGATATTTTTAATTGCGCTATATTTTTTGTCATTTCCAATTGCTTTTCATATGGCATCTTTTTTATAACATGAAATGACTTTATCCCTTTGTTTTGTAGAAAAGTTTGTTGATTATTAATAAAATCTGTTAATTCATCATTACTTAAAGAACTTATTATATCTACTATATATCTATTTTCTATTTCAATCTTACCTTCAAGTAATACTTCTTTCTTCTTTTGGGTAGAAAGAGAAAGTATTACTCTAAGTTCCTCATATTCACGCAATTCATAATCTTTTGAAAGCTGAATTTTAATTTCGTCATCTTCAATAGTAGCTATTAGATGAGATAAATCAAAACTTTCAATGCCTAATTGTTTGATTAGTTCTGTATTTGATAATATATTTGTTTTACCTTCATTAGACATAGACATTATAATTTTTCTAATGTGTCTACCATTTAAATTAAACTTATTTATCAATTGCAAATTATTTAATACTTCATTTTTTGTTTGATCATCTGTTGATATTAAAAATTCACAAAAATTGTATTGGTCAAAAACTTCTTCTACAAGTGCTGTATTTTGAAGTATTTGGCGTTTTACTGCATTATCTGTAATAGTCATTATTGCGCTAGCTTTTGAACTTTGTGATAAATTTTTAAAATAACTAAAATTCATTACCTCTAATTTTTGATTATCTCCCAAATATGAAAAAGCATCAATTAAGTCTTTTACTGTAACTACATATTGTTTTAATAATTCAAAATCTCGAAATATTGCCATTTTATCTTCAACATTTTCTAAATCTTGCAATGTTTTCATTTGAATAACTCCTAATTTCTATTTTAGTTTGTTTATCTATATTTTCTATCAATTTTTTCATAATCGATTTATCTACTGCAATACAACCTGCAGTTGGTGTATTATTAGTACAATGCAAAAATATTGCACTACCTTTCCCAGGAATATTTTTGGGATTAGTTTTTATTTCTATTAAATATTCATATTGAATTTGATAATCTATTAAATGTTCTGCTGAATTCCAATCTTTTTTTACTTCTGATATGTTTACTAATTTATTATAATACCTAGATTTAGGGTCATCAATCCAATACATATCTTCAGTAATTTGCTTATATTTTAAACCCTTTTTGTTTTGTACATTTACATGTGTTCCCAACATAATACCTAATTCAAACTCTCCTATGGGTGTTTTCCCATCACCTTCTTGTTTTTCACTGGTTAAACCATTTTTGCCTATATAAGCCGTTGTTTCAATATTATATTTTTGAAATTTTAATATAGCTTTATTATTTTCTTTTACCAAAACTAATATTTTATTATCCATATAAACCACTCTCCTAATAAAGAGTTTATGCAACAATATTATTTTTTACATATATTTCTTGCAGTTTGTACTCCAGATGCTGAAGCCATCATTAGACCTCTTGTTAGGCCTCCTCCGTCACCTATTGAATATAATCCTTTTATACTTGTTTCAAATTCATTATTAATTGCAAGTTTATTACTATAAAATTTTATTTCTGGTCCATATAAAAGGTTATCGGGATGTGCAAATCCTTCAACAACTTTGTCTAAAGCTGATATAAATTTCAATATATTCGTCATTGTCCTATATCCAAGAGCAAATGTAATATCTCCTGCCACTGCTGATTTCAATGTCGGCTCCACTGAATTGTTTTTTAGTTCTTCTTCCCAGGTTCTTTTCCCTCTATAAATATCTCCAAGTCTTTGAACAACTATATTTCCATTACCTAACGCATTTAAATTTTTAGCTACGTTTCTACCATATTCAATTGGTCTATTAAATGGATAATTAAAATTGTGAGAAACCAATATTGCTAAATTTGTATTTGTACTTTTTTTCTCTTTGTATGAATGCCCATTTACTAAAGTAATATTATTGTCATATACCTCTGTTGAAACAAATCCACTAGGATTTTGACAGAAAGTTCTTACTTTATCTCTAAATGGATATGGTCTTGATATAAATTTGCCTTCATACATATATTTGTTAACATCTTTCATAACTTTGTCAGGTAATTCATATCTAATTCCAATATCTACAGTTCCTGACTTTGTCTGTATATTATGATTATCACACATTTTTACAAGCCAGTTAGCACCTTTTCTACCAACTGCTAAAACAACTTTATCTCCATTTATAATTTTATCATTATTATAGTTGTCATCTTCTGCATATTTTGAAGCCCTTACTTTTACACCTTTTACTCTATTTTCTTCTATTACTAAGTCAGATACTGTTGTTTCAAATAATATTTCTACACCATTTTCTATTAAATATTTTTCAATTCTTGCATATAATTCATGACTTTTCTCTGTTCCTAAATGCCTTATTGGAATATTTACTAAATTAATATCTTCTTTTTTAGCTTTATCATATATTTTCTTTACTTCTTTTTTATAGTCTACTCCTTCTAATTTGGTATCAGCACCAAATTTTAAATATATCTCATCAGTATAATCAATTAATCTCTTAGTTTCTTCTACTCCTATGTATTCATGTAACACTCCACCTACATATATGTCATCATCTTCTTCATTATATAATGATAATTTACCATCTGAAAATGCTCCCGCTCCAGAAAATCCACAAGTTATATGACACATAGGTTTACATTTAGTACATTTTCCTAATTTTTCAATTGGACAATTTCTATCTTCTACTCTTTTCCCTTGTTCTATTAGTAAAACTTTTTTGCTTTTGTCTAATTGCACCACCTCATAAGCTAAAAATGCGGCACTTGGTCCTGCTCCAACTACAATTATGTCATAATTATTCATTTGAAACACTCCTTTCATTATTGTTTTTTGTCCTTTTCTATTTGTTTAGAATATCTATCCTCCTCCGAAAAAACGCATCCACAATATTTTTGCATATATAATCCTAAATCTCTAGCTTCTGCTTGCCCATCTCTAAATCCTGGTCTAAAATCTCTATATAAAAATTCTATTCCATATTTTTCAGCCATTTCTTGTCCAACTTGTTTTAATGTTTCATGATTTTGGTATGGACTTACTAGAAGTGTAGTAGTAAATGCATCATATCCATTTTCTTTTGCATATTTAGCAGTTTGTTCTAAGCGAACTCTGTAGCAATAAATTGCACATCTATTTTCTAAATCTTCAATTACATTTTTGCAAAACTCTTTTAATCCATAATCTTCTTCAAATATAGCCTCAACATCTATTGATTGTGCATATTCTTTTAATGTATCTCTTCTTGCTTTATATTCCATATATGGATGTATATTAGGATTAAACCAATATACAGTTGGTTCAATTTTTTCTTCTCTTAAACTTTTTATACAATATACGCTACATGGCGCACAACATGTGTGTAATAATAACTTCATAATTTACTCCTTTTTTGCGAAGGTGTCCCCAGATTCTAGCATTTGGGGACGTGTTCGCGGTGCTAGCACGGCGAACACGTCCCCGTTTGCTGTTACCCCAAATATGGATACCCCAAATGTTCATAAGCTGGTGGCATAGCCATTCTTCCTCTAGGTGTTCTAGCAATAAATCCAATTTGAATTAGATATGGTTCATATACATCTTCAATAGTGTCAACTTCATCTCCTATAGTTGTAGCTATTGTTTCTAATCCAACTGGTCTTCCTTGATATTGATTTATCATAATTTCTAATATTTTTCTATCAGTTTCGTCTAAACCTAGTTCATCTATTTCTAGTTGATTTAATGCATGTTTTGCAATTTTTAGAGTGATATCTCCATCTCCCAAAACAGCAGCATAATCTCTAACTCTTTTTAATAATCTATTTGCAATTCTTGGTGTTCCTCTTGACCTTCTTGCAATTTCCATTGCTGATATATCATCAATTTCTACACCCAAGATGTTTGCTGATCTTTTTACTATAATGCTTAAATCTTCTGGTGAATATAATTCTAATTTATGTATTATTCCAAATCTGTCTCTTAATGGTGTTGTAAGTGAACCTGCTTTTGTTGTTGCACCTATTAATGTGAATTTTGGCAAATCTATTCTTATTGATTTTGCACTAGGTCCTGTTCCAATTACTATATCTAATGTGTAGTCTTCTAAAGCAGGATATAGAATCTCTTCCACATTTTTGCTTAATCTGTGAATCTCATCTATAAATAATACGTCATTTTCAGATAGTGTTGTCAAAATAGCTGCTAAGTCTCCTGGTTTCTCGATTGCGGGTCCTGATGTAACTTTTAAATTTGAATTCATTTCATTTGCAATAATATTTGCAATTGTTGTTTTTCCAAGACCTGGAGGCCCATAAAAAAGGCAATGGTCTAAAGCTTCTTTTCTTTTTTTTGCCGCTTCTATATAAATTTTCATATTTTCTTTAACTTTAGTTTGACCAATGTATTCATTTAATGTTTGAGGTCGTAGGGTATTTTCTAATCTCTCTTCATTTCTGTTTTCTAATTCTGGTCTAATTAATGAATTCTCTTCCATCCTTTTTGCCCTTTCACATACAATATTTTTTCTTTTTTCTAACTCTTTCTTTTTTCTTTGTGTATAAGTTTTTATTATAAAAATAGACAAAAATTAAAGTAATTAATATAATCATACTTGTTATTTTAGATTGTAACATCCCTATTATTCCTCCAAGTATTGGTATATTGATTATTTTCTTTCCAATAATATTGTTAAAATCTATATTTTCTATATCTGGTTGATAATTTCCATTAGATTTTGTTATATATCCTTGTTTTTCATTTATAATCTTATTTATTCTAATTTTTCCATTAACATTATATGCTATAATATCACCTTTTTGCAAGTCTTGCTCCTGAACTTCTTTTACTATAACTAAATCATTTTTACTTATATCATTTTCCATTAAATTTGTTTGCATATTAAATAAACTTATTCCAAATAATTTGAAATAATCTTTTTCAGATATTGTTGTATTAATTAAAAATATTATGTTATATAAAACACATATTGTTATAATTATATAAATACAATTTAATAGTATTTTAATAAGCATTTTCATTTTTTCTTTTTCTATCTTCAATTTTTTTCTTTTCTCTCCTATTTTCTCTTTTCTCTTGATTTATTATAGTTATAAACATAAATATTAATATTATTAATGTTATAATCAAAAATACTATTTTGTTATCTAGTGCTCTTACTATAGCTCCTAAATACGGAATCGTTAGAACATGTTTTCCTTCTACATCTTTGTAATCTATTTTAAATGTGTCTTCTATATTGTTATTATCTCCCTTTGTTGTATATTTAGAATTGTCTTCAATTTGAGTTATTCGATGTGTAATAACCTCCCCCTTTTTTAGGAAGGTTATTACATCACCTATTTTTAAATCTTGTTTTTCAACTTTTTTTGTTATAACAACATCATTTATTTTAATTGTAGGTTCCATGCTATTTGTTTTTATGATATATGATTTATATCCAAAAATGTTTATTACATTTATTTGGTTTGCTGATGAAATAGCAATTAAAATAATATTATAAATTAGTATGATAGCTATTATTTCAATAACTTTTTTAGCTATTTTTACATTTTCTTTTCTTTTATTTATTGTTTCTATGTCGTATTTCATTTTTCCCTCTATTTTATAATCATATATTCAAATGTTTCACCTATGTAGGTATCTCCATCATATAATTTATATACTAGTTTGTAAGTTCCTGTTTTCAAATTATCTTTTAAGTATAAATAATATGTAATTTTTGATACAGGTTTTTCAGAAACTATATATTCTTTTTCCCTTTTCGTTGCAGTTAATGTATTTGTCACATAGTCTTTTAAATCAACTAATGTGTAATTTTGTGAAACTACTTCTGAATAATCTCTTCTATATAATGAAAGTGCTATATTAGCATTATTTAATGAAGATGAATATTCTAATTGTACTCCTAAAGTATTGTTTTTACTTTGTGTATATCCTGTTTCCTTGTTTACAATTTTGGCATTATCTATAGTAGTTGCCTTTAATCCATAAGCAAAATTGATTATTGTAACATCTACTTCAACCATATCTGATGCAACTAAACCATAATAAATACCATCTGATGAACCAAAAGATTCAACTCTAATTGTATAAGTTCCTGTTGCAAGTATGCTATTATTTTCTGTATTTATTCTAAGTCTAGCTAATACGTCTGTTACTTTGTCTGCTATACAAATTCTTGTAGTTCCATCTATTCTAGGATAATAATATTGTTTGTCTAATTCGAAATTGATTCCCAGTAAACTATCATTATTTAGACGATTTCCATTGTTATCATATATACTAATTTTTATTCCTAGTTTTTTGTCAAAATATTGTGTATCATAAATCGTTTTTGTCCCTAATATTTCTTGTGTAAATGTTGTTGATACATCTAAATCAATCGGATATCCTAAATACACCACTTCTGGGTCAATTGCTGCATCTACTTCTATTGTAGCTTCTTTGTTACAATATACTGTATATACAATGTTTTCTCTTTGAATTCCTAGAACTCCTATCATTGTTTGATTTTCGTCATTTCTTAATTCCATCAATAATGAATTTTGTGCTATATTTTCATTTAATGCACTATCTCCTAAGTTAACATGGAAAATAAAATTTTCATAAACTAAGTCTTGGTCTGTATTATAATATTTATTAAGCATTTCACTTTCATTAAAATTAGCATCGTTACTTCCCATTGCTATAAAGTCTGATAATGAATATATATATTTACCATTTGTAACATCTTGCTCAGTTACTATGTAATAATAATATTGGTCTGTAGCCATATCTAGCATTGTTAGTTTTGTATTTACAGGAAATACATATGGTGAATTACTTATATCTCTTGAAACAAGAACTCTTTTATAAGATGAAAATTCTTCAAAATCTTCTCGTTCTGAAAACTTGTTTAATAATAATGAATAATATGTTGAAAAAGCACTTGTTTTTGTTATTGTTGTATCTGTTGTTGTAAATAATCCAAATTCTTGTCCTGGTGTTATTGCCGCTTCATAATAATCATCTTGGAATAATGCTGTTGATAATGTTATATCTATATCTACATATGAAATAGCATAATTTAAATCATCAATTGGAGTCATAACTTGAAATCTTATTTTTAATTCACCTAATGCCTGTTTCTTTGTAAGGTTTTGTGAATGGTAGAAACAGAAATTTAGTGTTGGAGTATAACTTGTATTATCTGAGTTATAATTTGTCAATCCTGTATATGTTCCTCCATCTTTTGTTAAAAATAATGTTTCACCTTTTGATTGCCATCCAATATTACCTGTTCTCATTGATAAGCCAAATTGTGTGTTTGCTTTATTTTCATCTGGTTCTATTGTTTCTATTAAACTTGGATCTACTAATGATACATTACTTGAAAGTCCTGATGAAAATCCTGCAATTGTAAATTTGATATTTGGATCTGCAAATCCTGATAATGCTAATTCATATGTTCCTAATGTAGCATATTTTGAAGCTACCATTTCTATTGGGAATATTTTTACTTCCATTTCTTCACCACAAAGCCACATATAGTAAATATCTTCATCTGGTGTTGGTTGGATATAGTCTGTTTTTATTATTCCTTCTTCATCATAATTTGTATAAAAACCATCTATTTCTATGACATGTTCTGGATTTGTTAAATGTTCTGCCATAACATAAGAGTTTGATACAAATGTTCCTGCATTTGTTATTTCATCTCCATTGTTATATCCATTATGATATAATCCTGTACTTGTTGCTGGGTTAGTTCTATTTGTAAATAGTCCGAAGAAAAACATTCCTTGTACTTGTCCATATATTGTTGCTTTTTCATTTAAAGCTACATTTAAATTTTTACCTTCTAACATATATACTCTGTTATCTACATTTTTTGTTATTTTTCCTGTTTCTTCATCTATTGTTACAGCACCTTTTGTTTCTGTGCCATTTATATCAACTAAACTATATAACTTATTTAAAAGGTTTGCACCATTACATAAATATAATGTTGAATTATCTTTTAATTTAACTTCTGTAACCCTACTTATTGAGAAAAATGTTCCTGAATATTCATTTGTTCTATCTGTTGCTCCTGATAATGAAAGTGCTGAATTAATTATTGTAGCACAATCCGCTCTTTGTAATGAAACATTGCTTTGTGGTTTTTCAGGTGTTCCATAGTTTTTTAGTGTTATATAACTTGTTCCACTTGTACTTGATGCGTTTCCTGATCCAAATATACTTCCAAGTATTGCAAAATTATTATGCCCTTTTCCATTTATTTGAATATCTATTCCTACTGTTACACTTATAAAGTTGAAGTCATATACTTCACTTCCTGATGCATTTGCTTCTCCTCCACCAAATACTGTTCCACCAATATGGATATCTCCTATTTCTAAACTTGTATTTCCTACAGCATCATATCCTATATTTGTTTGAGTTGTTCCATAAACTACTGATGTATTTGCTCCTCCATATACATTTTTTCCAATAGTTCCTCCAACTATATTTACTGTACTTGTTGAATTATTGTTAATCTGTGTACCTGTTGCAGCTTGATTTCCTCCTCCAAATACATTATTTGTTACATCATTTGTAGTTCCATGCATTGTTAAATTTACATTTCCATAAACTGTTGCAGATGCACCATTTCCACCTGCATATAAACTATTTTTTAATATTGAATTTTTTACTATTACATATGTATTTTGAGTAACTGTTCCTTCATTTCCTCCACCATATACATTATCTCCAACAGTTGCTCCTATTAAAGTTACATTTGTATTTGTGTTTATTCCAGCTTGGTTTCCTCCTCCAAATACATTTTTTATTACTTCTCCATTTATATTTACATTTGTTACATTTGTTACAGCTTGGTTTCCTCCTCCATATACTGTTCCAACACCACCACCATTTATTATTACATTAGTTGTAGCTGTTGTTCCACCTTGGTTGTTTCCACCATATACTGTATCTATTTTTGAAGTTGTTGTTCCATCATTTGTTGTAATAAAGCTTTCTTCTACATCTCCACTCAAATTAGAGCCACCAAATATTGTTCCAATATTTCCTCCATTTGTTGTAATATTTGATGTTGTTACACCTACTTGGTTTCCTCCTCCATATACATTATTTGAGTTTCCACCTGTTACATTAATATTTGTAATTTCAGTTGTTCCACCTAAGTTATTACCTCCAAATACATTTGTAGCAGTTCCTGATTCTATATATACATGACTTGCTGTAACTGTTCCTGAAGAATCTGAACCTCCGTAAATATTTTGAGCATTTCCACCTTTTAGATATATTGCTCTTGTTGTATCATTAACTCCTGATGATATTAAATCAGCTGCTTTTCCTCCATTAAATGCATTTGTTACATCTGCATTACTCAATAAGTAAACATTTACACTTTTAGTTTCTGTACCTATAGGATCTTGATTTCCTCCACCATATACTGCTAATATTGTTGATTTATAAGTATTTCCTACATTTACTGTAATTGCTCCATTTATTGTTCCATTTATATTACTTCCTCCAAATGCACTACAATTTGGCAGATTACTTCCATCTACATTTAGATTTACATTTCCTACTACAGTTGCAGCTGTAGTGTCATTTCCTTTTCCCCCTCCAAATACATATCCATTTATTGATATTGTATTTGCTGTTGATGGTATATCTTGAATATTAACATTTACATCTCCACTTATTGTTCCTAGAGAACTTCCTCCATAAGCATTTCCATATATGTTTACATTATTATTTGTATCTTTTATATTTAGTAAAACTCTTCCTTGTACATTTGTACTTGCTCCTAGTCCTCCACCAAATACTGTGTCAACACTTGAATAATCAAAACCTTGTGTTTCTGATATAGTTCCTAATTGCCCTCCTGAAATCTCTATTAATGATGAACCTGAAATTGTTCCTAAAATATTTGAACCTCCGTAAATTGTTCCATTTACTGTTCCATTTGTCATATCAATATCAACTGTTCCATAAATATTATTTTGGTTAGCTCCTCCGTACACATTATTTTTTACAGTTCCACCAAAAACTTTGATATTAACTAAAGTATTTACATCTTCTGTCACTTCACTTTCAGGAAGTTTTTCATATGTTAATAAATATAATGAACTAGTTCCATTTGTCATTACCCAACCATTGTTATATTTTAAATAAGCTGTAACATCTTGATTCCAAAATCCATTATTATATGTAAATGAATATGTGACTGTTTTTGTATTTGTTCCTCCAACGGTAAAAGCTGTTTTTTCTGTTGAACTTAATGCTAAATTTGCAGACTGTGTTCCCCATGAACCTTCAGTGCTTTCTACATATAAATATAATCCTGTTGAAACATTTTTTAAGTAATATGTATTTCCACTTGCATTTTCAAAAATCCATTTACCCAAATCACTTGGTACCACTGCTGCTGACATTGTTTGATTTGATAAACTACTTCCACTTACAGAAAGTGCATTACCTCCCGTAGCAGATGTTGTAACAAAATATTCTGTATTTACCGCAAAATTAGAGGTTTGATTATTAATTTCTATTACTTCTGCCCCTTCAGGAGCATTATCTTCTGATCCAATTACCCCATAATTTCCTCCACCATATACATTATTATGAACTATTGCTTGTCCATCAATTATTATATATGAGGCATCTGTTTGCCCTGCATAATCATCATTTCCATTTGCGCCACCACAAACACAACCAGCATTAACACCATATAATACATTTGATGTGTTTGTTTCAGTAATTACCCTATTTCCGTTTTCATCTATTGTATATGATGCCCCTATTTGAGCTGTACCACCAACATAAATTAGAGATTCTCCTGTTAATTGTCCATTATTATCTGTAGAACTTGCAGCGACTCCATTTGAGCCTCCACTGATACTATATTTTATACATCCACCTGTTACTTGAATTATTCTATCTCCATATGTATGAGTATATCCAGCACCACCTGTAATATTTATGACATTACCATCTTTAACAAACATATATGTTTTATGCATATCATCTTCATCCATACTTAATCCACCAATTATGTTAGCAATATTTCCACCTTCAACAGTTAAGTATCTATCACCTTTGTCATATCCGGTGTTACCATGTCCTCCGACATATATACCTGCATAGTTTCTATCACTATTATCAGCTGTACTTGCATTATTAAAATAATCCACACCTATAGTTCCACTTTTTATAATCATATTTACTAAACGCCCTGATTGATATGGTGTTGCTGTTGCAGATGTTGTTCTACTTGCCATTCTATTATAAATTTTCAATGTGCTATTATTATTATTTACTCTTTCTATGTCTGAACCTACAACTATAGTTCCATTTGCTGTTGTTGAAGTATTTGCATTAGCAGCTCTATATAATTGTATAGTATAATATTGTCCTGCCTCTACCATCAATTTGTACTCTGAAGCTGATCTGTTATTATATCCACCTTGAATCTGTCCCCATGTACAGTTATTAGTATTTGTTGGAACAATTCCTCTTCCGATTCTTACATTATACATATTTCCATATATACATGGTGTTACTGCAGCAGTTCCATCTGTAGTTCCAGTTGGCGAAGCATATGATCTAGTTGAAGCAACATATAAATGATGTAATTGTAAATCACTATCTGCTGTTAAATTAGTAGTTCCTACATTCAAATATGTAGATGTACTTCCATAATTCCTATTACTATATAAGCTTGTTAATGTAAATGGTGTATTTGGTCCTGTTAATCCATTTACCTCTAATGTTCCATTCATTAAAACTATAATATTTACTTCTCTATTTGAAGCATTTGTAGCTGTTTTTATATTAGAATTTATTTTTGTATTTATATTTGTCCAATTGTTATTTACTGGACTAGATGGTGATGTTCCAGAATTTGCATTACTTCCTGATGAACTTACAAATATAACATTTGCTTCAATCCAATCAGGATATAAATTTATTACATAATTACCAGAACTATCTGTAATATTATTTGTACTTGTACTTAATGTTTGTACAAAAGTATTTGTATTTGTACTTATACTTCCTGAGTATCTTGAATCATTAGTTTTCCATCCATTAAATCCTCTTTGTTCAGGCCTATTCATAAATGGATTATCTATTAATTCAATACTTATATTTCCATTATTATCTACTGGTACACATTTTTTGTAAGTTACTAATGTTTTTAATTCAGTATTCGAAATTGTTCCATAAGAACTATCCTCTCCAATCATAATTGTACTTGCAAAAGAATTTACAGTTAAATTTGTAAAAGTTATATTATTTATATTATTTCTATTATTATTACTAAATGCAACGCTAAATGTGAATGTCCATGTATCACTATTTCCTTCTAAAGCAGATGCATCTGCACCGGTTACTGTTATTATTCCATCACTAACACTTACAGATATTCCATTTGAAGAGTTTGCTGTATCTGTATTGTCAGCCGAAAAATATGTTGAAAAGTTCGTATTTGGTACCTCAATTTGCATTGTCCATCCCGAATCCGCCTTAAATCCTTGATATTGTTCTTTTAAAGCATTTATTCCACTAACAGTACAACTTATAGTATCTGTCCTTGTATATCTTCTATTATTTCCATTTCCTGATTGTTGAACAGTTCCTGTTGCAGAACGTCTTGCTGTAGCATTTAATGTTATATCATAAATTTCTGGTTCTTTAAATTCTGTTATTCTATAGTCATAGCCATAATAATTGATTGTTACCCTTTTTAAATTACTTTCTGTATATTTTCCAGAATTTTGTTTTGATTTTCCTTCTGTGTAATTTAACCCAAGATAATAATTTTTATCTGATTCAAAATCATTTATTTCAATTTTGGGATTACTTCCATCTACCGAAATTGCATCAGAACTATCTGTTGAATTATTTTCTTCTCCTTCTGTATTTTCATCAGCATATATTATTTTCCCATCTTGCATTTCTAATAATAAATATGGCTTCAATTCATCTGTTGAAAATTTCGCTTTACCATCTGCAATTACCAAACCTTGAACTTGATTAATTAAAGTATTATAAACTTCAAGAAGATAATGTGTTTTACTTCCGTCATTTATTGCCATTTCTATATTTAATGTTTGGCCATAATCTTTTGCTATATATTGTTGCTCATTTGAAATAAGTTTTATATCATAATTTCCAATAATAATACTATCTGGATATGTTTCTATTATTTGGTCTTCTACACCAAAAAAGTCTATTTCGGTTGTTTCAATTACTGTATCATATGGCATATATCCTAAAACAGATAATAATTCATAATCATCTGCATCTGTTACTGTAAGTTTTTTATTATACAATATTTGTGTTTCAACTTCTATTGTGTCATATTCTACAGTTAATGCTATTTCTAAATTATCTATTTCCTCTTGAGTTAAATAAACTTTTTCACCTGGTAACATTTCTACAGTTTCTGGTTCTACTTCTGTCTCTGTTGTAGTTTCTGTTTCATTTTCTGTTTCCAGTTCGCTTTGTGTAATCTCTTTTTTTGTAACTATATATTTAGTAACTTTTTTAGTATTTATAAAATCTGGGAGAGTAATTGCAATTCCACTATCTGCTTCATTAATAGCAATCATTGTAGAAGTTTCCTCACTTAATAAACCACTTAAATCTGTGATTTTAGCAGTTACATAAGTCAACTTATTTGCTCTTGAATTATCAAATGCTCTTATTTGCATAATCAAAAGTATTATAAAAATTATTAACTTTACTATACCTTTTTTATCAATTTTTTTCATTAGAAACTCTCCACATTTTTGTGATTCTTATAGTTTAAATGTATCTCTTATTTTTAGTATTTCTTCTATATTTTTTATATCAATTCCATTTTTATTTAAATTCCAACTTGTTATAATGTTTTCTAAAACATTAATCAAATTATCAAGATTTTTTGCACTTAAATCATCTTGTTTTACATTGAAATTCAATAATTGATATCTATCTTTTATTATCATTGCGATATCTCTATCATCAGTAATCGTTAAATTAGTAATTATATTATTATATGGATTTTTTAAAAACTCATCTATTTTTTTTATTTGTTCATCCATTTTTTCTTGTGTTATTGTTTTATTGTTTTCTATCATACAAAATGTCAAATAATTGTAATATGAATTCGCTAAATTTAAAATATCATATATAGTAGAATCATCTTCTAAATTATTAGAAATCTTACTATAGAATTTATTCAAATCTAATTCTTTATATAGTTTTTTAATTTCAAGCACCATTTGATTTTGTTCTGTTGTTTGTTTTATTTCTTTCTTTTTACCAAACAATCCTTTTGATGATGCTTTTTTATTTAATTTTTTTAATTTCTTTTCACTATCTAATATTTTCTTTTTAGTGTCTTCATATGATTTTTTATATTTATCTTTTTCTTTATAATATTTTTTCACATCATCAACAATATATTGAAAATTCAAATAATTTTTATATTCATATAAACTATTTAAAAATTCTAAAATACTTCTTTGTATTTCCTCTTTATTTGTATCTATTTGTGTAATAATTGTTGGTAATAATATTTTAGAATAATTAGTTTGTATCTTATCTTGGCTATAATTTGAAGTATTCCATTCTCCATTCAAAAATTTTTCTATTTGTATTTTTTTATCTTGCGCAATCACTTCTTGTTGTTGTTGTTTTATTCCCAAATATGAGTTCATAATCTCTTTAGGTGTTTTTCCCCATTGTTTTAATAATTGTGCTTTTTCTTTTTCAAAATATTTATCTATTTGTGTTTGTTTATTAAAATAAATATTTCGTATGTTTAATTCTATGTGAATTATTATGTCTGGGCATTTCCAATATATTTCTTCAAATTTTGCTTTTAAAATATTTGAATTTATTCCATCTTTTCTTCTTTCTTCAAAAAATGTTTTCATATATTGTTGAACATATATACTATAATCAAAATCTGATAATTCTAAGCTAATTCCTATAGATGCAAATTGGGCAATTGCTTTTTTTATTTGTTCATTTATGTTTTCTAAATTACCTTTGTAATATCTACCAATTTTATATATTATTTTGTCTAATTCTAATTTCTCATAAGATGTTTTTTCATCACTTAACAAATACAATGTTTTTTCAATTGTATTTAATCTTTTTTCTAAATTTTCTATTTCATTATTTTTCTCAATTTTAGTTGCTTCTTTATATCTATCAGTAAGAGTTTTTATTATTTTGTCATTATATCCTGCATACTCTGTTTCTAACTCTTTTATCTTCTCTAAATACTTAACTATATTTTTGTGATTGTTTTTTGGCATTACTGATAATAATTGTTTTTCAACTTCAATTTTTTCAAGAATTTCTGTTAAATTAGACATATCATTTTCCTCCATTTTTCTACAATTTTATCATATCATAACTACCCAAAAAAGTCTATGGAATTTATTAAAAGTTTTCGTGTTTTTAATGGTTTTTTAGCATCAAAAAAAGAACAGTTTCCTGTTCTTTTTCATTATATTTTATTCTGCTACTTGGAATTGTAAGTTATATGAAATACCTGTTCCAGATGCCATATCTTCACAGTCAACATCTTGTCCTTCAACCCACATATAAACTCTTACTTTTGTAATACCAGCAGATATTGAGAATATATCTATACCTGTTGTTCCTTCTGCAACTTTCATTACTCCATCAGCATCTGATTCTGTTACATAAGCTGGTGTTACTTTTGAAAAATATTTTGAATCTGCAGCTGCTCCATGTGTTTTATCTAAAGTTATAGGTTCTTCAATTAGATCTTTTATTCCATAATATTCTACTGCTGTAACAGATGTTCCATTAACAGATTGTGTTGTATCTATTCCATAAGTATTTTTAGCATGATTTACTGCTGCAGCTGTATGCCAGTTTGCATTTGGTTCCCAAATATAAACTGGTGCAGTTGTTCCACCTTTTTTTGCTGTAATTGTACTTGCCTCAGCACCTGCTTCAGCCCAACCTTCTACTACAAATGCTACTCTTGATGCTTGTTT
Source organism: Clostridia bacterium (assembly GCA_017409455.1). GTDB lineage: Bacteria > Bacillota > Clostridia > TANB77 > CAG-508 > CAG-269. The sequence goes on along the minus strand of JAFQSS010000003.1, from coordinate 16,389 downwards.
TATTCCTTTGTCATTACCATTCATAACTACAGAAGATGCATTTGTTAATTCTAAGTCTGTATCAACGTCAACTTTTAAAAACATATCAAATGCTATATATTTTCCACTTGTTCCTGCTTTGTCTTGTTCTAGTGATGAAGTTAATGCATAAACACCTTTGTCATTTGCAGAAACATTTCCATGATATATTATTAATTCACCATTTGCATTAGTAGCTCCTGCTGTTGATACTGGAACCATACTTGTTGGTATTTGATTTGTATTTCCTTCATATGCTGTCTCCGCATCTGAAGCTAAATCTGCATTTGACAAAATTGCCTTCCATTCTGTAGCATTAGCTGATATTTGTAAACCATTTGATGCTTCAATATTAACATCGAATTGGCTAATTGTTACTGTTCTGTTTGCTGTAAACCACGCATATGTTGATGAAATTAATAACAATAATAGTATTAATAATAGTATTATTGATGATCTTAAATCATTTTTTCTTTTGCTTTTTTTATTCATTTTCTTCCCTCTTTCTTTAAGTTATAGCCTCAATACTTTCAAACTATAACTTGTTATTTATTTCATATTTAAAGTATAAAACAAGTTACTAAATATGTCAATATATGTTGTTTAATTGTAACATAAATGTAAAATTGTCATTTTTCGGTAATATTTTTGTAATATTTAGTTAGTTTTTGTTATATGTTCCTCTGTAATATCCATATGCATCTTCATTTCTCCACCTATTAATGCATCAATACAATCTGGATCATCACCTTCTAGATAAATTACAACAGTAAATTTGTCTATTTGCCCTGGTTCAAAACCTTTTCTACTTTCTAATACAGGTTCTAAATCTGAATAAAATTTTTCTGTTCCATTTTCTGCATTTCCTGTTGCTTCATTTGGTCTTGCATAAATTGTTCTTTCACCATTTCGATAAATCATTATTCTAATAGCTTTGTCTACATTTTTTATAACATCATCTACTATAATTTGATACCAATAATTTATTGTATCACTCCCCATATTTTCTAAATAAAATGTATATGCTAAATAATTTTTCCCATTATGGCTTCCTTCTCCCATCTCATGGATATTCTCTGGCAACCATTTTACAGAAATATTATCCATAAAATCAACTCTTGTTGCTTTTAAAATTTTTCTTTCATATTTTTCAGATATTTTTTCATACATTACTAATCCACTTTCCTGTGCAAATGCAGGGTCTAATGATATAGTAAAATATCCTGATTCAAAAACAATTCTTAAAAGGAAATACATTATTATTAATGACATTAACATTATTAAAATTGACATTTTTACTACTTTTAATTTTCTTTCTCTGTCTCTTATTTTTTCAGAATTCAATTTCATTCTTTCTTTTTTTCCTTCAAAATCTCTCATTGTAATTACAACCTTTCTCTTGTATGAATACTTGATTTATATTTTTTTCTGTGATAGACTTAATAAAAAAACAAAAGAGGTAAATATGAAAAATCACAAAAAATTTTTATTATTATTAATAGGTATTTGTATATGTGTTTTGTTATTTTTTATAGTACAAATTTACGCAAAATACATAACATCAACTGAAGGCAACACATCTCTTACAATTGCAAATTGGAATATTTTAGTAAACAATATGTCAATAATGACTGATTCAGATATTTCAAATTCTATTGTCCCTGTATTCCCTGGCACAGACCATATTGCAAGTGGTATTATTGCACCAACAGCAGAAGGATATTTTGATTTAAATCTTGATTTTTCAAATGTAGATGTTTCTTTTCAATATGACATTTCAGTTTCAGCCGACGAAAATAGTTGTGTCCAAGATTTAGTTGCAATTGGTTATGCTTTGGATGATGGTGAAAAAATTATATTTGAAAATTACAATACCCCTATATCTGAAATCATAGAACTTTCTAGTGAACTAGATACACGAAAAGTTAGAGTTTATATAAAGTGGAATGATGATGAATCTTCTCAAACTATGGCAAATGACGCTGACACTCTTTCAACATCATCAGAAAGCCAACCACTTCTACATGTAAATGTTTCATTTACACAAATAACAGAAACTTTAAGTTAATATTTAATAGGAAACTTTAAGGCCATCCTTAAAGTTTCCATTTTTATTGTGCAATTTGTTGAGCTATTAAAGTTAATCCTATTTCAATACTTTTGGCATCAGGATTTAATGAATAAAACTCATATGCCTTATTTCCCCACAATGTATCTAGCTCATCATCACCAGATTCGAATGGCCAATTTACTGTTATAGTAAAACTACCAGTTCCTGTTCCAGCAGCTAATTCAGTGTCATTTGAAGTAACATTAATTTCAAATGGATAATCTGTTTTCATTTTGTTTTCCAAATCTTTTGAAGATATATCATCTGCTATTTCATAAAATTCATCCATAACCTTTAATGATTTTATTTCATAATCTAATATTGCTTTAATTTCACCTTTATTCTTCACTTCTATATGTTTCTCAAAAGGTTCCATTCCCGGAAAAATTCTTTCTACTTCAATCAATATATTTGTTACAGTTTCTTCTTCTCCTATTGAAAATTGAACATTCCAAGAACTAATATGTACTGTTAAACTTGAAGACACTCTTGTCGCATATATAAACCATGCATATGTATTAAAAGCTAGTATTAAAATTAAAATTACTATATTTTTAATTTTTACTATTTTAATTATCTTTATTATCTTCTTCATCATTCTCCTCTTCATTGTCCACATTTATTATGCTTTTAACATTTTTATAAACTAGTATTCCAACAGGTATGAATATCACGAAATAAAATACATATACATTTTTCATCATTTTTTGCATAAAACTTAATATATGAATTTCACACATAACTTTCCCTAAAACTTGAGTTTGGCTAATTTCAGGGTCAGCGGCATTGTTAGCCACACCTTGTGTAATTATTTTGTAATTTCCATCTTCTTGTTTTTCTATAGAATTTACTCTATGTGTTACAATTTTACCAGCAAAAGTACCTTTTTTCCCTAAATAAACAAGGTCATCTCCTACTTTGATTTTTTCTGGTTTTATTTCTTTTGCTATTAGAATATCTCCAACATCATAAACAGGAACCATACTTCCTGTTGCAACTGTAAACATTCTAAATCCTCCTAGTGTTATAGTATTATCAGATACTCTTTGCATAACTACAACTAATAATAATAACACCACTACTATAAACATTAATGTATATAATACATTTACAATAAACTTTAGTACTTTATTTTCTTTTATCTTTTTCAGTTTCTCTAACATAATTTACCCTCTTTTTTCAACTTGTTCTTCATATTTTTCTATTTGCGTTTTAAATATTTGTTGAATTTCTTTTATTATTTCTGTTTTCTTATATTTGATTACTTCATATCTTTGAGCAATCATTTGTGTTAATTGTTGTTCTGTAACTTCAACATCCATATCTATCATTTTTTCTATCATCTGGTCAACCATTGTTTCTTGTATTTCTTTATGTGTAGATTCATTTTCTTGTTTGTCTTCATCAAGTGTTTTCATTGCAATATATTGTAACAAAAATGTTTCATCTATAAATTGTTTCAATTCTCCAGTATCATTATAATCTAGATGTTCTTCATCTTCCGCAAGTCCTATATTGTAATTATCTCTTAAATATGACCATAATTTCATTGCATATTGAAAATTAACATTTTTTAATACTACATTTGTTTTTTTAATAGGTTCTCTTACTAAAGATATACGTTGTCTATCAATTACTTGATAAGGTTCTGCATCTCCTAACATTTCAATCTTTTTTTCAACTTCTTCTATACGTTCTAGAATTTTTTGTACTTTATCTTTAGAAGTATCTCCTTCTGCATCTAAAGCTGAGCTTAAATTCATATTTGCATTTACTTTTTCGCCATTTATTATTGAAGTTGCATTATAATGTAATGCTTTATTATTAATACTTGATTGTTCATTATTACTTTCATCTATATTCTCTAATAATTCTTCTTTTCTTCTTTTTATAAACATTTTTGTATTTTGTACTAATGTATAAATTAATCTGTTTTCATATGTATCATAACTTTCTTCTTTTCTTATATTTAATAATTTAGAAGGCGTTACATCTCCTGTTACAGGATCTATAGTTTGTATAAAGTTAGTATTTTTTGATAAATGTTTTATTGTTTCTACTGTTATTTTTTTAGCTTGTTCAACTTTTACAACTTCCTCTTCATTTACGATAAAACGGTTAGGAGACCTAAATATATTATCGATATATTGTATTGTATCTTCTATCATATCTAACCATTCTGTATCTAATGTTGTTGTTTTTCTATCTGTTTCTACTCTTAATGTAGAATCTGTTTTTTCTGCAAATTGTTTTACACTATTTTTTTCTTTATCATTTTGATATAAATCAATTATTCCTAAATTGTCCAAAATGTTAACCTCCTATGCTATCTTCTTAAGTCTTAATAAAAATTCTATACATTCTTTCATAGCATTTTTTCCAAATGTTTTATCTAGAAAAGCTATATATGGGTCAATTTCATCTTTAATATATGCAACATTTAATTGTTCAAATTTTCTTAAGATTTTTCTAGCTATAAAGTAGTCTACTCCATCAACTTCAGTTCCTCCACATGCTACAAAAACAGGAACGAAATTTTTCATATGTTTTACAATACGGTTACCAAACGCAATACGGAAGTGTTGGATTACATAGTTATCCATTTCTTCTATTTTATCTAATATTTCTTGTGACATTTGGTTTTCTGCCATTGCTGTTCTAAATAAATTATCTAAATATGTAAAGTTTATGTCTTGTGCATCAGTTGGAATTGGGTCAAAAGGTACACCTTTATCATTTATATCTATTGGCATCGCTCTATCATATACCTTATCTGTTACGGCAAATGTAGAGTCGTCATTATTGATTGTTCCTATATACCACATATTTGGCGGAACTTTTAATTTACCCCCAATTATGTTTTTAGGGTCTGTTTTCCAACTGTTTGGAACTAATTCTATTATCCATTCATCTCTATTTGGCATTTCTAGAATAGATAACATTTCTGCGAAATAATATTCAACACGAGACAAGTTCATCTCGTCTAGGATTACTGTAAATACTTCATCACAATATCCAGCTATATACATTTCTTTTAACATTTCTGTTTCATTGAATTTTTTTGTAAACTCATTGAAATAACCAAACATATCTGTTCTATCTCTCCAAGATGGTTGAACAGATGCAACACAAGAACTGTGTTTTAAAAATTTTCCCCAAGCATATGCTAATGATGTTTTACCAGTACCTGAAATACCTTGTAATATTACTAATTTTGTTGATGCTAATGCTGATATAAATATTCTTATCATCTCTATTTTATAGTATAATCCTAATCTAGATGCCGCAAAATTTCTAAAGTTTTCACATAATTCTGGTAATGTAAATTTATTTCCATAATCTATATGTTCATAATCTTCAAAGTCTCTATCAATTTGGTCTAATTTAGAGAATCTTATATCAGGATTTGTTGCCCCATCCTCATCTTCTCCACCACCTTGACTAGAAATTTCTTCTGTTGGTGATTCTCCTGGTTTTAATCCCAATTGTGAAACTTTCATAGCAAGAATTTCTTCTTTTTCTTTCATTAAACTTGCTACTTGCCCATTCAAATAAGCAACCTCATCCATTAGTTCATCTTCATTTATTGCTTGTTTTCTAAATTTCAAATATTTTCTTGTTAATAAATATATTAATGCAATTATTAGTCCTATAAAAATCACAACAAATAATATTGCAATAACAACTAATATCCATTCTGGCATAGAAAGATCTGATTGGTATTTTCCTATCATATTTTGATATGTTTTTATGTCAAATATTTGACCTATTCCAGTTGTAATCCCTTTTAGAATTGATGTAAATCCTAAAAAGATTTGTGATAAAAATTCATATAAGAATCTTATAAATGTTTCCATATATTACCTCATATTTCTATAATATTATGTATATTTTCTCTATTGTTCATAATTTCATTATATTGTTTCAAATTTCTATTAATTATTACAAATTCAAACATTTGCAAACTTTCTATATTTTTGAAATTTGCTTCAAATGAATTATCTAAAATTACAGTTATTTTGTAACCTTGTCTCATTAAATCAAAAACTGTTTCTTGATTTTTCAAGAATTCCTCATATCTTATTTTTAAACTTATTTTGTCTTGAATTGCTGAATTATCAATTATATTCAATATGCTTTTTATTTTTTTAGGCTTTTTCAAAAGTGTTTCTGCAAATTCTAAAACATATCTTTTCTTAAAATTCAATTTTAAAACATCTTTCAAAATTTGTAATGCAATTAAATAATATTCTACAACTAATTTGTCTTCATTAACAAGCCCCATTTGAAAAGCTTTGTTAATTGCAAATTCACTATATTCTAGTGGAAATTTTATATTATTATATTTCAAATTAACTCTATAAACTTTTAATTTATCTGGATAATTTGTTAATTTAATATAAAATTTATCTGAAGAAAATCTTTTTATAATTTCTTCTTTTTCATCTATAATTTGTTGTATTTTTTGATATAAATTTTCTTCAAAATCATATATTTCTTGTTTAAATGCTCTTTTCTTTACTTTTCCAATTTGATGTATTTTTTGTCTTAAATCTTTATAATATACAACATTGTCAAAATATAAAATGTAATAAAAAAATACTCTCATATTTTCTATTAGTTCTCTATCATCTATATTATTAATAATGATTTCTTCTCCAACTTTTTTTAGATGTTCTAATATTTTTCTTCTAATAGTTTCATGAAATTCATTTTCATAATAATTAAAATAACGAATACTAATATATCTTTCTGTAAAAAGATCACAATAGTTTTGATTAAATTTCTCATTAAAAACTAATCTCATATATTCATTTATTTGTCTTTTAGTTAATTCTATATATTCGTTCATTATATTTATTGTCATAATTTTTTAAACTCCTTATTGTGGTACAACACTAACAACTGAATCATTTTCTAGGTTTGGATATGTGTAATCTTTTGATGTATCTGCTTTATAAAACCTCAAATCCGCACTAGAAATCGCATCTATTGCTAATGTGATACTATTTATATAGTTTTTTCCGTTAATTGTAGTTGTTGTAATATTTATAGCGTTTTGATAGCTTCCACTTGTAAGATCTATTAAAACTTCATTTGGGTCAAAATCTATTTTTACTATACTTGAATAACATTTTGCTTTTTCCTCATCAGGTAATGCTAAATATGTATCACTATCAATCTTGTCTTTCGTAGAGTAATCTCCAAAAGCTTCTTTTACAGTATAATAAGAAAGAGTATTTGTCATTCTTAAGTCCATATATGGACTATTTGGTTCATCAGTTATTTGATATGACAGTTGCTCTTGTCCTACAACTAATGTAAATCTACCTTTAAGTACTTTTTCATAAGTTGTTTTTGATGTTGCTGTAATTTCTACAATTACTTTATCACCTGTTTTTAATTGTGTATTTGGTGTTATCGTTACAGTAAAAGAATCTGTATTATCCTCTTTTGCTATAGTTCCACTTGTTTTGCTTAATTGACAAATTGCATTATCTGAACAAGTATATGTGATATCATAATCTATATCATATGTTGCAACTTGAATATTGTTTTTTCTACTATTCATATTAATTATAATTGTATGATCATCAACACCGGTCCAGTTATCAACTTGAAACACAGCTCTTTTTTCTGATAGTTTGTCACTAAAAAAGTAGAATTCTTTACTTCTCAAAAAATAGTTATTCATACTATTTGTAACATATCTACCAAAAACTACAACAAAGGAAATAGCACATAATAGTATTGCAAGAATAATTATTATTTGCTTTTTTTGATATATTTGCATTAATTTAAATTGACCTTTATTCTTCCTTTGCATTTGATTTCCTCTCTTATTCATCAGTAACTTGTTGTCCATTGACATTTATTTCTAAAAGTTCTATTATATCTTGATAAATTTCTTGATTATAATCTCCTGGAAAATATACAACTAATTGGTATAAATTAGTTATTCCTTCTGTATATGGCAAAATTATTTTTTCTGTTGTTATTGTTCTAAAATATGTACCATCTTCATCTTGTGCAACTGTATTTTCTTTTATTATATTTGTTGCTCCTGAATCTGTATAAGATTCATTCATATATAACTCATATGTTAATGGTAAATTTGTTGTTGTTCTTAAAGTTAGTTCATATTCTAAATCTACTTCAGCAATATCGTCACCCGCTTGATTTCCTATAGAAAATTCAAAAGTATATGCATTATCTCGCGGTAATAAAGAAGCTAAATTAAGAGTCATTGACTTATAATCTTCTTTTAATAAATAAAATGCGATATCTACATTGGCATATGAGTTTGAAATACTTTCATATTTTGATAAAACTAGCACAAAAATTCTTGCTATAATCAAAACACATAAAACAAGAATTATTAATTTAGCATATAATCTCCTTAATTTTTTATTTACCATCATTTTCCTCCGCCTTTGAAGGCCACATAAAAACAAATCCGAAAAGTGTTATTAATATTATTATTAATCCTACTACTTCTCCAGATGTAAATATTTTTCTCCATGTTCCTAATTTAGGAATTATTTGAGTCACTTTGCCTAAAACCATTGTTTCATTAATTGGTTTATCTTCACTATTGTTAGCATCACCTTTAGCAATTAGTTCTTCTCCATTTTTTTCTATTAATCTATGTGTTATAATGCTTTCTCCATCTATGTAAACAATAATATCATTTTGTTCTACTTCTTTTGTAATTTCTACAATTACTACATCTCCAACCCCAATTGTAGGATACATACTGGCTGTAGCAACTTCAAAAAAAGTATAACCAAATAAATTAGCATAATCATTTTGATCTATTTTTATTTGGTATATATAATAAAATCCGATAATAACCACTATTGTTACTATTGTTAATAAAATGTTTAAAATAAAACTTATTATTTTTTGTGCCATTATGACTCCTGACCTTGCTCATCTGTTACAGTTGTTATGTTTTCACCTAAATATTGAATTACATGTACTGTTATAGGTATTTGAAGTGGCTCTGCACCATTTTTCCCCAATTCTGAATCCGCTTCATTATTTAGGCCATCATCCATCCATTGTATTTCCATTTGAATTTTATGTATAATTCCGTTTTGTATATCTTGTAATGGAATGATTCCTGTATACATATTTTCTCCTGTTTTCATTAATTGATAATTATTTTCAACTTCTTTAATTGATTTTATTTGTAAATTTGTATCTCCTAATTTTTCTTGATTAAGAGTTATATCATATCTTACAGATACATTTGTATCTTCTGGATTTATTGCCATCTCAAAAGTTCCAGATAAACCAGGTGCTATAGTACCTGGTTTAACATGATTATTTCCTGTAGTTGATATTTGGTTTACTACAAATTCAGTTTCTACTCCTGTTGTTATTTTGGTTCCATTTACTGTAATATTCCAAATTCCATTTTCTAATTTCACATTAGCATCAACTTCACTATGAAAAACTGCATAAATGTCTATTATTTTATAAATTAATAATGCGAATACACACATCATTAATAAAAATAAAACTTTTTGCAAATTTTTATTTATTTTCATTTATATATCATTCCTTATCTTCTGCTTTAGCTTCGGCATCTTTCTTTACTTCTCTTTTAGCTTCTTCTAATATTGATTCTTTATAAGCTTTTAATATATTTGAACATACTTTTGATATTTGATTAATAGATAATATTAATATTGGGAATACTATTATAAATAAAAATCCCCACTTAGATTCTAGAACACTCAGAACTGAGCCTAAATGCGGAATTATTTCTGCAGTATTTGCTGGTCCTAAAACATATTGACTAGATAATCTTCTATCACCTTCAAATGTATAAGTTGTTTCTGTATCATTTACTTTTTCAGTTTCAACAACTTCCCCTAATCTAACCTCTATTTTTTGGTTATAAGTATTATAGAAAAATGCTTTTTGCCCTGTTAAAACTTCACTATCTTTGTTTAGTATTACTAAATCACCTTTATTAAATTCAGGAGCTAATTCATCATCTGTTATCAATAACAATGAATATTTTCCTATTTCTGTAATTTTAAAATCATTGTACCCTAATAGAAGTAGTGTTACCACTAGTGCTATCGCCAAATAAATACTAAATATAATTCCTTTTATCTTTTTTCCCATTTTTATTTTTCCTCCTTATGTATCTCTTTTTTCAATATATCATAACAATTTTCTTTTTTCAACGTTTTTTTACATTTTTTAATTTTTTCCATTTACTTTTTTTTGCTGTAATGCTATAATGAAATAAATTCGATTCGGAGGATACAAATGATTAACTTTTCAAATACTGAAAACCTAGTTAATTTAATAGATTTAGAAAAAGTTTCTTTAGATTCTACTCTAGATATCCAAAAAAGTTTTAACAAGCAAATTTTAATATTTGTTAAAAAATTTATGGGTAATGTTAACTTTTCTACAGATATAGATTCAAGTAATCAAACTTTTTTCTATTTAAATGAATCTACTTCTGCATTAAACAAATCTAATGCAAATATTAGTATGTTAAAAAATTTGTTAGATACCCTATCTCAAATAAATCCTTGTGATGAGAATTTAGAAAATATAATAAATAGTTATAATAATACTTTTAAAGAAAGTATTAATTTAATTTATGCCAATACTGAAATTATCGAAAAATTTATACACCAAATCACTATTACTGATTTTTCTGATGCCACACAAATTATAACTACTTCTTCTGTTCGAGAGACTACAGTTCAAACTGTTTCTCAAAATAGTATAGATAATAACCACTCTTCTGAAAATACTCTTATAATTTCAGAAAAACAAAAAAAGGTTATTCTTCCATATAAAATTAGTCACATTGAAAATATTTTAAAAAATAACTCAATATATGATTCTATAGATGATGTTATCGATAAACTTTATACAAAACCAATTAGCTATTATAAAGTTTCCCCAATCGCTCGTTTTAAAGAAGCATATAAACTTGTTAAAGAAAGAGAAAAAGGTTCTAAATTCAAAGCCCTAAGTCTTGCATTTGAATTATTGGGTAACTATAGCTTACACCCTGCTATTATTACAGCATGTAAATCTTTAGATGAATTAGACATCTATCTAGCTTGTATAGAAGAAAATGCTTTAGATGATTTCAAATTTTTCAACATTAAATATGAAGTCCCTTTATCAATTTCAAAACTTGCAAAAAACAATATATAAAAAAGAACAATTCCCATTAATAAGAATTGTTCTTTTTATCCTTCCTCCATGTTTTTCAACTTTTTTATATTTTTACGAATAAGTATTATAACTGGAATGAATATCAAAAAATATCCATTTGTAATTATCTTTAATATAAAACTTATAATAGATATGTGACCTATAACTTTTCCATATACTTGTGTTTGGCTAATTTCCGGATCTTTAGCACGATTAGCAACACCTTTTGTAATTATTTTATAGTTCCCATCTTCTTTTTTATCTATTGAAACAACCCTGTGTGTTATAGTTTTATTTTTTAAAGAGCCTTTTTCGCCTTTGTAGACAATATCATCATCAACTTTGATTTCTTCCGGTACAATTTCTTTTACAATTAAAACATCTCCTATGTCATAAACAGGAACCATACTCCATGAAATAACAGTAAAAATTTTAATTCCACCAATTCCTTTTTCATTATTAGATGTCCTTTGTACAATTGCAAATGCACATAATACTATTAAAATCAACGCTAAGACTATTTGTATAATATTTTTTATTTTCTTCATTTTTCTTTTCCTTTAATTCTTTTGCTTATTTCAATATATCATAACAACCTTTGTTTTTCAATGTTTCAGTTTCAAATTGTCATACTTTTTTGTTTTTCTAATATTATTAAATATGAAAACTCTTAAAATATTTGTACTAAATACATTTATATTGTTAATAAGTTCAGTAGTTTTGCAAGTTATAACCTTGTTTTTTAATATATATATATCAAATTCAATTGGTGAAGAAGCTGTTGGTGTCTTTGCACTTGTAATGTCTGTTTACGCATTTGGTATAACACTTGCATCAGCAGGAATAAATATAGCTACAACTAGAGTTGTAGCAGAAGAATTAGCTTGTAAAAATGAAGTTGGAGCCAAAATTGCAGCACGTAGATGTCTGTTTTTTAGTCTTATTTTGGGTCTTGGAGCAAGTTTTATATTTTTAATATTTTCTGATTTTATTACTGAAAATTGCTTGCATAATCGTATAAGTAAAAATGTAATTTATTTAATTTGTATTGCACTTCCATTTATATCAATGTCTTCAGCAATCAATGGATATTTTACAGCTGTTAGACGCGTTTATAAAAATGCTATTGCTAAATTTGGCGAAGAATTCGTAAAAATTGCATGTGCTATCACTTTTTTTAATCACTTTATGCCTGATAGTGCAGATTCTGCATGTTATTCATTAATCTTGGCAGATGTGATTTCAGAAATATCTTCATTTTTGCATTTATATATATTATATTTAAGAGACAAACATGGTTCACTTTTAGAATCAAGGTATAAAGATTTAGATGGATATAACAAGCGAATCTTAAGAATTACAATACCAGTTGCATTAACATCTTATTTACGTTCAGGCTTATCTACCATAAAACAGCTTATTATCCCATCTAGTTTGCAACGTAGTGGAATGAATGCTTCTAATTCTCTAATATCTTATGGAATTGTTAATGGAATGGCTATGCCAATAATAATGTTTCCTGTAATATTAGTTACTAGTTTTAGCGGACTTCTAGTACCTGAATTCTCAAGATATTATACACAAGGTAGATACAAAAAAATAAGAAGTGTTTCATTAATTATCTTAATCAGCACTCTTATATTTTCTTTGGTTGTAGCTATTTTTATTTTTATTTTTGCTGATAAATTAAGCAATCTGATTTATCACAAGACCGAAATTGCAAAATATCTTAGAATATTAGCACCTTTGATTGTTGTAATGTATTTAGATATTGTTATTGATGGCATTTTAAAAGGTCTTGATGCTCAAGTAGATGTTATGATTGTTAATGTTTTTGATTGTATTGTTAGTATTGCTTTTATTTATTTTCTAGTTCCTATCCTCGGCTTTAGTGGATATATTATTTCTATTTTTATTAGTGAAGTTATTGATTTCACTTTAAGTGGACGAAAGTTGTTGAAGTTACTTAATAAGATGTAACCAGCAACGTGGGGCCATGCTCGGAGTGCTAGCACCGTGAGCATGGCCCCAAATTGCTAATTCATTTCTATTATCGCATGTGTAACTGTTTCATCTTGACTTTTCACAACAATAATATATTTATCATTTTCAAAAGTGTATTTACATTTAACAGTTTCACCTAATTTAATCTCTTTTTTATAAGTAATTCTAACATCATTGAAAAGAGCACCTCTGTATACCTCTTCTGGTAAAGCCTCATTTGCTAATTCAATATAATTCAAATTATGCATATGATTATTTACATCAATATCCGCTCTTCTAACTGTATATTCTTTTTCATACTCAAAATTATCGGGTTCTTTAATTTTATCAAATTCACTTATGTCAAAAACTACTTTATTTAATTCAGGTTCATATTTTCCCATTATTCCTGAATCTATTCTTACAATTTTACCTTTTTCTGTGTCTAGTAATATCCATTTTGATGAAGCTTTAATAATAAGATTTCCTTGTTCATCATATATTTCAAAATCACGATATGTATAAAATTTAACAATACCTTTTGACCATGTTTTAATATTTATTTTTTCTGCATATTTAGGTCTTCTTATTACTTGCAATCTCCACCCTAGTAATATCCATGACAAATGTGTTTCTTGAATTTCCAATACACCATATCCTGCTTTGTTTGAATGTATTCCACCTATATCTTCCAAATAACTTAAAATGGCTTTATTTGTGACTTTATTTCCTTTTCCTATTTCTGATAATTTAACTGTATATTCGTTTTCTAAAATCATTTACTTCCTCCTAAAAACGTAAAAAGGGAACAGGTCCCTTTTTAGTATCCTGGTTTTTCTAATAATTTAAACATGTTTTTCTTATAAGTTTCAACACCTGGTTGATTAAATGGATTTACACCTAAAATCATACCAGACATTGCACAAGCTTTTTCAAAGAAATAGATTAAATGTCCCATTGTTTCTTCTGATAAATTAGGCATTTCTATAACTATATTTGGAACATCACCTGATACGTGTGCTTCAATTGTTCCTTCCATTGCTTTTTTGTTAACATAATCTAGGCCTTTTCCTGCTAGATAATTCAATCCATCTAAATTATCTTCTTCTTCTTTCATTTCTATATCTGATTGTGATTTTTCTATTCTAATGACTGTTTCAAACAGACATCTTCTGCCATCTTGAATATATTGTCCCATTGAATGTAAATCAGTTGTAAAATCTACACCTGCTGGGAATATACCTAATTGGTCTTTTCCTTCACTTTCTCCATAAAGTTGTTTCCACCATTCAATAAATGAATGCATTTTAGGTTCGTAATTTACTAAAATTTCTGTATTTTTATATAATTTATAAAATATATTTCTAACAACAGCATATTGATAACAAGCATTATATTTTAAATTTGGATCTTCGTATTTTAATTGTGCTGTTCTAGCTCCTTCCATTAATCTATCTATATCTATTCCTGCTACTGCGATTGGAAGTAACCCTACAGCTGTAAGCACAGAATATCTACCACCTATATTGTCTGGAATAATAAATGTTTCATATCCTTCTGATTTGGCAAGAGTCTTTAAAGCACCTCTTTCTTTGTCTGTTGTTACATATATTCTGCTACGAGCTTCATCAATTCCATATCTGTTTTCTAAAATTTCTCTGAATATTCTAAATGCTATTGCAGGTTCTGTAGTTGTTCCTGATTTTGAAATTACATTTACTGAAAAGTCCTTGGTTCCAAGAACATCAATCAAGTCGTTTATATAATTGGGACTCAAGTTGTTTCCAACATATAATATTTGTGGATGTTTTCTTTTTTCTTCAGGTAACATATTATCAAATGTACTTGTCAAACTTTCTATGACGGCTCTAGCCCCTAAATATGAACCGCCAATTCCTACTACAATAAGAACTTCAGAATCCTCTTGAATTCTTTTTGCAGCTTGTTTTATTCTTTCGAATTCTTCTTTATCATAATTAGTTGGAAGTTCAAGCCATCCAACAAAGTCATTTTCATCATTTGCTCTTTTATGTAGCTCTTGATGTATTTCTTCAACTCTTTCTTTATATTGCATTATAGCCTTTTGCTCTACTCCCGCATGCTTTAGGTTTAATTTTAAATTTAACATTTCACTTTCCTCCTATACTCATTTTGGAAAAGAATCGTTATTTGGCTAGGCGGAAATTATTTGAAAGGCAAGGGCGCATACGCTGTGTATGTAACCGCGTTTCAAATGATTTCCAACAACGTCAAATGATGATTATTTTTCAAAATCCTTTAATTCATCTATAATAACTTTATAATCAGATGCCATTAAAATAGCTGTTCCAGCCACTAAAATATTAGCACCAGCATCTTTAACTCTTTGCGCTGTCTTTAAGTTTACTCCACCATCTACTTGTATGTCAATTTCTAAATTATGTTTTTCAATATGAGTTTTCAATGTCGAAATTTTTTCTAACATATCTGTAATTAATGTTTGGCCACCTAGTCCAGGTTCTACTGTCATTATTAAACACATATGTATATATGGCAAATATTCATAAACTTCTTCAATTTTTGTATTTGGTTTTATAGCAATTCCCACTCTTGAACCTTTTTCTTTGATAGCTCGTATATTTTTCATGACTTCTTCTTTATTTTTGCAAGCCTCTAAATGAAATGTTATTATATTAGGTTCTACAGCTGAAAATACTTCAATTCCTGTTTCTATATCTTCAACCATTAAATGCACATCCATTGGTAAATTTGATATCCTTTTTATATAACTACTGTATTCTAACATTTTTTGATATGTGTCTTTTTCGACAAATTTCCCATCCATTACATCTATATGGAAATAATCTGTTTTTGATTTTTCTAATGCAAAAAATACATCTGCTTCTTTTCCTTTTTCAACTGTTAAAATTGATGTTGATATTTCAATCATTATTTTCCTCGTATAATCAATTATATAGAAATATTAATCTATTTAATTGATTAATCCCTTTCTTTTAAATTTTTGATATATTATACTTCGCGATGTATAATATACATAATACACTGTGGATTTGTTTCTATTCTTTTACAGCCATTTT
>JAFQSS010000002.1 GCA_017409455.1 Clostridia bacterium | reverse complement strand
CATAGTTATACCAGCCCTTTCAACTATGTTAATTATATCATATTAGACCATTAAAACATAGAAAAAATAGTGAATTAGAAAAATTATTTTCCAATTCACTATTTTTTTAGAGACTTACTCGGCTACTTTTTCAGCAGCCTCACTTAGGTGTTTCTTTTTTTGACTACATATACAAATTTTATTAAAACTATTGCAATTTTAATAAATCAATAATAAAATATATGCATCATGAATAATGATATACAAGGAGGAAAAAATGAATATATTACTAGATGCAATGGGTGGAGATAATGCGCCAGATGCAAACATTAAAGGAGCAGTAAATACAATTAATCAAATAAAAGCAGAAGTAACATTAATAGGAAAAGAAGAAGTAATTAGAAATAAAATAAAAGAATTTTATGGAAAAGAAATGGAAGAAATATCTCCAAGACTTAAAATAAAAAATGCAACTGAAACTATAGAAATGGAGGATCAACCAACAGTAGCAATAAAACATAAAAAGGATTCATCAATGGTAGTCGGATTCAGAATGCTAAAAGAAGGTGAAGGAGATGTATTTATATCTGCTGGGAATTCTGGTGCATTATTAGCAGGTGCAACACTATTAGTAGGAAGAATAAAAGGAATAGATAGACCAGCATTAGCCGGAATATTGCCAGCATACAAAAGTAGATTAGTATTAATGGATTGTGGAGCAAATACAAATTGTAAACCAATGAATTTATTACAATTTGCCCAAATGTCAACAATATATTTAAGAAATACATTTGGAATACAAAAACCAGCAATAGGCTTGTTAAATATAGGAACAGAAGAGACAAAAGGAAATGAACTAGTAAGAGAAAGTTATCAATTGCTAAAAGAAAAATCAAAAGAACTAGATATAAATTTTGTTGGAAATGTTGAAGGAAGAGATGCTTTTTCTGGTAAAATAGATGCAATTGTAACAGATGGATTTACAGGAAATGTTTTCTTAAAAACGACAGAAGGAGTAGGAAAATTAGTAAAGAGAAGTCTTGTAGAAAGTTTTACTGAAAATATATTTGCAAAGGTATCATATTTAATTGCTAAAAAACCAATTAAATCACTTTCAAAAGCAATGGACTACAAATCATATGGTGGAGCCTTATTTTTAGGTGTAAAAAAACCAGTAGTTAAAGCCCACGGAAGTAGTGATGAAAAATTATTTGAATATACACTAAAACAAGCAGAGAAATTTGTAGAAAATAAAGCTGTAGATAAGATGATAGAAGAGTTTGAAAAACAAAATCAAAAATAGTTTTAGAACAGTTAGTATAAAAAATAAAAATATTTTAAATATGCTTGACAAATATTGGAACATATAATATAAATGTTAAAGATAAGGTTGAATAATAAATGACAGATATCATTTAACACTAGAGAGGAGGTGAACTTGTAATGAGTTCAGAAGAGGTTTTTGAAAAGGTAAAAGGAATAATAGTAGAGCAATTAGGTGTTGCTGATACATCAGTAACAATGGAAGCATCTTTTATAGATGATTTAGGAGCTGATTCTTTAGATATAGTAGAATTAGTAATGGCTCTAGAAGAAGAATTCGACATAGAAATTCCAGATACAGATGCAGAAAAGGTTGTAACTGTAGGAGATGTTGTTGAATACATAAAAGAAAATGTTTAATAAAGAGGAACGAAGAAAAAACTTCGTTCTTTTTATATTTATTCAAGTCATAACTTAACGACCTTGCGCACCTCCTCCTGCCCCAATGAAGGGAATAAAAAACATTCCGAATTTTGGATAAGCCAAACTTTCCATAGAAAATCTAATTTAATAAAACAAGCCGCTTTCACTCAAGCTCACTTAACTCTTTATATATTTTGAATAAACGACGAACGTTATGCAGGGTAGCCGAGGAATTTATGAAAAATATATAAAGAGTTAAGTGTCCGTGAACGTCCCTCATTTTATTAAATAAGATTTTCTAATGTTAAGTTTAGATACACAAAATCCTCCATTTATTTTATTCCCTTCATTGGGGCAGGGGGAGGTGCGCAAGGTTGTTGAGTTATGACTTGAATTTTTTTCTATAAACAACTTGAAAAAAATGCAAAATAGTATATAATATATTTAGGAAAAATGGAGGAAAAAATGGAAAAATTAGAAAGAAGTTTAGGATACACTTTTTCAAATAAAGATTTATTAAAAAAAGCACTAACACATACATCATATGCATATGAACATAGTGTTGAAAGCAATGAAAAATTAGAGTTTCTAGGTGATAGCATATTAGAATTTATATCAAGCACATATTTATTTGAAAAATATTCTCATTTAAAAGAAGGAGAGATGACTAAAGTTAGAGCAACAGTAGTATGTGAAAAAAGCTTATATAAAGTTGCTAAAATGCATAATTTTAGTGATTTCTTATATCTTGGGAAATCAGAAAGACAATCAGGAGGAGAAGATAGACCGGCAATACTTGCAGATAGTGTTGAAGCAGTAATTGCTGCAATGTTTTTAGATGGAGGAATAAAAGTTGCGGAGAAATTCATAATAGAAAATCTAAAACATGAAATCGAAATTGCAAGTAAAAATGTGGGACAAAAAGATTATAAAACTGTATTACAAGAAAAGCTTCAAGAAAATGGAGAAGTAGAAATCAAATATACAATATTAAGAGAAATTGGTCCAGACCATGACAAAACATTTGAAGCACAAGTAGAATGTAACAATATAAAACTAGCAGAGGGATCAGGAAAATCTAAAAAACAAGCAGAAATGGAGGCTGCTAGAAAGGCTTTAGAAAATTTAAAATAATGAGGTGAAACTATGAAAAAACAATACATAATTCCAGTATTTGTACCACATTTAGGATGTCCAAATGATTGCATATTTTGCAATCAAAGGTCAATAAGTGGGCAACAAAAAATGATTACAAAAGAAGAAATCGAAAAAACTATAGAAATGTATTTAAAAAATATAAAAGATAAAGAAGCAAAAATAGAAGTAGCATTTTTCGGAGGAAGTTTCACAGGAATAGAAGAACAAAAACAAGAAGAATTTTTAGAAGTAGCATACAAATATATTAAACAAGGAAAAATAGATAGTATAAGAATTTCAACAAGACCAGATTATATTAATAAAGCAATTTTGAAAAGATTGAAAAAATATAAAGTTGAAACAATAGAATTAGGTGTGCAATCAGCAAATGATTATATTTTAAAAAGAGCTAATAGAGGACATAATTTTGCAGATGTAAAAAAAGCATCTAAATTAATAAGATGGTACGGATTTAAGCTAGGTCATCAAATGATGGTGGGATTGCCAGAAAGTACAAGATTAGACGAAATAAATACAGCTAAAGAACTTATAAAATTAAAACCAAAAATGGTAAGAATATATCCTGTATTAGTAATCAAAAATACAAGGTTAGAAAAAGAATTTTTAAATGAAAAATATATACCATTAACAGTAGTACAAGCTGTTGAAACATGTAAAGAGCTTGTTTCAATGTTTAACAGAAAAAGAGTTGAAGTAATAAGAGTTGGATTACAAAATACAGATGAAATAACAGATCCAAATACAGAAGGAAGTGAAGTTGTAGCAGGTCCATATCACCCAGCATTTAGACAACTTGTAGAATCAGGATTATGGTATGATACTATTGTTTCAAAAATCAAAAAATTAAATGTAAAAGTTAAAAAAGTACAAGTTATTGTAAATCCACAAGATGCAAATAATGTAATTGGACATAAAAGAGAAAATATTGAAAAATTAAAAGAAATGTATACATTAGACATGGTAGTTAAACAAGACGAAAATATAAAACCCGGAAAAATAGAAGTAGAAGTTTTAGAAAAATATCCAGAATTTTTAGAAGATTATAAATAGGAGAAAAAATATGAAAGATAATAAAGTGGTAATAAATATTTTATTAGTAATTATAATGATTTTAGTTGTTGTTGCGTGTGTTGTAGCATATATGTGTTTTACAAATGGTGTTGAAATTATAGAACCACAACAAGAAGAAGCAATATTTTCAAAAGAAAACTATCCTAGAATAGATGGTTCAACAGCAACATTGCCACTTGCAGAAGCTTTCAAATCAAATTTTATAAAAACAGATATAAATGATATAGAAGTAACACATTCAAAAACACATAACGCATATGTGAATTTAATTAATGGTGACACTGATTTAATTTTAGTCACATATCCATCAGAAGATGAGTTACAATTAGCTAAAGAAAATAATGTTGAATTAGAAATAGTTCCAATAGTAAAAGAAGCATTTGTATTTTTCGTAAATAAAGAAAATCCTGTAGATAATTTAACATTAAGACAAATACAAGATATTTATTCTGGTAAAATTAAAAATTGGAAAGATGTTGGCGGTGCAAATAATAAAATTCTTGCTTTCCAAAGGCCTGAAAATTCAGGAAGTCAAACAGGAATGATTGAATTAGTTATGAAAAATATAGAAATGATTAAACCAACAACAGAAACTATTTCACAAAGTATGGCTGATATAATTGATGTGATTTCTGATTATGATAATAGAGAAACTGCTATTGGGTATTCGTATTATTACTATGCAACAACAATGTATACAAGTGATACAATGAAACTATTATCAATAAATGGAATAAAGCCAACATATGAAAATATTCAAACAGGATTATATGATATACAAACAGCATATTATGCAGTAATTAGGAAAGATGAAGACGAAAATAGTAATACACGTAAATTGCTAAATGCTATGATGTCTGAAAGAGGACAAAATGTAGCGAAGGAGGCAGGTTATGTTCAAAACTACTAAAGCTAAAGTGATATTTGTATTAGTATTTTCTATAATTTGTATAATTACAACTATTTTATTAGTATTATATAAAAATATAGAAATAGAAGAAATATCTAATACAGATGTTATACAAGAAACAAGTGACAAGGTGAAAGAAAAAGACGTACTTGGAATAGATTTGGAAGGAACATATAATCAAAATGATTTAGTAATAGAAGAGGCATCTGTTACAAAAGAAAATGTTGAAATTAGATATTTTCAAATTAGTGGACTAAAAAACAAAATTATAGAAAATAAAATAAATAAAGAAATAGAACATATAGCTTTAAACTGGTATAAAGAAGAAATAACAAATTTGAATGAAGTTATAAATGTATATGTAAGTATGTGGAATTCT
Organism: Clostridia bacterium; assembly: GCA_017409455.1. Classification (GTDB taxonomy): domain Bacteria; phylum Bacillota; class Clostridia; order TANB77; family CAG-508; genus CAG-269. Next base: position 26,118 of record JAFQSS010000002.1, on the reverse strand, counting down.
GCTAATTTTGCGGATACAATATCTTTTAATATAAATTATGTAGCAAAAATTGATGATAATGATGATGGTTTTTATCAAGGTTTCAAAGGGATAAATTATGATTTAAATTCTGGTGAAAAAATAACAATCGATAAAATGTTTACATCAGATGCTCCAATTGAAAATATACTAAGACAAGCTGCATATTATGATATAGCATCAAGTAAAACTGAAGATAATTTGGCGGGAGATTTAGTAGTATCTGATTATGGAGAAATTGAAGATGAAATATTCGAAATTATCAATTCATATAAAAAAGGAGAAATAACAGATTTCTATTATAGTCCACAAGCCATATATTTAGTGTATCAAGATAATGAGAAGACATTAAGTATTGAAATGGAAGATTATGCTGAATATATAGCGATATATAATAGATATTTAAGTAAAGAATCTTTATATGAAAATAATAATGTGGGTATGAAGAATTTATATACATTATCAAATAGATACAAAGATATTTATTATTATCAAAATTACCAAAAGGCAGATAATTACTTTATAGAAATATCTATAGATTTCCAAAGTACACAAGATGATCAATTTGCAAAAAAATTGGTACAAGATAAAATTAGTGCTATAGAATCGGAAATTGAAAAAGTAAAACAAAAGGGAATAGAAAATCCAAATAAATTCTATATATTAAATTACTATATCTCTATTTATACTGGACAAGAATGGTCTACACAGCAAATATTAACAAATTGCTGGGAATATGGAAATTCTTATGAGATGAGTGTTCATGATTTTGAAGAAAATATAGAGCCGATTATTATACAATACAATAGAGCAGAAGAGAGTGGGGGAATACCTGATTATGTTTATAATTTTTCAGAGATGTTAAAAACAGAACCACAAACTGTAACTGAGTATTATAATCCCGAAACTGGAGATAAAATTGTGATTTAAAATAGTATAGAAAATCACCTCTTTACAAATAATTGTAATAAGAGGTGATTTTTTATGCCTAAACAAGACAGAAAACATATTATTATAGAAATTTTAGGAACAGTTATTGGAGCGGCAATAATGGCATTTGGAGTAGCATCATTTCTATTACCGAATCAATTGTCATCTGGAGGAGTTTCGGGAATAACTACAATAACATATTATTTATTAAATATTCCAATGGGAACAATGATTATATTAATAAATTTACCATTATTCATATTTGCATGGTATAGAATAGGAAAAGAATTCTTAGTAAAATCTTTAATAGGTACAGTAAGTTTATCATTATTTATAGATATATTAGATAAATATCCACCAATAACAACAGATAAATTTTTAGCTTCCATATATGGTGGTGTGGTGATAGGAATTGGAACAGCAATAATTTTAAAAGTAGGTTCATCAACTGGTGGAACAGAATTAGTAACAAATTTAATAAAAACATATAATCCTTATATTTCGATGAGTAGATATTTAACAATAATTGATATTACAATAGTTACACTGAATGTGGTATTTCTAGGAAACATAGAAATAGGTTTATATTCTGCAATTACAATCTATTTGTATGGAAAAATGGTTGATATAATTTTTGAAGGAGTTTATTTTACAAAATTATTATTTATTATATCAGATAAAAATCAAGAGATTGCAGATGCTATAAAAAATGAAGTTCAAAGAGGAGTAACAGGTCTGTATGGGAAGGGAATGTATAAGAACGAAGATAAATTAGTTTTGATTTGTGCGGCGTCTAGAGGAGATGTTTATAAAATTAAGGATTTAGCTAGAAAGATAGATAAAAGAAGTTTTATTGTTGTTGCTAATGCAAGAGAAGTAGTAGGGAAAGGGTTTAAAGAGATTTGACCAAGGGGAGTTACCAAGGGGACGGAGATAATGGTAAAAATTAAAATTTACCATTATCTCCGTCCCCTTGGTAACTCCTTCTCTTTTTTAAGTTTTAGTCACTAACATAGATGAAAGAACATTTACGTCTATATTTACATCAAATTCAGTATTTTTGAATTTTTCTTCCCAATTATATTTTTTCCACTCAGATATAGTTAAAAAGTGAGCAGGAGCTTTTGTACAGAACTGGTCTATATCAACATCATACTCTTTTGTTATTTTATTTAAATAATCATTAAATTCATTTGTTAAATAATCTTTTGTTGCATTAGCTATTTTTGTAAGAACTTCATTTGTTTCATAATTAACATTTTCATCAAGAGTCATAATATCTGCGTGTAATTTTAAATCAATAGTTATTTGTGGATTGTTATTTTTTAAGTTGATATTTACTTTAGTATCTTGCCTAGGAAAAATTTGTAGTTCCATTTTTTTTTCTTCTTTTTCAGATACAGGATTATCTATTGATACTATACATGAATCTATTTCATTTTGAATTAATAAATGACAAATTGATTCAACAGCAGTTAATTCACCACATAATTTGTCTTTGTTAAATACGGCTATACCAAAATTTTCGGTACCACGATCTCCAACTATAGAACTTGTTCCTGCTACTAACTCTTCTGGATTAGTAACAACATCTTGCTGATTTTTGGAATCTTGTTCAGAATTATTCTGATTTATAGTTTGAGAAGAATTATTACCACCTCCGGAACTACCACTTTCGCTAGAACTTCCTCCACCAGAGCTACCTCCGCTCGAACTACTACCTCCAGAAGATTCACTAGATTTTTCCGAATTTTGTTCTCTGGCAGTAGAATTAAGTCCTCCTAAAATAGCAGTAGAATCACAATATTTTGCAGAAAGATTATTATAAAAGTCACCAATAGTTATATTTGAAAAATATCCTGTAAATCTTCCTGTAATTGCAAATGTTTCATAATATTGAGTTGTTAATTTCTCTAAGTTAGGATTAGAATTGTTTAAATAATCATAGGCGCTACATTTACTAACAATTAAATTACTTGTAGGTCTAATTTCTTCATTATTAATTAAACTGTAAATTTCAGTTGCAATTCCGTTCTTTGGCAAATTCTTCAGAAAAAATAATTAAGCTACAGTGTGAAAGATTTATTTCTTTTCCAATATAACTATTTAATAAATTTATTGCGCTAAAAATAGAATCAGCTTCACCAGAAACAAGTACAATATTATCAATATCTTCAGCAGACGTACCTGAACCAGGAGATACTGATGCACTCTTGGTAAATTGTGCAGATACTTTTAATTTTGCTTTTTCACCAACATCAATCCCTAAAGCCAAAACATATGCTAGATTGTCTAATTTCCTAGCAGTATAAGCTGCAGAAAATCCATTTGCAAATATAACAAATAATATTAAAGATATAACAACACTTAAGAAATTTTTACTCATTTAAACCACTTCCTTATTTTTTGTTTTATGGTTGCTGAAAATAATACTAATAAACTTATTCCAATAACCAATGTGAAAAAGGCGTATTTATAAACAGTATCTGCTAAAAATATGGAAACTGCATAATTTTTTTGCCATATTGCTAAAAAGAAAAGAGCGATTCCTAATAAATAAGTAAAAATACTTTCGTTTTCTATATTTGTTAATTTCTTCAAAATATTACTTGAAAATTTTAAGGCAATACTTAAATAACTAACAAAAGCTAAAATCCAAATTAAAACAAATGTTGAATCTAGTTTTTGAAAGAATGAACCAAATTCAATATATTTTACAGCAGAGTATAATGGCAAAAGTTCATCTGTTTCAACAAATCCATTAAACATAAATAAAATTATTGCAACACTTATTAATAAAAATAAACATGACAAAACAATAGATGTAATAGCCACTTTTTTCAATTTATTTGGTTCTTTTAATTTTGGAGGCATAAAATAAATATAAGCTAATCCTTGAAATGCAAACATATTACTTAATCCCGCTACAAATGTTGTGAAAAAACCATTTCCAAGTATAGGGTACATTTTTTCAAATTCTAAATAACGATAATCTGCAATAAAAATAAATAATGTACTTATTATAATTAATGGAAATATTATTAAATTAGTTCTATATATGGCATTATGTCTTATTGTACAAGCTACTACTGCAGCAATTACAAACAGTCCTACAATATATATCGTTTTTACTAACTGAAAATATATAATTTCTAAACATGATGAAAACATATTTAAAAGGATTGCTGCAAAAAAAATGAAGTATCCTACAAATAATAATCCAATTATCCATTTTAATAATTTACCACCTAAATATTCTGAAATATCTATTAAATCTAAAGTGGGAAATTTGTTTAAAAAATAACAAATTATAGATGTAAATATTATTGAGATTATTCCAATATATAAAATGTTTATTAAAGAAGCTGTTTCTGTTGTATCTATAATGGATTTTGTTATATTCATAATTATATGATTAAATGCGATTGTAACTAATAAAGCAATAGCTTCTTTGCTTCCAATTTTTGTGTCTTCCATATGTATTCCTTTCAAAAAAATATTCCTACATATTATTTACAAATATGTAGGAATTATACATTATATTAAGTTTTGACAATCGATATTAAATAATATATAATTTGTTTGTATGGAGGAAGAAACATGGGACTACGAATAATATATGGAAGAGCTGGAACAGGAAAAAGTGAATATTGCTACAAAGAAATAGCTCGAAAAATAAAAACAGAAAAAAATATATTAATAATAACACCAGAGCAATTTTCATTTACTGCTGAAAAGAAGCTAATGAATGCACTAGAAACAGAGGCTGTTTTAAATGCAGAAGTAGTAACATTAAGTAGGATGGCATATAGAGTAATAAATGAAATTGGAGGAAAAACAGAAACAAATTTAAGTAAATGCGGAAAAGCGATGTTAGTATATTCAATCTTAAATAATAATAAAAAGAATCTAAAATTTTTAGGTAAAACAGATGAAAATGTAGATATGGCAGAAACAGCAATAACAGAATTCAAAAAACATGGAATAACTGTAGAACAATTAAAACAAGAAGCGGATAATCAGCAAGACATTTACTTAAGAAATAAATTACAAGATATGTGCACAATATATGAAAATTTTGAACAACAACTTAACGGAAAATATATAGATGAAACAGATTTATTAACAATTCTTGCAGAAAATGTGGATAGCGCAACACTATTTTGTGACTCAACTGTGTATATAGATGAATTTGCAGGATTTACAAGTCAAGAATATGAAGTAATAAAAAAATTAATTAAAATTGCAAAACTAGTAACAATAACAATATGTACAGATGAATTACACAATATAAAAAATCCAGATACAGATATATTTTATTCAAACCAAATTACTGTAAATAAATTATTGGATGTTGCCAAACAATGTGAAACAACAGTTGAAGAAATAAATTTAGAAAATACACAGAGATTTAAAACACCAGAACTTAAATTTTTAGAACAATACTTATATGAAAATAGATATAAAAAATATGAAAAAAACCCAGAAAATTTAAAATTGTTTTTAGCAAAAAATCAATATTCAGAAATAGAAGAAGTAGCGAAAAATATTTTAAAATTAGTAAGAGATGAAGGTTATAGATATAGAGATATTTCAATAATCACAAAAAATATAGCAACATATTCAAGTTTAGCAAGAGCAATATTTAATAAATATGATATTCCAATATTTATTGATGAAAACAGAGATTTAAATCAGAATATAGTTGTACAATATGTTTTAGCGATATTAGAAATATTCACAAGGAATTGGTCTCATGAATCAGTGTTTAATTACATTAAAATTGGATTTTCTGGAATAGATGAGGATGATATATTCAAATTAGAAAAATATTGCTTAAAATGGGGAATAAAGCAAAATAAGTGGAAAAAAGAATTTACATATGGAGAAGAAAATGATAAACCTGAAATTGAAAGATTAGAAGAAATAAGAAAAGCGCTAATAGGTCCACTATTGAATTTTAAAAAACAAATTGATGAAAATAAAACTGCAACTGGAATATCTAAAGCAATATATGAATTTTTAGTTGGGCAAAATATAACAGAAAAAGTATTACAAAAAATCCAAGAATTAGAAGCAATAGGGCAAATTGATTTGGCAAATGAATATGAAAGTAGTTTACAAACAATTTTAGCTATATTAGATGAAATTGTACTAGTATTTAAAGATGACAAAATATCAATTGATAAATATGCACAAATTTTAAAAGTAGGATTTAAAAATAGTAGTTTGACAAAAATTCCAGGAACACAGGACCAAGTGATTTTTGGTGATGTAGACAGGTCTAGAAGCCATAAGGTAAGAGCAATATTTATAATAGGTTTAAATGATGGACAATTTCCAAGTGTACACAAAGATGAAGGATTTTTAAATGATACAGATAGAGAAATTTTAAAAGAAAATGGAATCGAACTTGCGAAAGGAACAATTGATAAATTATACGAAGATAATTTTAATATATATAAAGCATTTACAACAGCAGAAGAAAAATTATATTTATTATATTCATCATCAGATATGCAAGGAAAAGCGTTAAGACCATCAATGTTAATAAATAAAATAAAAAAGATGTATCCAAATTTAGAAGAACAAAGTGATGTTGTAGAAAGAAAAAGTGAAATACTAAACAAAAAGACAACATATGAAGAATTGATTAACAATATAAGTAAACTAAAAGAACAAAATAATATAGAAAAAATTTGGTACTACATTTATGATTATTATAAAAAAGATAATGAGTGGAATGAAAAACTACAACAAGATTTAAAAGGTTTAAGTTATACAAATATTCCAGAAAAGATTAAACAAGAAAATATAGATAAATTATATGGAAATACATTAACAACAAGTATTTCAAAATTAGAGAGATATAGAAGTTGTCCATTTTCATATTATTTACAATATGGTTTAAAAATAAAACCACAAGAAGAATTGAAAATTCAAACATTAAACACAGGAACTTTTATACATGAAGTTATAGATGAATTTTTTGAAAATACAAAAGAAGCGGGAATTAAATTAGAAGAAATTTCAGAAGACCAATTATCTGAAATTATAAATAAAATCGTAGATGAGAAATTAAAACAAAACAAAAATTATATATTTACATCAACGGCGAAATATAGGGCATTAGTGGTACGTTTAAAGAAAATAATTAAAAAAGCATTAAAATATATAATTGAAACAATTGTACAAAGTAGATTCGAAGTTTTGGGTACAGAATTAGAATTTGGAGAAAAAGCAAAATATAAACCAATAAGACTAACATTAGATAATGGCAAAAAAGTTGAAATAATAGGCAAAATAGATAGAATAGATACTGCACAAAATGAAGATGGAAAATATTTAAGAATAATAGACTACAAATCTTCAATAAAAAATGTAGATTTAAATGAAGTATATGCTGGACTACAAATTCAATTATTAACCTATCTTGATGCAGCATGTAAAGAAGAAGATTTAATGCCTGCAGGAATATTGTATTTTAGTATGTTAGAGCAAATAATAAAAGCAGACAAGCGTATGGAACAAGAAGAAATTGAACAAAAAATACGTGCAAATTTTAAAATGAAAGGTCTTATTTTAGCAGATGTTAAAGTTATAAAATTACATGATAAAAATTTAGATAAAGGCCCATCTACACTTGTACCAGCTTATATAGATAAAGATGGAAATTTAAGTGATAAAAGAACAAGTGGAATTACAGCTGAAGAATTTACTGATTTACAAAAATATATGTATACAGTAATTAAGCAAATTTCTAAAGAAATTCTTAGTGGTAATATAGATTTGAAACCTTATTATAAAGATAAGAAAACTCCTTGTAAATATTGTGACTATAAAAGTATTTGCGGATTTAATATGGGGGGATGTGAAAACAATTATAATTATATAGACAAAAAGAGCAAAGAGGAGATATTGGATAAGATAAAAAGATTTGACATACACTGATAATATATGATATAATAAATAAAGAAAAAGGAATAGGCTTAGCCTATTCCCTGTCACAGGAACTTGAATGCTTTTGGGAAGGGGCAATATCAAGTTCTTTATTTTTTTCTATATGTACCATATAACCGAAAAAAACCGATTACAAATACTAGCAGAGCGAAACAAAGTATGACAAACCCGATGCCGATGCATAATTCCATAACGATCCCTCCTCTCAATAGCATATTTAGCAGTATTTTGGAAATACTACTAATAAATACTATCAAAATCAAGATGTCATGGAGGGATGTTCCAATGACGATTTTATTATACAGTGGAATAGACTAGATGTCAATACAAAAAGAACATTTTTTCGAAAAAAGGAAAGGCGAAATTATGAAAGATTTATCTAATGAAAATATAATTCATATAAAAAAAGGTAATATACAATATTTACAATTTAGAAAATTATTGGAATATAGTGATGTAATAAATCATGCATATGGGATTGGTTTAGATAGAAATTATCGAACTTCAAAAAATGCAGGAGAAGAAAAATATACAAATGCAATAAACGATTATAAAGATTTATGTAAGGCTATTGGAATAAATTATATAAATTGTGTAAAGCCATGCCAAGAACATACTAAAAACATAAGAAATGTAAAACAAAAAATGAATAAAGGTAAAGTCGACTTTGAACAAGAAGAATATAAAGCTACAGATGGCTTGCTTACAAGTCAAAAGAATATAGCATTAGCAACAACAAATGCAGATTGTATTTTATTAATATTTTTTGACCCTGTAAAAAAAGTGGTAGCAAATGTTCATTCGGGGTGGAGAGGGACATTACAACGAATATCAGTAAAAGCTGTAAATAAAATGAAAAACGAATATGGTTGCAATCTAAAAGATATAATTTGTTGCATTTCTCCCAGCATAAGAAAATGTCATTTTAAAGTACATGCAGATGTGAAAGAACCATATTATAATGAGTTTAAAGATTTAAAAGAGATAGATAATTTAATAGTTCCAGTTCAGGAAGAAAATAGATGGTCGATAGATACTGTAGAAATAAATAAAATAATTTTAAAGCAAGCAGGTTTAAAAGAAGAGAATATAATAGATTGTGGAATTTGCAGTGTTTGCGATTCTGATTTAATTCATTCTTTTAGAGTGGAAAAAGAAGGGTATGGATTAGGAACTGCAATAATTGAATTAAAATAAAATTCAAGAAAAAGTTACCACAGGGACGGAGTTAATGGTAAAAGCCGAATCTAATTTTACCATTAACTCCGTCCCTGTGGTAACTTTTCTCAATTTATAATTCATCAAAAATAAAAGTAATTTCTGCATCATATAATTGAAGTTTGTTAATTCTCTTGGAAATTAGTTCTGTACGTTTAATACTAAGGGTTTCTATCATATCCCAAATAAATACCCAACCTGAAATCATAAAAAACTCGGCAATAAAACCTGCTAGTTTAAATACTAAATTATTAAAGATAAAAGACATAAATATAAAAAACGCACCAAATAATAGCAAAATAATTGCTTTATAATTATGAATTCTAGCTTTATAATCTATATCATCAATATCACTACCATAATTAGATTTAAAAACTTTTTTAATTCTTTGTTGTTGGTTTTCTGAAATTTCATCATTATAATGAATCTCTAACACGATATCAACAGTGTTTGGGATAATGTAAGCAATTTCTTCAATATAGTCAGACACTTCATCTGATAAGTCTAGTTTTAAATAATCATGTTTCATGTATAATTCATCTAGTTTTTTTATTTTTATAGGTATTACAGCTTTTCCATTTCTCATATAGTTCTTTTTTACATAGTCTTTTTCACTATATTTTATCTTGTGATTTAATCTTTTCCTCATAAGTTCACATCCTTTGAAATGATTATAACAATCTTTATTCAAAAAAGCAAATTGAATTGACACTTTTGCACAAAAAATATATAATAAATTTAATGAGGAGTATGGTATGGGAACAAGGATAAGTGATATTGAAAGTTTTGAAAAGAAAAAAGCAATATTAATAAAAAACAGAGAACTTGCAGAACAAAGATTATTATCGGCTATAGGTAAATATAAAAAAATTGAAGAAAGTGATGTTGATAGAAAAGAGGATAGACTAAGAATTGCAAAAAGTACTATTGTTACAAAGAAATATGTACTTCAACAAATTAATGAACAGATAGAATTTTCAAGACCTGAAAATGAGGAGGATATTGCATATAGGCAGAGACAATATGATAAATTTCCGAATTTAATAAAAACAATAGTACCTGATGATGTACCATTGCGATTTCATGGTTGTCCAATTAATGTTGCACAACACATTTTAGAAGATGGAGAAATTTCATCTTCAGTAGATAGACTGGGAATATCAACAAGTTATGATACAGAAGATCAAGTTTCAGTGACTACAAAATATACAATAGAAACAACAGTACGAGGATATGCTGGGTTAGTAGGGAATTTCAATATGCCTGCTGGTTGTATTTTTGTAGTTTTACCTAGAGATGAAATTGATGCTAAATCAGGGGATTCTATGCTTATGAATAATATATCGTTTAGACAAAGTCCAGAAAGGCTAGTTGCTGTTATTACATCTTTAGAAAATTTGCAGAGAGTTTCACAATGGGCGCAAGAAAATGATATTGATATTTCAAAAATTTGTGAGTATGATGAATTTCAAAATTTCTTAGAAAAATACATAGAAGACCAAAAAGGGAAAAATAATAAGCTGTTAGCAAGTGCAGTAAAAGCTACAGAAGAAAGCACAAAAATGGGGAATATAAATCAGCAAGCTTTACAAATAAAAAATAACCAAGTTAAAGATAATCAAAACGATTTTAAAAGATAACAAAAAAACACTAAAGAGAGGTATTAATATTATATGAATATTTCAATAAATACGAGACAAGCCTATACAGAAATAGATAATTTTATAGAATTATTAGACAATTATAATAAAAATAAAATTCCATTAAAATTGAGAGAATTTTTTAAACAAGAAAAAGATAATAATTATGTAAAAAATATAGATGCAAACTTACCAATTAAGGAACAAAATTTAAAGGAAGAAACATTAACTCTTATTGCTTTGTTGAATTTACAGTATTGGTGTGAGGATGAAAAAGAAAAACAAAGATTAAAAGAAATATATGCTAGAAATGAAGAAATATATCAGGATGATTTAAGAAAAAAATATAATCCAGATAAATTGTTTAAAGAAAGAAATAATTTTGTTCAAGAAAACTATGAAGAAAAACAATTAATTGTAATAAAAAAAGAGTCTTTTATAAAAAAGATTATTTTAAAAATTAAATCAGTGCTAAATATGTTTTAAATTTAGGGAGGAAATTTATGACTATTCCTGAAAAATTAAAAATAGGAGACATGATAGGGGTTGTTGCACCATCTGGTCCAATAATAAATGAAAAAATAGATGAAATAAATAAAGCGAAAGAGATAATAGAAAATTTAGGATTTAAAATAAAATTTTCAAAAAATCTATTTTCAAATACAAATGGATATAGTGCTACTGCAAAGGAAAAAGCAGAAGACATTAATGATATGTTTGCAGACAAAGAAGTGAAAATGATTTGGTGTGCAAAAGGTGGAGAAAATAGTAATTCAACATTTGAATATTTAGATTATGAATTAATAAAACAAAATCCTAAAATAATTTGTGGATATAGTGATATAACTTCAATTACAAATATGATAACAGCTAAAACAGGTTTGGTAACATTTAGTTCTACAAATTTTAAAACAATAGCAACAGATGAAACGGATTATAGTTTAAAAGAAGTACTAAAAAGATTTGTGGATTGTAGTTTAGAGTTTGGAGAAACAGAAGAAGGATATCAAACAATACAAGAAGGTGTTGCTGAAGGAGAATTAATTGGAGGAAATCTAAGTTTAACAAGAGCAATGGTAGCAGGAAAATATAGTATAGATTTTACTGATAAAATATTATTTTTAGAAGAACTTGGGTTTGAAACTGGTCCAGAATTGGCAAATAACTTCTTATATTATATGAAACAAAATGGAGTTTTTGATAAAGTTAAAGGAATTTGGATTGGAAATTATACACATGAAAGTGGAGTTCAATTAGAAAAAATATTACTAGATGTAATTGGTGATGAGTTCAAAGGTCCAATTATAAAATCCGAAAATTTTGGACATATAGAAAGAAAAACTGTAATTCCAATAGGAACTAAAGCTAAAATAGATACAAATCAAGAAACAAAAATAAAATTATTAGAAAAATGTGTTAAAAACTATTGATTTTTCTGGAAAATGTGGTATAATATTTAGCGTGTAAAAGACACATAGAGAGGAGTTTATATGGGAGTGCCTAAAATAGGTCCATATAAATGTTGAAACTTTATGGATGTTATAACCAAAAAGGAGGAAATTAAAATGGCAGTAGTTGCAATGAAACAATTACTAGAAGCTGGTGTTCACTTTGGACATCAAACAAGAAGATGGGACCCAAGAATGGCTGAATACATATTCCAAGCTAGAAATGGTATCCACATCATCGATTTACAAAAAGCTTCAAAGAAAATTGATGAAGCATATGAATTCATCAAAGAACAAGTAGAAGAAGGAAAAACAGTTCTATTTGTTGGAACAAAAAAACAAGCTCAAGAATGCATGAAAGATGCAGCAATTAAGAGCGGAATGTACTATGTAGATCAAAGATGGTTAGGAGGAATGCTAACAAACTTTGATACAATTCAAAAAAGAATTCAAAGATTAAAAGATCTTGAAACAATGGAACAAGATGGTACATTTGAAGTATTACCTAAAAAAGAAGTAATATTACTAAAAAAAGAAATGGAAAAACTAGAAAAAAATCTTGGTGGAATCAAAGATATGGACAAATTACCAGGAGTTATATTCTTAGTAGATCCTAAAAAAGAAAGAATAGCTATATTAGAAGCTAAAAAATTAAACATTCCAGTAGTAGGAATTGTAGATACAAACTGCAATCCAGAAGACTTAGATTACCCAATTCCAGGAAATGATGACGCTATAAGAGCAGTTAAATTAATAGCTGATGTTATGGCAAATGCAGTTATCGAAGGAAAACAAGGTGAAAGTTTTGAACCAGCAGCAGAACAAGATGTAACAGAAGAAGTTGAAACAATGGAACAAGTTGTTGCTGAAGCTGAAGAAACAGTTGAAGAATAATAAAATGTTTTTAATAAACAGAGTAGGGCTATACTGCTCTACTCTATATTTATATATAAAGGAGGATTTTATATGATAACAGCATCATTAGTTAAAGAGTTAAGAGAAAAAACAGGTGCAGGAATGATGGACTGCAAAAAAGTTTTAACAGAAACAGATGGAGATTTAGAAAAAGCTGCAGAGCTTTTACGTGAAAGAGGAATAGCAAAAGCTGCTAAGAAATCAGGAAGAGTAGCTGCTGAAGGAATGGTAGAAGCATATATTGCTGAAGACGGAAAAGTAGGAGCTGTAGTTGAAGTAAACTCAGAAACAGACTTCGTTGCTAAAAACGAAGAATTCAGAACATTTGTAATGGATGTTGCAAAACAAGTTGTAGTAAACAATCCAGCAACAGTTGAAGAATTATTAGCACAACCATCATTAGCAGTAGAAGGAAAAACAGTTAATGAAGTATTAATAGATAAAATAGCAACAATCGGAGAAAACATGTCAATCAGAAGATTTGCTAGATTTGAATCACAAGGATTAGTTGAAAAATATATCCATGGAGATGGAAAAATAGCTGTTCTAGTTAACATGACAAATGCTAACAAAGAATTAGCAAAAGATGTTTGTATGCAAATAGCAGCTGCAAAACCAGAATTTTTAGATAGAAATTCAGTTCCAGCTGAAAGAGTTGAAAAAGAAAAAGAAATTCTAAAAGCACAAACAATGAATGAAGGAAAACCAGAAGCTATAGCTGAAAAAATAGTTATGGGAAGAATAAACAAATTCTATGAAGAAATCTGCTTAGTAGATCAAGCATTCGTAAAAGATCCAAGTATGAAAGTATCTCAAGTATTAAAAGATGCTACAATAGTAGAATTTGCAAGATTTGAAAAAGGTGAAGGAATCGAGAAAAAAGAAGAAAACTTTGCTGAAGAAGTTATGAAACAACTTCAATAAAAAGAATATAGAAGGGACAGATGCTATTTGTTTTCGAATTTCGAAGAAATTTGAAACAAATGTGTCTGTCCCTGAATTTTTTTGAATATATATTTATTTTAAAAAAGATTTATGTTATAATACTCGCGAGGAGAGAAATGATATGAAACTAATCTCATGGAATGTAAATGGAATAAGAGCATGTTTAACAAAAGGATTTGCAGACTTTTTCAAAGAAATAGATGCAGATATATTTTGTTTGCAAGAAACAAAATGCCAACCAGACCAAGTAGACTTAGAATTTGAAGGATACAAAAGTTACTGGAACAGTGCAGAGAAAAAAGGTTATTCAGGAACAGCGATATTTACAAAAAAAGAACCAATAAAAGTAACATATGGAATCGGAATAGAAGAACACGACAAAGAAGGAAGAGTAATAACATTAGAATTTGAAAAGTTTTATATGATAACAATATATACGCCAAATGCAAAAAGAGAATTAGAAAGACTAGATTATAGAATGATTTGGGAAGATGAAATAAGAAAATATCTATTAAAACTAAATGAAACAAAACCTGTAATAGTATGTGGAGACTTAAATGTAGCGCATAAAGAAATAGACTTAAAAAATCCGAAAAGTAATAGAAGAAATGCAGGATTCACAGATGAGGAAAGAGGTAAAATGACAGAGCTGCTAGATGCAGGATTTACAGATAGTTTCAGATATCTACACCCAGACAAGACAGAAGCTTATAGTTGGTGGTCGTATATGGGGAGAGCAAGAGAGAAAAACATAGGCTGGAGAATTGATTATTTTATAACATCAAAAAATATAGAAACAAAAATTAGAGAAGCTACAATTTATCCAGAAATTTATGGTAGTGATCATTGTCCTGTAGGATTAGAGATTGAATTTTAGGAGGAAAACATATGAAAGAAATAAGAAAAAATATGTCAAAATGGATGTATTGGTTTTTACTAGGATTAGCAGTAATAGTAGTATATAAAATATTAGATAATTTTGCAGCAATAGGTGGAGCAATAGGCAATTTCTTTAATATAATAACACCATTTTTATCAGGAACCTTATTAGCATATTTATTATATATTCCAGCATCAAGAATAGAAAAAACATTTGCCAAAAGTAAAGTTTTGAAAAAGAAAGCAAGAGGAATAAGTGTATTATTAACATATATATTAGCAATTTTAGTAATAATGTTAGTAGTAAATGTTATATTACCTGTAATAACAGATAGTATAGTAGAATTAGTAAGTAATTTACAAGGATATTGGAATACTACAATAAATAAATTAAATGCATTGCCAGAAGATTCATTCTTAAAAAGTGACATAGTTACAGATGGGGTAAAAAGTCTAGGGAATGCAATACAAAACATTAATTTTATGGAATATTTAAATCCTGAAAAAATTACTACATATGTAAAAAGTGTTTTAGGTGTTGCAAGTGGAATATTTGATGTATTTGTAACAATTGTTGTATCTGTATATATTTTATTACAAAGAGGCGCAATTGGAAGATTTTTTGCAAAATTAGCAATAGCAATTTTTGATGAAAAAACATGTACTAAAATAGCAAAATATATGGATCATACTAATGATATATTTTTCAAATTTATAAGTAGTCAATTAATAGATGCAATTATAGTTGGAATTTTAGTAACAATTGCAATGAGTATAATAGGAGTAAAATATTCAATTCTACTTGGATTTATAATAGGATTATTTAATATAATACCTTATTTTGGAGCAATTATAGCAGTTATAATAAGTATAATAATTACTATAATAACAGGTGGATTATCACAAGCGATAATAATGGCAATCGTAGTTATAATTTTACAACAAATAGATTCAAATATAATTAATCCAAAAATAATAGGAAATTCATTAGAGATAAGTCCATTACTTGTAATTTTTGCAGTAACAGTAGGGGGCGCATATTTTGGGGTATTAGGAATGTTCTTAGGAGTGCCAGTAGCAGCAGTATTAAAAATACTAGTAAATGATTATCTTGATTTTAAAATCAGTAAGAAATATAATTAAAAGTATTGAAAAAGAAAATAAATAATGTTAATATAAACTCATGTCAATTAAGAATTGATATGAGTTTTTTTATCTATTAATTTACAATCAAATGAAAATAAGCACTTATCATGTATGTAAGTTTTTATTGTGCGCAAAGAGATGAGGTGGAAAGGAATAAAAATCTTTAATAAAGGAAAAATATAACTTAGAAAGAAGGAAAAAAGATGAATAATCAAATGATTGTAAAAATTGAAAAATGCCTAGATAAATTAAAACAAAAGCCTATAAAAATAAGCCAGAAAGGATTTATAATCAATCAATTTTTTATGGATAAATTAATGTATAAAATACAAGATGATATTTTAAATTTTAGAGATGAACTTAAAGAAATATATTTATCATTAAATTTAAATCAAGTATATCAAATTGAAATTGGTGAAAATAAATTAAATTTATTCTTAGATAATGATACACAAATAGAAATTAGTATATAAAATAAAACTAAGATTTTCGGGTTCTGAAAATCTTAGTTTTTTATATTTAATTACGTTTATTTTTTAGAACTTGTTTGTCATTATCGTCAAGATTATCTAAACTGAATTCAAGTAAAGTAATAATTGTTTTGTTAAAAGAGAGATTTTTTAGGTCTGCTAAATTTTGTACATCTTCTACAATATTTTCTGGCAAGCGTAGAGTTTTACTTACTCCGCTATGATTTTCTGGTATTTTTAATTTGTTCATAAAATTCCTCCTTATGCAATAATTTTATAACATAAAAAGAAATAAATATGCACCTAAATATAGGTGCATATTTATTAATTATTAACCTCTTTGAAATAATACTTGAAGTCCCCCATCTACAACAGCTGTTCCTGCAAGCATTATAATACCAGCAGTTAAAACACCTGCAATTATTGGTGGAATTGCTTTTTTGGGTGGTAAATCTAAGAAATTTGCTATTAAAGATCCAACCCAAGCTCCTGTTCCTGGTAATGGGATTGCTACAAATAAAAATAAACCAACAGAAACTGCATTTTGCAATTTTTCATTTTCTTTAATGTGATTTGTTGCTTTTTCAGTAGCCCAATCTATTATAACTTTAAATATCTTCCATCTTCCGAAAAAATCAAATAAAGGTCTTATGAATTTTACTATAAAATATACAGGTAATATATTTCCTATAAAACTACATACAAAAGATTCTATATATGTTAATTGGAATGATAATACTCCTATTGGAATTGCTCCTCTTAATTCTACAATTGGTAACATTCCTATAAAACCTGTTAATAAATATTTTATAATTAATGGTAAACTTGCCATGATTTTCCTCCTTCGAATTCAACTTATATTATTTTACTATAACATATAAAAAAGTCAAGAAGTTAGAACAAAAATATTGCTAAAATATAAATTTGCTGGTAATATATTTGCATACTAAATTTAGTGTGATTTTTATTTTTTATGCCAGTTCAAGAGTACGTGAATTTTTAGTGGATTTATTTTTTATCAAAATAATTTAGTTTAGAAAAGAGTTGAATGAAATCAAATTCCGTAGGAACATTAGGCTAAATATCAATGCCTGATTCTAGAAAATAATATAATAAAAGCGAGCCAATATTAATGGCTCGCTTTTGCGTCAATATTATACTTTCTTCTTGAAATGAAGTTTTTAAACCGTTTTAATGAATGTGATGCGAATCGATACCAAGTATGAATTGTGAGTAAACTGATAGGAATTAAGTAGAAACTCTTGTTAATAATTAAGTGAATTATATAGAATGCAAATCCTATTAAAACAAGAATTGGTGATGCCACGTTTACAATATTACATAAGAGGTTCTCAGAAAAACGATTTTTTCTGAGAGCAACATTAGTAATCGGCCACAAAAACATAACTATAGGTATCACGAAGTAAAAAACATCCATAAAATTTAGATTTTGAAGCTGTATAATTGTGTATATTACGATTAGTGTTATAAAACGAAGAATATTCATAATTTGACTTTCCATAAAAACCTCCACTAGTTAGTGTAAAAGTAAAAAATATAATGGCAATTGCCTAATCTGCATAATTATAGCATAACTTTAAAATTATTGCAATAAAAATGAAGAAAATCCCTGAAATTCATTGACAAATCACACTAAAATGTGATATGATATTAAACGTATATTTATGCGAAAAACAATTGCCGCAAAATTAATTCAATAGTTTTTTAATTTAAATTAGAAAAGTAAGAATTGGACATACACAAAATAAAGCAGAGAAAATTGTAGAAGCAGACAATAATCAAAACTTTATGGAGGCATGTTTAAAGAGGGGACTTTTCTAAAAAATAAAAATATAAGCTGCTTAATTTTTAATAAGGAGTGATTTATTTGAAAATCAAAGAAGTTAAGTTTGAAAAAACTACTCGTAAAGATTTTTCAAAGGTTGGCGATTATATTGAAATGCCAAACTTAATCGAGGTACAAAAAGCCTCATATGACTGGTTCGTAGAAGAAGGTCTTGGAGAAGTATTAAGAGATATTTCACCAATAATTGACTACTCAGGAAACTTAGTTCTAGAATTTTTCGATTATTACATGGAAGACAAAACAAAATACACTGAAGAAGAAGCAAAAGAAAGAGATGCTACATATTCAACAAGATTACACGTAAAAGTAAGATTAATAAACCGTGAATCTGGAGAAATCAAAGAACAAGAAATCTATTTAGGTGATTTTCCATTAATGACAGAAAGTGGAACATTCATCATAAATGGTGCAGAAAGAGTTGTAGTAAGCCAATTAGTACGTTCACCAGGATGTTACTATGATGAAATATTTGACACAAAAACAGGAAAGAAAACATATACATCAACAGTAATGCCATTAAGAGGGGCATGGATTGAATATGAAACAGATGGAAATGATATGTACTGGGTACGTGTAGACAGAACAAGAAAAATCCCTGTTACAACACTTTTAAGAGCGTTAGGAGTAGTATCAGATGACCAAATAAGAACATTATTTGGAGAAGAAAACTTACTAGAAACAACAATTCAAAAAGATCCAATTAAAACTTCTGAAGAAGCATTAATTGAAATCTATAAAAAATTAAGACCAGGAGAACTTCCAACTGTAGAAGCTGCAAGAAGTTTGTTTAATGGATTATTCTTTGATAATAGAAGATATGACTTAGCAAAAGTTGGAAGATATAAATTCAACCAAAAATTAAGCATAGCAAATAGAATCAAAAATCAAGTTGCATTTGAAGACATCATGGACAAAGAAACAGGTGAAGTTTTTGTAGCTGCTGGAGAAATAATTACACCAGAAGTTGCAGAAGATATTCAAAATGCAGGAATAAATATAGTAGACATTAAGCTTGGAGACAAAAAAGTAAGAGTAATAGGAAATGGAATAGTAAATATTCACAAAGTATTACCAAATGTTGATTTAAGCAAATTACACTTCAAAGAAGAAGTAAATTATGAAGTATTAAAAAACATTATGGAAAATACAAGTGAAGAAGATTTAGTGAAAACAATAGCTGAAAGATATGATGAATTAGTACCAAAACACATAACAACAGAAGATATCATCGCATCTGTAAACTATTTACTAAACATGTATCATGGATTAGGCAAAAAAGATGATATAGACCATTTGGCAAACCGTAGAATAAGAAGTGTTGGAGAATTATTGCAAAATCAATTCAGAATTGGTTTAACAAGACTTGAAAGAGTAGTTCGTGAAAGAATGACAATTCAAGACTTAGATGTTATAACACCACAAACATTAATAAATACAAAACCAATAACATCATCAATAAGAGAATTCTTTGGAAGCTCACAATTATCACAATTCATGGACCAAACAAATCCGCTTTCAGAATTAACACATAAAAGAAGAATTTCAGCATTAGGACCTGGAGGACTTTCAAGGGAAAGAGCTGGATTCGAGGTACGTGATATTCACTATACACATTATGGTAGATTATGTCCAATAGAATCACCTGAAGGACCAAACATTGGATTGATTTCGGCTTTATCATCATTTGCAAATATAAATGAATATGGATTTATTGAAACTCCATATAGAAAAATAGATCCAGAAACACATAGAGTAACAGACATTGTAGAATATATGAGTGCAGATGTAGAAGATAACTACATAATAGCTCAAGCTTCTGAACCTATGGACGAAAATGGTGAATTTGTAAATAAACGTATACGTGTAAGACATCAAAATGAAATTACAGAAGTTGATAAAGAATTGGTACAATATATAGATGTATCACCAAAACAATTAGTATCAATTGCTGCAGCAATGATTCCATTCTTAGAAAATGATGATGCTAAGAGATCATTGATGGGATCAAACATGCAACGTCAAGCGGTTCCCCTAATGACAACAGAAGCACCAATAATTGCAACAGGTATAGAATATAGAGCAGCAAAAGATTCTGGAATACTTGTATTAGCAGAAGATGATGGTGTTGTAGAAAAAGTTACTGGTGATAGTATCATAATGAAATACAACAATGGAAAAACAGTTGTACATAACTTACGTAAGTTCAAAAGAACAAATGGTGGAACATGTATTAACCAAAAACCAATAGTTGTAAAAGGTGAAAAAGTTAAAAAAGGAGATACTATAGCAGATGGACCATCAACAAAAGATGGAGAAATGGCTTTAGGTAAAAACGTATTAGTAGCATTCTCAACATGGGAAGGTTACAACTATGAAGATGCTATCCTTCTAAATGAAAGATTAGTACAAGAAGATGTATTTACATCAATACATATAGAAGAATATGATTGTGAATGCCGTGATACAAAACTAGGTGCAGAAGAAATTACAAGAGACATCCCGAATGTTGGTGATGATGCATTAAAAGACCTAGATGAAAACGGAATCATAAGAATTGGTGCTGAAGTAAGACCTGGAGATATATTAGTTGGTAAAGTAACTCCAAA
The DNA here is from genome assembly GCA_017409455.1 of Clostridia bacterium. Taxonomy (GTDB): domain Bacteria; phylum Bacillota; class Clostridia; order TANB77; family CAG-508; genus CAG-269. Next base: position 5,076 of record JAFQSS010000002.1, on the reverse strand, counting down.
AGGAGAAACAGAACTAACAGCAGAAGAAAGATTACTTCGTGCCATATTTGGTGAAAAAGCTAGAGAAGTAAGAGATACTTCATTACGTGTACCACACGGAGAAGCTGGAACAATAGTAGATGTAAAAATATTTACTAGAGATAATTCAGAAGAATTAGGACCTGGAGTAAATCAAGTAATAAGATGTTATATAGCAACAAAGAGAAAAATTTCAGTTGGAGATAAAATGGCTGGACGTCATGGTAATAAAGGTGTAATTTCAAGAATATTACCAACAGAAGATATGCCATTCTTACCAGATGGAACACCAGTAGACATTTTATTAAATCCATTAGGTATACCTTCTCGTATGAACCTTGGACAAATATTAGAAGTTCACTTAGGTTCAGCTGCAAGAGAATTAGGATGGAAAGTATCAACACCTGTATTTGATGGTGCTACTGAAGAACAAATCGAAGAAGCATTAAAAGAAGCAGGATTAACACCAGATGGAAAATCAGTATTATATGATGGAAGAACTGGTGAACCATTTGATAAACCAATTACAGTTGGTGTAATGTATATGTTAAAACTACATCACTTAGTAGATGACAAAATACATGCTCGTTCAACTGGACCATACTCACTTGTAACACAACAACCACTTGGAGGTAAAGCTCAATTCGGTGGACAACGTTTCGGAGAGATGGAAGTTTGGGCACTTGAAGCTTATGGTGCTGCTTATACACTACAAGAAATATTAACTGTTAAATCAGATGATACAATAGGACGTGTAAAAGCATATGAAGCCATAGTTAAAGGTGAAAACATTCCTGAACCAGGAGTTCCAGAAAGCTTTAAAGTTTTAGTTAAAGAACTTCAAGCTTTAGGATTAGATATAAAATTATTTACTGAAAATAATGAAGAACTTGAATTAAAAGAAAATATTGAAGATGGAATTGAATATGATGAAACAGCTGAAGGTAGAGCTTTAACAGAGGATGATGTTCTTATCCATGAAGATTTGGAAGATGGATATTCTGAAGAAGATGAAGAAATGCTTGATGATGACAGTGATGAATTATTTGATGGTGAGGATTTAGAAGATGATGAGAGCATTTATGATAGCGATTTAGCTAATGACAATTTGGATAATGATAACGACATAATAGAATAAAAACGACTTAAATCAGGCATCTTACGTCGTTAATTCGAAAGAAAAATTCCTCGACGTACACAAAGTACGACTGCGGATTTTTCTTCCGAATTGCCTAGTAATATACCTAATTTACTTCGTTTTATGAAATTTAATTAAATAGATTTTAGAAAAGTGAGAACTACATAAAAATATTGTGCAGCGGTGTATAGTTTGAAACTTGTTCTAAAGTACCCAAAAATTAGAGAAGGGGGACATCTAATAAAGATGGATGAATTAGAGATATTCAACAAAATAAGAATAGGAATAGCATCAGATGAGAAAGTAAGAGAATGGTCAAAAGGTGAAGTTAAAAAACCTGAGACAATAAACTACAGAACATTAAAACCAGAAAAAGATGGTCTATTTTGTGAAAAAATATTTGGACCAACAAAAGATTGGGAATGTCACTGTGGTAAATATAAAAGAGTAAGATATAAAGGAATAGTTTGTGACAGATGTGGTGTTGAAGTTACAAAATCAAAAGTTAGAAGAGAAAGAATGGGACATATTGAATTAGCAGCACCAGTTGCACATATTTGGTATTTCAAAGGAATTCCAAGTAGAATTGCACTTATGCTAGATATATCACCAAGAAATCTTGAAAAAGTAGTATATTTTGCATCATACATAGTTACAGACAAAGGAACATCTGGACTAGAAAAATGCCAAATTTTAAATGAGAAAGAATACCATGAAGCAGAAGAAAAATATGGTAGAAAATCATTTAAAGCTGAAATGGGGGCAGAGGCATTAAGAAAATTACTAGAAGAAATTGATTTAGAAAAATTAACAGCTGAAATAGAAAAAGACCTAGAAACAGCTAGTGAACAAAGAAAAGCAAAATTAGTAAAAAGATTAGATACAGTAGAAGCATTCAGAAAATCTGGAAACAGACCTGAATGGATGGTAATGAATGTTGTACCAGTAATTCCACCAGATTTAAGACCAATGGTACAATTAGATGGTGGTAGATTTGCAACATCAGATTTAAATGACCTATATAGAAGAGTTATAAACAGAAATAACAGATTAAAAAGACTACTTGAACTTGGAGCACCAGAAATCATTGTAAGAAATGAAAAAAGAATGTTACAAGAATCAGTAGATGCCCTAATAGATAACTCAAGAAGAGGAAGACCTGTTACAGGAGCTGGAAACAGACCACTTAAATCTTTATCAGATTTATTAAAAGGAAAACAAGGTAGATTCCGTCAAAACCTATTAGGAAAAAGGGTTGACTACTCAGGACGTTCAGTAATTGTAGTAGGACCAGAACTAAAAATATATCAATGTGGACTTCCAAAAGAAATGGCTATCGAATTATTTAAACCATTTGTAATGAGAGAGTTAGTTGGAAGACATATGGCACATAATATTAAGAGTGCAAAAAGAATGGTAGAAAGATTAAGCCCAGAGGTATGGGGAATACTTGAAGAAGTAATTAAAGACCATCCAGTAATGCTTAACCGTGCACCTACACTACACAGACTAGGTATACAAGCATTTGAACCAGTTTTAGTAGAAGGTAGAGCAATCAAACTACATGCATTAGTATGTGAAGCATTTAATGCTGACTTCGATGGTGACCAAATGGCAGTTCACTTACCATTAACACCAGAAGCACAAGCAGAAGCAAGATATTTAATGCTTGCAACAAATAACTTATTAAAACCACAAGATGGTAAGCCAGTAGCAGTACCAAGACTTGACATGATTTTAGGAAGTTATTATCTAACAATGACAATTGATGGTGAATTAGGTGAAGGAAAATACTTCAAAGACCCTGATGAAGCTATAATGGCATTCCAAAATGGTGCAGTTGGAATACATGCAAAAATCTTTGTAAGAATAACCAAAGAAATTGATGGTGAAATGAAATCTAAAAAGATTGAAACAAGTGTTGGTAGAATTATATTCAACCAAGGTATTCCACAAGATTTAGGATTTATCGATAGAAACGAAGATGCATTCCAATATGAAATAGACTTCCCAGTAATGAAAAAATCAATGGGAACAATTATTGAAAGAGTAATAGACAAACATGGACTTACAGAATCAGCAGAAGTAATAGATTATATTAAAGCATTAGGATTTAAATATTCAACATTAGCTGGTATTACATTCTCAGCTGCAGACGTTGAAGTTCCTGAAGCTAAAGCAACTATATTAGCAGATGCTGAAAAACAAGTTGAAAAAGTTAGAAATCAATATAGAAGAGGTTTAATAACTGATGATGAAAGATATAAATCAGTTGTTGGAATTTGGGATAAAGCTACAAGTGACGTAAGTAAAGCGATGGAAGAAAACTTTGATGCATTAAACCCAATATACATGATGGTTAAATCAGGTGCCCGTGGTAATATGAACCAATTAAGACAAATTGCAGGTATGCGTGGACTTATGGCAAGTACTACAGGTAAAGCGGTTGAAATTCCAATTAAATCATGTTTCCGTGAAGGTCTAGATGCTCTAGAATACTTCATATCATCACACGGTGCTCGTAAAGGTCTTTCAGATACAGCTTTAAGAACAGCTGACTCTGGATATTTAACAAGAAGACTTGTAGACGTAGCTCAAGATATAATTGTAAGAGATCATGATTGTGGAACTCATGATGGATTGTTATTAGAAGATATCAAAGATGGAAATCAAGTAGTAGAAAAACTAGAAGAAAGATTAGAAGGAAGATTCCCATTAAATGATGTTGTACATCCTGAAACAGGAGAAATAATTGTAGATACAAATACAATGATAAATAAAGAACTAGCAAAACAAATCGTAAATGCAGGCATAACAGAAGTTCAAGTACGTTCAGTAATTGGATGTAGAAGCAAACATGGTGTATGTCAAAAATGTTACGGTATGGGACTAGCAAGAAGAGAAGAAGTTTCAATAGGAGAATCTATTGGTATTATAGCAGCTCAATCAATTGGTGAACCTGGTACACAGTTAACCATGAGAACTATCCACTCTGGTGGTGTTGCTGGTGTTGCAGATATTACTCAAGGTCTTCCAAGGGTTGAAGAAATTTTCGAAGCTAGAAAACCAAAGGGATTAGCTGTTATCACAGAAATTGATGGTAAAGTTAAAATCTCTGAAACAAAGAAAAAGAAAGAAGTTATTGTTAAATCTAAAGATGATGCAAGGACATATACAATACCATTTGGTTCAAAATTAAAAGTAAAAGATGGAGATGAAGTAAAAGCTGCACAAGCTCTTATCGAAGGTTCAATAAATCCGGCTGAAATACTTGCAATCAAAGGACCAGAAGGAGTATTCGAATATGTAATTTCTGAAGTTCAAAAAGTATATAGAAACCAAGGTGTTGATATTAATGATAAACACATTGAAGTAATTGCAAGACAAATGCTTAGAAAAGTTAGAGTTGAAGATGGTGGAGATACAGGAATGTTCCCAGGTTCTTTAGTTGATATGTATGACTTTGAAGATAATAACGAAAAAGCAATTAAAGAAGAAAAACGTCCAGCAACAGGTAAGAGAGTATTACTTGGAATTACAAAAGCATCATTGGCTACAGACAGCTTCTTATCAGCAGCTTCATTCCAAGAGACAACAAGAGTATTAACAGAAGCAGCTATTAAAGGTAAAGAAGATGACTTAATTGGATTAAAAGAAAATGTAATTATTGGTAAACTTATCCCAGCTGGTACTGGTATGAAAAGATATCAAGATGTTTCTATTAAAGTTGAAGGCGAAGAAGAACAACAAGCTGAAACTGTTGAAACAGTAACTGAATAAGAAAACGAAAAAAGACGAGGGTCTTACCACGGGGACGGAGATAATGGTAAAAATTTAAATGTATTTTACCAATATCTCCGTCCCCGTGGTAAGACCCTCGTATTTTGTCGTTTTGTTATTCAGTTACTGTTTCAAAAGTT